>CAJUBJ010000001.1 GCA_910584655.1 uncultured Bacilli bacterium
CATACGACCATGATTTAGCTTGGAAAGAAGAATGCAAGAGGCAAGGTTTGGCAGAGGGAAGAGCCGAGGGAATAGCTGAAGGAAGAGCAGAAGGACTTGCAGAAGGCATAGAAGAAGGTAGATTGGAAGGAAAAAGAGAAATAATAAGTAAGTTTTTGCAATCTGGTATGACAGAAGAAAAAATAGCTAAAATATTAGAATGTAGTTTAGAGGAATTAAAAATTTATAAAGTTTAATTTGACAAATTGGTTAAATGGGTTTAATATTTAAGTAATTCGATGACGAAGAACAAGATTATTGAGAAACTTCTTATAGAGAGTTCATGGTTGGTGTAAATGAATAGAAGACTTAATGATTACTATCTTCTGAGAGGTTTAATAAAACCCGGTTATGGCCGTTATCTAAATTAAGTTAAATAAAGGATGGTACCGCATTATTTGCTCCTTGCAAGTATTGTGGTTTTTTTATTTATTTAAGGAGTTGATGTAATGGATTACACCACCGAAATAGAGAGATTAAAAAAAGAAATATTTTCATTAAAGATGAAAATGGCGATGAATACTATGTCAAAAGAAGAATTATTAAAAATATCAGAAGAAGCTCAGACTTTACAAAGGAAAAAAGATGCTTTAGAAAGAGAACTTTTAAGTTCTAATGGACAAGTTGGATTTGCTTTCATTGATTTAATGGATGTAACAGAATTAGAAGTAAAGAAAGGAAAATAGAATATGGTAAATTTTAAAGAAAATGAAGAGTTAAATATTTTAAATCATAGTTGTGCACATTTATTAGCACAAGCTGTTAAACACTTATATCCACAAGCTAAATTTTGGGTTGGTCCAGTAGTAGAAGAAGGATTCTATTATGATATTGATTTAGGAGAAGATAAAATCACTGAAGAAGATTTAGAGAAAATTGAAAGAGAAATGAAAAAGTGTTCTAAATCAGCTAAAAATATAATAAGAAGAGAACTTTCTAAAGAAGAAGCTTTAGAGATGTTTAAAGATGATGAATATAAGATTGATTTAATTTCTAGAATGGATGAGAATGAAACAACTATAAGTTGTTATTCTCAAGGTGATTTTACTGATCTTTGTCGCGGACCACATATGAATAATACTAAAGAAGTTAAGAATTTTAAATTAATTAAGTTTAGTGGTGCTTATTGGAAAGGGGACGCAAATAACAAAATGCTTCAAAGAGTATATGGTGTTTGTTTTCCAACTTCTGAAGAATTAGAAGCACATTTAAAAGAGCTAGAAGAAATGAAGTTAAGAGATCATCGTAAGATTGGTAAAGATTTAGAAATATTTATGATAAGTGATTTAGTTGGAAAAGGGCTTCCTATGTATTTACCTAATGGTTATATTATGTGGGAATTACTTGAAAATTATATAAAGGGAAAAGAAAGAAAATTAGGCTATCAACATGTTTTAACTCCACCTTTGGGAAATGTAGAACTTTATAAAACTTCTGGACATTGGGATCACTATAAAGATAATATGTTCCCTAAAATGGAAGTTGAAGGAGAAGAATTTGTACTTCGTCCAATGAATTGTCCACACCATATGATGGTTTATAGTAATAATGTTCATTCTTATAGAGATTTGCCTATAAGAATAGGTGAAATTGCAAGAGATTGTCGTTTTGAGTCAAGTGGTTCATTAAAGGGTATTGAAAGAGTTAGAACTTTCTGTCAAAATGATGCACATTTATTTGTTACTCCAGAACAGATAGAAGCAGAATTTTCTTCTGTAGTTAATTTGATTTTAGAAGTATATAAAGAATTAGACATTAAGAATTTTAGATTTGAATTGTCACTTAGAGATCCAGAAGATAAAGTTAAGTATTACCCAGATGATGAAATGTGGAATAACGCTGAGACTACTTTAAGAAATGTATTAAATGATTTGGGATATGATTATGTAGAAAAAGTTGGAGAAGCAGCATTTTATGGGCCAAAACTTGATGTTCAAGTTAAACCAGCTGTTGGACCAGAATATACATTGTCTACTTGTCAGTTAGATTTCTGCTTACCAATGCGTTTTGATTTAGGCTATATTGATAGTGATGGAAATAAAAAGACTCCTGTAGTACTTCATAGAGCAGTATTTGGAAGTATTGATAGATTTATGGCTTACTACTTAGAAGAAACTAAAGGGTACTTACCTGTTTGGTTAGCTCCTAAACAAATCGAAGTGGTGCCTGTTAATATCCAATATCATGAAGAATATGCTAGAGAAGTGTTTAATAAATTAAATGAACTTGGGTATAGAGTAGAATTAGATGATAGAAACGAAAAACTTGGCTATAAATTAAGAGAATCTGTTATTAAAAAAATTCCTTATATGTTGATTTTAGGTCAAAATGAAGTTGATAACAAAACTATTTCATATAGAAGAGCAGGTAGTGAGGAAACTACTACAGTATCAATGGAAGAATTTATTGATTTGTTAAATAGTGATATAAAAAATAAAACTAGATATGATAAATAAGCTGTAAAAAAGCTTATTTTTTCTTTTGGCTAATATAAAAATAAAATCAGCGTAATTTATAAAAGGATAATCAATAAATTATACTCTTTTTATATAAAAAAAATATTTCTTATGTTATAATTCTATATAGAATAAGGGAGTGTGGCACTCATGAAGATTATGCTAATGGATGCAACAAAACTAGTTAATTTAATTTTACCCAAAGAAGTTTTCGGTAACTATTGGATAGTTAATGCAGATAAAGATAACTTAGCTAGTGTTCAAGCGGTAGATAATAATTGGGTACTCAAAAGCAATAGTGAAGTTAAAGTGTTTAGAAATGGTAATGTTGTGGATGAAGTACTTTTAGAAAATGAAAAATTTTATACTTTAAAAAATGTTTTACTTGGTGATAGTTATGTAATTTATACTTGTCCTGTTTATGATCCAAATGTTTTACAACTTAATTTTTCTATAGGGGCACAACAAAATTCTATGTCTTGGTATATTGGTAATAATAGTTCTGGCGATAATACTTCAAATTTTCCTAATATCATATCTTATGAACAGCCTGGTATTTCTAGAAATCAGTTAAAATTAACTTATGCTAATGGAAAATATATTGTAGATAATTTGAACTTATCTATTCCAATGTATGTAAATGGTATACCAACAGATAACGCAGAGTTAAGATATGGAGATAATATATTTATTTTAGGACTAAAATTATCTATTATTAAAGATATATTTTTTATTAATAATCCTAATAAATTAATAAAATTTGATTCACAAATGTTTAATATAAGGCAAATGCCTATACTTGATTATTCAAAAATATCAGAAGAACCTGATCCTGTAATAGAAATGTATAAAAAAGAAGACTACTTTTTAAAACCTCCAAGATTTGACGAAAGAATTGAAGAAAAAACATTAGTAATAGACCCTCCACCTGAGCATCAAAAACAGGAAGAAATGCCAGCAATATTACAAATGGGTTCTATGATGATGATGGGTATGACATCTATGATGACAGGTGTTTCAACATTAATTAGTGTGTTTAATGGAACAACTCCTTTAGCTCAAGCTTGGCCTTCGCTTTTAACTGCGTTTGGTATGTTAATATGTATGTTAATTCTTCCTACAGTAAATAAAATGTATCAAAAACATAGAAAAGTAGTGTATGAGAGAAAAAGACAAGCTACTTATAGTATGTATGTTAATAAAAAAAGAGAAGAATTTCTTACAGAGATGAAAAAGGAACAACAAATTTTAGTAGATAAATATATACCTCTAAAAGAAGTTGGAGATATTATCCTTTATAAAAAACGTAATTTATGGGAAAAGAATATAGATGATTATGATTTTCTTTCTTTACGTTTAGGAATAGGAGCTATTCCACCATTTTTTAAAGTTAATTATCCTGATGAACATTTTTCTATGGAAGCAGAAGATAATTTGATGGGGTATTTGAGAGAATTAGAAAAAGAGACTAGTTATTTAGAGAATGTTCCAGTTACTTATTCTTTTATTGATAAATATATAACTGCTATTATAGGACCAAAAAGTGTAACAAATCCATTTTTGAGAGGATTGTTATTACAAATATTTGCTTATCATGGATATGATTCATTAAAAGTATGTGTATTTACTAATAGTGAAAATGAAAAGTTTTGGGAAGATATGAAAGATTGTCCTTATTTTTGGGACGATAATAGAAGTGTTAGATTTTTTGGTACTAATAATGACGAAATAAATCAAATAAGTTCTTATTTTGAAGAGATGCTTAATTCAATTAGAGAAGCTAATAGTGATCAAGGTATTGGTAGTTCTAAAGAATCAGCTAAATTGTCTGTTAGATTTTTGATAATTACTGATGATATAGATGCAGTAAGAAATGTTAGTATTATTCATTCTTTGATTTCGTCTACTGAGTATGTTGGAATTAGTTTGATGATATTAACTGAAAGATTAAATTCATTACCAAATGAGGTTGAACATTTTATTAGTGTTGATGAGAGAACTGGTGGAGTGTTTGAGAGAGTTTTAACTGATAGTAAGAGAATAAATTTTGTTCCTGATTTTATGTATGGATCGTTGGAAAAGTATACCTATATTATATCTAATATTCCAATAGCTCTTAATGGCGGAAAGTTCCAACTTCCAGCAGCTTATACATTTTTAGAAATGTATAATGTATCAAATGTTAATCAATTAAATGCTCTTGCAAAGTGGAAGGATAGCGATCCAATTAATACTTTGTCTACTCCAATAGGCGTTAATGAGTATGGTGAACAATTTAAGTTAGATTTGCATGAAAAAGCTCATGGCCCACATGGTTTGATAGCAGGTATGACTGGTTCAGGTAAGTCAGAATTTATTATTTCTTTTATTTTAAGTATGGCAGTTAATTATCATCCTAATGAAGTACAATTTGTACTTATCGACTACAAAGGTGGTGGACTAGCTGGTGCTTTTGAAAATAGAGAAACTGGTCTTAAATTGCCACATTTAGCTGGTACTATTACAAACTTAGATGTCAGTGAAATAAATCGTAGCTTAGCGTCTTTACAAAGTGAATTAAAAAGACGTCAAGCAGCATTTAATAGAGCGAGAGATAAAGTTGGTGAATCAACAATAGATATTTATAAATATCAACGAATGTATCGTAATGGTCAAGTTGAAGAGCCGATAGCACATTTATTTATAATAAGTGATGAGTTTGCGGAGTTAAAAGCTCAACAACCAGAATTTATGAATGAGTTAATTTCTACGTCTCGTATTGGACGTTCATTAGGAGTTCATTTGATTCTTGCCACACAAAAACCTAGTGGAGTAGTAAATGATCAAATATGGTCAAACTCTAAGTTTAAAGTATGTTTGAAAGTACAAGATAGATCTGATAGTCAAGAAATGATTAAACGACCTGATGCAGCTTCTTTAAAAGAAACTGGTAGGTTCTTCTTACAAGTAGGTTATGATGAATATTTTGCATTGGGTCAATCTGCTTGGACAGGGGCTCCTTATTATGAATCTGATGTTAGAAAGAAAAAAATAGATAATAATATTTCATTTGTAGATAACTTAGGTATGCCTATAAAGATTGTTGAAGATGGTAAGAATAATGTTACTGGAGTATTAAAGGGTGAAGAACTTCCTAATATAATGAAATATTTAGTTGATATTGCTAAAAAAGAGAATATTAAAGTTAAACAGTTGTGGCTTAATGCTTTACCGCCTATCATATATATAGATGGTTTAAAAGAAAAGTATGAATATAAAAAAGTTGATTGTGATATTAATCCAGTAATTGGTGAATATGATGCTCCAGATTTACAGAAACAAGGATTACTTACAATGCCAATTACTCGTGGTGGAAATTGGATTGTTTATGGTATGGCAGATAGTGGTAAAGAAGAAATGATTAATTCATTAGTGTATTCTTGTATAACTACTTATTCTCCTGTTGAATTGAATTTATATTTACTTGATTTTGGTGCAGAAACATTAAAAATGTATAGAAAAGCTCCTCAGGTTGGAGATGTTATTTTACAAAATGACGTTGATAAAGTAACGAATTTATGGAGGATGATTACTGAAAAGATTGCTACTCGAAAAAAGATGTTTGCTGATTTTGGTGGTGATTATATTTCTTATTCGAAAGCTACTGGTAAAGTATTACCAAATGTTGTAATTATAATAAATGGATTTGAGTTATATAATGAAAATTATGGTGATGCTACATTTGATACGCTTTCAACGATAACAAGAGATTGTCAGAAATATGGTGTGTATTTTATAATGACTTCTACAACATCTAATGGTATTAGGTCAAGACTTGCACAATATTTACCAAACCATTTTGTATTCCAAATGAATGATAAGTATGATTATTCTACATTGCTTTCGAGAACTAAAATTGAGCCTTCTCCTATAAGTGGTAGAGGTCTTGTAAAATTAGATAGTGTTTATGAATTTCAAGCAGCTGTTCCAGTTGATAAAGAGAATTATAATACTTTTGTAACAGAAAAGGTAAAAGCTATATGTGCATTATATCCTAATGTTTCGGCTCCTAAGGTTCCTGTATTACCTGAAGTTGTTACAATAAATTATTGTGCTGATGAACTTAAAGGAGTTGAATCTATTCCTGTTGGTGTAGAGAAAGAATCTTTGAAAATAAGGACATTGGATTTAACAAAAAATACTGTTAATATTATTACTGGATCAGAATTTGGAGAAATTAAAACTTTTGGTAGTTTGTTTATTAGAGAAATTTCTAAAATTATTGGAAAAAATTGCTATGTTTTTGATTTTGAAAAAGCTTTTAAAGATACTTCAGAACTTGTTACTTATTATGATACAAATATGTTGGAAAATTTTAAGACTTTTGGGAAGTTTGTATTTGACATTTTTAATAAGTATAAAGAGGCTGGCTTTGATGTTGGAGCTATATCTGAATATGAAGAGTATGTTTGTATTATAGTTGGAATAGATAAATTTAAGAATATATTAGGTTCAGAGTTTGATGGAGCTTATAGTGGACTTATATCAATGATAAAGGGAATGCCAAAAGTTCATTTTATTATAATTGATACTGCCGATAATCTTAAAAAGCGTGAATTTGATTCATGGTATAAAGATACTATATCTGGTACAAAAGGTATTTGGCTTGGAAATGGTATGGGTGCTCAGTATACTCTTAAATCTACTCTTACTTCTAGAGTCTTATCTACTAAAATTGATAAAAATTTTGGTTATTATGTTGATGGAAATACAACTGTTTTGGTTAAGTTTATTTCTGAGATTGGTGAGGAAGAGTCAGAAACATATGAAACTTTATAATAAAAAAAGACAAATTTCTGTCTTTTTTTTTACTTTCGTTGACTTTGTTTTTGTTTTAGCGTATTATTGATAATATAAGAGTGTAGTGAATAGTTGTGGGGAATTTGGTAACTAAATGGTTGAGTATTCGCATATTCTTAATCTACTTGGTAATAGGAGGATTTTATGAATAATAATAAAGTCTGTGTAGATTTGATTGTACCTAGTATTGAAGAAAGATACAACGTTTTTATTCCTGTTAATAAGAAGACTATTGAAATTATATTCTTATTAAATAAAGCAATTAGTGATATGACTAGTGGGAATTTTCCTATTTCAGAAAATTTATCATTAATTAATGCTGATAATGGTGCCATTTATGATGTAGATAATACTTTTTTAGAAAATAAAATTTTAAATGGTGCTAAGTTGATACTAATATAGAAATAGAGGAGGTGTTAGGTATGGGTAGCGGTGTAGTAAGTTATAATGTTGGTAATTATCAAGAATTAATTGATGCATTAACTGATGCAAAAAGAAAAACTGATGAAATAACAGAGAAAGTAACAAATATTTTGATAACTGAGTTAGCAGGTCAAGGCATTACAGGTTCTATTGCTGATGCTTTAGTTGATAAATTCAATCAAGCTATAAAACCAATTTTTGAAAACTTTTCTCAAAGTAGTGAAATTTTTATTAATAAAAATCAAGAAGTAATGCAAGCTGCTGAAATAAATACTCAAAAAAGTACAGCTGCATTTTAATGAATAATGTGATATTAGAAAGGATGATATTATGACAGAATCTTTTGATGCTGAAAAAGTTAAAGCTGCTTTTGATAACGCTAAAAATGACGTAGATGAACTTGTAAGACAATTTGAATGTATAAAAGAAGATGTTGCTGCAAAATTTGTTAATACACAAAATGCAGATTCTTCAGCTGCTGGTGGTGGAGATTTAGCTGCTATGGCACAAGGATCATTTAATGCATTAATGGAAACTGATTTTTCACAATTAAATACTACAATTAAAGATTTTATAGATAATCAAATTGGACAAGTTATTTCTGAATATAGTAGTTTTCAATCTCAAGCAGAGAGTGTATATAGTTCACAAGGATAGTGATATTGGTACTGTACATAATTTTGTGCAGTACATTATAAGTGAAAGATGCTCCTAAACATCTTTTATTTATAATGTACTTGGGGTACTTATGGAAGGATGACTATAATGGCAAGTAAATTGAATTATACAGCTAGTTCTGTTTTTTCAGGAGTAGGTGGCAAGGTTTTTAATAGTTCTAAAGGCTATGACATAGTTGCTGGTAATACAGCTATTGCTGCAAATGTGGCAGAAGAATTGAGAGAATATGCATCAAAAATTCAAGGTATAATAGATGAATTATATGCTTTAATTGATTCATTTTATACAGATGAGGCTTGGATGGGAGTTGCATATGAAACATTTAAGTCAAATTGCGAGACTTATAGAGAACCTCTTAGTGGTTATGTGGCAATGATTGAAAGTTTTGCTAATATTTGTGATGGCGAAGTTGTTTCAGATATTTCAAGACTTGATTCTGTAATTACATTAAGTTTTTTTCTAGCAGCAAAATAATTAATTTTTATAGTTTTTGATAAAAAAGGAGTTTTTATATGGCAAATAATATTACAGAACATTTTGATATTGAAAAAGTTGATAAAAAAGTTCAAGAAATGGAACAACTTTTTGGTAGGCTTGCAGATACTATTACATCTATGAAAGATTATTTTAAACAAAATGTAAATAGTAATCCTGATTCAGCACTTTATGGAGAATATGGAGATGTTCTTCTTCAAACATTTGAAGCAAATATTGGAGATTCTGATGATTTTATAAGAAGTTTTGATAGTTGGTCTCAATTTGTATCTATTGTAAGAAAAAATAATGTAGATTTATTAAATGTAGCGAATGAGACTTATGCTGGAGAAGGTCATGGCAATTCTGATATTAATGCTGTAAAAACTACATCTCCTAAACCAGAAACAGTGTATGGTAATGGATCAGAAGAAACAGATGGAAACATAACAGAAAAAAATGCTGTTAGTGGGGCTGTGGCAACTGGAATTGGAGCTGTAGCTTTCGGAACAGCAAATTTTAAAGATACTAGACAAGAAAAAATTAACAATTTTGAAGATATTTCTGGCAATAGACAAAAAGTAACTTTTCCAGTATCAGAAGATGATAATGAATTAAGAAATAATGTTGGGATTCGTCAACAATCGAGAAAAGAACAATTTCAAAATGCTTATGATAGAGAAAATATATTGTTGAATGAAGATTTTTCACATAAAGAAGAAACGATTACTAAAAATCAGACACCTTTAGTAGTTGGTAATAAAAATATAAGTACTGGTGCTGCTCATTTTGAGACTTTAGAAGGAATTGATTCTTCACAAAAGTTTAGAACATTAAAGCAGGCACCAGAAGTTAATTTAGAAAAGATTTCTAAAGAAATGTCGGATGAAAAAATAGAAAATTTGCGAATGTATACAGATTTAAATTCATTTCCTGAGTTTAGTGAAACAACAGAACTTCTAAGAAAAGAATCTAGTCCAATGTTAAAAAGAAATCAGGAGACTTTTGTTGACTATAATGTTCTTGATTCTGTTGATTTAACAAATATGAAAGTTTAGTTAGTTGGCGAGGTGTGTTATGGATAAGGTTATATCAAATATTACAAGTCTTATAAGTGATTTAGAAACTATATTAGAAAAATGTAATGATGAAACTATTGAAAGCACAAATAGTAAGTGGTCTAGTATTAAAATTATAATAGAAAATGATATATCATCTTTACAGGGGCTTATTAATAAATTACAGATGAAACAAGAAAAAATGCAAGCAATACGAGCAAAAATAAAAAAGGGGAGTGAGTAAATATGGCAGATTGTAAAATAAAATGCTCAACTCCTAATATTGAAAAAACTATAAATGAAATTGAGAGTGCTCAGTTACATATTGATAGTATATTTAAAGAGGTTAATAATTATGTAACTTATGAAAAAAGAACTTCTGGTGCTTGGATTGAGGAAAATGTAAACTCATATAAAACAACTTCTGAGGAAAAAGAAAATGGTTCATTTTTAGATAGTTTAGGAAATGTTATAATAAAATATATTACTGTTTTCTTTTATACTGCTTGTTGTGGACCGACTTGTAACTCTATTTCGGCGGCACAAGAGGCTCAACGATTGTTTAACAATAATAAAATTACAGAATATAATGGTGTAGTTGATAGTTTAATGGAAGAAACTGGTGAAATTGTTTCTAAAGTAAGTACTCATGTGGCGAAATTAGATAGTATGTTTACTAAAATAAAAAAAGCTGTTGAAAGTTTTGAAAAAGGTGAGATTGCTTTATATGAAGATATGTTAGAAAATGCAGAAGATTCGGTGCAATTTGAAAAAGAATATTCTGTTGTAAATACTCCAAAAACTCATGGCAAAAATCAGAATATAGATGTAATAGCTTGGGGAGGATTTGGAACAAGTGCAATTGCTTTAAAAGATACTGTAAATTCTCTTGTAACGGAAAGTAAATATGGAACTTCTTCTCAAATTACTACAGAATTGTATATTGAAAAATATGGTATTACAGATGAAAAAGTAATAAAGAATTTGAGAATTGACGCAGCTAATAAATCTCATAATAATACTATTATTGCTCGAGATAGTGGATTAGTTAGTATAACCAATTCTTCTCAAATGGCAGAAGCGTATAAAGAGTATTTAGGTGTTGAAGTTTCAGAAGAGGAAGTTGGAGCTAGAATAGAGTCTGATTTTAAATCTTTAATTGAAGAAGAAACAGGAATGAGTTATGACGAATTTGAAGATATGGTTAAAGATGTATCGGATGTTTATGGAGTTAATTCGGTTGTAGCTGGAAGTTTAATAACATCTGTTGGTTTGGCTGCTACAGGTGGAATAAAATTAAATACTGATGATTTTACTGAAGAAGAAAAGAAAGCTATTAATGAATCGAAAATTGCTGCTGGTGATACTCCAGAAGAATTTGGTAATATCATAGCTACTAAGAAAGAACCAACTGATACTGTTGTTGATATACAAGAGACTTTAAATGGTTCGTTAAATAGTAATGGTGAGCAAATTATAGATCAAATTGTTGAAGAAGATGATTCGTTTGTAGAAGAAGTGTCAGAGGAAGTTGTTTCTGAACCTAATACGATTGTACCTCCTGTACAAGAGGAATCATCATCACCAGTTATTGCAGAAGTAGATGAAAAACCGCCAGTTGAATTGGATTCTTATGATAAGGTTGTTGTTTCTGATGATGTTGCTGATGACATAAAAGATAAGATTGGTGATTTAGCAGAAGCTAACCCGCCAGAAGAATTAGAAAAAGAAAAGGTTACTAGTGAAGATGTTGATAATCAGGCTAGAGATGAATATTATGCTTCTAAGACTCCGGATCAGTTAGCATCTGATAGAAATAAAGCAATTGAAGAGTTTGATAAAATGCCTACAGAGGTTAAAGTAAAAGCTTTAGAAGGAATGGGGTATACAACTACTGTTGCTGCTGCACTTGCTGCTGATCAAGTTAAAGGCCAAGCTGCTTATATTAGAGGATTAGAAGAACAACAATTAGCAATGATTTCTAATAATATTGCTTCTAATCAAGGAGTAAATAATCATGATACTGTCTTTGATAACGGACATGATATGTCTTATGTAGAAAGTGGACAAGTCAATAAAGACTTAACACCTACATCTCAAAAAGTTCAAACAGCTCGCCAACAGTTAACTAATGCGAAGAATAATTATGATAATTCTGTTACAGAAGCAAATGATTCAATAGATAAAGCTAAAAAAGCAAAAGAAAAATATAATCAAACGTTGAAAAAAATAAAAGATACAAGTGGAGAAGATCCTAAAAAGTGGACAACTGAACAGATTGATGAATATAATAGTGTTGCAAAAGATTATAATGAAGCGATTGTTGATGTTAATAAGGCTGTAAGTAATGTAGATAGTAAAAAAGCAGAATATGAAACTCAAAAAGATAACTATAATGCTGCTTGTGAAGAATATAATCAATTTGCTGCAGAAGAACTTGAAAAAGGACAAGAAGGAAATATTCTTGCAGAAGAACAAAATGTTGCAACTGGCAATGATAATAATATAACAGATGATATGTTTACAGATGCTTTAGGGCAACCTCAAAGTGGGGAAAATGAAGGTTCAAAGCCTGTTAGTGATATTCAAAATGTTTCTGATAATATAGAACTTTCTCAAGATAAAGACCCTGTTATTATATTTACTGATTCGGTAACTTATGAAGATGAAAAAAAGGAGGAATAAAATATGAAAGAGAAGTATTTACCAATTGGAACTGTAGTTTTATTAAAAGGTGGAAGAAAAAGAGCTATGATAACAGGTTTTTGTTCTGTAGCTCAAGAAGATCAAGAAAAAATATATGATTATAGTGGGTGTGTTTATCCAGAAGGATATTTAAGTTCAAATCAAGTTTGTTTATTTGACCATGATCAAATTGAAAAAATATTCTTTGTAGGATATGAAGATGAAGAAGAAGTTGCATTTAAAGATAAACTTAATAAAATTGTTGCTTCAATTGAAAATTCTTCTGTAGAAGAAGAGAGTGTAGCACCAATGAATGGAACTCCTATAACTCCATTTGCAGGAAATTAGAAAAAGATTAAATCTTTTTCTTTTTTTTGAAATGTTTAAGAAAGATGATTGATTAATTATGGATTATTTTATATAATTATATTTATAAGAATATGAAATGGTAAGGATATGGGGTTTTGGTTAAACCTATATTGTATTCTAATGTTAATAGTATATTCTTAGGTATAATATTACACGAATGGAGGTGCAAAAAATGTCAGTATTAAGAATGAATAGTGATGGACTTCATCAATTAGCTGGAAATATTAGCAATAAAGCTAATGGTTTTGATAGTTTAATTTCTACTTTTGATACAAATACAAAAAATATTACTGAACCATCAGTATGGGATGGGGATGATGCTGTAGCATTTGCTTCTGCAGCAGCAGAATTTAAATCAAATTTAGATAAAGCATCACAATTTTTACACAGTGTTGCTAGTGATTTAGAAAGAACTGCTTCTGACTATGATACAACTCATGAAGGTTCAGTAGCAAGATCACAAAATTTATAATTATAAAAAATATAATATGAAAGAGGTGAAAATATGGCAACAGGAAATACTACTTTTGAGTATGCTACATTTTCAGAAAAATATAATAATATAAAAAATGCTGTAGGTTCTATGCAAGATGGTGATGCATCAACTATAGGTGGAGTTATTAATAGTAGCAATCTTACTTTAGCTAATGATTTAGAATATGCTGAAGATAGCGTTTGGGCTTCATCAAAAATGGAAGCATGGAATGATATGTATCCTAGTTTAAAAGCAAGTTTTGAAAAATGTATTAATTTATTAGATGTAGCTAAAGCTACTGCTGATGATTATAATGCAATGGAACAAAGAAATACAGGAATTAAACAATAATAATATGTACTACGAAAGTAGTACATTGTAAGTTACTAAATTTTAGTGATTTACAATGTATTATTTTTAGAGGAAGACGGTGTTTATATGGCTAATTGGGATTTTACTGTTGATAGTGAATTGCAAAAGGAATTATCAGAGAAAATAAATAAATCAGCTGAAAATTATGATGTTAAAGTTGAACAGATGTATAGTCAAATTAGTTCAATGGGACAACATTGGGTTGGTGAAGATTATGATAAGTTTGCAGAAGGTACAGAAGGATATCATAATGCTTTAAATGATTTATCAGATGGTATGAGAATGTATGCGAAACATTTAGATAAAATGGTAGTTGGTACTGACGAATTGTCTGCAGAATTGATAGCAATAATCAATAATATTACTGGTACAGCTAATTCTACTGGTTCAGTTGGGACTTCTGGAGCAACTGGTAGTGGCGCAACTAATACGAATACTCCAAATGGTAATGGTGGTTTAGGAGTTAATGGTGGAGCTAGTGGAACGACTGGAGGAGATTCTGGTGATAATAGTTCTAGTCCAAGCATGAGTTATGGTGCTGGTGATGAAGGTGGAGCTGAAACTGAAAATCCAACTAGTGGTTCAAATGGCTTAAATGGTGAAAATGAAGAACCTTTAAAAACAACAGATAATCCTGATGTTACAGTAAATTCTTCTATTACAGTATCTTCTGGTCAAGAAGTTAGTTTAAATGGTGAAAAATGTTATTTCTTAATGAGAGATTCAAGTGGAAAAGATTATTATGTTAAAAGTTTAGATTCTACTGCTCAGGTATTTGTAAATGATGGTAGTGGTCAATTAACTCCTTATACTTCTTATTCTTCAGATAAAATTGTTTCTCGTGAAGACTTTGTAAATGACAGAAAACATAACATGGATTATCAATGGAATATTACTTATAATAATGGAACATCACCATATGATTCAGTTGGAACAAATGTAGAAAAATCTTTTACACAAAATGTTGATCATCCTGATTATACTTTTGTTAATTATGATAGTAATTATTTACAATCAAATGCTACTACTTTGACACAACTTTCTGGTATGTCAAATAGTTCTCAGGAATTACCTGAGGTAGTGTATATAGCTCCTAATCAAACTATAAAATATGATAAGCCATGGGATACATATGATAATGTAATAAATGGCGGTAATGAAGGTGCTTATATGATTTATGATTCAACAAAAGATGCTTATTTTGTTTTAAAAAATGGTGCATATAATACAAGAAGTGAAGGTACTTTTGGATTATGGATATCTAGAGATCAATTATTTGATGAGAGAACTTCAATAACAACATCAATGAATAAATAGATAGGGGCGATTTTATGGCAGAAAGAAAATTTGAATATGAAGCAATTGCTGAAATATATAAAAGTATGCAAACAATAACTGGTGATTCAAGTAGTTCTGACTCTATTGCGGGAATATTACACAATATAAATGAGGATGTTCATAATTCTGTTGGTGTTTGTGAAGAATCTGTATATGGAGATTTAGGAAATCAATTATTGTTGGATTGGGATAATACTTCTTCTAATTTTGATAATTTTGTTGCTAATTTTAATAATTGGTCAACCGTTGTTGCTCAAGCTGCTGGTGATTATTCAAAATTCGAAGAAGGGGTAAAAGGATTTAAGGAAGCCAATCCTTTGGGAGTTACTAGTGGTGGAATAAAGGATGCTTATACTAATACATCTTTTTATCATAATTATAAAACGACAAATTCTCAACAATATCAAAATGATATGGATGAATTAAAATCATTACATGCTATTACTGGTGTTGAGTATGCTTGTGCTGATTCTGAAAGCTTATTAAAACGTCATCAGCTTGCTGCAAAGATTATGTTGGCTGGAGATATTGTTTCACTGATTACAATTGCATGGTCAAGCTTTGGAGGAGCTGCTAGTAGTTCTGGCGGAGCTCCTGCTGCTAATCCAACAACACCAGCTTTACCAGGACCTGTTTCTGGAGGTACTCCAGCTTTAACTGGTACAGTAGCTCAACCTATTAGTGCAGTTACTGAGCATGTTGCTTTGACAAGTGGAGTTAATCCAGCTGCTCAGACATCTTTACTTAATGCTCTTTCGCAGGCTGAACAAGCTGGAGCAGCTTTTGCTCAACCAGGAACAAATTGTATTCTTGAATTTTTAGATTCAGCAGGTAAAGTAATAGGTATGTTAACAGAAAGTGGATTTGTTTTAGTATAAAATAATTTAATATGGAGGTGTTACTATGAGAGCTACAAGGACTGATTCTGAGGAATCAAACGGAAGAAGAACAACTGCAACCTATAGTTGTGATACTTCTGGATTTGGGTATTCTATTATTACAGATGATATAAAAAATGATTTTAACTTTTTAATAAATGAGTTGCCACAAAAATTAGATAATGCAATGACAGAATTAAATAATGCGGCTGCAATTGATAATGCATTTGATTTTGAAAACCAAGCTAGAGTTCATGATTTAACAGTAGCTAGAGATGAAATACAGAGAGATATTAATGCATTAAAAAACGAATTGTCTCTTTTACATTCTGCTTTTATGACTGATATAAATAACATAAATTTAGAACTTGAATATAACTTTGGATGGATTCTTATTGGTGAAGTTAAAGGTAGTTCACGAACTGAAGTAATTGAAACTGAAGGTTCAACTAAATAGAAAAGTTGGGAGATGATAATATGTCTAAAGTAAAACTTAATAATGCTGAATATACTGAATTACAAAATCATGTTGATTTAGCAAAAAAAGAAATAGAAGAAGCAATGGATGATGTTTGGTCTACTAATTTTTCTAATTTGTATCATAATTTTATAACAAATGGTTTTTTAGAGGATTTATATAAAGATTCTGAAAGTAAATATAATCTTTTGTTTGGTGGAGGAACTAGTATTTTGTGTGGTGTAGGAACGGCGACTGCTGTTTCAGGTGCTAGTGCTGCTATTAGCACTGCTGTAACGGCAGCTTCTATATCAGCTTGGATTCCAGTAGTTGGTTGGATTGTAGCAGGTGTAATTGCCGCTGTTGCATTAGCTGTTGGAATATATCATTTTGTTAAGTCAGCAAGTGATGTTCAGTTTAAATACGAAGCAAAAAAGGTGTTTACCGATTTGTTAGAGGAATGTGAAACTGGTAATCAAATGAATTATAAAGCTACAGAAAATGTAGAAACTAAATTAGAAAATATAAGATTATCATTACAAAATATTTTATTTAAAATAGATGAATATAATGTTAAATACGCAGATTTGAATGCAACTGCTCAAGAAGTTGGAGTTAAAACAACTTTGGCTAGTGATGGTGTTACTGTATTAAGTGTTGATACAGAAGTAACTATAGATGGAAAAAATGTAAGTCTTTCAACTAGTGAAGCTTTAAATGCTATGTTTACCTATTCTAATACTGTAATGAGTGGAGAAATAGCTGCAGATTATTTAGCTAGAACTTATGGATATGAAATTAATTATACAGATATTGTAACTAATGCTAATGCTTTTATGACAAATACTATAAAAAGTGGATTATATTCTCATGAATTTGTTAATGCTTTATTACCTGAATATACTCCTTCAATAGATTCTGCTTATGCTGCTATTACGGGAGCTACTGGAGTAGACTTAGATAAAATTCAATCTACTTTAAATAATAATCAAAGTATAGCTGGTAGTGTTGCTTTATTTGGAGGATTACTTGGTACAGCATTAATTGGTAAGATTGGTAAACCAGAAAGCAATGGCAATGGTGGTGGAACGTCTGGTGGAACTCCTTCTGGAGGCTCTAGTGGAGGTGGATCATATGGACCTGGTGGTGGTTCTGGTGGAACAAGTGGCGGTACTACTCCAGATACAAATCCAACACCTGTTGATCCTAAACCAGATGAAGAAGAACCAAAGGAACCAGAACAACCAGAAGAAAATGTTGTTCCAGAACCTTCAAATGAGATAGAAATTGATCCTATTGTTGAAACTGAATTGCCTGAGGAAGTTGAATTTGAGATTAATCCAGATGGAGAAGTTGATTATGATGAATTAGCTAGAGATCAATTTGAATTTGACCAAGAGTATGAAGAATTAATTGCTCATCGTTCTGAAATAATTGAAGATATTGAAAGAAAATTCGATATGGGAGATTTAGATTCTATTAGAGAAGAATTAAAAGAATATGGTTATAGTTCAGCTGAAATAGAAATGATAATTCAAGATAGACATAAAACTATTAAAGCTATTATTCAAGGTGACCAAGATGCACAAATGGCTCAAATAGCTAGAGATTTGGCTAAGGCAGATGGAATTGAAGATTATGAGTCTAAATATGCAGAAAGACCTAATTATGATGAGTTAGAAGGTTATGGACCAAGTGAACGTATGATTTTGGCATCTGAAGATGAAAATATTGTAAAATTGAAAGATACAATGGATGAAGCTAAAGAATCTTATGAAAAAACTGTTGTTGAAGCTAATGTGGCATTAGTTAGCGTTGCTGAGACAAAGAAAGTTATGGAAGATTTAAAAGTAAAATATGAAGCTGAATATGGAACTGATACTTCTAAGTGGACTGAGGAAGCAGCTAAAGAATATAATGAATCAATAAAAGCTTATAATACTTCTGTTCAAAAAGCTGAAGAACAAGTAGATAAGATGAATGAAGAAAAAGAAAAATATACAAAGACAAGAAAAGAATTTAAAGAAGCTAAAGAAGAGTATTATAAGAAAACTAAAGAAGAATATGAAAAAGATACATCAAATGTTTTAAATAGTAATTATGATGGATCAAGTTCTTCTACTACGACTGTTGGTGATGATGTTTCTAGTTCTCCAGATTTTATTCCTGGACAAGAAACTACACCTGGTCAAGAAGTTACGACTGATGGAATTGTAATTGATTCGTCTGGAGTTACTTATTTAGATGGAAGTAATCCAAATATGATTAATAATCAAGTTCAAGAAGCACAGAGTATAGATGAACAAATAAAAAATGCTTTAACGGCAGATGGAAATAATAAATAAAAATAGAGTGAAGATATTTTCTTCACTCTAAAATAAATATATGGTAGGTGATTATATGAAAAAAGGACTTTTACCTATAGGTACTGTAGTTCGTTTAGAAGGTGGCTCAAAGAAGCTAATGATTACTGGATATTATTCAAAAGCAGAAAATGAAAATAAGATATATCAATATAATGCTTGTATATTTCCAGAAGGTTTTATGGAAAATACATTTTGTTTATTTGATCATTATCAAATAGAAGAAGTTTTTTATGAAGGTTTAATGAATGATGAGTATGAAAACTATATAGATGATATTACTTCTAAGAACACTGGAAGTTCAGGAAAAGGATTAAGTGCTCCAACTGATAGCAATATTAATAGTGCTAATCCTAGAGCGAGACGAAAAGCGCCTACTAATCCATTATCTATTAGTGAAATGCGTGCTAAATATACAACTGAAAAAATTTCTGGTGGTCAAACAGAAAAATTTGATTTTAATAAATTGAAAAAGTAGCAGGAGGAATTGTTTATGGAAGAAAAATATTTGCCAATAGGAACAGTTGTATTACTTAAAGGTGGTACAAAAAAAGTTATGATAAATGGTTATTGTGCTGTTACTGAAGACAATCAAAATAAAATATATGATTATAGAGGATGTCCTTTTCCAGAGGGAGTACTTGAATCTAATGGAGTTGCTTTATTTGATCATAGTCAAATAAACGAGATAGTTCATATGGGGTTTAGAAATGATGAATCAATTGAATTATCTGATAAATTAGAAATAATTGTAAATTCAAAAGCTTAAAGATACTTTATAGTATCTTTTTTACTTGAATATATAAAATAAAATTAGTATAATTAAGAAGACTTTTTACTTGAAAATTTTTTGAAGGTTTACTGCTATGGAAATAATAGCAGAATTTTGTTATGATAGGAAGTGAGGGTGGAATTATGGCAATAACAGGAAGAGATTTTGAACTTGAGGAAAGAAGACTTGAAGAAGTCTTAAAACTACTTGATGATAAATTAGCTCAAATGGGCGAAGATATTTTTGAAGATGAAAATAAGTTTATGGAGTTTAGAAAATATACTTGGGATAATATGAGAGCTATGGATGCACAGGAATTAAATCAAGCAAATGCTGATTCTGAATTTGAAGCAAATAAAATACTTATGAAACAAGATTATTTTAAAAGATTATATCGAATTAAGGATAATCCTTATTTTGCATCTGTAGTATTCGAAGATGAAGATAAAGAAAGATATAGTGTATATTTGGGCTTAACGTATTTGAAGGATGAAGATTATGGAAATATAATTTATGATTGGCGTAGTCCAATATGCAGTTTATTTTATGATTTTGAGGTTGGTCCATGTGCTTATGCTGCACCAGCGGGTCCAGTTAAAGGTAATTTAATAAGAAAGAGACAATATAAAATTGCTAATAGAAGACTTATTAGTGCTTTTGATAATTCGATGAATATTGATGATGATTTATTGCAGGAAGTACTTGCTACTGATAGTAATGATAAAATGAAAAATATTGTTAATACTATTCAACAAGAACAAAATAATGTAATAAGAAATGTTAGAGATAAAACCTTAATTGTTTCTGGTATTGCTGGATCTGGTAAAACTAGTGTAGCACTTCATAGAATAGCTTTCTTATTATATAAAATTAAAAATTTAACTAGTAATGATGTATTGATATTTTCACCTAATCAAATATTTACTGAATATATTTCAAATGTATTGCCAGAACTAGGAGAAGATAATACATTACAAACTACGTTTAATGATTATTTAAGTAATACAATTACTGAATTTAGTGAAGTAGAGCCTTTTATGGATTTTATTGGAAGATTTTATTCTGAAAAAGTACCTAATGTAGAATTTATAAAATATAAACAAAGTGATGAGATAATAAATGATATTAATTTATATATTGAAGATTTTATAAGAAAGGCAAGAGTAGTTAGTGATTTTACAGAAAATAAAATATATACAGTTTATAAGGATGAATTAAATGAATTATTGCATAAAAGATATAGTACTTTACCTTTTTTTGAAAGAGTAGATGTTATTGCGGAAAAACTTAGCGAAGCTAATTATAAGGGAAGTACTAAAAAGAAACCAACATATAAAAAACTTATAATGGAAAATAGTAGTTTTAGGAAAGATTATAAAGATATATATATGGGGTTCTTTTCTAGTCCATTTTGTAAAATCAGAGCAAGAGATGAAGATATAAAGAAGTTTAATAAAAGTAAGGTAATTGGCTATGAGGATGCTTTATTGTTTGTTTATATGAAAGGGTTGCTTGAAGGTTTTCCTTATGAAGGGAATATAAGGCAGGTTGTTATTGATGAAGCTCAAGACTATAGCTTTTTACAATATTTAATAATAAGTAAAATATTTAGAAATAGTAATTTTACAATTTTAGGAGATGTTAATCAAACGATAAATCCTTATTATAAATATGAATCTTTAGATATATTATCAGGAATATTTAAACAAAGTAAATGTATTTCATTGACTAAGACATATAGATCTAGTCCTGAAATTATAGAATTTACAAATAAGATATTAGGTCTTAACCATGTGTGTGCTATTAGAAAAACTAAAAGTACTCCTTTAATACATAGAATAGATAATAGTAAGTTAATTGAAGATATAGATTATTTAAGAACAAAGTATAAAAGTGTAGCTGTTATAACAAGAGATAATAATACAGCTTTAAAATTATATGAGCAATTAAAAAATGAATTTCCTATATCAATTTTAAATAGTAATACAGAAGAATTTAATAAAGAATTAGTTGTTCTTCCTGCTTATTTAGCTAAAGGATTGGAATTTGATAGTGTTATTGTTTATAGTGATACAGAAAGTAAATATTTAAAAAATGAGAAAAATCTATTATATGTAGCTTGTACAAGAGCACAACATGAATTGATAGTTTATTCAGCTAAAAAGTAATGTATATTTTGCATTACTTTTTTACTATTTATAAATAATATATGATATTATTGTTTATAGTAGAGGTGTAGTTATGAAAAGTAAGAGTATGTTATTATTTATATTAATGACTTTTTTTGGATTTATTTTGAATGTTGGTAGTGTTAGAGCGGTTGATGAAGTTATTTCAGATACTACAATAAGTTGTCCAATTAGTGGTTTAAGAGGAATTATTTTTTTTGAAACAAATGGTGGAAGTAGAGAAGAGCATATATCTTTGGTTTCTCCTGTAGATTCTAAGTTACCTATTCCAACTAAAAATGATGAAACATTTACTGGATGGTATTATGATAAGGAATTGAAAAAGAGAGTGCTTACTGACTATGTAGAAGAAGTTGAACTTGGTCCATCAGAAAAAGATGAAAATGGATGTTTTATTGCTCCACAAGTGACTTTGTATGCAGGATGGGCTTCAATAGGAGAACCACCGAGCATAGAAGGTGGTAGTTTTTTAGTTAACTTTATAACTAGTGGTGGTAATACAATGGAATCTATTAGTGTTTGTATTGCTTGTAGTGGTACTTCTTCTATTCCAGTTCCAAAAAGAAATGGGTATGAATTCATTGGATGGTATTATGACGAAAAATTTATTGAAAAAGTTAACGAACAATATTTGGAAGATCTTACATATAGTTATTCAACAAAAAGTGTAACTATATATGCTAAGTGGGATGAAATTGGAAAAGATAAGAAAGAAGAAAATCCTAGAACAGGTGCTTTTTATATGATTTTTGTAATTTCTTGTGGATTATTGTTAGTAATTGTTATAGGATTAATGAATATTACAAATTATAAAAAGTTTAATAATATATAAGATTTTTATTAGTAAATTTATATATCATGTGTATTTATGATGTTATAAAAAAGTTTTATAGATTCAAAAAAGTTTTTTGAGTCTTTTTGTTTGACAATTTTTATTAATGTATAATAATATAGTGTAAATAATTAAAAAGGGGATTGAGTTTTATGGCAATTACACAAGTTGATAAAATTAAAATTTTAAAATATTTTAGAGAGACTTCATTTGGGGAGATTTATTATAATGAACTTGTGGAAAGCTTAGGTAAAAGGGCAAAAGTTACTGATATTGAATTTATTACTTTTTTTGTTAATTATATAAGTGAAAGTTTTAATAAAAATCAACCTTCTTTTAATTTGATATGTAAAATGTTGTCTTCTTTAACTTCTTTTATTGGGTGGGTTTATGATGATAAAATAGTACTTGGCAAAGAATTGATAAATCAACTATATAGTATTAGAGATAGGTATGAAAGATATTTAATAGATGAAAATGCTAAGAGAAATAGTGATTTAGATGGCTTAATGACTACTTTTGAGGAAAAATTAAATGGTTGTTATCCTAAAATTGAAGAAGAAGTTAAATATGATGTAAATGTTTTATTATCTGAAATAGATGAATTGAGAAAAAAATTAAATGCTACAGAACAGGAAGTTTCAGAGTTAAATGATAAATTATCTAAGCAAAATAGAGCTTGGGAAAGTAAAAGAAAAGATAATACAAGGCTTATTGATAAGTTAGAAAATAGTAAACTTAAGCAAAAAAGATTGGAAGATAAAATAAAAGAGTTAGAGAATATAATTGAACAATTAAATGGTCTTGTTGCATCTTTAAAACAAGAAGTTGCTTCATCAAGAGATAGCTATGATATTTTATTATCACTAAAAACAAGAATACAGAGTGATTATTTTAATTTAAAGAATGATATAAAGGTATTAAGAAAACGTTTGGAAGAAAGTGAAAAAGAAGTACGAAGACTTCGTGATGAGGATGAATTTAAGATTGTTATACCTAAATCATTTGAATATGTTGAAGATAGAAATAATAGAATTGAAGCTCTAATTATTCAAAAAATGTTGAGTGGGAAAAATACTTTAGAAGATGTAAGAGTTTTTTTATCTGATAATGGGTATGTTTTAAGTATTGAAGAGCTTCGTAAACATTTTGAATTAATAAGGGGTAAAATGGAGTATGAGGTTCCAGAAGAAATTAATTTAGTATCTGAAATAGATGTAAAAGAGGGGAGCGAGTATGTTATTTCTCTTGATGGAAATCCTAAATGCATAGATTTAATGCTTGTTTCTGATTTTCATTTATCAGCTTTTGGAAAAGAAATTATTGCTGATATGGAACTTATAAATGATTATTGTGAAGATAAAGGTATTAGTTTAATTTTAAATGCTGGTGATTTCTTTTCTTGGACACGTTTAGAAGGTAAGCATAAAGGTACTGCTTGTCAAAGAATCGTGGATAAAGCAATTGCTAAATATCCTTTTAGAAAAGGTATTAAACATGCGGTTTTAGGCGGAAATCACGACAAAGATATGTTGGCAGTTGGGATAGATCCAATTAGATTACTTGCTGATGCTAGAGAGGATTTTATAAATCTTGGTTATGGTCATTGTAAAATAACTTTTGGTGGATCAGTTAGTATATTAGATAGTATTGGAATACATCATCCGAATAGAAGATATCAAAATCCAGTTGATGATGATTCTTATACTACTGAGCAGATAAGAGAATCAATTTATAGTTATTATGCGAAGGAAAAAATATCTTCGGATGATGTTTATGTTAATTTATTAGGACATATTCATAAAAGTGGGTTGGATATGCAAAATGGTATTTGTATTGTTCCATCATATAGAAAAGATAGGGTATTAAACGGAGCTTGGCATTTAAAAGTTTATTTTAATAATGGTTATATAAGTAATATTGTATTTATTCCAGTAATTAAGACTAAAAAGTTGGTTCCAACATCTGAAATTAATTATGAAAAGAAATTAGTTTTTAAATAAGTGTAAAAAATGGTATAAAAAGGATGAAAAGTTCATAATTTAGAGAAGAATATGTTGACAAGAGTAGCATTTTAGCTTATAATCTATCTTGTTATTGAAAAGAAAGCGATGTATCCACATCCACCTGATTGCAGTGAGTTGCGATAGGTTAAGAGCTAAATAAAGAATATTTTATTTTGTTTTTATGGGTGGATACTAGATGTTCGCCCTTTTTAATTGTGTGGAGGTGCTTACTATAGCAAAGGATAAAAATGAAATGCCAATCAATAATCAAATAAGAGTGGCAGAATTAATGGTAATTGGTCCAAATGGAGAACAAATGGGAGTTAAGAAGTTAGCTGATGCGTTAACTTTAGCAAATTATGCTGGTTTAGACTTAGTTTTAATGAGTGGAAATTCAGTACCAGCTGTTGGTAAGATTATGGACTACAACAAGTATCGTTATGAAAAGCAAAAGAAACTTAAAGAATCTCAAAAGAAACAAAGAGAAACAAATAAAGATGTTAAGGAATATCAGTTAAGTCCAACTATTGATATTCATGACTTCAATACAAGAAAAAAGAATGCTAATGAGTATTTATTAAAAGGACATAAAATTAAAGTATCTATTCGTTTTAAAGGTAGAAGAATTGAACGTCCTGAGTTAGGTAAAGAAGTTATGCTTCGTTTTGCAGAAGAATTAAGTGAAGTATCTACAATCGAGTCACAACCTAAATTAGAAGGTCGTACTATGATTATGCTATTAGCACCAAAAAAATAATATTAAGAAAGAGGAAGTAGAAATTATGGGAAAATCTAAACAAAAAACACATAAAGCATCTAGTAAAGTTCTAAAAGCTAAGAAAAATGGTCAATTAGTTTATAAAAAATCAAATGGTAACCATATTACTGGTAAAGATTCTGCTAAGGCAGTAAGACAAAGAAGAACTAAAGGAGTTCTAAGTAAAGGAGATACTAGACGTCTTAAGGACTTCATCTAGTAGAGAAAGGGGAGTAAGAAATGACAAGAGTTAAAGGCGGAAACGTTGCAAAAAATAGAAGAAGAAAAGTTTTAAAAGCAGCTAAAGGATATTTTGGTTCTAAACACAGATTATTTAAAACTGCTCAAGAACAAACATTCCATAGTGGAGTATATGCTTTTAGAGATAGAAAACAAAACAAAAGAAATTTCAGAAAATTATGGATTCAAAGAATTAATGCTGCATGTAGAGAAAATGAAATCAGTTATTCTAAATTCATTAATGGTTTAAATAAAGCTGGTATCGAAGTTAATAGAAAAATGTTAAGTGCTATTGCTATTGATGATGCTGCTGCATTTACTCAATTAGTTAATGTTGCTAAAGCTGCATTAGAAGGAAAAACTGCTCCAAAAGCTACTAAAGCACCAAAAGCAGAAGCAAAGGCTGAAACTGTTACAGAAGCAAAAGATTATTCTAAAATGACTGTTGCTGAATTAAAAGAAGTTGCAAAAGAACAAGGTGTTGAAGGATATACTTCAATGAAAAAAGCTGAACTTTTAGAAGCTATTAAGTAATCAAGTAATTGATTACTTTTTTGTTTCTTAATGTTATTTTAGTTCTAAATTATGCTATTTTTTTTATTAAGCTTAGTTGATTTATTGGCTTTATTCTTGTATAATTAAAGTTAGTATAATATGGAGTGGTGAAGATGCGAAAGATAATGGCTTGTTTAGATGTTGGTTCAGATACTATTAAGTGTGTTGTTGGAGAAATGATTCGTAGAAAACTTAATGTATTAGCTGTTGCAGAAACTTCATCTAAGGGAGTTAAAAATGGAATAGTAGAAGATCCAAATAGTTTATTAGAGCCATTAAAAAGTGTTATACAAAAATGTGAAGAAATAATCGGATTAAGAATTCGTCAAATGATAGTTGCGGTTCCAGCTAGTAATGCTGAATTTCAGGTTGTTGTTGGATCTGTTGCTATAACAAATGAGGGAAATCTTATTGAAGGAAAAGATGTTATAAGAGTATTACAGAAAGCTATAAAAGCGAGAAAGAATGACAACTTAGAATATATTTCTATGATGCCAACAAGTTTTTCGTTAGATGATAATAGAATAGTTAAAGATCCGAAAGGATTAACTTCTAAGATTCTTTCTGTTAGAGGAGTGTGTGTTTCAACACCTAAAAAGAATATTTATCCTATATTAGCATGTTTAGAGAGATTAGGAGTAGATGTTCTTGATATTACATTGTCATCAATAGGAGATTATTTTGAATATAAGAATAAAGAGTTGGATAAAAAAGTTGGTGTAGTAGTAAATATTGGTGATGAAACTACAACAATGTCTGTATTTAATAAAGGAGTATTAACTAATACAAGTGTTACATTACTTGGTGGGCAAAATATAGATAATGATATATCATTTATTTATAAGATTCCAATTAAAACGGCAAAAGATTTAAAAGAAGAATTTGCTTTAGCTCATAAGAATATGGCTCAGACTAGTGATATTGTAACAGTAGAAAATAAATCTGCTGAAATGATTCAGATTAACCAATTTGAAATTAGTGAAATTGTGATGAGTAGGATACTAGAAATACTTAATTTAAGTAAGAAAGAGATAAATCACTTAACAAAAAAAGAAATAAGTTATATAATATTTACAGGAGGTCTAACAGAATCTAAAGATTTTAATATAATATTGCAAGAAGTTTATGGAAATGATGTTACAGTGGGGAATATTATGGAAATAGGTGCAAGAAATAATAAATATGGTTCTTGTTTAGGTTTGCTTAAGTATTATGCTTATAATGCGAAACTTAAGGATAAAGATTATTCTATTTTTTCAATAGATGAACAACAGGTGTTAAGTGGGGCTAATTTTGGAGATCAAAATGATAGTGTAATTGGAAAGTTGTTCGGTTATATATTTAATGGTTGATAGGAGGATTTCATGATGCATGATTTAGAAAGAGATCAAATAGCTAAGATTAAGGTTATTGGTGTTGGTGGCGGTGGCTGCAACGCTGTTAATAGAATGATAGAGTCAGGTGTTGGTGGTGTAGATTTTATAGTAGCTAATACTGACTTACAAGTTTTAAATGTTAGTAATGCAGAAACAAAATTACAAATAGGAAAAAATATTACTGAGGGTTTAGGTGCTGGTGCAAATCCAGAAGTTGGACGCGAGGCAGCTTTAGAAAGTAAAAAGGAAATTGAAGAATCTTTAGCTGGGGCAGATATGATTTTTGTTACATGTGGCTTAGGTGGAGGTACTGGTACAGGTGCAGCTCCTATAGTAGCGGAAATAGCTCAAGAACAAGGTGCTTTAACTGTTGCAATTGTTACAAAACCTTTTAAATTTGAAGGTCGTAAAAGAATGGAACAAGCTGAAGTTGGACTTGAAGAATTAAAAAAACATGTAGATACAATTATCGTAATACCTAATGATAGATTAAGAGATATGATAGATAGAACTACTCCTATAATTGAAGCATTTAAAGAAGTTGATAATGTCTTACGCAGAGGTGTTCAATCAATATCAGATTTAATAGCTGTTTCAGGTTTAGTTAACTTAGACTTTGCGGATGTTAAAGCTGTAATGCAAAATAGAGGTAATGCAATTATAGGAATTGGTATTGGAGTTGGAGAAGATAGAGCAATAGAGGCTGCTAAACAAGCTGTTGCATCTCCTCTTCTTGAAACTACTATTGATGGTGCTACTGATGCAATAATTAATATTACAGGTGGAAATAGCTTAACTTTGTTTGAGGCAGAAGATGCTGCAGAGGTAGTAAGAAATGCTGCAAATACTGATATTAATACAATATTTGGTGCTGTTATTAATGAAAACTTAAATGATGAAGTAATTGTTACTGTAATAGCAACTGGATTTGATGATGCAAGAGAACAAGTTGGTGGTGGATTGGATATGGATTTACCTACTAATACATCATTTATGGATGATGAAGATGATTTTGATAATGTTGATATACCACCATTTTTAAGAAATAGAGACGATTTTTAATTAAATCGTTTTTTTTTGACTTTTTTCATAATATTAATATGGTAGTTTATAGTGGGTGAGTGATATGAAAGTATATATTGATTTGGTTATGATAGTTAATTTTATTTTTGATTTTATACTTCTTTGTAGCGTTAATTATATATTACGGAGGAACGTTAAATTTATTAGGTTAATATTAGGTAGTTTTATTGGTTCTATTACATTATTAATTTTATTTATTAAAATGAATAATTTTATATTATTTATTTTTAAGTTTATAACTAGTATTATTATGATAATTGTATCTTTTGGATTTAAAGATATAAAGTATTGTGGAAAAAATATTTTATATTTTTATTTAGTTAGTATGCTTATGGGAGGAGGGATAGAGTTTTTAAATAATCAATTTAGTTATAGTAATGAAGGGTTAGTATTTACTAATAAAGGGCTTGGAATAAGTTATGGAATTGTGTTGATTATTGGTTTTTTTATGTATCTAAAATATGTTAAGTCATTTAAAGATTTAAAGAATCATTATAGTAATTACTATAAGTGTAAGATTTATTTTAATGATAGAGACTTGGTGGAGGTGAATGCTTTTTTAGATACTGGTAATAAGTTAATTGATCCTTATTCTAATAAAAGTATTGTTTTATTACAAGATGAGTTTTTTAAGGAAATAGATGATTTGAAACCACTTTATGTTCCTTATAGTAGCTTGAATAATCATGGATTGCTTACTTGTTATAAAGCGTTAAAGATTGAGATAGATGGAAAATGTTATGATAAATTTTTAGTGGGAGTAAGCAATGAAAATTTTTTTATAGATGGTATAAATTGTATTATAAATAGTCAGATTATGGAAGGGTTGAGATGATGATAAAATTTTTAAAGAAGTTATTAGCTAAAATAAAAGCAAAGTATAATCAATTTTTCTTTGTTGGTAGTAGTGATATTTTGCCACCACCATTAGAAAAAGAGGAAGAAATAGAATTACTTATTAAGTCACAAAAAGGGGATGAAGTTGCAAGAAATAAGTTGATAGAACATAATTTAAGATTAGTTGTTTTTATATCTAAAAAGTATGAGACAACTTTAGAAACTTTAGAAGATTTGGTAAGTATTGGAACTATTGGATTAATCAAAGGGATAAATACATATAAAATAGATAAAAATATAAGATTGGCTACATATGCTTCAAGATGTATTTCTAATGAAATATTGATGTATTTAAGGAAGAATAAAAAAAGAGTTAGTGATATAAGTTTTGAGGAAGCTTTAAGCTATGATGCAGAAGGTAATGAATTGCATTTAGAAGATATTATAAGTGATAATGATGATACTACGTATAAGGAATATGAGAAGAAGACAGATATAGAATTGCTTAAAGGTTATTTAGATCATTTAAATGATCGTGATAAACAAATTATGGTAATGAGATATGGACTTTATAATACAGAAGAATATACACAAAAGGAAGTTGCTGATTTACTTGGAATAAGTCAGTCTTATATATCTAGAATTGAAAAAAAAGTTATTAGAAAATTAAAAATACATTTAGAATAAAAAACTCTAGATTGATTTTCTGGAGTTTTTTATTATTTTTTTATAAATTTTTTATAATATGAAAGAGTTTTTATTTATATAAATTTGTTAAGAAATTAATGTTATAATTGTTTTTTTATATGTATTTTTTGATGTAATTATTTCTATTTATGATATAATTATAATAGGTGTAAATATGAAAAATATATATGGTATTAAAAGAACGGATTTAGAAAAATATTTTTTAGATATTAATGAGAAGAAGTTTAAGGCTTTGCAAGTTTTTGAGTGGCTTTATGAAAAGAAAGTTACTTCTTTTTTTGAAATGACTAATATAAAGAAAGAATTACAAGAAAGACTTGCTGGTGATTTTTCTTTTAGAATGATAAGTATTCAAAAGAAGCAGGAGGATAAGGGGACTAAAAAATATTTGTTTAAATTATTTGATGGTAATTTTGTTGAAGCTGTTTTAATGGAACATGATTATGGATTATCTGTTTGTGTAAGTAGTGAAGTTGGATGTAATATGGGATGTGCTTTTTGTGAATCAGGAAGATTAAAAAAGGTGCGTAATTTAGAAGCGTTTGAAATGGTGGAACAAATATTATTGATAGAAGAAAATATAAAGAAACGTATTTCTAGTGTTGTAATTATGGGAATTGGGGAGCCACTTGATAATTATGATAATGTTATGGATTTTATTAGAATAATAAATGATGCTAAAGGTATAGCGATTGGTGCTCGTCATATAACTTTATCTACTTGTGGAATTGTTCCAAAAATAAAAGAGTTAATGAATGAAGATTTACAAATTAACTTGGCAATATCTTTACATGCACCAAATACTCAACTGAGAGATAAAATAATGCCAATTAATAAGGCATATAAATTACCTATTTTAATTGACACTATAAAGGAATATATTGAGAAGACAAATAGGCGAGTAACTATTGAATATGTTATGCTTAGTGGAGTAAATGATAATGAAACACAAGCTGCAGAGTTGGCATCTTTATTAAAAGGTTTAAATGTTTATGTTAATTTAATACCTTATAATGAAACAAATCATTTAGAATTTAAAAGAACAAGTAAAGATCAAATAATGAAGTTTTATGATTCTTTGAAAAAGCGTGGAATTAATGTTACGATAAGGCGAGAATTTGGTAGTAAGATTGATGCAGCTTGTGGTCAACTTAGAAGTAAAGAGGTGAAGGAATGAAAACATTTTATTTAACGGATTCTGGGAAGGTTAGAGATCATAATGAGGATTCTGTTACAATTTTAAAAAATGATAATAATGAGTATTTATTAATTGTAGCTGATGGTATGGGTGGTCATAGGGCTGGTGAAGTTGCTAGTTCTATAGTTGTTACTCATATGGGTAAAAGGTTTAATGAAATAAGTTCTGTAGGTAGTAAATTAGATGCAATTAATTGGATGAAAGATAATATAAGTGAAATTAATAAAGAAATACTTGATCATACTAAAACACATCCAGAAGCTTTGGGAATGGGAACAACAACTGTTATGGCACTTCTTACTGATGAATATTTATTGTTTGGTAATATTGGTGATTCATCAGGATTTGTCTTTAAAAATGGTAAGTTAACTAAAGTAACTAATGATCATACTTTAGTGAATCTATTAGTTGCAGCGGGTGATTTAACTGAAGAAGAAGCTAAGTATCATCCTAAACGTAATGTTTTAATGAAAGCTCTTGGAAGTAGTGAGAAAGCAGAGCTTGATGTGTTTGATGTAGATAGAAATGTTGATGGAATACTTTTATGTAGTGATGGTTTAACAACTATGTTAACTAAGGAGCAAATTGAAAAAGTATTAAATGATGAAGATTTAGAAATAGAAGAGCAAGTAATAAAAATGATTCGTAAGAGCAATGCTCGTGGTGGTACTGATAATATTTCAGTAGCATATTTATCTCTTGAAAGTGGTGAAGAATAATGATTATGAAAGGCCAGAAAATTAACGATCGTTATCAAATTATAAAATCTATTGGAGAAGGTGGAATGGCTAATGTTTATTTAGCTTATGATACTATTTTAGATAGAGATGTTGCAGTTAAAGTCTTAAGAGGAGATTTATCTAATGATGAAAAGTTTGTTAGAAGATTTCAAAGAGAGGCATTAAATGCTAGTAGTTTAAGTCATCCTAATATTGTAGAAGTTTATGATGTAGGTGATGATAATGGTCAATATTTCATTGTTATGGAATATATTGAAGGTAAAAATTTAAAAGAATTAACTAAGAAACGTGGAAAGCTTACTACTACTGAAGTTGTTGATATAATGAGTCAAATTGCGGATGGTTTGAGTGTTGCACATGATAGCTATATTATACATAGAGATATTAAACCACAAAATATTATGATACTAGAAAACGGGTTAGTTAAGATAACTGACTTTGGTATAGCAATGGCAATGAATGCGACACAACTTACTCAAACTAATTCTGTTATGGGTAGTGTACATTATTTACCTCCAGAACAAGCTAGTGGGAAAGGTTCTACATTAAAAAGTGATATTTATTCAATGGGTATTTTAATGTATGAATTATTGACTGGTGTTTTACCATATCGTGGGGATAATGCTGTTGAAATTGCACTAAAACATTTAAAGGAACCTCTTCCTAGCATAAGAGAAGAGTTGCCAGATTTACCACAAAGTGTAGAAAATATAATATTGAAAAGTGCTGCTAAAAATCCTAAAAATAGATATAATGATGCTCGAGAAATGTATGAAGACTTAAAGACTTGTTTAGATGATTCGCGATTAAAAGAAGAGCGTTTTGAGTATCAATATCCAGAATTAGATAATGATAATAAGAAATTTACTAAACAAGTAGAAAAAGCTATTAGTGTTGAAAATGATGAAGAAGTGGAAGAGGAAAAAGTAGTGGTTAAACAAGTTACTGATGATGAAGTAAAAAAAGAAAATAAATTATTAGTTATTTTGGCTTCTATATTTGTTGGATTAGTTGTAATTGTTGCTTCTTTTGTATTATTGTTACCTTCTATACTTAAAGAAAAGGATATTACAGTTCCTGAAGTAGAGGGAAAAAGTGTAAGTGAGGTTATAGATGAGCTTCAGAGTTTAGGATTTGAAGTTGCTGATGCCAATATTGATATAAGTGATGATAAGGTTACAGCAGGTAAAGTTGTTAAAACTAATCCTCCAAGTGGTGCTAAGAGAACTAAAGGGACAACAGTAACTATTTATGTTTCAACAGGAGATTCTAAACATGAAATAGAAGATTATACCGGAAAAAATTATTTAGAAATTAGAGGTGCTTTGGAAGCATATGGTATTCGAGTATTTATCGAGAAAAAAGAAGTTGAAAACCCAGATAAATATGAAGAAGGAACAATAATTGAACAATCAGTTGAGGCAGGAAGTAAATTGAGTGCAAAAGATAGTATTACTCTATATATTCCTAATGTTGCTGTAAAATATCCTGACTTTACTGATGGATCATATACAGAGGCAGAGATAAGAAAATTCTGTGAGAAAAATGGTGTTACTTTGGAAGTTCAAAAAGTACCAAACTTAAATTATGATGAAGGTGCAATATTTTATCAAAGTAGACCAAAAGGATATACTGTTACATCTGGAACAAAATTAATTATTAGGATTGCAACTGCTCCAGAAGAGGAAGAACCTAACGAAAATGAAAATCCAGATGAAAATCCTGATAATAACAATGAAGATGATTGCGATGGATTATGCTAGATGAAAGGGCAAATAATAAGAGTTATAAGTAATTTATATACGGTTAAAGTTAACGAGGACTTATATGGATGTCGTGCAAGAGGAAAATTTAGAAAAGACAATATAAGTCCTATTGTTGGGGATAATGTTATTGTTGATATAGAAAATAATGTTATAGAAGAAATACTACCAAGAAAGAATTTTCTTGATAGACCAGTTATAGCTAATGTAGATATGGCTTTTATAGTTACTAGTACTAAAAAGCCTAATCTAGATTTAAATTTGTTAGATAAATTGATAAGTGTGATAACTTTTAATGATATTGAACCAGTTATATGCTTTACTAAAACAGACTTACTTAATGAAGTAGAAATAGAAACTATAAATAATTTAAGAAAATATTATGAAATGATAGGAATTAAAGTTGTTTATAATACTGAAACAAGTACAATAAAAAAGCTTATTAAGGGTAAGATTGTGGTTTTGGCTGGTCAAACTGGTGCTGGTAAAAGTAGTCTACTTAACAGATTGGATGATAAACTTCATATTAAGACAGATGAAATTAGTGAAGCTTTGGGGAGAGGTAAACATACTACTAGACATGTAGAACTTTATATGATATCAGAGGGATATGTTGCTGATACTCCTGGTTTTTCAGCTTTAGATTTAAAAGATATGGAAAAAGAAGATTTAAAAAATACATTTATTGAATTTTCTAATTATGAATGTAAATTTAGAGATTGTATACATAAAAAAGAAAAAGAATGTGGGATAAAAACTGCATTAAATAATAAATTAATTTTACAATCTAGATATAATAATTATTTATTATTTTTGGAGGAGTTGGAAAAATGAAAGTAGGAGTGTCTTTTTTAACAATAAAAGAAGATTTAGAAACAACTATAAATAAAATTGATGAATCTACAGCTGATTATGTTCATGTTGATATGATGGATGGTATGTTTGTTCCTAATTCAAATTATACACCAGCTGATATAAAAAAGATTTTCAAAAAAACAAATAAAAAATTAGATGTACATATGATGGTATGTTCACCTAATAAATATGTTAAAGAGTTTGCAAAGATGAGTAATGTTGAATATTTAACATTACATTATGAGTCACATAGAAGACCAATTGATGTTATAAATATGATAAGACATACCCCTCTAAAAGTAGGTATAGCAATTAATCCAGAAACAAAAGTTAGTCATATAGTTCCACTTCTAAATCATATTGATCAAGTTCTTGTAATGAGTGTTAAACCTGGCAAGGGTGGTCAGAAATTTATGGAAGATATTTTATATAAAATAGAAACATTAAAAGACATAAGAGAAGAAAATGGATATCATTATGTAATTAATGTTGATGGTGGTATTAATGAGGAAACAGCAAAAATGGTTAAAGAAGCTGGAGCGGATATGGTTGTTGCTGGTTCTTATGTATGTATGAGTGATGATTATAATGAAAAAATAGAAAAACTAAGGTAATTAGGTATGAAAAAAATAATGTTATTGGGGGTTACTATAGTTTTTTTTGTATTTTTAGTAATGTTATTTTGGATAAAAAAAGATAATTTTGATAAAGAAGTTTATATGAATAAATATATTGAAAATTTTATATTTCCAGATAATTGGATAGATGAAGAGACTTTAATAAATAAAGTCTCTATTAAAAATACAGAAAAGTTTGATGTTGTTGTTAGAGTATCTTTTGATAATAATTTTGGAGATGCTATTGATTATAAGATATATAATAATAATTGGATAAAAATTGATGATGATAGAGAATATTATTATTATAAATATATTATTAGTCCTAATGAAGAAATAATCTTAAATCAATATCTGTTTTTAGAAAACGAAGATAACAAAGATAAAGTTGGAGATATTTATTCTATAGATACTAATATAGAAATAGTTGATTTTAAAAGTTATAGTGAAGTCTTTAATGTAGGAAAAGATTTTGAAATAAAAAGGATGAAGGGTAATGATTTAGATTCTTCAAAGATAGAAGAAGAGATGTTATTTAATGAGAAAATAGAAAGAAGATTAAATAGATTAAGTCTGGATGAGAAAATAGGACAAATGATGATTATATCTTTATTAAAGAATAATGACAGGTTGAAAAATGATAAGGAAGAATATGATGTTTTAGATTTATTAAGTAAAGTGAAGCCTGGAGGAGTTATTTTAGAAACTAAAGATTTTAAAAACAGAAATGTAGATGAAATTATAGATCTTACTAAAACGCTAAAAATTTCATCAGATATTCCTATGATTATTTCAATAGATCAAGAAGGTGGAAGAGTTCAGCGATTAATGTCTTTTAAAGATAAAGATATTAATGGATTTACTTATATTCCAACTATGAAAGATATTGGTTTAACTAATGATGTTAGTATTGCTAAAGATGTTGGCATTTTAATCGGTATGGAACTGAATGCTTTGGGAATTAATATGGACTTTGCTCCTGTAATTGATACTTTGTATGTTGATAGTAATGTTATTGGTGATAGGAGCTTTGGAAGTGACGTTAATCTTGTAAAAGAAATGGGAGTTGCTTTGGGCGATGGTTTGAAGAATAGAGGGATAATACCTGTATATAAACATTTTCCAAATCATGGATCAACTAGTACAGATTCACATGATGGGTTACCATTAGTAAGATTAAATAGAGATGATTTATTAAAGAATGACTTGATTCCTTTTAAAGAAGTGATTAATAAAGGTGCATCTTTAATTATGGTAGGTCATTTATATTATCCAGAAATATCTAAAGAACCAGCATCTTTATCAAAAGAAATAATTAATGATTTATTAAAAGAAGAATTAAATTATGAAGGATTAGTTATTACTGATAGTTTAAGAATGGGAGCTATTGTAAATAAGTTTGGTGAAAAAGAAGTTTATGAAATGGCAATTAATGCAGGTGTAGATTTATTACTTATGCCGTATAATCCTGATTATGCAGTTGACTTAATTAAGATGAGTATAAAAGAAGGAAAGGTTACTGAGGAACAAATAAATAATTCTGTAAGAAAAATTTTAAAATTAAAATATAGTGAATTAAATAATGATGAAGCTGACAAAAGTTTACTTGACACTTCTTTATATAAAGAATTAAGCGATAAAATAGGGAATATTAATGATTAAAGGGATATTTAAGAAAATTAAATATCTTTTTTGCTTTTTAGTAATTTCTTTTAGCTTGGGCATGTTATAATTATTTTAAGGAGAGTAATTTAATGAACGTATTTAATGTTTTAGAAAGAATTGAAGAAAATGGATTTGAAGCTTATATAGTTGGTGGATATGTTAGGGATAGTTTACTTGGAATTGAATCAGGTGATATAGATATATGTACTAATGCGAGGGTAAAAGATATAATAGAAATATTTCAAGATATTAAGGTTACTAGTAATGAATACGGAGCTGTAAAGATAGTTACTAATGATTCAAGGATAGATATTACAACTTATAGACGTGATTTAAAATATAATGGTGATAGAAAAAAAGTTGAAATAGAATATGTTGATAATTTATTAGATGATATAAATAGAAGAGATTTTACAATGAATACATTGTGTATGAATAAAGATAAAAATATAATAGATGTATTAGGTGGACAAGAAGATATAAAAAAAGGTTTGATTAGATGTGTTGGGAACATAGACGATAGAATTAATGAAGATCCACTTAGAATGCTTAGAGCGGTAAGGTTTGCAACTGTGCTTGGTTTTAAAATAGAAAATAAATTGTATAAAAAGTTGAAAAAAAATAGAAATCTTATTAGTCAATTATCAAGGGAAAGAATAAAAGATGAACTTACTAAAATATTAACTAATAAAAATGCTTTAAGAGGACTTGAAATGCTTAAGGATTTAGGATTCTTGCCAATTATAGGGATTGATTATAAAAAAGATATTGTTTATGTTAGTGATATATGTGGTATGTTTAGTCAGTTAGATTTAATATTAGATTTTCCTTTCTCAAAAGAAGAAAAAGAGAATATAAAAATAGTTAAAAATATATTGAATTATGGTATTATAGATGATAAAGTGTTATTTACTTATGGTCTTTATAATTCTATTGTAGCTGGAAGTATTTTAGGCGTTGATATTGAAGAAATTACTAAAATAGAGAAAAATTTAGTTATAAAAAGTAGAAAAGATATAAAAGTAAGTAGTGATGAAATATGTGATATTTTGGATATTGAGCCAGGCAAAGTAATAAGTTTAGTTTATGATGATTTAATTGATTTGGTTTTAAGTAAGGAATTAAAAAATGATAATATTGCTATTAAAGATTACTTATGTAGTAATAGGAAGAAGTGGTTAAATGAAGGAGCAGTTATATAAGTTATTGACTTCAAAAAGACTAGTTGTTAGTGATTATTTAATTAAAGTAGCTATTCTTAATAATCTCAGTTTAAATGAGTTTTTAGTTTTAGCTTATTTTGATAATAGTTTTAATAATACTTTTGAGGTTGAATTAGTAAGTAATACTCTTGGTTTGGATTTAAATGTTACGATGGAGGCTTTTAATAGTTTAATGATTAAAGGTCTTGTTAGTTTGGAGAGTGTTAAGGATATAGAAAATAGGTTAAATGAAGTTGTTGTTCTTGATGGCGTTTATAGTTCAGTTATTGATAATACTATAAGTGAGACTAAGGAAGAAGTTAAAGAGGATATTTTTAAAATTTTTGAAAGAGAGTTAGGAAGAACGATATCTTCTATGGAACTTGAGTTGATTAATGGATGGCTTATTAGTGGGACACCTGAGGAACTTATTTTGGGGGCACTTAGAGAGGCCGTTTATAATGGTGTGAATAATTTTAGGTATATTGATAAAATTATCTATGAGTGGGAGAAAAAGGGGTTTAAAACAATGGATGATGTTAATTCTTATGTTAGAAATAGAAGAGAAGCTAAGAATAGCGATAAAGTTATAAGTAAGAAGGAACAAGATATATTAGATTTTGATTGGTTGGATGCTTAATGGTTATAGAAAATTTTAATAAAAAGTTGGATATGATGATACCTGATGCAAAGTGCGAATTAAATTATAATAGGGATTATGAATTATTGATTGCTACTGTATTGTCAGCTCAGTGTACAGATAAGAGAGTTAATGAAGTAACTAAAGTGTTGTTTAGTAATTATGATATTTATGGCTTAAGTGAAGCTGATAAAAAGGATATAGAGAGAATTATTAGAAGTTGTGGTTCTCATACTAAGAAGTCTTCTTATATAATTGAAATTGCTAAGTCATTAATAACAAATTATAATGGTGTTGTTCCAAATAATAGGGAGTATTTAGAAAGTTTACCTGGAGTGGGTAGAAAGACTGCTAATGTTGTTTTATCTAATTTGTTTAACGTCGCAGCGATTGCTGTTGATACTCATGTAGAAAGAGTTAGTAAGAGATTAAAAATTGCTCGTAAAAATGATTCTGTTTTAGTTGTTGAAAAGAAACTTATGAAAATGATTCCTAAGGATTTGTGGAGTAGAAGTCATCATCAAATGGTTTTATTTGGTAGATATATTTGTAAGGCTAGAGGACCTTTGTGTGAAAATTGTTCTTTTTATGATGATTGTAGTAGTAAAGATAAAAAAGCTATTAAATAGCTTTTTTTTGTGAAATGAAATAAAAAAAGAATAAGATTGTTTCTTACTCTTTTTCGTCTTGATCTTCATTTTCACCAGGTAGTTCTGGTATAGAAGAATTTTTTATGTCAACTTGAATGTTTAGTCCAGAACTCATATTTGCTTTAAAAATACTATATGATGATTTTATTACAAATTTATAAGTTCCATCACTAGGAGCATTATATATAAAATATGTATTAGGAGTATATCCTAGTGGTTGTAATGTACCATTGTTATCAAGATATATTTGATATCCAACTGTACCTATATTGTTTGTATTATATGTATTTCTTTTATCTAGATATATGGATGCAAATTGTCCATAATTATCATTGAAATAATTTTTTAAATATGTTGGATTTATTGCATCAGGGATTGCAATTTCATCCCAGCTAAGATTGATTTGGTTGCCAGTTACGTCTGCGCTTCCATTTGTTGGATTTCGTAATTGTTCAAATCTTTCCGATACCTCACTTGGCTCAGTCCCCTTCTTAAAAAGCTCGCGAGATATTAAATCAGCAGGTGTATAACTAGAAGGTATTTGCGCAGGTTTTGTTTCTAATTCGTAGCTTGCTGATATTACTCCTGATGGTTTTGAAAATTTAGAATTTTTCTTATATATTTTATTTGCTAGAATAGCTGATATTTTCTTTCTTTCAATTGCGGCATCTATAGCATTTGTATAAGTTTTATTGTCTGCTACATAATCAACTCCATACCAGAATGCAATTACGTAATCTGGTGAGTATGTTACTACCCAGTTTGCAGCAGATGAACTATCTGGAATGCCAACTTTTCTCATAAATGATGTATCATAAGTTGCTGTTCCTGTTTTAGATGCAATCTCTGTTCCAGAAACATTTATTGATCCACCAACACCATTTTTAGTTGCAGAGATTAACATATCTGTTATCATGTAGGCTGTTTCAGCACTCATTGCTTGTATTTTATCTTTTTTGTTTTCTTTTACTTCATCTGTTTCTTTGTATATTATTTTTGTATATGAATATGGTTCGATGTAGTAGCCACCTCTTGCAAACGCTCCATATGCAGCAGCCATTTCTTTTGGACTCATTTCTAGACCACCACCAATAGCATAAGCTTCATAAAGGTTGCAATCTATTGCTTGGCCTTGACTGTTGTATTTGCAATAGTCTATTCCTAGATTATGAACAAATTCAGATATTTTATTTTTATCTACAGCTTGAAAAGCTTGAACAGCAGGAATATTTCTTGATTCAACTAGTGCTTGACGCATAGTCATTGCACCTTTGTAGTCTTTATTAGCATTTGTTAATTCTTGACCATTTGAGTAAGTCATTTTGTTATCAAAGAATAAAGTTCCAGTATTTCCGTTATTGTATTCGATGTATGGTCCGTAGGCAAACATTGGTTTAGCTGTTGAACCAGGTTGAAATTTACTTGTAGCACGTGTTAATTGACGAGCTGCATTTTGATGACGACCATTATTAACAGCAGCAATAGAACCATCATGAACGTCAGTAACAATGGCAGCTATTTGAACAACGTCTCTATAATCATTGTATTTGTAGACTTTCCATTTGTATCCTAGGTTACCTTCATTTAAGTCAGTCATATATTGTTGTAATTCAGGGTCTAGGGTAGTATATATTTCCATTGAAGTTGTATAAGGATTAAATCCTGTATCGTCTTCAACTTCATCTAATACTAAGTCTAGAAATTGTTGATACTTGTTCATTGTTTCGGTTTTTTGTTCAGCAAGTAATGAACTAACAGGGATGGCTTTTGCGTCTTCGGCTTGTTCTTCTGTTATATAACCATGTCTAACCATCAAGTCTAAAACGATAGCACGTCTATTTGTTGCTCTGTCTTCATATTTATATGGATTATAATATGATGGTCCATTAAATAGTCCGACTAATAATGCAGATTCTGTAAGTGATAAATCACTAATGGATTTTCCAAAGTAAGTTTGAGCTGCTTGTTCAACTCCAAAAGCATTAAATCCTAGTTCTTGTGAGTTAGCATAAAATTCAATTATTTCTTCTTTAGTATAGTTTCTTTCAATTAAGAATATTGACATATAGATATCGGTGAACTTACGAATAATTCCTTTAGCACCTTTACTGGCTATATTACCATTTTCTTGTTTACTGAAAGTGTTTTTTGCCACTTGCATTGTTAACGTAGAGGCACCACCAGCACTACTATTACCACTTAATTGTCCAAGAGAAGCTTTGATGAAACGAATTACATCGAAGCCATTATGTTGGAAGAATCTTGAATCTTCTGTTGCAACTAATGCGTCAATGAATGTTTGAGGAAGTTCTTCGTATGTTTTTAATTCTCTTTGTTCTGTACCTACACGAGCGAATTCATTACCATTTTTGTCATATAAGATAGATGCTTCTCGTGAGTATAATTTATCAGTTTCAAAAGGTGGGGCAGATATTACTATATAAGTGCAAAATGCCATTAAAAGTATCATAACACTAATACCGCATAACATAAGTAACGATAAAATATTATTTATCAATTTTGATTTGTTTTTTTTCTTCTTTTTAGAAGGGCTAACTTTTTCAAGTTTTATTGTCCTTTTTGAAGAAATTTTTGTTTTGGGGTCTTTTATGTCTTTTGTTTTTTTAACTTCTTTTTTAATTGTTATAGCTTTTTTTTCCTTATTCAAATTCTTGTTCTTACTATTAGAATCTGGTAATTTTTTTATAGCCATATTTTACTCTCCTTTAAAATAAATTTTATCAACAATTTTTAGATAATCTAATTGTGGTTGATAAGCTTCTTTTATTATATAAGCTTTTTCTTTTATGTAATCATAGCTAATTGATTTACGTTTTTCAGTATCAATATAATGAATATAATCTTCCCCAGTTAAAAGATAATTAATATTATTCATTCTTATTATAAGAAAGACTATACCACCATGTTTAATTACATTTCTTATTTGTATCGTTTGATGTTCATGAACATTGGATAGAGGAAAAGATGTTTTGTTTAAAGTTTCTTTTGCATCAAATTCAATGTATTTTCCATTGTATAATCCATTATAATCTAAGGTTGATTGCTCTTTAAAATAAGCTTTTTCAATTGTTTTTTTGTGATTTTTATAGGAAACATCTACAATACCTATTGGAGTAGGTTTCTTATATATTAATGCAATGTCTTTTCTTAAATAATATTCATTACTACTATTTAGTGCTGATTCTAAGTTCATTCCACGATTACTATGGGATACACTTAATTTTGTAAATTCTTTTTTTATATTGTTGGGATATTGCATCAGAATCACCTTATTTAATTATACTATATAATGAAAAGAAAATATAGTGTTTAAGGAAGTGTTTACACTACTTATTTTTTCTAATTTTGTCTAATATAATGAATAATTTATGTGTTTTAGGTATTATATTTTTAGGAGGAATATAAATGAGAGTGGAATATTTTATACAAGAGATGATTGATATGGTAGATACAGTACAGATGGAATTAGTGGCTCTTTCTCGTAACCTTGACAAATAGTATTATATAGATATATAATTTATGTCATAAGAAGGGTGATTTGTTTATGTATAATGATAAAATTGTACTTACTCCACAAGAGATTTTGGATAAGGAATTTAAAATTGATGCTAGAGGTTATAGACCACAAGAAGTTGATAAATTTTTGGATCTAGTTATTAATGATTATAATGAATTTATCATTGAGATAAAGAAATTAAAAAAAGAAGTAGCGTTGCTTAATGACGAGAATGGGAAGCTAAAGAATGAGCTTAGACGCATTAAGGCTAATATTGAAGCTGCTGAGGAATCAGCTTCAAGTAGTTCAGTTAGCAATGTTGACCTTCTTAGAAGACTAAGTCAACTTGAGAAAGTTGTCTATGGTAAAAATGAAGAATAGTAATTAAATCTAAATTTTAAGGCAAATGCTACATAATTTATGTAGAGGAAAGTCCAAGCTCACACAATCTGTGATGATTGTAGTGTTTGTGCTAAGGGAAAAAATAACCTTAGGTAGTACTTTGTACTAACGGCTTCGAAATAGTCCCTCGTGGATTAAATTAGATGTAAAAGTGCCAAAGAGACGAGTCTAAAGAGCAATCTTTAGAGTGGAACGTGGTAAACCCCGCAAGTGAGAAACTCAAATTTTGGTAGAGGAGTCTTTGCTAGGAAATAAGAACGATGCAAAGGACCTATTTTATAGGTAGATAAATATTTGCCACCCAGTAATGGGTACAGAACGTGGCTTATTAAAATTTTTATTTTATTAATTATTCAATAGAAAAGGAGTGAATAATCTTGAATGAGATTGGCGAGCTCTTGCGTTCAACGCGTGAAGAGTCAGGCGTAAGCTTAGAAGAAGCCAGTGGTGATTTAGAGATTAAGACGCTAATATTAGAAAATATCGAAGATGGAAACATTGGATGTTTTAAAGATATCTTTGTACTTAAAGATTATATATATGATTATGCTAAGTACTTGGGTTTAGAACCTGAAAAAATAATAGATGAATTTAATGAGTATCTTTTTGAATATACTTCAAAGATACCACTAGAAGATATCGAAAAGGCAATGAAAGAACAACAAAAAGAAGAGATACAAACTGAAAAGATAGTATCTCCATATACTAATTCAACAAAGAAGCCAGCTAATAAGTTAGTTGTCATCTTGTTAATTGCTGTAGCTGTTTTAGTTGTGCTGGTAGTATTTTGGTCTATTAAGCAGATAACTATTGATAATGTGACTACAAATATGGTTAGTTATGTAAATAGTAGTAGATAAGGTGTGTTTTATGGAAAAAAAGAAAGCTAAAAAGAAGGGTATGAATTTACCTAATAAAATTACTTGTGTAAGACTTGTAATGTCTGCAATTGTTTTAATTATGTTGTGTATGCCATGGGGATCAGTTGGAGTAGAATTTCCAGTATATAATATATTTGGAGTTGAAAATGTAGATTTAAAATATATTATATGTGGTGTATTATTTATGATAGGATCTGTTACTGATTTCTTAGATGGGTATATTGCTAGAAAATATAATCTTGTTACTGATTTTGGTAAAGTAATGGATGCTATTGCCGATAAAGTTTTGGTTAATGGAGTATTAATTATCTTAGCTTATGATAAGTTTATACCATTAATAGTTCCTGTTATTATAATTACAAGAGATATAGTAGTAGATTCTATTAAAATGGCTTCAGGCAATAAAGGAAAAGTTGTTGCTGCTTCTTGGCCTGGTAAAATTAAGACAATTTGTATGATGATAGGTGTAACATTAGTATTCTTTTATAATATGCCATTTGCATTTATAGGTAAAGGAATTAGAATAGATTATTTATTTGTATATGTTGCTACTATTATGAGTATAGTATCTGCTTGTCAATATTATTTAGCAAATAAAGATTTTATCTTTACAGAAATGTAAAAAACGTGAATTTCAGTAAAAAAAGTACTTGAAATTCTTTTTTTATTGTAAAAAACAGTGACAAAAACAAATGTTCGAAAAAGTGTTGACAAATACATTTAAAATATTATAAAATGAAGATGTCATTAAACATGTGGGAGGAAAAAACAAAATGAAAACAGTTAAAGAACAAGATAAAGCATTGGAACAAGTTTTAGCAGATATTGAAAAACAATTTGGTAAAGGGTCAATAATGAAGCTAGGTTCTGATGCACATTTGAATATAGAAGCGACTTCATCTGGATCAATAACTCTTGATGTAGCGTTGGGAGTTGGAGGTTATCCAAAGGGTAGAATAGTTGAGATATATGGACCAGAATCTTCTGGTAAAACAACATTTGCTTTACATGCAATTGCAGAAGTTCAAAAGAATGGTGGTAGAGCAGCATTTATTGATGCTGAACATGCATTAGATCCTGTATATGCTCAAAATTTAGGAGTTAATTTAGATGAGTTGTTATTATCTCAACCTGATACTGGGGAACAGGCCTTAGATATATGTGAAGCTTTAGTTAGAAGTGAAATAATCGATTTGGTTGTAATAGATTCAGTTGCAGCATTGGTGCCACAAGCTGAAATAGAGGGTGAGATGGGAGATGCTCATGTTGGATTACAAGCTAGGTTGATGTCTCAAGCGTTACGTAAATTATCTGGAACTTTAAATAAAACTAAAACAACAGCTATATTTATTAATCAATTACGTGAAAAAGTTGGTGTTATGTTTGGAAATCCAGAAACTACACCTGGAGGTAGAGCGTTAAAATTCTACTCATCAATTAGGCTTGAAGTTAGAAGAGCTGAACAAATTAAACAAGGCGATAAAATTATGGGTAATAAGACAAATGTCAAAGTTGTAAAAAATAAAGTTGCTCCACCATTTAGAACTGCAACACTAGATATTATGTATGGTGAGGGTGTTTCTAGAGAGGGAGAAATTGTTGATTTAGCAACAGAAATTGGAGTACTTGAGAAGAGTGGTGCTTGGTATTCATATAATGGTGAGAAAGTTGGACAAGGTAAGGAAAATGTTAAAGTATTGCTTAAAGATACTCCTGAATTAAGAGATGAATTAGAATATATGATACGTGAACATTACGATATTATTAATGGAATGAAAAAACCTAGTGGTAAGAAGAAAAACAATAAAGTAGAAATAGATCCAGAAACTGGAGAAGTTTTAGGAGAAGAGTAAGATTTTACTTTTCTCTTTTTTGATGTATAATAACTTTTTAAGTTTAGGGGGATTTATTAATGGAAGCAAAGCATAGTGAATATAAAAATAAACTATTAAAAGTATATAATTATGAAAAGAAAAAAATATATCCAATATTAAAAGGTATGACAGAAGAAGAAAAAGAAATAGTTTTAAGTGATAAAGATGTATTGAGTTATATTAATAAAATTAATAATAGAGAAGTTTTAGGTATGATATTTAGAATGTCACCAAGTAATGTTCAAGAGTTATTATGGAATAGTGAAGAAAATCAAAAGAAATTGTTAGGAATAACAACAATTGATGAACAAAACTTAAATGGATATCTTTATTTTTCTAAACAACGTATACGTCATATTCAGTTGTTTATAAAAGATGTTAAATCTTCAGAAATATTATGTTCTTTAAGTAAAAATTATTATTTTCAAATCATTATGCTATTTTCTGATAAAATTCCTACATCTATTTTGGAAAGTATAAATATTTTAGATTTATTTGAAAATACAATAAATAGTGGAGTTTATGACTTGGCTAATAATTCACATAAAAGAACTTGGATAGCTTATTTGAATATGTATATTGAAAAAATGTTATTGCCAAAAGATTTTAGAGTAGTTTTTAGTGAGCCACAAAAAACAAATAGAGGATTGTATAATACAGAAGCTAACACTATTATTCCAATGCTTAGAAGTAAGAGTTATCATTTGAAAGAAAAAAATAGAAAAGTAGAAATAGACAAAGAAACTTTAAAATTATTTAATATGCAAGAATTGATGATGATATATAATTTGTCTGTTGAAAGAGCTGAAGAATTTAATTTAGGAAAAGCTAAAATTGAAGCTTATATTGAGGAATTAACAGATGAACATATAAAAAATGGAACTGTTATATCTAGTGGCTTTATCAATTTTAAATTGATATCAAATTCTTTTCAGTATTTTGTTTTTAAGAAAATTGTAGAAGCGAGTGTAGAGAACAAAAGACTAGAAGAAGAATTAACTAATAAATTATTTAGTTTATTATTTAAAGAAAAATATTCAGAAGAAGAATATGCTAAGTTTTTTAGATATATAAGAAATGCGTTATTTTGTGCAGATAAAGATACGTTATCAAAATTAATTAATAATCCTAGCGATAAGAAAAGTATATTTCATATGCGCTTTAATAAAGTTTCTGATTATATGAATTATTTAGATGGAATAGAGATTTCACAAATAGAGAATTTAAATGTTAAGCAAATAAATAAAATAGTTAAGTTATTAGAAGATAAAACGCAAGATGAAATATCTGATATATATAGCAAAGCTATTCGCATGTATTTAGTATTTGGACTTGATAGGACAGTTGCTATATTAAAGGGTGATTATGGTAATGTTAGCAAATCTTTCTTGGATTGTGTAAGTAAGTTAAATATTAGCGAGGTTGAATTGCATCAAGTTGGAAAAAAATATGAGCCAGTATTAAATCAAGAATTTATTAATTTTTTATTTACTGGTAATAATATATGTGAATTATTAAAGAATGAATCTGTTTTTGAGAGAACTTGGTTTTACTTATATAATGATTTTTTTGATATTAAAGAAACTTGTAGAGGACATATAACAATAAAACAAGCAGAGATAGTCTTAAGAGAAAAAATGAATAAAGTTAAATATAATGTTGATCCTAATTTATATAAGTTAGAAGAATATTTATATGAAATTGGTTTGGGGAATAAAACAAAACATAAAAATGAAGAAATATATGAAGAAGTTGTAAAAATTTATAAGAAGCAGTTAGAAAGAAAAGTAGCATCTATTCCTTATGTTAGTGGCGTAGCTTCTAATGGTTACAGATATGAAGTTATGAGGATGGATGACGTAATTGCTTATGTACTTGGGTATAGAGCTAATTGTTGTATAAGGACTTTAGATATTGCACATAATCATTTATTGCATGCTTTATTATGTAAAAATGGTAGAATTTTACTTACTTATAATGAAAACGGAAAGTTAAATTCTTTTTCACCTTTAAAACGTAATGGCGAATTATTAATAGCTAATAGTATTGAAGTTATTGGGGATAAAGAAGATAAAAATATTGCTGTAGCATTTAGTGAAGGTATAAAAGCTATTATGGAAAACAGTAGGAATACTGAAAAAGATGATTATTTAAAAGTTGCATGTATAGGTTCACAAGCTTATTTAAAACCTAAAGGTATTGAATGGCCACAGAATTTACCAACACCAACAATATTAGAAAAAAATGATTCTGTATACGGAAGAACTGATGAGTATCATAGGCAACTTGATATTATTATGATGGAAGACGGATTTGATTTACGAAATTTGAAGTTTGGAGAAATTACACAAGAATATAGTGACCCAAGAAAAAGTATCTTGTCTTGTAAGTTTAGTGATGATGCAGTTAGTTTAGAAAAAATAAAAGTTGATAAAGTTGTTAATTTAGTAAAATATTGTAATGCTAATGAGGAGCAAAGAAAAATGTTTAGAAAAGTTTCAATTTGCTATATGGACTATGCATTTTTTAATGATGATTGGTATATTTTGATTGATAAAAGGGGTAATTTTCATTATGATGTGGTTATTGGAAATCCGCAGGCTTTAAAAGAAATGAAAGCCACTTTAGCTGTTATTTCTGAAATGACTAAGAAAAAAGAGATTGAAGAATATTATTTATCATTTAAAAATAATAATATCTGCATTTAAGATAATTTTTAGTAAAAGATTATCTTTTTTCTTTTGTGTTGAAAAAACGTAAAAAGTTTTTTATAATAGGTTTATAGATGATTAGATTGTTATAATTTATAATTTTTCTATAAAATAGATATGGAGGTACAAAAATGGACAAAACTTTAATGACCATTTTAGCACTTCTTGTGGGAATTTTTTTAGGTGTTATTATAGTCCTAGTTATTAATTATATTCGTAATAAAAGTAGCGAAAATAAGGCGACTAAGATAATTGATCAAGCAAAGAAAGAAGCAGAAAAGCAAAAGAGAGATTCTATTTTGGAATTAAAAGAGGAATCTTATCGTTTGAAACAAGAAACTGATAAAGAAGTAAAGGAAAAGAAAGCTGAGATAAAAGAATCAGAAGAAAGATTACTACAAAGAGAAAAAAATCTTGATAAAAGAGAAGAGATTTTACAAAATAGAGATGCGTTGTTAGATCAAAAAGATAATAATTTACTTAATAAACAAAAAGATTTGCAAGAAAAAGAAGCTAAAATTGACGAATTATTGAAAAGTGAAATGGAACAATTGGAATCAATTGCTAAATTTTCAAAAGAAAAAGCTCATGATTTAATCATGAAAAGAGTAGAAGAAAGTATGTCATTAGAAATAGCTGATTATATTAAAGAACGTGAGACAGAAGCTAAATTGAAAGCAAATGAGATAGCTAAAGGATTAATAGTTACAAGTATGCAAAGGTATGCTAATGATGTTACAAATGAACAAACTGTTAGTACAATTACTTTACCTAATGATGAAATGAAAGGTAGATTAATTGGTAGAGAAGGAAGGAATATAAGAACTATAGAGTCTGTTACAGGTGTAGATTTAATAATTGATGATACTCCTGAGGCAATAGTTATATCATCTTTCGATCCTTTAAGACGAGAAATTGCTAAACTTACAATTGAGACTTTGATTAAAGATGGAAGAATTCATCCTGCTAGAATTGAAGAAGTATATGATAAAATATCTAAAGATATGAGTGAAAAAATTACTGAAATGGGTAATGAGACTTGTTATGAACTTGGTTTAACTAAAGTAGATCCAAAGTTAGTTAATTTGATTGGTAGATTGAATTTTAGAACTAGTTATGGTCAGAATGCTTTACAACATTCTATCGAAGTTGGACATTTATGTGGTTTAATGGCTGCTGAACTAGGTGAAAATGTTACTTTGGCTAAAAGAGCAGGTTTATTACATGATATTGGTAAAGCAATTGATTTTGAAGTTGAAGGAAGTCATGTTGAGCTGGGAGAAGAGGTTGCTAAAAAGTATCATGAGGATTCAGTTGTGATAAATGCAATTAAATCACATCATGGAGATGTAGAAGCAACAAATGTTATTTCTGTATTGGTACAAGTTGCAGATACATTATCAGCCGCTCGTCCAGGAGCAAGAAATGATTCTTTAGAAAATTACATTAAGAGATTAGAACAATTAGAGGAAATTGGTAATAGTTTTGAAGGTGTAGATAAGACATTTGCAATGCAAGCTGGTAGAGAGGTTAGAGTAATGGTTAAACCTGATCAAATTGATGATTCACAAAGCTATAAAATTGCACGTGAAATGAAAGAAAAAATTGAAAATGAAATGCAATATCCTGGTACTATTAAAATTACAGTAATCAGAGAAACGAGAGCACAAGAAGAAGCAAAATAGTTTCTTCTTTTCTTATGAAAAAAGATGAGTAGAACTCATCTTATGATAAATTTCGTGGATTATTAAATCTTATGAAGTATTCGTAGTATTCTTCAAATGTAATATCGTTATCGTGAATATATTTTGCGGCTTCAATACCAACATAACGATAATGCCATGGTTCATATTGATATCCTGTTATGTATTCTTTATTTTTAGGGAATCTAATAATAAATCCGTATTTATGAGCATTTTCGCTAACCCAAGTAAAGGATTTTGTCTTTGAGTAGTCATCATTTGTAAAAGGAAAGTCTCGGACATCGAATGCATATCCAGTTTGATGTTCAGAATATCCTGCACGAGCTGAGTAAGTATCTGCTAGTTCTTGACCATCTTTATTTACCCAGCCTTGATAAATATTAATTTGTTTTTCATAACTTCTATATGCAGAATTGATTTTAAAGGCATAACCTTTCTCTTTAGCGTCGTTATACATTTTTAAAAAAGCTTCATAGCATTCTTTAGATAATTCAAATTCATAACCATATAAATTATATTTAGAATCAACTTTAATTAAGTCTTTTCCTTTGTAATTACCATCACTATAATAATGTTTATTCAAAATAACAAATTTTCCTAAAGAATCATCAGTTTTCTCTGTATTAGTATAAAATTTTTCATCTAGATGTGAATTTATTCTTGTTATTATTTCTTTAGAGGAAAGATTAGGATTTTCATTGAAGTATTTAATATATTTTTCTAGATATTCATCTATGTAATATGTTTCATTAATTATATCCATAGCTAATTTGTTATCTATTTTATTTTCAATTAAATATTTTACGTTGTTTTCGTTTAATTCTTTTTTTATGAATGTTATGTCTTCATTAGAATAATTTAATGAAGATAATTTTGTTTTTATTTCATCTTTACTATTTTTATTGTCTAGAACAGGAATATTTGTGTTAACATTTTTATTCTCATATTTTTTATATATAGTTATAGTGATATAACTTAAAATTATAATCACTAATATTATAAGAGGATATTTAAATATTTTTTTTAGTTTTTTCTTTCTTTTTGTCATTTATTATCACCTAGTATATTTTAACATATTTATTAAAGATTGTATTTATATATGTTATTATATTTAAGGTGAGGTTATGAAAGAAGTCGAAAATTTTGAAAGAAATGATATATTTCAAAGATATAATGATATGCAAAATCCTTTTATTATAGTTACTGTACCAATTAAAGTCACTAATTTGGTTAATTATGCTAAAATACATAAACATTTTTATGCTTTATTTGGATATTTTATTGGAAAAGTAGTTAATGAGATAGATGCTTTTAAATATAGATATATAAATAAAAAGTATTATTTATGTGATAAAATTGGAGTTAGTTATACTGAAAAAATAGATGATGGAATAGTTTTTTTTGATTGTTATGAGACTAAAATGGAAAAGTTTTTGGAAGAATATGATAGGAAGAAAGAACAAGTATTAGCTTTAAAAAAATCAATTTCAGAAGAAAAAAGCGATCTTATTTGGGTTTCGTGTGAACCATGGTTTAATTTTTTATCTTTAATTCCACCATTTGATAAAAGTATTACAATTCCTCAATTCATTTGGGATAAATATGAGGAAAAAGATAATGAATTTTATTGTAATTTAATGATTATGGTTCATCATGGTTTTGCTGATGGTCAACATATTGGAGAATTTACAAGATTATTAGAAGAAAATATAAATAATTTAAAATAAAAAATAGAAGCACTGTAAACTGCTTCTATTTTTGTGTTTCACGAACTTCCATAATGACTGGTAAAACGATTGGGCGACGTCCAGTTAGAGTATTAATAAACGGATGAAGTTCTAATATAATTTGATTTTTTAAATCTGTATAACTATAAGTATTTTCTTTTAAAAATTTATTAACTATTTCAGTTGTTTTCTTTTCAATTTGATTAATTAATTCAGCATTTTCATTTACTAAGATAAATCCTCTTGTAGTAATGTTTGGTTTAATTAATAATTTTCTAGTTAATGGGTTGATGTTTAAGATAGTAATTAATATTCCATCACGACTCATTAATTTACGATCTTTGATAACTACTGATCCAACTTCTCCAATACGGGACCCATCAACATAAACGTCTCCAGCAGTAACTGATGGACCACGATGAACTCCTTCATTATCAAGAATTAAGGAATCGCCATTATTCATTATAAAGATGTTTTCACGTTTTACATCACAAGAAATAGCAAGTTCTGAATGACTTTTTAGCATACGATATTCACCATGCATTGGCATGAAATATTCTGGTTTTATCAGCCTTAACATAAGTTTTAGTTCTTCTTGTTTAGCATGACCAGAGGTATGGATGTCACTAAATTCTGAATTAGTAATAACTTTAACACCTTTTAAATATAATTTATTTATTATCCTATTAATACCAGCAGCATTACCAGGAATAGGATTAGATGAAAATACTACTAAGTCGTCTGGCATTAGAGAAATTTGTTTATGTGTTCCATTAGCTATTCTTGAAAGAGCAGCAAGTGGTTCTCCTTGTGAACCAGTACATAAAATACATATTTCATTTTTCTTTAAATTTTTAGCTGCATTGGAATCAATAAAAATGGATTTGTCAGTTAAAAGACCATTATTTAAGGCAAGATTTGTTGCTGTTTCCATAGAACGACCAAATACAATTATCTTACGATTGTTTTTACGACAAGTTTCAACAATATGTTTAACACGATATATGTTAGAAGCAAAAGTTGCAATAATAATACGACCATTATATCCATTAACTATATCAGATAAAGCTTCATCAACAGAGTTTTCTGACTTAGAGAAACCTTCAGATAAAGCGTTTGTACTATCACTCAATAATAATTTAACACCTTCAGCACCAATTTTTGCCATTTTATGTAAGTCGGCCATTGGACCAATTGGAGTTAAATCGAATTTAAAGTCTCCTGTTGATACTATAGTACCATTTGGAGTGTGAAGAACTATACCAAAACTATCTGGGATAGAGTGAGTAGTTGCAATAAATTCGATATCAAAATGTTTTGTTTTAATTCTAGTATCTGAATTAATTGTTTCTAAATTTTTATAACCAATACCACGATCTTCTAATTTGTTTTTTATTAAATCTATTGAAGTCTTAGCTCCATAGATAACAGGAATATTAACACTCTGTAATAGAAATGAAATACCTCCAATGTGATCTTCATGTCCATGTGTGATTAATAGACCTTTTATTTTATTTTCATTTTGTTTTAAATATGTTACGTCTTGTATTACATAATCAACACCTAAAAGGTCACTTTCTGGGAAAATGACACCAGCGTCAATTATGAATATTTCATCTTTATGTGTAAAAACATACATGTTCTTACCGACTTCTCCTAAGCCACCTAAAGCAATGACAGACGTAAAGCTGTCTTTATTATTCATAATATCTTCCTTTCAATAATTAAAATAAAAAGTATTAGTTCTTCGCTATTGATAATTATATATCAAATGATAAAAAAAGTCTAGTTTTATGTTTTTAGTAGACATAATATAATTTTAAAATAATTACTTTCTAATTTAATACTTTGCAATAAGATAATAATTAAGTTATACTAAGTATGGTGATTTAAATGGGATTATTTGATAAATTAAAAAGTATAATAAGCAAAAAAGAAAAAGTAGTTGAAGAAGTTAAAGATGAATATGAGGTAGAAGCTGTTGATGAAATAGAAGCAGCAGAAGAAGAGGAAATAGAAGAAGTTTCAGAAGCAGAAGCTGAAGAAATCGATAAATATGATGATAGCAAAGACACTGATTCAGAAGAAGATGAGGAATGGGCTCAGTTTATTGTAGAACAAAATAAAAAGAAGAAAGTTGAAGAAGCTCAAGAAATTGCTTTATATGATAAAGGCTTAGAGAAAACTAGAAAAGAGTTTGTTTCTAAATTAAGTATGCTTGGAGTTAAGTATACTAAAGTATCTGAAGATTATTATGAAGAATTGGAAGAAATTTTAATTAATGCTGATGTTGGCGTTAATACTGTTATGAATTTTATGGATAGATTACGTGATCGTGTTAAGAGTGAACGTATAACTGATACTAACTATTTAAACGAAGTTATAGTAGATGAGTTATTTATTATTTATGTAGATAATGAGTCTTTATCAGATAAAATAAATATGGCTAGTGATGGTCCAACAGTAATTTTAATGGTTGGGGTGAATGGAGTAGGAAAGACAACAACTATTGCTAAGCTTGCTCATAAATATATTAACGAGGGTAAGAGCGTGATGATGATCGCTGGTGATACTTTTAGAGCAGGTGCTGTTAAACAATTAGAAGAGTGGGCAAATCGTACGGGAGCGGCTTTTTATGGCAAAGAAAATACTGACCCAGCTGGGGTAATATTTGATGGATTAGTAAAAGCCAAAGAAGATAAGGTTGATATCGTATTAATAGATACAGCAGGTAGATTACAAAATAAAGTTAATTTGATGAAAGAGTTGGAAAAAGTTAATAAAGTAATTGGAAAGCATATACCAAATGCTCCACATGAAACTCTACTTGTTATTGATGCAACAACTGGTCAAAATGGAATTAGTCAAGCTAAATCATTTAAAGAAATAACTAATATTACAGGTATTGTTTTAACTAAGTTAGATGGTACAGCAAAAGGTGGTATAGTTTTAGCGATTAAAGATGAGGTTAATATTCCAGTTAAGTTTATCGGTCTTGGTGAAAAGATGACAGATTTAAAGACTTTTGATATTGAAAATTATATTTATGGATTATTTAAGGATATGATGTAATGGAGGAGTTTGTTTATTATAATAATTTGTTTGACATTTATAACGAGTTGTTAACTGAAAAAGAGGTTATGACATTTAAAGATTATTATCAGGAAGATTTATCGCTTTCTGAGATAGCAGAGTCTAATAATATTAGTCGTGCAGCTGTTCAAAAAACTATAAAGAATGTTATAGAAAAATTGAATAATTATGAAGCTAAATTGCATAATTATGACACTAAAAACAAGTTAATTAAAATTATTAATTGTGAAGATATAAATGTGATAAAGAAAGAATTAGAGGAATTGCTTGGATAGAAGTAATTCTTTTTTTGTAAAAAAGTATATTTGTGTAATTTTTACACTTTTTAAAAAATGATAGATGTGATATTATATTGATGTAAAGGTAGGTAGAGAATATGGAAGGTGCAAATAAGGGTAAAATAATTGTTATTGAAGGAACTGATTGTTCTGGAAAAGAAACACAAACTAGTTTATTAGTTCAAAGACTTAGAAGAGAAGGAAGAAAAATTGAGCGAATGAGTTTTCCTGATTACGATTCTCCAACAGGAAAAATCGTAGGAGGTCCATATTTGGGTAAAAAGTATATTTGCGATGGTTATTTTCCAGAGGGAGCATCAGAGGTTGATCCTAAAGTTGCTTGTTTGTATTATGCAGCAGATAGAAGATATAATATGAAGAGAATACTTGATTTAGTTAATCAAGGAGTAGATGTAGTGTTAGATCGATATGTAGAAAGTAATATGGGCCATCAAGGTGGTAAAATTTTTGATAAGGAAGAAAGATTAAAGTTATATAAAAGTCTTGAAGATTTAGAATATGGATTTTTAGAGTTGCCACGACCAGATTTTACAATATTTTTATATATGCCATATAAGAAAGTTGCAGAGTTAAGGAATGGTAGAAGTGAGCCAGGAGATCAACATGAATCAAATCCATTACATATTAGAAATGCGGAACATGCATATTTAGAATTAGCAGAAATTCATGGGTACAAAAAAGTTGATTGTGTTGATAAAAAAGGGAAGTTACGTGATGTTGAAACTATTCAAGAAGATGTTTATGAAATAGTAAAAAAAGAATTGGGTATGGAATAAAAGGTAGATTAGTCTATCTTTTTTTGTTATACTAAATAATTAGACAGGGTGGTTTTATGAAAAGATTAGTTTTGCATAATGTGCAAGAAATTAATGAAGATAATAAAATTTTTGTAAAACAGAATGCATTGATTAAACCAGATGGAACTTTTTATTTGGCTAAAGGGTATACAGGATGTAATCCTTGGCATCAATTGGAAAGTTCAGCTTTGATGGTGGGGAGGCAAGATATAGGATTTGATTTTATTCAAAAATATGATCAATATTTAAGTTATTTGGAAGAAAAGAGTCCAGAAGACTATAGACTTTATCTAGAAAATTTAAGGAAAGTTAGTAGGGTTATAAATGCGACAAAGCTTTATGATAAAAGAAGTGTTTTAGTTCATTTCTATGGTTATGTGTTGTTTTGTAGAACAGAAATAATAAAAGCATTTAATGATCGTGATAAATTTTATGAGCAATCTTTGATTCCTAATTCAAGTATTTGTGGTAAAGAGATGACTTTAGAGCAACAAGAAACTTTAGAAAAATTATTTAATGTTAATGAGGGACAAAATATTTATAGTTATGGATATGGGAAGTGTATTACAGATAAAGATGAAATGTTGCAATTAGTTTTAACTAATAAAAATCATGGTGGAAGATGGCATTGTTAATTAATTTTATGCTATAATATGAAAGGTGATAAAAATGTTTGAATATATGGGTGATAGATTATCAAAAGCTATAAAAAATATTCGTGGTATGGGAAGAATTACCGAAGAGAATATTAGTGAAGCAATGAGAGAAATTAGAATGGCTTTATTGGAAGCTGATGTTAACTATCAAGTAGTAAAAGAATTTGTAAACAAGGTTAAAGAAAAGGCTTTAGGAATGGAAGTACAAAAGTCTTTAAAACCAGATGAATTATTTATTAAAATAGTTAAGGATGAGTTAGTAGAATTATTAGGTGGAGAAGAGGCTCCTCTTAATACTGAGGGTAAGCCAGCTATTTTGATGTTAGTTGGTTTACAAGGTAGTGGTAAAACTACTACTTGTGGTAAGTTATCTAACTATTTAAGAAAGAAACATGCAAAGAAACCTTTATTGGTAGCGTGTGATATTTATAGACCAGCAGCTATAGAGCAATTACAAACTGTAGGTAAGCAACTTAATATTCCAGTTTATACTGAAGGTAAGAAAAATGTTAATGAGATTATTGCTCATGCACTTGATTATGCAAAGGAAAATGGAAATGATTATGTAATAATAGATACAGCAGGTCGTTTGCATATTGATGAGGAATTAATGGATGAACTTTTAGGAATTGTAGATTTATGTCATCCTCAAGAATGCTTACTTGTAATTGACGCAATGATGGGACAAGATGCTATTAATGTTATTAATGGTTTTAATGATAAATTAAGTTTAACAGGATGTATTTTAACTAAGTTGGATGGAGATACTAAAGGTGGAGTTGCACTATCAGTTAGACATTTAACTAATGTACCAATTAAATTTGTGGGAGATTCTGAAAAATTAGATGGATTATCTCCTTTCTATCCAGAAAGAATGGCAGAACGTATTTTAGATATGGGAGATGTTTTATCAATTGCCGAAAAGGTAGAAGGAATTATCTCTGAAGATGAGGCAGAAGCTCAAGCGAAGAAAATGTTAAGTGGTAAGTATGATTTGGAAGATTTCTTAGCTAACTTGAAGCAAATAAGAAAATTAGGACCACTAGAAAATATTTTGAAAATGTTGCCACAGGCAAGAAAAATGGGACTTAATAATGTTAACATTGATCCTAAGGATATGGCACATGTAGAAGCTATTATACTTTCTATGACTCCTTATGAAAGAAAGCATCCTGAGGTATTAAAAGCAACACGTAAGCAACGTATAAGTAAAGGTTGCGGAAGAGATGTGGCTGAAATAAATAGATTACTTAAGCAGTTTGAGGAAATGAAAAAAATGATGAAAATGTTGAGTAACGGAAATATGAAGTTGCCATTTTAAAAGTAGTTTAAAAGCTACTTTTTTTCTTTGTTAAAATTATCTATTATGTTATAATTAATAGTAGAGTAGGTGTGCTTATATGAAACAGAATAAGAAATGCACTTTATTTTCTGTAATAGGAATATTTGTTGCTTTTGTTAGTTTAGTAACAAGTTTGTCAGCAATGGGAACATCTATGGCTGGTAATGGAGTAGCTATGGAAAATAAAGAAGTTTATGATATTAAGATTGATAATGTTTCTGAAATATTTTCTGATGAAGAAATAGAAGTGATAAAGTCTCCTGAAAGTAAAGAAAATATGATAAGTTATGGTGTTAAGTTGAAAAATATTGATAGTACTACGCAAGTTCAATTTGATATAGAAAATAAAGGAAATGTTAATGCTAAAGTAAAGAATGTTAAAATAAATGGAATTGAAAATTATAAGGATAATGTTGATGTAAAAGTTCTTGGTTTGAATGTTGGCGATGTGATTGATGCTGAAATTAAAAATTTGGGGGTTAAAGTTATTACCCAATATAAAAATCCTGTTATAGACGAGAATGGAATGTTTAGTTCTGTTATTTTGGATAATATAAATGTAGAAATAGAATTTGATAAAGAATAAGGTGGTTTTTATGAAGAAAACAATGAAATTAAAAGATGAAGACTTTGCAAGAATGGAGAAAGTAAATCATCCTTATAATAGACATATTGATGACAATAAATATTTTTATTTATCTTATGGATTAAGAATATTTTTAATGTTTACATCAATAGTTATTTTAGGAGTAGTAGCTTATTCTTGCTTTAATGATAGCTTTTCAGAGGCACGTGATGCAAAATTGCGTTATGAAGAGAAAGGTCAGATAGATTCTAATGTTCAACTATTTGAAAATAATCCTTTTGGAGATGGAATATTAGATACAACTGGAATTTATCATTCTGATATGATTGATAAGATAGGTACAGACTTTAAATATAGTTATACTTTTGATAAAGAAGTTAATGTTGATTATTCGTATTATGTTGTTGCAACGATGGAACTTAAGAATGTAGATGGTAAAGTTCTTTCTACAAATGATTATGAATTAATTCCTAAAGATGAGAAGATTGAAAAAAGTGAAAGCAATGTTAAATCTATAAATTTAAATCAAAATATTAATTTAGATTATGTTTATTATAATAATTTGGCTAAAGAAGTAAGAAATCAGTATGGAATTGATTTATATGGAAATTTATATATAAAAATGTATATAGATACTAATGTAAAATATGCTCAATTTGAAGAAAATAAGGGAAAAGAGCAAGTGTTGGAAGTTTCAATACCTTTGATGTCTTCACAAGTTAGTGTAGATTTAGTTAATGGTATTGATAATAAAGATACTTATGTTGAACATACTAATCCTAAGTTAATTAAACCAACTATCCTTTATTTGGGAGTTAGTTTATTAATAGTAGATACTTTATTCTTTTTATTATCATTAGGTTTTATTTTTAAATCAACACCAAAGAAAAGTAAATATTCATCTTTAAGAGATGGTTTACTAAGAGATTATGATAGAGTGATTGTAAATTGTAAAAAGTTACCAAGTGTAGAAGGATATAAAATAATAGATTGTTATAGTTTTTCTGAATTAATGGATGCACAAAGATTGCTTGAAAAACCAATACTATATTTTGAAATTGTCAAAAATCAAAAATGTGTATTTATGATTCTTGGAAATAATGAAGTTTATAAATTTGTATTAAAAGAATGTGATTTAGAATTTTAGACATCATAATTGATGTCTTTTTCTTTTTCGTTAATCTTATATTATTTAGATATGGGTAAAAAACCTAAACATAAAATTAATTGTTTCATATTATAAATTAGAAAGGATTGTTTTTTATGTTTTTAAATAGATGTTATGAAAATGAAAATATGAATAATAATATGGCAACGAATATGAATATGAATTCTGGAATGATGATGGGATCAGAAAATTGTATGAATCAAGGTTGTACATGTCCACCAGTAATGGAATGTCCACAAGAACGTGTATGTCATAGACAAATGTGTTATGAAGTACCTCATATTATTCCTATAAATACAAGAATAATTAACCATCATATTTATAGACACACTTATCAACCAATGTATACTTGCACTATGGAAGATGAAGTAAGCAATGTTTATGATAATGGATGTGGATTTTAAAAAGGTCTTATGACCTTTTTTAATTTTTTTATTTATGTTATAATTGTTTAAGGTGAAGTATATGAAAAAGAATGGATATACAGCATTAGAAATGTTGGTTGTGATAGTTGTTTTAGGTGTATTTACAATAGGGATATTATCTGCTACGTCTTATGCTTATCAAGATAGAAGTATTATATATTATGAGGAAATAGAACATATAATTGAAAAAGAAGCAAAGTTATATGGTGAAAGAGAAATAATTAATAGTGTAAAAAATGAGGGAAATTTGGTTATTACGCTTAATGATTTAGTGACAGCAGGATATTATGTTGCTGACGACAAAGAAGGAAATGTGATAGATCCAAGAAATAGTAAAGCAACATTAAATGGATTGAAAATTAAACTTACATATGAAGCTGATAATACTATTACAGCAAAAGTTATAGAAGAGGATTAATCTTCTTTTTTTGTAAAATGATTGTCAAAACTTAACAAAAGACTATATAAAAATGTAAAAGTTATGTATGATATTAATGTAAGGGTGTGATTAAAGTGATATATCCATCAATAGACAAGTTATTGAATATTGTTGATTCTAAGTACAAGCTTGTGCATATTGCTTCAAGAAGAAGTAAACAAATGTTAGAAAATAAACATTATCAAATGAAGCAAAATGAATATGTTAATAAAAAAGAGCTTGGACGTGCATTAGAAGAAGTGGAAAAAGGATTAATTACTGTAAAAGAGTAATTAATTTTTTTTGCAAAAAAAAAAGTTCCAATTGGAACGATCTTCTTAAAACCATGAGTGCGAATTATGCAGCTTCTTCTTCTTTTTTCATTGTTCTTGCTTCTCTAGCAGTTAGAACAACTTTTGTACCATTGATAGTTACTTTTTGGAAGTTTGGCTTTTGAGCATGTTTAGTTGCATTTAAAGCATGACTTCTTCTATTTCCACTTAAAGGTTTTTTTGTACTTACTTTTTTTGCCATAGTTACGCCTCCTTAAAAATCATTTCATAACCAACTTTATCATAATTGAAGAATAAAGTCAATTATTTATTGAATTTAGGGCGAATAGCCGTAGTAAAATTTGTTATGAATTAAGCTCTGTGTTATAATACCAAACAATTTAGGGGGAACTTATATGAAAGGAAATTTAAGAATAATTTTAAATGAAGAAGATAATAGAATTGATTTTTCTCCATGGATTAATGATGATGAATATCTTATTACAATTTACGTTAGTGATATGACAAAACTTGAAAATATTATAAATGACGAAGGGTTATTTAATGATATGATTGAAATGTATGAATATTTTTTTGGAAGTGATGAAAAACATAAAGATTATATTGATTTTCTCCATACAAGTTCTCATGAAGTAAAGGATTTTTTAAAAACATTTGATGAAGTTAATATTCTAGGAGATTTTCCTCTAGTTAGAAAATATATATTAGAGAATAATTTAACCTCTAAAAGAGTGTTTTATAATAATACTCTTCCTTTGAAAAAAGAAAGTGTATTGGAGGTAACAAAATTCTTTGAGGATTTGCCTTGTGTAAAATTCTTTGTTGATGGAAATGAAGCCTCTGTAACTTTAGAAGAATATACTAAAACAGTAGAAATAATAGAAAATATTGCTCATAGTGTAAGAAGTCTTGGATTAAGTCCGATGGAAGAAATAATGTATGTATATGATTTGGTTAGAGATAGAGAATATGTTGCTGAGAGTGTTGATGAGGAATATACAGTCTCTAGGGATTTAACTTCTGTTTTACTTGGAGATAAGATAGTATGTGTCGGTTTTTCAGTTTTATTTAACGAAATATTAAATTATTTGGGATATAATACTAAGAATTTTGTATTAATGCCATCGAAAGGCAAAAGAGGCCATATGAGGAGTCTTGTTTATGTAGAAGATGAAAAATATGATATTAGTGGAATGTATTTTTTTGATCCAACATTTGATTGCAGAAAAAATAATAGTAGTACTTTTTTAGAAAAATATTTATATTTTGCAAAAAGTTATAGACAAATAACAAAGTTAGATAATGGAAAATTTGATAATGCATATTATAGTTTTTTTGATGATAATGTGATTGATTATATAGATGAATTATTTGATGAAGAAGAAATTAATTTATTTGACTTATTTACTAAGATGAATTTGACTTATTTAAATGAAATGTTAAATTTTTCTAATCAAGACACAATTAGTATTGATGGTGGTAGTGTTCTTAAAGAAAGTTTAATTGAAAAGGCATATATTATTTTACAGCTAATTAATGAAGAAATCAGAAGTGATAAATTTTTAAGAATTTTATATAATGTGAGAAAGCAACAATATTATTTGAATCCAGAAAAGTATGCATTTGATATTAATACAATTACAAATATAATTCTTAATTCAAAATTGGCAAGTAAAAGTAGAAGTATTCAAGAAAATTTCTTGAGTGCAATATTTGGTGTAGAGTTTTTAGTTGACGAATTTGAAGCAAAAGAGATTGTTAATGAGTTTTTTTCAGAAAATGATTTAGAAAAAGATATGGAAAGAGTAAAATTAACAAGAGTTTTAAAAACAATTTTGTGTAAAAAAGAAAATGTAGACCGAGATTTGTCTTTAAAAAAATAAATTATATTTCGGGTATGTAATAACACTATAATATTATAGTGTTTTTTTGTGGAAAATAATTTATAAATCATACAATTATTCGTTTTAAATAAGGAGTATTTTTGATATAATAATTGAAAAGAAAGGTGGTAATGTTTATGTATATACCGATTGGTATTAAATCAGACTATTCGTTGTTAAAGAGTTTAATTAAAATAAATGATTTAATGACTTATTTAACGAGTAAAAGCATTACTGCTGCTGGAATTCTTGATGATAATTTATTTGGTAGTATATGTTTTTATAATAGCTGTATTAAGAATAATATAAAACCTATTATAGGGTTAGATGTTAAATTAGGTACAGGGAGTATTTATTTATATGCAAAGGATTATGAAGGATTTCAAAATTTGCTTAAAATTAATACAATTATTCAAGAAAGAGAATTAAATTATGTCGACTTAAAAAGTTATAAGAAAAATATACTTTGTGTATTGCCTTATAAAAATAAAGATATTTATGATGAAATAAGAAAAATATATGAAGAATTATTTATTGGTTATGGTGATGAATTTGAAAAGAAAAATGCTATATTAATAAGTAATAAAATAGTTTATATTAATATTGTTAGAACATTTTCTTTTAAGGATGTTAAATATTTGGGAATTTTAAACGAAATTGATACAGGTGAAAGTGTTGATTTAGAAAATTATACTGATGCTTATTTAGATAAAGATGTAAGTTTAGATGATGCTAAGACAGTAGAAGATTTTTCTAATTTAATAGATTTACATATTGATAATAATAAAAAATATATTCCACATTATGATGAGACAATTAAAGATTCTTATGGATATTTATGTTCTTTATGTAAGATGGGATTAAATAAGAGACTTAATGGCAATGTAACAAAAGAATATGTTGATAGATTAATGATGGAATTAGATGTTATTAATAAGATGGGGTTTGTAGATTATTTTTTAATTGTTTATGATTATGTAAAGTTTGCTAAGACTCATAATATATTAGTAGGTGCAGGAAGAGGTAGTGCTGCGGGTTCATTAGTTAGTTATTCTATAGGTATTACTAATATTGATCCATTAGAATATGATTTGTTATTTGAAAGATTTTTAAATCCAGAACGTATTACAATGCCAGATATAGATATAGATTTTGAATATACTAAGAGAGATCAAGTTATTAATTATGTTAAGGATAGATATGGTCGTAAAAATGTGGCTAATATAATGACTTTTGGGACTTTAGGTGCAAGACAGGTAATAAGAGATGTTGGTAAGTGTTTAGACATTCAAACATCTTTAATTGATAAATTAAGTAATTTATTAGACCCTAAATTGTCTTTAAAAGAAAATTTGGAGAATAAATATGTTAAAGAATATGTTGAAACAAATAGTGATTTACAGAAACTTTATAAGATTAGTTTTAAATTGGAAGGTTTAAAAAGGCATATTAGTACACATGCTGCTGGTGTAGTTATATCATCAGAGCAATTAGATAATGTAATTCCAATTTGTTATAATGGTGGAGAATTACTTACTGGTGTAACGATGGAGTACTTAGAAGATTTAGGATTATTAAAAATGGATTTCTTAGCTTTAAGGAATTTAACAATTATCCAAAATGTTTTGAAATTGATTGAGGAAGAAACAGGAAATAAGATTAATCTAGCAGAAATACCTTTAGATGATAAAGAAACAATGGATATCTTTAAGAAAGTTGATACAGAGGGAGTTTTTCAATATGAAAGTTCTGGGATGAAAAATTTTATTGCGAAAGTTAAACCAGATAATTTTAGTGATTTAGTAGCAATAATTGCTTTGTTTAGACCAGGTCCAATGGGGAATATAGATACTTTTGTAAAAAGAAAAGAGGGGAAAGAGAAGGTTATTTATCCTGATCCTTCTTTAGAAGAAATACTTAAAGATACATATGGAATTATGATATATCAAGAACAGATTATGCAAGTATTGGTTAAAATGGGAAATTATAGTTTTGCTGAGGCTGATAATATAAGAAGAGCAATGAGCAAGAAAAAGTTAGATGTAATGGAACATGAGAGGGAAGTATTTGTCAGTCGTGCACAAAATAATAGCTATACAAAAGAAAAAGCTGAAGAAGTATATGACTTGATTATAAAATTTGCTAATTATGGTTTTAATAAAGCACATTCGGTTGCTTATGCTTTAATTGGTTATCAGATGGCATGGTTAAAGGCACATTATCCAGTTTATTTTATTGCTAATTTACTTAATATGAGTATTGGTAGTGATATAAAAACAAAAGAATATCTAGATGAAGCAAAGAAGAAGAATATTTTTGTATTTAAGCCAAGTATTAATGTTAGTATGGATTATTACGTAATAAAAGATAATGCCTTGTTACTTCCACTTAATGCAATTCATAATGTAGGTGGAGCTGCTGTAAGTGATATTATTAGTGAAAGAGAAGAACATGGGAGATTTATTGATTTTTTTAATTTTGTTGCTCGAACATATGGTAAGAGTGTTAATAAAAAAACTTTAGAATCTTTAATAGATGCAGATTGTTTTAGAGATTTTAATGTGAATCATAAAACATTAATGAATACGATAGATAGTGCTTTAGATTACGCTATGTTATGTAGTGATTTAGATGAATCTTTAGTTATGAAACCAAATTATGATAAAGCAGAGGAATATAATGATTCAGATTTAATGAGTAGAGAACTTAATACATTTGGATATTTTGTTACTAATCATCCGTCATCAAAGTATCAAGATGGTATTATGAAAATTAAGGATATTAAGAATTTTTTTGATAAATATGTCAATTCTGTTGTTATAATAAATAGCATTAGGAAAATTAAAACCAAAAAAGCTGAAGATATGGGCTTTATTTCTGGTAGTGATGAAACTGATTCGTGTGATTTTATAATATTTCCTAAAAATAATAAATATCTTACAGAATTAAAAAAGGATGATTTAGTTAGAATAAGAGGTCAAGTTACAAGGAGAATAGATAAATATCAAATTGTAGTTTCTAGTATAGAAAAGTTATAGGAGGGTAAAGTGGTATGCAGGAGAATTTACTTAAATTTTTAAATAGTGTTGGTTATGAAGATACTGAAGGGTATTTTAATAATGCCAATATCTCAAGAGTAGTTTTGAAAAAAAAGGAAGAAGTCTTTGAGGTCTTTATAGAAAATGATAGACCAATAAATCCTGTTGCTACTTTAGCTTTAAATAAATGTGCAAAAAAAGGTATTAATGGTAAGAGTAAGTGTCATATAAATTATATTTACAATGATATGGATGATGATGACATTTTGGAAGCTTTTAAAGTTTTACTTGGAGATTTAATTACTAAAAGACCATCTTTAGTTTCATTAGAAAATAAGAATATTTCAATTGATGATGATTTTATTATTATAGAATTAGATAGTAAAAGCGAAGAATATGATATGATTCAAAAAGAAATAAGAGGTCTTGGAGATGAATTAGTTGAATTAGGTTTTTACGAGATGGAGATAACAACAGCGATTAATAAAGAAAATGAACGCAAGATTCAAGAAGAAATTGAGGAGATGCGTAACAGAAAGATTGAAGTGGATTATGCTCCTGAATCAGAAATTAATAATAGTGGAAATAGTTATGGCAAAGGAGGATGGACTCCTAAGAAAAAAATTGAATATTCACGTGAAGGCTTAGTTACTATAGAAAGTATTGATAGAGAAGAGAATAATGTTCATTTAGAAGCTTATATATTTGGAGCAGAATTTAATCAATTGAAAACTAAAGATGGAAGAGATTTATTTTTAATTACTTTGAAGATAAGTGATAATACATCAAGTATTTTAGCAAAGTGTTTTGCTAAGGATGAAGAAGATTTTATAGCTAAAAGTAAAGAATTAAAAAATGGAACTTGGTGGAGTTTTAAAGGACAAGTTAGATATGATAATTTTGCTGATGATTTAGTATTTAATTTTAGAAGTTATGAGGCTTTAGAAAATACACCAACATTCGAAAGATTAGATAATGAAAATGAAAAAAGAGTTGAACTTCATTCTCATACAATGATGAGTCAAATGGACGGAGTTTGTGATGAAGTTAAATTAGTTAAACAAGCAATGGAATGGGGACACAGAGGAATTGCTATAACAGATCATGATTGCTGTCAGTCATTCCCTCATGTATTTGGTGAGGTAACTTCATATAATAAAGGTTTAAAGAAAAAAGCTCAGGCTAAGATAGATGACTTAAAGAAGAGTTTAGAAGAGATTAAAGAAACTGGTAATGCAGAAGGAATTGCTGAAATGGAGAAAATGATTCTTCAAGCGGAAGAGGAAAAGAAAAATCTTCAATTCTTTAAAGCTGGTTATGGAACAGAAATAGAAATGTGTGAGTCTTACTTAAATGTTTGCTTTAATCCTAATGATGAACTGATTGAAGGTAATACTTTTGTTATATTCGATACAGAAACAACAGGTTTTAATCCAGGACTTGGAGATTCAATGATTGAAATCGGTGGAGTTAAAATTCATAATGGTGAAGTAGTAGATCGTTTTGATGAGTTAATTAATCCTGGACACCATATTGATGAACAGATTACTCGTGTTACAGACATTTCTGATGATGATGTTAAAGATGCTGATAACGAAGAAAATGTTGTTAAAAGATTTAAGGAGTGGATTGGTAATTTACCATTAGTTGCTCATAATGCTAGATTTGATAAAAATATGCTTGATATGGCTTATTATAAGTATGATTTAGGTAAGGTAGAAAATCCTATTATAGATACATTAATGTTGTCGAGAGTAATAAATAGAGATTTAAAAAGACATAGTTTGGCAGCTTTAGGTAAGTTTTATGGAATAGATACTGGTGAAGCTGACGAAGATGAGGATGAAGTATCTGAATCTGGAATTGCTGGAGCAGTAATAGATCCTGAAGTTGGAGAGGTTTTTACTAGCATATTAGTAGATGGTGAAGAAGTATTAAATATTGAAAAACAAGAATATTATGATGTTGATATTAGTACAGAAGAAAGAGTGAAAAAATATAGGAATGTATATCATTTAGCAACGTTACATAAAGCTTCTAAAACAGAAGAAGTTCATGTCGAAGTAAAAGTTAAAGATGGTGTAGAATTAATTGATTTTGAACCATTAATTAAATTACATCCTGCTGAAAATGATATAGAAATTAAATTTACTGATGATTTTGGAGAAAAAGTAATTACTGTTGTTGTTTATGTAGGACAGCACCATGGAGCTGATGTCGACTCAGAAAATACAGGTTATATATTTAATAAAATGTTAAGTCAAATTAAAGGAATTGAAAAAATTAGTGATTTAAATAATTTAGGATTACTTGAGGAGACTAGTTTTAGAAATAATCCAAAGTTGTTAGATCATATTGGAGATTTAAGTACTTTAAGAAATTATATAGTTAAGCCAATAGAAGATGAAGAAATACCAGAAAGTCATGGATATCCTTTTGAAAAGTTTGGTAATATGGAATATCGTTGGAAGTTTCCTTGGTGTCATGAAAATTATTTACAGATGTATGAAAATATTCCAGGGAAAACTTATACTGAACATATAGCAAATATGTATGATAATAGTAAACATATTACATTTATAGCTAAGAATAAAGTAGGTTTAAAGAATTTATTTAGAATAGTAAGTTTTGCTAATACAAATTTTATTCAAAGGAATGCAAGGTTACCTAGAAAGTTGATTGAAGAAAATAGAGAGGGCTTGCTTGTTGGTAGTGCTTGTTTAAATGGAGAAATATTTTATTTAGCTGAGACTAGATGTGAAGAAGATTTGATGGAAGCAATGAAATTTTATGATTATATAGAAGTTCAGCCACCAGAAAATTATTCTCATTTATTACGTGGTCATGATATCAATAATATTGATCATTTACATTATTGTTTAGAGAAGATAATTAGATGTGCTAAAAAGTTAGGTAAACTTATTGTAGCAACTGGAGATGTTCATAATATTAATCGAGAAGATCGTTTATATCGTGAAATAATTGTTAATCAAAATGTTCCTGGAAAAGGGAGACATCCGTTAGCTCGTTATTTAAATGGTAGTAGTAAACGTAATACTAATGCGGATAATGTTAAGAATGTAATCGACAAATGTGCTTCACAAGGAGTTGTTCTTGATACTATTGAACAAAAGGTATTAAAGTATATTTATGTTTTAACTAAAATTAAGAGAATTCCTATTACAGCTTTAAATATAGCTTCTATATATGCACCTAATAAAAAAGATGCTAAAGAAGATTTATTTAAAGGCAAAGATGGTGAAGGTGAAAAATTAAAGGCTGTATCTTCAGTATTAAGAAAACTTACTGTTGCAGGGATTGTTAAAGAAAATGAAGGTGTTTATGAATTAGTTGGTAATTATAACGATTCAGAAACTGCTACATCAGGTCATATTCCTAATCAATTTTTTAGAACGACTAGAGAAATGATAGATGAATTTTCTTTCTTAAAAGATCCTGAATTAATAAAAGAGATTGTTATTACTAATCCTAATAAGATTATTGATATGTTAGAAGAAATAGAAGTAGTAGTATATCCAGATAAGCCATATTCTCCAATTATTGAGCATTCACAAGAAACTTGTCGTGATTTAGTATTTAATAAGGCTCATAGTATGTATGGAGATCCGCTTCCTCCAAATATAGAAGAACGTATAGCACAAGAATTCTATGGTGATAAAATAACTGATTTGATTAGAGAGAAGCTTGATATTGATTATCCTGAGATGAGTGAAGAGGAAAAAGATAAGATATTTATTCCAACTGTTCATGAAGTAATTATGAGTGGATATGATGGAGTAGTTGCATTAAAGAAAGATCAGGTTAAACGATTATCAGAAACTGAGATGAGTGATGAAGAGGCAGAAGAAACTGCAAAGGCTCAATTAACTGGAATTATTGGTGGAGGATTTGATGTTATTTATCTTATTGCTCAGAAGTTAGTTAAGCATTCTAATGATGATGGTTATTTAGTTGGATCTCGTGGTTCTGTTGGTTCATCTTTTGTTGCAAGTATGATGGGGATTACGGAATGTAATGGATTGCCAGCTCACTACTATTGTCCTAAATGTTGTCATAGTGAATTTAATGATGAAAATGGGGTTAGTTATGCTGAAAATTATCCTTCTGGATTTGATTTACCAGCAAAAGAATGTCCTAAATGTGGAGAATCAATGATTCATGAAGGTAATGATATGCCTTTTGCAACTTTCTTAGGATTTGCTGGGGAGAAAGTTCCAGATATTGACCTTAACTTTTCGGGAGACAACCAAGCATCAGCGCATGAATATACTAAAGTGTTGTTTGGTACAGATAATGTATATCGTGCTGGAACTATTGGTACTGTTGCTGATAAAACTGCATATGGTTATGTACAAGGTTTTTATGAAGAAAGATTATATGATGTTTTAAAAATAGAAGCACAGAGTTATGGATTACCTATTATAGGTAAAGATGAATTAAAGAAAAAAGGTGTAATAAAGTCTGGAATCAGAATTCCAGAAATAGAACGTATTTCTGTTGGATGTACAGGAGTTAAAAGAACAACTGGCCAGCATCCGGGAGGAATAGTTGTTGTACCTGGATATAAAGATATTTGGGACTTTACTCCTTTTCAATATCCTGCTGATGATCCAACAAGTGCATGGAGAACAACCCATTTTGATTATCATGCTATTGACGCTGACTTGCTTAAGTTAGATATATTAGGACACGATGATCCGACAGTTTTACGTATGTTGCAAGAACTTGCTTCTAAATATATTACACATGGAGAATATTTTGATGTAACTAAGATTGATTTAGGTGATTTGGATACAATGAAAATATTTACTGGTCCAGAAATACTTGGTGTAGATAGATATAAACTGCGTGGTTCAACTGACAAAGAAGGAAGAAAATATTGTCCAACAGGTACTTTAGGAGTTCCAGAATTTGGTACATCATTTTTGCTTGGAATGCTTGAAGAAACTAAACCAACAACATTCGCCGAACTTATAAAAATTTCAGGTTTATCACATGGTACAGATGTTTGGTTAGGAAATGCAAGAGATTTGTGTACACCAGATGAAACAGGCACAATTCAAGTTCCATTTAAGAATGTTATTGGATGTCGTGATGATATAATGGTTAATTTAATTCAATGGGGAATGAAACCAGCTAAAGCATTTAAAATAATGGAATTTGTTCGTAAAGGTAAACCATCTAAAGATCCAGCGACTTGGGCTGGTCATGCAGAAGCAATGAAAGAAGCTAATATTCCTGAGTGGTATATCGAGTCTTGTCGAAAGATTAAATACATGTTCCCTAAAGCACATGCTACGGCTTATGTAACTAGTGCTTTCCGTATCGCATGGTTTAAAGTTCATTATCCAATTCTTTATTATTGTGCTTATTTGTCAATTCGTCGAGATCAATTTGATATTGAATCAATGATTAAAGGAGCAGATGCTTTAAGAGCAAAAATAGATGAAATAGATGCTAAAGGAAATTCTGCAAGTAATAAAGAAGTAGATACAAGAGATACATTATGTTTATGTTTGGAAATGTGTGAAAGAGGATTCTATTTTAAAAATATTGATGTTGATAAGAGTGATGGTAAGAAATTTATTATTACAGATGATGAGAAGGGGCTAATTATTCCTTTTAGAGCTTTAGATGGCTTGGGTGATAACGTTGCTGAGGCAATCGTTAAGGCTCGTCAAGGAGGACCATTTATATCAATGGAAGATTTAAGAAATAGAGGTAAAGTAAACACTAGTGCAATGGAAAAATTGAAATCATTAGGATGTTTAGATAATATGTCAGAAAGTAATCAATTAAGTTTATTTTAATTGATTACTTTTTTTGCCAAAAAAAAAGTTAAAATTAATTAACTTTTTCTACACTTTCAAAAATATATTTTCCATCATTATTTTTTGTTAAAGTAAATTTAAAATTATCAAATTCTTTAGCTTTATCTTTTGGAAATTCTGTTAAGCCTTCGGCTATGATGTTTTCACCATTAATATCTTTTGCATATTTTCTTTCATTACCATTTCTGTAAATATAAGCAATAGCAAGTGTAATAGATACTTTATCATCTTTTTTTGATGTGTTTACTATAGTATAATCTATACCTTTATTTGAATCATAGATATCAGTAGTTTGATTTCTTTTCATAAAGTAGATATCATAATCATATACATAGATAAAATCATATAAGAATCCATAGTCACTTATTTCAGAACCATCTTTAAAATCAACACCATATAGTTCTTTAATAGCTTTTCTTAATCCTTCACCTTTATATGCGGCATAGTTACTTACATCACCATATTTTCCTGAATTATTAATTAATTTTATTATTTCTGATGAAACACTTACATCGATTTCATTTTCTGTAGTATATCTGATTGCAAGATTTAGGATTGCTTTTTTATCAATATCATCATAAGTTGTTTTATCTTTTGAAAATAATACATCAATTCCTTTGTAAGAAGTTGAGTATCCAAAAGTTACATTTGCAAAATATTTTGTAACTAAAGTTTCTACTTCTTTACTTTCTTCTTCAGTAGGTTTACTTTCTTTTCCAACAAGTTTAGATCCAAAAATAACTAATATAACAATAATAGCAATAATAGCGATCAAAACAAGAAGCTTTTTAACATCTAAATTTTTCATTTATTCTTTACCTCTTTCCTATTATAAATAATAGCATATTATTCAAAAATAATCTATAATTTTAAGTTGTATCTTTATATAAATTAAATTAAAATGTAGTATAATTAAATATAATAGATTGTGAGATGAAAATATGATAAAGGGTAAACCTGTTATAGGCATACTAGCAACAAGTAATTATATGATGACTAATGATACTTTTCAGGATACTTATAGATATGGAAATAATTATGTAAAAAAAATTGTTGAATGTGGAGGAATACCTTATTTTATTCCTTTAGTGGATGAAAAAATAATTGACGATTCTTTGGATATTTGTGATGGTTTATTGCTTCCTGGAGGAAGTAGAGTTAGACCTGTAAACTTTGAATTATTGGATTACTTTTTTAAGAATAATAAACCAATATTAGGCATTTGTCTTGGAATGCAAACAATAGCAATGTATTCTGTTAATATGGAAAATGAAAATAAAAGAATTATTAAGCAAATAGATAATGGAATTAATCATTGGCCGATAGAATTACTTAGAGATAATAATGATTCTTTAGCCCATAAAAATATTGTAAAAAAAGATACTAAGTTGTTTGAAATACTAAAGCAAGAAGAAATAGTGGTTAATAGTGTACATAAAAATACAATTACAGAAGTTGGTTCTAAATTTAGAGCAAGTATTGAATCAGAAGATGGTTTAATTGAAGGAATAGAATATACTAATAATGATAAATTTATAATAGGTGTTCAATTTCATCCTGAGATTTTACCTCAATTTAAGTGCATATTTGATAGATTTATTTTAGAATGTATAAAATAGTATCTTATTTATATTTATAGTGTAATAATAATTTTTAGTGGTGTGTGATGTGTATGAAAAAAAGATATTTAGTATTGATTGGATTATTAATTTTAGTTGTTATTGGAGGAATAGCAATATTTTGGAGATATAAAAATAATGATGTAGATGAGGAGAAAAGAGAATCAGAAAAATTAGAAGAAAGAGAACATAAAAAATTAGATGAAGATGTTTATGCTTTTGTATTATTTGAAAAAGGGGAAAATAATTATGTTATTATGGAAGCTCATAAAAGAGGTTTAGATAGACAAATATTTCCAGTAGGAAAAGCTAGTGGTTTTAGTATTAAACATAACAGGATATATTATAAAGTTTTTGAAAATGGTAATACAAAATTAATGTATATTGATTTAAATGATGATGTTTATGAACAAAGAGAATTAATTTCAATTTCTAAAAAAGATAATTATTCTGAAAATGTAGGATATTATTTCGATTTAAATGATGATTATATTTTTACATCAATGGGAGCTTCTGGAATTTATAGGTATGACTTGGAAACAGGGGAGCTTATGGTTTTTAATAGTGAAAAAGCTTTTTATTTATTTGTTTATAAAGATAAAGTTTATTTTTATAATTATGCAGATGATGATAGTATGAAGTATTGTATGATGGATTTTAATGGAGAAAATATTGAAATTATAAGTGAAAAAGAATATGAAGATGCTTTATTAGCTATTGATGCAAAAAAAGAAACTTATAATTATAATGAACAATACTTTATAAAAAATAATAAAAAGATTAGTTTATCAGAAAATTGTAAAAGTTTGTTAATAGATGGCGAAGTAGCTTATGAAACTAAGAATAATCATGTAATGATGTTAGAATATATCTCTTACTATGAAGATAAAATTGGAATTTTAGAATACGAATTTAAAGAATATAGTATGGAAAATGAAGAAAAGTTAATTTTTGACATAGAAAAAAAAGAAATGGTTAGTTTTAATGATGATTTTAGAAATTGGCAAATAATTTATATGTAATTAGATTTTTATACTATTATTAATGAAAGAAGTGGATTTATTTGAAAAAAAGGTATTTAGTAATATTTATTTTGTTAATATTAATTGGAATTTTAGGAATTGGCTTTTTTTTGAAGCATAAAACTAATAATTTTGAAGAAAAAAGTGGATCAGAAAAAATAAATGAAAGGATTGATGACGAAAAAGAAAAACAAGAACAGTTAATTTTACGTTTAATAGAAGAACAAATAATCTCTTATGATAGAACTATATTTCAGCAATCAAAAGAAAAAGATAAATATAATTATATGTTTGCTAATAATAAAGTTGATTATACTAATGTTGATAATATTTTGAAATTTGCAATGGTTTATCGTGAATTGTTAAGAAATGGTTATGATGATGTTAAATATTATCGTTTTAAACATGAAGTTAGTTTGGATGTTGTTTATGATTGGGGAGATATAAAAAACTGGATGGAAATAGATGAAAGTGAGTATAGTGGTCCTTTGGCTGATTATACAACTAAATTTTATTATAAAATAACAAAAGAAAAGATACATGAAATGGCTAATTTAATGTTTGAAGAAGATACTTTAGTTGATGGAGATTATCTTTTAAGTTTTGTTGATGAGTGTTCTTTTAGAAATGATGAATATTTTTGTCATGAAGTTGCTGGTGGTGGAACTGGTAATGATGAGTATTTAACTGAGCTTGATCATTATGAATTTAATGATAATAATTTAGTAGTTTATCAGAAGGCTTATTGGATAGAAAAAGATTATGATACAGGTAAATATAATATAGCACCAAGTATTGAATCTGAAACTCTGGCTCAATTAGATGATTATGATTTTAAATTTGATGAGGATTTATATCGAAAGTATGGAAGAATGTATAAAAGTATTTTTAGAAAAAATAGTGCAGGAACTTACTATTGGGTAAGTAGTGAACCTGTTTTAAATGATAAATAAAGTTTAGAAAATATATAATGTAATTTATTAATTCAAAGTATATTTTAGTAAATACCAATTCATATTATTGAATTGGTATTTTTTAGGTAAAAAAATGATTTTTATAAGGAATTTAGTATGTTTTTTGATATAATATCTAGTAAGTAGGTGAATGATATGAAAAAAGTAATACTTGTAGATGGTAATAACTTGATGTTTAGAAGTTACTATGCAACAGCATATACTGGTAATGTAATGAAAAATAGTAAAGGATTTCCAACTAATGCTTTATATGGTTTTGTTGGAATGATGAATAAAATAATAGCTGAAGAGAAACCTGAGTATGTAATGGTTGCCTTTGATGTTGGTAAAAATTTTAGAAAACAAAAATATGAAACATATAAAGATGGTAGAGCAGCAACACCTGATGAACTAAAGGCACAAATGCCGATTGCTCGTGATATACTTACAGCAATGGGAATTAGATATTTTGAACTTGAACCATATGAAGCTGATGATATTATTGGAACATTTGCTAAAGCTTGCGAACTTGATCCAGAGTATGATGCAACTATAATAAGTTCAGATAAAGATTTACTACAACTTATTAGTGATGTTGTAGATGTTAAGCTGTTAAAACAAAAAGATTATATTAGATATAATCCAAAATCATTTAAAGAAGATTGGGGATTTGAACCAATTAGAATGATTGATTATAAAGCTTTAGCAGGAGATTCTTCAGATAACATACCTGGAGTTAAAGGGATTGGAGATAAAACGGCAATAAATTTACTTAAAACTTATGATACTATTGAAGATATTTATGAACATATAGATGAAATTAAGGGAAAGATGCAAGAGAAGTTAATTGCAGATAAAGATAGTGCTTTTATAAGTAAAGAGATTGCTACTATTTATAGAGATGTTCCGATAGATACTACTTTAGAAAATGTAAAATATAATGGTGCAGATTTGATAGCATTAAATAAAATTTATGAAGATTTAGAATTTTATTCATTTATAAAAAAGAATGTTGAAATGAGCAAGCCAGTAGAAAATGATACAAAATTTAAGAATGTTAGTAGTGTTAGAGATTTGGATGGCTTGGATGATAAGATAAGTTTATATATTGAATGTGATGCTGAAAATTATCATGATGCTAATATAGTTGGTATGGCAGTTTGTGATAGTAAAAATAATTATTTTATTAGTAATACGATGATAGAAGAAGTTTTGCCAGTATTACAAACTAGAGAAATATATACTTTTGATTATAAGAAAAATTATTGTTTATTGAAACGTGAAGGTTTAGATTTAGAAGCTAAGTTTGATGCAATGATAGCAGCTTATTTACTTAATATAAATATAAAAGATGATATTGCTTATCTTATGAATAATAATGGTTGTGAAATAACTTTTTATTCACAAAGTTTAAAAAATGGCTTTGATAAAAAAGATATTGTTTTGAAAGCTAGATTTATTTATGATAAAAAGGATGAGTATTTAAGTTCTTTAGAAATAGAAGATATGTTAGAATTGTTTAATACTATAGAAATGCCGTTGGTTACAGTTTTAGCTAGTATGGAGTTTGATGGTGTTAAAGTAGAAGCATCAATACTTAAAGATATGGAAGCTGAAATGAGTGAAAGAATTTCTATTATAGAAAAAGAGGTTTACGAATTAGCAGGAGAAGAATTTAATATTAGTAGTCCTAAGCAACTAGGTGTAATATTGTTTGAAAAGTTAGAATTACCATTCGCTAAAAAAACAAAAACAGGATATAAGACAGATGTTAGTATTTTAAATAAATTGGTAGATTATCATCCAATTATTAATAAAATTTTAGAATATAGAGGGCTTTCTAAAATAAAGAGTACTTATTTAGAAGGATTAGCTAATTATATTAGAGAAGATGGTAAGATACATACTATTTATAAGCAAAATTTAACTAGAACAGGAAGATTATCTTCTGTTGAACCTAATTTGCAAAATATTCCAGCTAGAGATGAAGAAGGTAGAAAAATAAGAAAAGCATTTTTACCAGTAAATGATTTATTTTTAAGTGCTGATTATTCACAAATGGAATTAAGAGTTTTGGCACATGTTAGTGGTTCTAAAGAATTACAGCAGGCATTTATTAATGATGAAGATATTCATACTAGAGTTGCTAGTGATATATATAATGTTCCAATGGAAGAAGTAACTAAGTTACAGCGTAAAACTGCTAAAGCCGTTATATTTGGGATAGTTTACGGAATTAGTGGATTTGGTTTAGGAGAAAACTTAGAAATAAGTGCTAAAGAAGCTAGAGAATTTATAAATAAATATTATGAATTATATCCTGGAGTTAAGAATTATATGGATAATATAGTTATGGAGGCTTATAGAGATGGATATGTCAGAACTTTGTTTAATAGGAAAAGAGTAATTGAAGAATTACAAAATAAGAATTTTATGGTTAGACAAAGTGGAGAAAGAATTGCTCTTAATACACCAATTCAAGGAACATCTGCTGATATAATGAAAATAGCTATGGTAAAAATATTTGATGAAATGAAGAATAAGAATTTAAAAAGTAAAATGTTAATGCAAGTTCATGATGAATTAATTTTTGATGTTATAAATGAAGAAAAAGATATATTAGAAGAAATTGTTAAAAGAAATATGGAAACTTGTGTTAAATTAGATGTACCATTTAAAGTAAGTAGTGATTATGGTACAGATTGGTATGAGGCAAAATAGGAGGGTTTTATATGAAAGAAGTAAGAGCTTTTATAGTAGCTGATTTAGTTGTTTTATTAGTTAAAGTATTAGGTGGTATTTTAACTCATTCTTATACAATGATAGCTAGTGGAGTTTATGATGTTGCTTTAATTTTAATATCTTTAGTAACAATTAAATTAGGTGAAAATAAAAAGTATAAAGGTATTATTAGCTCAGTTTTAGGAATTTTAATCATTATTTTGGGATTAGGTATAATATTCATTAGCTTTGTTAATGGAGTGAATAAAGTATCTTTATTTATTTTATTCTTTATTTTATTGTCTATAATAGTTAGATATATAGTTAGTTGTTTTTTTACTAATATAAGTTATCAAAAGAAGAAAGGTTTACTTACTTATGGGAAAATAAATAGTACTTATGATTTTATTGGCTATGGTATTATGATTGTTGTTTTAATTTTAAGTAAGGTAAGTAAATGGATTGATTTATTAAAATATGTTGATAGAATTGGAACTATAATAATTGCTGGATTTGTTATTTATAAGGGAATAATAATAGTTGTTAATAGTATAAAGTATTTAGAAGATAAAGAGATTACTATTGATGAAAAAGTAAATGAAGAAATTACTAAACGTGTTGAAGTAAAAAAATTAGATAAGTTAGAAATGAAAAACTTTGGTGGAGTAAGACATTTACAATGTAATATTATGCTAAAAGATGGAATAAGTATGATAGATGTAAATACTTTTATTGTCACATTACAAGATTATTTACTTAAGATAGCAGATGTTGTAAAAATTAATTTAGTAGATAAAAAAGTTACAGTTAAGAAAAAAGAAAAAGTAAGGAGTTTGAAACAAGATGCCAGAAATAGCAGAAGTGGAAACAGTAAGACAAACACTAAAAAGAAGAATACTAAACAAAAAAATAAAAAACGTTAATGTTTTATATGATAGAATTGTTGAGTCTGATTTAGATGAATTTAAGAAAAGTCTTATAGGACATGAATTTAGTGATATTTTAAGAAAAGGTAAATGGTTAATTTTTGGGATAGGCGATTATTATTTATGTAGTCATTTAAGGATGGAAGGTAAGTATTTTATTAAGACAAGTAAAGATCCAATAGAAAAACATGAACATATAATATTTACTTTTGAAGATGGAACTGATTTAAGATATCATGATACAAGAAAGTTTGGACGTATGAATCTTGTTTTAAAAGATAAATTAGATACTGTTGAAGGTGTTAGGAAACAAGGTATTGAACCAATAGATTCTAAGTTATCTAAAGAATATTTATATGATAATTTTAAAAAGAGTAAATTACCAATGAAGACTTTATTACTTGATCAAACTATTATATCTGGTTTAGGTAATATATATGCAGATGAAGTATTGTTTGCTTCTGGAATTAATCCTATAAAATTGGGTGTAGATATAACAATTGATGAGTGTGAAAATATTGTTAGGTCATCTAACGAAATAATTACAGAAGCTATTAAATGTGGTGGGACAACAATTAGAAGTTATACTTCTAGTTTAGGTGTAACTGGTAGATTTCAACAAAATTTAAAAGTTCATAAACGAGAAGGTGAAGAATGTAAAGTTTGTGGAACTATTATAAAAAGAATAGTAGTAGGTGGAAGAAGTACTTATTATTGTGAAGAATGTCAAAAATAAAAACTTTTACAAATAAACTTGTAGAAGTTTTTTTACAAAATGTGACATTATTTTATTTCTTTATATTTTAAAATTATATTAGGAGAATTAAGATATGAAGAGAATAATTATAGTAGTAATGGTTTTAATAGGTTTATTATTGGTGGGAAATATTTCTTATAGTAGAATGAATAATAATATGGATGAAAATTTATTAAATACTTATAGTAAAGAGGAATTATATCAAATAATAGTTGATAAGAGGATAAATTATAGAGATAAGGATTTAGTTTATATATTAACACATTGGTATAATTATTTTGATAAAGAAGAGATGTTTTTAACACAAGATGGTGAATATGTTGATTTTGTTACTTATGAAATTTATAGAATTCACTTAGAAAATGATTATAAAAATGATAATAAAAAGGTTTTAAAACAAATGTTAAAATTTAATAATTTTCCTAAACAAGAGAATAGCGAAAAATATGATAAGTATATAAATGAATATAAGAAAACTACTGGAAAAGATATATAGAAAATTTGAAAAAAGTGTGATAAAGTGCTAAAATAGTTAGCAATTAAAGGGGGATTTTTATATGAGAAATGCTATTATTGTTAATACTGTACCATATCAAGTTGAGAGAAATGGTTCTACAGAAGTGGTAACACAACGTTTTATGGTAAAGAGTGAACTTGAAGACTGGATTTGCCGAACTTTAGCTGGTGGAAATGTTGTTTTTGCTAGTAGAATTAAATTGGTTCATAGAAATCATATTCATTTGCTGAGCGATTATATGATGTCAATATTAGGAGGTAGTAATCCTTCAAGTGATTTGATGAGAGAAACTTTAAAACAAGCTATTAAAGATTTGGAAGTAGACGTTAAAGAATTAAGAACTATAACACCTGCTCAAATTATTGAATCTAAGAATTCTTTTCCACATAATGTTGGGAGATTAAGAGTTTAAATTTTGAATTATATTTTTTAGAAATTAAGTAATGGGGGAGTAGTAATGGTTGTTAAATTTGCAAAACGCAAACTATGCATTGCAATTGCAATGTCGACTATTTCTTTAAGTTTGACTGGATGTAAGAGTTCCAATAATTATGAAAGTATATTAGCAGAAAATCAATTTGAATATGAAATAGATGATAATAATTTTTTGGTATTAATAGATAGTAATATATGTGATGAAGATGTTACAAGTTTATCTGATGAAATAGTTGCTTTAGGATTATATAGGTGTAATTATTTAACTAATTTAGATGATTTACCATCAACTTGTCCTAATATAAGAAATTTATGTATAGATAAATGTGCATCTTTTGAAGATTTTTCTTTTGTTTATAATATGCCGAATTTAAAACGTTTGGATGTTATAGAATCGGCTTTTGTTACAAGAGAATTGGTTGACTATTTAGATACAGCTAATATAAGTCATAACATAACAGATAAAGATATTTATTTTTCTGAAATGATTGATGAAATATTAAGTAAAATTATAACTGATGAAATGAATGATACTGAAAAAATAAATGCAATTGCTTGTTATCTAATGGATGAATATTCTTATGTTTATAATACTGCTAGTAAATCTAATCTATTTCCTTTATCAAGTTTTTTAGAAACTAAAAAGGGTGTGTGTGCAAGTTATGCTTATTTAGCTAATGCATTAATTAGGAAAGCACATATTAATTCTTATGAAATAACTTCAATTGATCATGGATGGAATATATTAGAATTAGATGGTAAATATTATTATTTAGACACTACAAATTTAAAAGTAATACCATTTTTATCTGAGGTATTAATTGAAAAGTTTGGTATAGGTTTTTATTATTTATCTGATCCAGAATTTACTTTTTGGTCTGCGATGAAAAGTTATGATGATATAGAAAATGTTATAATTCCAAACTCATTAATTGTTGATATAATAAATTCAGAAGACGAAAAAAGTATTATTGAAAAATATAAAAATACAGTTCCTGTAGTTATGATACAGGCATTAATTATTTTATATGCTTTTATGGCTATGATTTCTAATGCATTAAATTTTGTAAGTAAAAAAGGTAGAGATATAAGAGAAAAAGAAGAGAATGTAAATTTAACAAAATAATTTTATATAATACATTTTAATAAGTTGAAATATGTTATAATTTTATTAGGAGAGTGTTATTATGCCTTATATTCATACAAGAACGAATACAAAAATAAGTAAAGAGCAGGAAGTAAAAATTAAGTCTAGATTAGGTACAGCAATAAGTTTACTTAATAAAAGTGAAGATTGGTTAATGGTTGATTTCAGTGATAGTTGTCATATGTATTTTTCAGGAAGTGAAAAAGAGAATGTTGCTTATATAGATATTAAAATTTATGGTAAGGGTAATAGAGAATCTTATAATAATATGACAAAAGAGGTTACTAATATAATTTCTGAAGAATTAGATATATTACCAAATTGTATTTATATTAGTTATAGTGAATACGAAAATTGGGGATGGAATGGAAGTAATTTTTAGTCTTTCTATTATAGTTAAATTGATTATAGATGAAAAAAGAAGTATTGAATACTTCTTAATTTTTTTTAATAGGAATATTTTTTATATCAAAATTGTTTAATGATTTATGTGTTGCTTGTTCATAAAGATAAGCTGATTTTATTTCATATTTGTAAATTAGGGATTCTTTATTAGGAGTTGTTGGTAAGATAATATTTTTTCTTATATTTTTTAGATATTGTTGACCATTATTGTTGAATCCTAATATTTTAATATAGTCTAATTTTACATTTTTATTATCTTCTTTAGTTAAACCTATAAGAATGTGAAGTAACATACGATTAAGTTTGTTATATGTATATCTTTTGGTTTTTATGTTACTAATAAGTTCATCAAAAGAATTAGAAAAATTTATGAATTTTAATAAACGATATTCAATTCCTTCATCAACATCTAGATATATGCTTAAGTCTTTGTCTGTTAGTATTTTAAATTTTAGTAAGTTAAATAAAGAATCGTTTGTTATGTTATGTAAATGAGGAATTGTATATTCTGGTAAGAATTTATTGATTTGTTCTCCATTTTGAAGTTTTTGTCTTATGTTGGAAGCGCTTATTATTTTATCATTTGATAGGATGTCATGATAATCATTAGTTCTTTGTATGGTTTCAGGTATTATATTAGGATTAATTTTTTTAATTGCTTTAATATAAGAAATTCCTAGGAGGTCATTTGGATTTGATATATCTTCATTAATATTTAAGGCTTTTTTCATGGCTGTTGGATAATTATTTCCTTCACTTAAATATTTTTTAACATTACTATCATATAAGGAATCATTAAGTTGGATATCTACAACTTTATTAAGTAAAGTTATATTGTTTGATTCACTTCCAAATATTATATGGTCAACTTTTAATTCATTTAGTATTTTTACACTATAGAAGCCAAAAATGTCACTTGATTGTGTCCCATAAATAAAAGGGAGTTCAAGAACAATATCAATATCGTTATCAAGAGCAATTTTTGTTTTGTCTTCTTTACTTAAAACTGATATTAAACCACGTTCTGTAAAGTAACCATTTAGGACTAATATAATTAAAGAATTAGGATATTTTTCTTTTATTTTTTCAATATGATAAATATGACCGTTATGAAAAGGATTATATTCTGCTATTATACCAATAATGTTCATTAAAGCACCTTCTTTATATAATTAATTTTATTATAAGAAGTTGTAATATTCAAGAAAAGTTGGTATAATTATGTGGCTAGTAGGTGATATATATGTTTATAGATTTAGCTAAAGTTGATGAAAAAGGTATTATTATTGATGATACTATATCGTTTGGTGATGAATTTATAAATAATACACCTATTCAAAAATTAGATAATGTTAAAGTAAAAGGTAAGGCTTATTATAGTATTACTAATGAAATAGTGTTTGATTGTAAGGTAGAAGGGACTATGGTTTTACTTGATAGTATGGACTTAGAACCTATTGATTATCCTTTTAATATCGAAATATCTGAAGTTTTGAGTGAAAATGATGATGAAAAAGACCAAAATAAGTTAAAAACACTTGATATTATTGATATTTTATGGCAAAATATTGTACTAGAGGTCCCAATTAGTGTTCGTAAGAATCCTGATAAGAAATATGAAATGTCAGGAGAAGGTTGGGAACTAGTAGATGAAGAAAGAAAAAAGTTAGATCCAAGATTAGCTCCTTTGTTAGAGCTACTTGAAAAAGAAGGGAAGGAGTGAAATCATGGCAGTTCCTTTTAGAAGAACAAGTAAAACTAAAAAAAGAATGCGTCGTACTCACTTAAAAAAAGAAGTTGGAACTTTAACTAAATGTCCAAAATGTGGTGCAACTATCCAACCTCATCGTGCATGTATGAAGTGTGGTTATTACAAAGGAAAAGAAGTAATAACTGTTGCAACAGACGCTACTGAAGAATAGTTTTGACAACTACTTTTAGTAGTTTTTTTTTGCTTTAATATATTGATTTTTTATTTATAACTTACTATACTGATATAAGGATAGAGGGTGTTTTAATGAAAAAAATTATTACTTTATTTATATGTATGTTGTTTGTTTGTGGTTGTGGTAAGAGGGAAACAGAGTTTTATTGTGAAGAAGGAATTTTAGAAGGTAGTAGATGTAAAGTAATTAAATCAGTTGAACCTACTTATACTTGTCAAGAAGGATTTAATTTTAATAATGAGACTAAGAAGTGTGAAAATGTTATTTCTGTTGAAGCTAGTTATGATATAGTGTGTGATCCAGGTTATTTTTTAGAAAATGGCAAATGTATTAGTGAAGAAGATTATCCTTATAATAATGGAGTATGTACTGCTTCTATTTATAATGGAAAATGTAAAGATATTAGATATAGATATAAGGCTTATCATTGTTTATATGGAACTTTAAATAAGGAAACGAATAAGTGTGATTTGGTTGATGGGAGAAAGCCTAATGTTGAGTGTCCAGAATCATATAAATATAATGAAAAAACTTTTATTTGTGAAGCTTTTTCTTATGTAGAGGCTTTAGAAAGAGAAGTTATAAAGTAGTTTTTACCTTGTTTATTTTGTGAATAAAAAAGAACTTTTATAGTTCTTTTTTTATTATAAAAAGTGTCAGAGTAATTGATTGACACTATGTTTAAATTATGTTAAGATTATTACAATAGTATGAGGATATTGAATAGTGAGAGGTAGTTAGAAAATCTTTAAAAATAATATTCGGGAGTACTATAGTTAATACTACGTTGTCTTATTATAAGAATAGTAAGAATGATAAGAAATTTATTTTTTATCATATAAATGTAGGTCGGATTGTTTTTTAGAGTGTATTAGCAATTGGGGATTTTATGTTATATAGTGATTGCTAGTACTTAGAATGGGATGATGTTGTAGAGTTTAGAATGTTAAACAAAAAATAATTTAGGAAGGAAATGAGTATGAAAAATAAAATAAATAAATTAGTTTCTTTATTGATGGTATTCTTCATGACTTTTGGATTATTTGCTCCATTAGCAAGTGCAGAAATTACAGCAGATCAAAGAGGAACTATTGAGATTAAAAATGTTGCAGAAGATGTTTTGATAACTGCATATAGATTAATGAATGTTAATTATGATTTTGATAAAGGTGAACCTACTACTCCAGTTTATGAATGGGTAGATGGATTGAGCTCATGGATGGAAACAAATTTTCCAGATTATGCTGATGCTGAAAACTTTACAGATGATGTTGTAGGTAAAGAAAAAGAAGATGGTACTACTTATCCTACTGCTGATGAAGTATATGATGCTATTGCAGCAGCTATTAGAAGTGGTGTTTTAGATTTAAAAGAGTCTGGACATGTAGACGCTAATAAAGACGGAGAAGCTGTTGAAATAGGAAACTTAGAAATGGGTAACTATTTACTATTAATTGAAAATGGTTTAAAAGTATATAAACCTGCAGCTGTTAATGTTATTCCTGTATGGAATGCAGACGCTGAAACATGGGAAATGTCTAAACCTGCAGCTGAAGTTGATGTAAAATCATCTGAAGTAGGAATTGTTAAAACAATCGTTGCTGTAAATGGTGATGAAAGCTTAGATACAGTTTCAATAGGAGATACTGTTACTTATAGATTAAGTGTTGATATTCCAAAATATCCAGTAAATTCTAAATACAAAACAATTACAGTAAGTGATAAAATTACTGATGTATTAAGTATTGATATGTCTTCACTTGAAGTTTATGTGGGTGAAAGTATTGATTTATTAGAAGAAATTGCTTCAGATAACTATACTATAACTGAAAATAGTACTTTATTAACTGATAATGGTGTAGCAACTAATTTTAGCATAGATTTCGAATATGAGGCTTTAAGAGGACATAGTAAAATTATTATGCAATATGATGCTTTTGTAAGTTCTGATGTTGTTATTGGACCAGAAGGAAATTTAAATACAGGTTATTTAGAATATTCTACAAATCCATATGGTAGTAATAATGATACTTTAAAAATGACTTCGGATGATGTTACAATTTATTCTTATGGTATTGTAGTTAATAAAACAGATGATAAGACTAATAGCCCTTTAAGTGGAGCAATATTTACAATAAGTGAATCTAAATCTGGAGAAACTTCTAGAGAAAACTATAGCTTTGTTAAAGAAGAAGATGGTGTTTATAGAAGAGCTCTTGAATCTGATACTGATACTGTAACTGAACTTGAAGTTAATGCAAATGGTGTTTTAAGACTTAAAGGTCTAAGAGCTGGAACATATTATTTAGCAGAAACAAAAGCACCAGGTGGATACAACAGATTAAAAGATGATGTTGAAATAATTATTAACGATGAAGAAAATGGCGAAAGAGATGGAATAGTTGAAATCGCAAATACAGATGAAGAAGGTAATACTACATATGGAACTACTGAAGAAGGTAAACTTGGTTATCGTGATTTAACTGTTGGCAATAAAAAAGGATTCTCTTTACCAGAAACAGGTGGTATTGGTACTATTATCTTTACAGTTGTTGGTATTGTACTAATGGGTGTTGGTGTTATAATCTTTAAAAAGATTCGTAATAGAGAAAACAACTAATATGTTTTAAACCAAGGGCAATATCCTTGGTTTTTCTTATTATGATAAAAGGGGATAGATAACTCAAATGAAAAAAAGATTAGAAAATATTAATTCTCTTAAAAGAAAAAAGAAAAAGTTTTATAAAACTTATTCAAAGAGAAGAAAAAGAAAAGATTTACGTGATGAGTTTGATTTTAAAAGAATTTGCATATCTTTAGCTATTTTTATATTTGGATTGATAATATTTTCTTATCCTATAATAAGTAGTTATTTATCTGAAAAAAATCAAGCTTCGATTATTGAAAATTATGATAGTATTGTAAAGAATCAAGATGATGAATATTTTGAACAAGAACTTCATAAAGCGATTGAATATAATGAATCTCTTGCTGGAGATCCTGTACGAGACCCATTCGTTTTTAATAGTGGTTATGCACTTCCAGAAAACTATATGTCAGTATTAAATGTTAACGGAGTAATGGGCTATATTAATATTCCTAAGATTAATGTTAGGTTGCCTATATATCATGGTAGTAGTGAAGAAACTTTAGCAAAAGGAGTTGGACATATAGAATCAACTTCGTTACCAGTTGGTGGAAGTACGAGTCATGCTGTTTTAACAGGACATAGAGGTCTTCCTAATGCAAAGTTATTTACCGATTTGAATTTATTAAAAAGAGGAGATCATTTTTATATATCATTTTTAAATCAAACTATAGCTTATAAAGTTGATCAAATAAAAACAATTCTACCAAGTGAGTTAAAAGATTTAATTATAGTTCCTGATAAAGATTATATTACTTTAGTTACTTGTACACCATATGGAATAAATACACATCGTTTAATTGTAAGAGGTATTCGAACTGAATATATTCCAGAGAATGTTGAGTTGGAAGCTCCACATATTGTTGATAAAATTAGAACTAATTCATATCAAATAGCTGGTATTATTATTGGTTTAATAATTTTAATTATTGGTTGTATTATTTATAGTTATTTTAGAAGGAAAAAAATTAAAACTCAAAAAAGGAAAATGGCTCAAGAATTAATAAAAGAAAAGAAACTTCAAGCTAAAAAGAAGAGTGAAGCAAAGAAAAAATATAAAGCTAGACAACGTAATGTGAAAAAAGGAAGAAAGAAAAAATGACACCACGACAAAGAAAAATTGGTTTAGTAATTGCTTCATTAATATTTTTATCTGGTTTAATTACTATGATATATCCTATAGTAAGAAATTTTTCTTATCAACAACAAGTAGGTAGTCAAAAAATAGAATTAATAAATAAAATAAAAAATGATGTGGAATATAAGAAGAAGAGTGAATTATTGTATGAGAAATTAAATGAAGAAAATATTAAATTATTTAATAATAAACAGAGAAATTTGAAGGATCCTTTTTCTTATGAAGAGACTAGCATTGATTTAACAGAATATGAAATTGAAGAAAATTGTATAGGGTATATAACTATTCCTAAAATGAAAGTTGAAATTCCGATTTTCTTGGGAGCAAGTGAGTCAAATTTAAGCAAAGGGGTAGCTCATTTAACAGAAACTTCTTATCCAATTGGTGGTATTAATACTAATGCAGTTTTGGCTGCTCATAGAGGACATTCTAGTTTAAAATTGTTTAGTGATATTCAAAAATTACAATTAGGAGATTTGATCTATATTCAAAACTTTAGAGAAGAACTAATATATGAAGTATCAGAAATAAAAATTATTGACCCTGATAAAATAGATGATTTGTTAATTGTAAAAGGAAGAGATATGATAACTTTGATTACTTGTCATCCTAAATATGTTGATAATCAAAGATATGTTGTTTTTGCGACACGTGTAAATGATTTAGAGAAAACTAACAGTTAATTTGTTAGTTTTTTATTGGCATATATATTTTTATGAGATAAAATAGAATGTAAGAAAATTTACATATAGTGGAGGTTATTGGATGAGAAGTTTAGAAAATTCTGTTATGGAAATGAGGCATCATTTTATTTATGGTAGAGATAATAGTTTAAGAGAGAAGCAATTAAGAGAAATAGATGTTAATAATCCAATTGTTTTAGATCAAAACAGACCAATGGGAGTTTATTTGGATACTATTGGTTTTCCTAATTTAAAATCAGATATAAAAGATTTAGATAAAAATATGCTTGATATGCTTGCAAACGAATATTTAAGTTTTGTTATCTGGGATAATTTGTTAAATAAATTTAGAAATGATATAGATGTAGAGAAAGAACAGGCTAGAATAAAAAAATTTATAGAGAAAATGAATAAGTTTGGTGGAAGTAAAGCTAAGACAATAGATGAATATGCTAAATCAATAAAGGATTCACGTGATGCTTTTCTAGAAGCATATATTAAGTACATTCAAACAGGAGAGATTATTCCTTTTATAGAAAAATTAGATGTTCCTTTTATGATGATTGAATTATCAATAAAGAAATTTAAAGAAATGCTAAATAATGGGGCTTTTTTTGCTGTAATTGCTGATAGTAAGGGAAAGTTACCAAGTTGTTCATGTAGAGCTATTAATAATTTAGTATGTTCAAGAATAAATGGAGATATTTCGATGAATGTTGTTACAGATCCTGATAATTGGATGACTTATTATGCACAAAATGGTCAGATTGCTGAGTATGTTCATGATTATGGAGTTATTGAATTAGATGGTAGTCTTAATGAACAGATAAAGAGATTAAAGAAAAGTTATGTAAATAAAGAAGATTAATTAAAAGATTAAGGGGTGAAGTAATGAAAATAAAATGTAAAAATGAAGTGAAGACTTTGCCTAGTGATGGAAAACAAAGAATTGTATCTATTGAATCTTATGAAGTTTGTAATAAAAGGTTTAATATTAAATTTTCTAGGATAAAAAAATGGTTATGTGTACTTGGTTTATCTTTTATATTATTTGATTTTTTTAAAGGAGAGAAAACATATACTCCTAAAATAAGTATAAATGAAGAATACGAAGGAAGATTTAGAACGTATTTTGCAGAATATAGTTTAGGAAAAATTTATATTTGTAAAGAAGAAGAGTTTGATAAAGTTCAAAGATTTTTAGGAAATAACGATATTTTAGTAATTGATAAAAGATTAGAGGATAATCCTGATATGTGTGTATATAATTCTTTTCAGATTGATAGTCCTCAGATAATTATAGAAGTTTTATTAGCTTTGGAAGCGTATGAAAAAGAAAATCCAACAGAATGGAATCGTTCTTTTGAATCTATGTATAATGAATGGATAGTACATAATGTCTTTTATAGTTTTCATATTAGAACAGATAGTACTGCTCATGTCGATTTAGATAATGAGGATGAGGTTATATTTAACTTACCAGTATTTTCTAAAATATTAAAAATTAAGAAAAATTAAAAATGTTATATTGATATGGCAGAAGATTTTAATCATGTTTAGGAATAAGTTTAGATGATGGATGAGTGACTAACGTTTTGAAGAATTAATATAAAAGAAAGATAAAGGTGATTTAGTAGATGAAGAATATTATAACTGGAACAAGTTGTTATCAAAATTGTAAAAGTGGTAATACTGTATCTATAACAGGAGATGGTGGTAATGCTTGGGGTTATTTTGGACCATCTTATAAAAAGTTAGCTCCTAGTTGGAAACTATATGAATATTGGAGAGATAATCCAGATAATTTAAGTGATATGGAGTTAATAGAGTATTATATTAAAGAGTATTTTTATCATCGTCTAGATAATTTAAATACTAAGGAATTATTATATGAATTTAAAGAAAGATTTGGAGAAAATATTATTCTTTTATGTCATGAATTACCTAGTGATTCAAAAAATATGAGTAAAAATTCTTTTTGTCATAGAAGAGTTGATGCCGATTTTATAGAACTTACAACAGGAATTGTAATACCAGAAATAAGTATTACGGAAGATGGGGGCTTAACATATCATCAACAACCTGATTATAAGCCGATGTTGAGAAAATTAATGAAATAAAGAAAGGAATGGTTAAATAATGAAAACTATTGGTATTATTGGTGGAATGAGTTATGAATCATCTATTCATTATTATGAACGTATAAACAATCAAGTAAATGTAATTGCAGGTGAACTAAATTGTGCAAGAATGATTATTTATAATGTTAATTTTCAGGATATTAGAAAGTTAATGGTTAATAATGAGTGGGATAGAATAGGAGAAGAATTAGCTAATATTGCAAATGTTTTGGAAAATGCAGGAGCAGATTACATAGTAATTGCAACAAATACGATGCATAAATTAGCAGATTATGTTCAAAGTAAAATAAATATTCCTTTAATACATATTGCTGATTGTACTGCTAAAAAATGTAAAGAGAGAAAGATAACGAAAGTAGGACTTCTTGGAACTAGGTATACAATGACAGAAGATTTTTTAATAAATAGATTAAAAGATAATGGATTAGAAGTTATTGTACCTAATGATAGGGAAGAAATTGATGAAATAGATAGAATTATTTTTGATGAATTATGTAAAGGAAATGTTTTAGATGAATCTAAGAAATATTATATTAATGTAATTAATAAAATGATTGAAAAAGATAAAATAGAGGGGATTATTCTTGGATGTACAGAGATTGAGATGTTAATAAAGGATGGAGATGTTAAAATACCAATATTTGATACAACCCAATCTCATATCGACGCTATAGTAGATTATTCATTAGAAAAAAATAAGAACTAGTATTAGTTCTTTTTATTTGATATAATCTTTTTAACAAGCCTTTTTAGTTAAATGGTATAACAGGACCATGGTAAGGTTCAGTTGCAAGTTCGATTCTTGCAGGAGGCACCAGATTTAATGATGACTCGAGTTTTGTGATTCGAGTTTTATAATGGAAAAATTTATGTTACAATAAACATTACTTTATTTTGTGATAAAATGAATTGATTTGTCAGCTATAAGAACTTTTAATTTTCATTTATATAATTCATTTATTAAGGAGATTTTAATATGAACGATAAAATTATAGTTAAAAATTTAGAAAGTATTAAGCCAAATTATAAAAACGAATTTGATGGTTACGAATATAATAAATATGAAATTACTCAAAGAAAAGATTTTAGTCAAGCTTATATTTGCTTTTACGAAATAATGCCTGGTAAAGCAGCTTTTCCTAAACATTATCATTCATATAATACAGAAGCTTTTTATATTATAAAAGGAACTGGGGTAGTGAAAACTATTGATTCAGAGATTAGCATAAAATCTGGAGATATTATTGTTTTTCCTTGTGGAGAATATGGCACTCATAAAATTATTAATACATCTGTAACAGATAATTTATTATATTTAGATTTCGACACAACTAATTCACCCGATATTGTTCATTATGTAGATTCTGATAAAATTGGTATTATAGAGCATAATATTTCTAGTACGTTTTATAGAAATGCTGATAATGTAGATTATTTTGAAAACGAAAAATAAAAATTGTTGAAAAGGAATACTAGATTGATAGAAATTCGAAAATTTATTAGAAAATAATAAATACTAACTAGAATTATTTTCTAGTTTTTTTGTTTGATTAATAATTATAAAATTGAAAAAATGGAATATGAAAATATTTTAAAAAATTGTTACTTAATTTTTACAAATATTAAAAGTTATACTTAGAAGATTCTGGAAGGGGCGAAAAATAGTTGATTTTATATCCAAAGAAAAGGGACTACGATGTTTATTATTCGTAGTCCATAAATTTAAATAGGCTATATTATCATTGTAAGAATATAGTGTAATTTAATTAATAATCTTCATAATAATTTATTATTTTATCCATAGTTCCATCATTTTTAATTCTATTCCATTCTTTTTCATAAATAGATTTTGCAAGTTTTTTGTTAAGATAATCAGTTTCAAATTTGTTTCTTTGTTCAATTATTATAGGATTATTTGTCCAAAGATTAAATTTACCCGAAGCATTTATACGTTGTAACATATATTGATAGCATCTTTCGAAATGTTCATCAAAAGTTGTTAATTCTGGATAATTTTTTAATGATGTTGCTAATTGTCTTTTTGCAAGAACTTCAATATCAAAATCTCTGTCAGAATCAGATAATATTCTTCCATATATATTTCTTGGTTCTTCTTTTCTAGAGCCTCTATGATCTTCAACTGCTTCTTTCATAATTTTTATTTGATCTAAGTTGAAATATTTTTTTAATTCAGAATCATTATCTAAAATTTTGCCAGATTCGTATTCATGATTTTCGCGATTTACATTTAATCCAATATCATGGTAAGAAGCTATTACATATGCCATATTTTCATCAAGATTATAATATTTGGCTAGTAATAATATATTTTTTATAACATTATTTATATGAATCATTCCATGAGAATAGTATTTTTCATATTTTGAAAAAATTTTTTCTTCAATATATTTTTTTAATTCTAAATTAATTGCCATTACTAATCACCTAAATAATTATATCATTTTTTAATAAGTTTAATAAAAAAATAAAGATTATGTTATACTATGATTAGTTAAAAATTATTTAATAAATTAAATGTAAGAAAAAGTATATTTTACTAAAAGAGGATAATATACTTTATGAAAGGATTAATTATGAAATTAAAAGTATTAGAAGATAATAATACATTTATTGATATGTATTATTTGGCAGAACCGGGAGTAAGTTATTATATAGAAGATGAAGGGGATAAAATACTATTTGATGTTGGTTATTCGTCTGTAGTTGTTGAAAATGCAAAAAAAATGAATATTGATTTAAATAAAGTTAATAAGTTAGTTATATCTCATGGTCATGATGATCATACTGGTGGATTGAGTAACTTTTTTAAAGATAAGAGAGAAGTTGAATTAATTGCTCATCCAGATTGTTTTAATTATAAAGAAGATGCAACAGGACTTTATATTGGAAGTCCATTGACTAGAGAAAAACTATCTAATGTTTGTAAATTAAATTTATCTAAACAACCTATTCAAGTAAGTAAAAATATTATATATTTGGGAGAGATTCCAACTATTAATGAATTTGAACCTAGATATTCTATTGGTAAGTGTATTATTGACGATAATAAAATGGATGATACTATTGTTGATGATTCTGCGATAGTTTATAAAAGTGATAAGGGATTATTTGTTATAACTGGTTGTTCTCATAGTGGGATTTGTAATATATTAGAATATGCTAAAAAGGTTTGTAATGATCAAAGAATATATGGAGTTATTGGAGGATTTCATCTGTTTGATGTTAACGAAAGATTAGAAAAGACCATTACTTATTTAAAAGAAAATAATATTAAATTATTATATCCTTGTCATTGTGTATCTTTAAAAGCAAAAATAGAAATGGCAAAAGAATTAGATATTAATGAAGTTGGAGTTGGACTAGAAATTAATATATAAAATAATTATGAAATATGAAAAAAATTTATTGTGATGTGTTATAATATCAAATTAATAAATTGGTGGAGAGTATTATGACATATTATCATGGGTTAGCTGGAAGTATTCCATTTTGGGAATCAGAAGAGGTTTTAGAAGAAAGTTTAAGAACTTTAAAATTAATATTTAAATTAGGTGGTATATATTGTAGAAATAAATTAAGAGAAAATGGAGTAGATATATATATAGAAAAAGATATTGGTTGGAATGGAGATGACTATATTTCTATTTGCGTTGATAATCCAAATGATGATGAATTTTTGGGTGAAAATAGTGGCTTAGACTCTTCATTTTTTCGATATGCTAAAACTAAAATAGCAATAGAATTTAAATCAGCAATTATAGAAGATTGCTTATTTAGAAAAGAACCTTATAGGAGATTACCTGGAGAAAGACAAGTTTTTCAATATATAAGTATTTTAAATGTTTCTAGAATTTTAGTAGGAATTGATGGGGATTTACAAAAAAAAGCAATAGATGAAATATCTAAGATATGTATTCCTTATAATATACCAGTTGAAACTTTTAGAGAATCTTTGAGCGAAGAAAGAGAGAGTTCTTTAAGTAAAGTAATAAGTAAGCGAAAGAATGTTTAAGAATTTTATGGAAGTGAAATTTGTGAAAAATATGTATGAAAGAAATGAATTATATAAGGTAAAAATAGATTTATTATGTTATGGAATAACTATTAGTAAAAGTTGCTATGATTCATTAGAAAAAGGGATTAATGGTAATGTAAATCATAATGATTATATAACGACAAAGGGATTATTTTTAGTTTTAGATGAACAAGCATATGTAAATGCTAATTTGAATAAAAATAGTAGATATGAACTAGATTTTGTTGATAATAAATATGTACTATTTAAAGAAAAAGTTAAAATATGCAAAGTGGATGTTATTCAATCACCTAGTTATGCTCTTCAAAATAAAAAGTTAGATAATGGAATTTTGATTTCTGATTTAGTCAATTTACATGGAGATAGATTAAGAATTCAACCAATAATGGGGTGTGCTAATAGATGTAAATTTTGTGATTTAAATTGCTATAAGTATCATCTTAATTCGATAGAAAATCTTGATTCAGCTGTTAAATTGGTTCAGAAGGAAAGTAAATTTAGACATATTTTAATTAGTGGAGGTGCTCCATTTGATACTCAAAAAGATTATGATTATTTAAATAGTGTATATAAGTATTTTGGAGAGAATTATGGTGAAGAATATCCTATAGATATAATGATGGTTCCAAGGGGATTATATGTTAATGATGATAGTGATGCTAGTTATGAAGAGTTTTTATTAAAATTAAAAGAGTGGAATATTAGTAGTATGGCAATTAATTTGGAATTATATAATGATAAATTAAGAGAGAAATTAATTCCTCAGAAAAATTTTATAGGTAAAGAAAGATATATAAATTTTATTAAGCTTGCTGTAAAAATATTTGGAAAGGGGAATGTAAGATCTTGTATTATTATAGGATTAGAGAGACTTGAAGATAGTTTGAAAGCTGTAGAATTGTTAAGCAGTGTAGGATGTATGCCTGTTTTATCTCCTTATGTTCCAATGGATGAGAAAGATAAAGTTCCAACTTCTGAATTTATGGAAGAAGTTTTAATTAAAGCAAGTGAGATTGTAAAAAAATATAATGTGGAATTGGGTCCTAAATGTGATTTTTGTAAACATAATACTATTCATTTTAAATAAATGTTAAAAGATGGAATATTGATTTTTTGAATAGATTTGTATAATAATGATAACTTTTATTTTATGCATAAATGTAATTATTTTTTGAAGGAGTGTTTTTATGAAGAAAAAAGTTTTATTGCTTGATATAGATGAGGTATTGTGTTTTTGTGGTTTTTTAGAAGCCGTTAATGAATTTTTAGGTACAAATTATGAAATAGATGATTTTACTGATTATTATATAGATGAAGCAGTTATACCTAAAGAAAGATTTGAAGAATTTAATCGATTTATGAGGAACAGAAATCAGTATGAGAATGTTTTTATATTACCTGGAGCTATTGAGGCGATTAAGCTATTAAGTGAAGTATATGATATATATCCTTGTACATCTTGTATTAATCCATTTGATGTTGAAGGTTCAGGTAAGTTATTTATGGATAAATATGATTTATTAAGAAAATATTTACCATTTATTGATCCTAGTCGTTTTATTTTTACAAGTTCAAAACATATGTTTAAAGCTGATGTACAAATAGATGATAGATTATCTAATTTAGATGATAATATTGAAACTAGAATATTATTTCCTTCTTATCATAATAAGGACATTACTGATGAGGAACTAGAGAAAAAAGGAGTAATTAGAGCTGGTTATGATTGGCGTGAAGGATGGAAGAACGTTTTAAAAATATTGTTGCCTAAAGACAGTTTAAAAAGTTAGATTTTAATATAAGAGAAAAATAGGAGAATTTTCTCTTTTTTGATGAGTGTGATATACTAAAAAGCAAGAAAGGGGAGTTTAAATGGATGTGTGTAATAATTTATTAGATCTTTTGGAATATAATAATGCTATGCGAAATAATGAAATATTTCATAAAGTTTTAGATGAATTTAGTGATAAAACTAAAAATACGTTTACTTTTGCTGATGAAAGTCAAAGTTATACTGATAAAGTGATTGCTTTAAAAGATAATTTTGTTTATGATTCTAGTTACGTGAAAGTTTTCTTTAAGATATTAAAGCGTCATGGATATTTTATGGGACAAGAAATAAAAGATGCAATGCAAAAGTTAGGTCTTTTGAGGGATCCAAATTGTAACTCTGACATTATAAAAAAGTATTTAAATTCTCCAGTAATCCAAGATATTAGTTTTGATGGTATAAGTAAGTTTACTATAGATAGTGAAAGATATGGAAAATTTATATTTGAAATAGCTTCATTTTTATATCGTAAAAATAAACAAATAATGGAATATATAGAAACTAATAGGTTGCCAAATGGATGTCATAATCATACCTATTTTATGTCACAAGTATTTCCAGATTTTTATGCAATTACTTCTTTATGTGAGTACTATTTTAAAGGAAGATATTTTCATTCTTATACTTTGGATAAAGATAGTGGGTTGGTTATAGATTTATGTTCTAATGCTGTTATAAGTAAAGATTCTTATGATAGGTTATTTAAGCCAAGAGAGGTTTCTGTAGTTTTAAATAGTGATGTAATGGATCAACATAGAGTTGTTGTGATGAAAAGTGATCAACCTTATAATAGATGTTATTTACTTAAAATAGCTTTATATAAGGAATATTTACGTAATAGAGGTTATAGAGGGGACTTTGAAGAAGGACCTAGTAGTATTTTACGAAAATAAAAGACTTATTTTTTAATAAGCCTTTTTTATTTTACAATGTTATAATTTTTAAGTAATTTTTTAACTTCATCAGTTCTTTTTTTATAGTATTCTTTATCCTCTTCTTTTATTACTATTTTGTGTTCGTCTTCAAGTTGAGTTAACAATTCAGCCATTTTTATATTCATTAATTTGTTAAATAGTTCTTGAAATGTTGGATCAGTTTTTATTATATCTTGAGTTTCTAAATTATCTAAATTTAATTCACCAATTTGATTACGATAGCAATTAATCGCATATGATTCAAATGAGTGTTCATAATCGTATAGTGGAGCCAGGCGGATACCAGAATCAGTTTCTTTAAATAAAAAATTGTTAACGTTACGATCATTTTGAGAGGTGAAAAAGTCACGGACAAAGAATTTTTTTAAATCTAGTAAAAGATTTTTATATTCTGTGTCTGAGGAGCATATACGTCTAATATCTTCTAAAACAGATAAATCTCTTTTTAATGGTAATTTATAGTACCAAGCATCTCTGTATGATATGTTAGGATTACAAAAGTTTTTTGAAAGAAGACCATATTCAGGAATTCTATTGGTGGTATGAAGTTGAGCTATTTGATATTTTATTGTTTTTAAATCAAAGTATTCTGAAATTAAAACTCCTAAAAGTTCATTGATAAAGTGAACATCATATCCATCACTTTTATAGTAGTACCATAGGCCATTTATTTTGTACCAATTATCCAAATGAAATAAATATGGCTCAGTATAAATTAATCTTTGAGGTACACCAGTTTCCTTACTTATTTTTTCTGCCATTTGATGCCATTTATCTGTATTTTCAGTATCAAATTTTGGTTGGTTATTACCATTTAGAATTATTAGATTAGTATTTTCTGTTATACAGTTGTCTATCATATATAGTCCTCCTTTAATTAAGATGTTATGTTAACATTAAATTTTTTATAAAGCAAATCTATTATGTTATAATATTTAGCTAATGAGATTGTGAGGTCTACAAAATGTAGAGAATTTATTAAATTAAGTGATGTTATAATGAAGGTGGGTGATGAAGAATGAATATAGGAGATAGACTGAAAAAGTTAAGAAATGATAAGAATTTAACACAAAAAGAGTTGGCTTCAATTTTATATGTTAGTGATAAAGCAGTTTCTAGTTGGGAGGCGAATAGAACTGAACCTAGTTTAGAATTACTTGTAAAACTTAGTGAAGTTTTTTGTTGCAGTACAAATTATTTAATATATGGAGAAACAAATAGAGTTGCTATTGAAACAGAGATAAAGATTAAACTAAGTGAAGAAGAATTTAAAAATCTAGAATTACTGATGAAAAAAAGTGCTAATTTTTTGGCAGAAAATCATCATATAGATACTTATTATCAACCGATTGCTAGGAAGTTTATAAATGATGGAGAGATTAAAGAATGGCTTAGAATAGGTGAACGTGGTAATAAAAATATAATTAATTATAAGAATTGGTATGATGATTATTGTGATGAATATGAAGTGGAATTTGATGATGTAAATAATTTAATTAAGATATTTAATAGAATAGGTTTAGAGAAAATAGCAATAGTTGATAAGGTTAGAAGTACATATTTTTATTTAGATAAATATGAAGTTGCTTTAGATAGAGTCAAGAATCTAGGATATTTTGTTGAAATTGAAGTTAAGAAGTATGATGATACAGCTGAAAAAGAATATGATGAATTATTAAGATTAGCAAAGAGACTTAATTTGAATTTAGATAATCAAAATAAGAAAGGCTATCCATATTATTTTTTAGATAATGAAAAAAGAAATTAAGTTAATTTTAATTTCTTTTTTTTCTTAGAATAATATTTATTATTATACTTGATATAGCAATTACTGTAATTGAGTAAAGTGCTTTCATAAAGCCAAAATGGAAATATCCTAATATTATAATTATTCCATTTACTATAAAATTAGCGATAGAAATTTTTATATGAATATATTTATTTGCCAAAATATTAATTGTAGATATACCTCCTGATGAAAATCCTAGATAGTAGATGAATCCACCTGTGATACCACATATTAATCCAGCAAGTATAGCCCATAAAAGAGTAAGGTTTTCTGGTAAATTTATAGCAGGAATATAACTAGTTATTTTTATAAATAGAGGGTAGGCAAATGTAGATATTAATGCGCTATAAGTGTTATCTTTGGTAAGAAAAATGTAACTAGCAATAATAGAAATAATATTAATTATTAAAACTATAGTGGCTGGTTTTGTGTGAAGCAAATGATTTATTAATATGGCTACTCCTTGAGTTCCGCCAGTTACTAAACTTAGAGGTTTTAAAATTAAATTAAAGTTAAGTGCAGCAAAAAAAAGACAGGTAAGAAGGAAGATAATACTTTTTATATTTTTTATGTTTTTCATAAAATCACAAACTTTCTTACTATATTATTCCCATAATAAAAAAAGATATTAGTATTCTAATATCATTTAATTTTATTGGTTATTAAGTCGATTAATTTTTTGACACTATAATTAGGTATAGTTTTATCAAGTGTGACTATACCAATATATCTTTTAGGAACTTTAGGAGTAATTTTTATCTCATATAAAGTTTTATTCTTTAATTCAGATAATATGAATTCTTTTGTGGCATATCCAATGCCAAAGCCAGCGGCAACAAAATCCATTATTAGGTTATAACTTACAACTTCCATTTTGGGTTGTATAAGTTCATTATTGCTTCTTAAATAATTATCAAGATATTCTCGTGTGTTTGAAGGTTTTTTTTGAAATAATAGAGGATAGTTCTTTAACTCAGGTAAGCTAAGAGAACCATTAGTTAATTCATAATATTTTTTGTTGCCTACGAAAATGTCTTGAACATCTAATATTTTAGTAATATTTAAGTCTTTAGCTTCTTTCATAGGAAGGTTGAGAAGTAAGATATCTAGATTTCCATTTCTTAATTCTTTAAGTAAGTTGTCAGTTAGTGAATTTACAATTTTTATTTCAATATTTGGATATTCTTCATGAAATTTGGCTAAGTATGGCATTAGAACATGTTTTGAAACTGTAGTACTTGCCCCAATTCTTATTATTCCATAATCTAAATTTTTTAAGTTAGTTAGAGCATTTTCTCCATTACTAAAACTTTCTACTCCTGTTTTAACATAGTTAAATAGAATTTTGCCTTCATCAGTTAATATGACGCCTTTTTTTGTTCTGATAAATAATGTAAGACCTAGTTGTTCTTCTAGTGATTTTATTTGCCAAGTAACTGCAGGTTGTGAAATAAGTAATTCTTCAGCAGCTTTAGAAATACTGCCACTAGTAGCAACATGATAAAAGATACGATAACTTTCATAATTAATATTCATAAATAAAGTCTCCTTATATTTAATATAAAAAATATATATTATTCTTATATCATAATATTTAATATAATGCAATTAGAAAGAGATGCGCACTTTTTTAGGGAGGAAGATAATTGTGGCAAGTCATAATGGACTTAAGTATATTTTAGAAACTAAAAAGGGATATGTAAAAGAAGATGGTGATTTTACTTTTAATAAGAATGAGGCTATGTTAATTGATTTTTGGCAATTTGGTTTTGGGCCTAGTGCATTAGAAGTTTATAAAAGATTAGGTTTTAATAATTTAGAAGTATTGAATAGTGGTGTATCTTTTTGTACCATTGTTCCATCATATGAAGGAAGAGATATGTTGGGAATTAGTTTTTATGAACTAATGGGATATGATTATAGAGAAGCAGTAAATCAGTCTAGGAGTGATTATTATAGGTACAATTTATCTAAAGATACAAATTGTTTAATGTATGAGGAAATGATGAATAAAAAAGTTTTAGAATATTATATAAATAATAGAGAAGTAGTTGAAAAATTAAATACTATTAATGGAGTTATTAATTTATATCAAACTAATGATAAGGATAAGGAGGTAGAAGGTGGAGATTTAAAATATTATTATTCAAATATTGGACCTATTTTTAGGTATTCTGTTCCATTAAAAAATCCTCATGTTGAAAAGTATTTTGATTTGAATGAAGAAAAAAGGGATTATTATAATCATTTTCAACAAGAAGGGTTAATAGAATTTTTTGTTCAAAGATTTAATGAAGAAAAATTTAGTTGGGGATTAGATTTTGATACTGAGATATTGGATATTAAGATAGAAAATGATAATCTTATAATTTATTTAGATGATTGGACTAATATTAATGGTAATAAAGTTGCTAAATGTTTAAATGCTCTTATAAGAGATTATTATTCTAAGAGGGAAATGCACATTACAAGAATGTTTGGGAGTTATGTTATATTGCAAAATGTTGATGGAGTTTTAAAAGCTGTTGAAGCAACTTCAGTACCAATTAAGTATTGTCCATTGATGGTTAAATTATTAAGAGAAGTTGGTGGTAACGATAGTGAGGAATTTATTCAAGCAATAAGGGCAGAAGATATTGAAACGCAAAAGATAATGATGTGTAATTTAATAGATAATGTTGTAATTAAAGGTGGTTATTTTGATACTAATCGACCTTTAAATTCTTGTGAAGCTAATGTATTATTTGGAGCTAGTGAAACGATTTCTTCAGCATTTAAAAGTAATATGCTTGATGCAGCTGTAATAGTTTCTAATAATTTAGGGACAATTATTACAACAAATGATGCTAATACACAAGGAGCTGTTAAAAGAATGACAGGATTGTTTTATACTAGTCCTTCAGCAAATATAATCGAAGAAGCAAAGAAATCTAAAATAATTCCAGTATTTCCTTATTCATCTTCTATAAATCAAGTAGAAGGAGTTAAAGAAGCGATTAAAAGAGGATATAAAAGAATAGCTGTTACTGTAGCAGCACAAGATAATAAGTTATTGGATGAAATTGGAAAGTTGGAACAAGATGGTGTAACAATTTATAAGTTTGGATTGTGTTCTACAGGAATAGATGAAGAAACTGCGAAAATAATGTTAGATAATGCGGATATTATATGGTCTTGTGCATCAAAGTATGTTAAAGAATATATTGAACCAAATGCAATTGCTCAAGTTGGAATAAAAATACCAGTACATATTATGACTAAAAAAGGATGGGAGTTAGTTCGAAATCATTTAGAATACCTGGTTAGTCAAGAAATAGATGAAATTGATTTAGTAAAAGGGGATGAAAAGCCAGTATTCTTAAATGGTGATGAAGGGATTAAAAAGTTAGTTAAGAAAGATATTAGAAAGTGTAGTGATTGTCCTCATCCTTGTATTTAGATAATTTATTTTTATATTATATATTGTCTCAGTTGGTTATATAATCAATTGGGATTTTTATATGAATATAAAATTATGTAGAATATTTAATAAAAAGTAATTATAAATAATTTTTGTATGTTATAATTTTTATAGTAAAGAGAGGTTTATATATGAAGTGTGAGGAAATTGGAGAAGGTATTAATAAGAGTAAGGATTGTTCAGCTTTTGTTAAAGAAGAAAATAGTAATATGGTAAAGAATACTAATAAAAAGACTTTAAAAGAATTGTTCGTAACTAATAAGAAAGGAATTGTTTGTAGTTTAATCTGTATATTTTTTTTAGGAGTGTTTATCTTTATATATGCTATCTTATTTGGATTTGAAAAATTAGAGTGGGATGAGAAGTACAAAGCAGTATCTTTAGATTATGTAACACAATCTAATTTAAAAATTGGTTTTGATATTTCTGATAGAAAGAAAGCTAAAGATGTAAAAGTGAACGTAACTTGTGGTAGTTATGAGATAGATAAAAGAGAAATAACTTGGAATTTAAATGATGCAATAGGTAAATGTGAGATTGAAATTTCATATAAAATGAAAAAAATAAAAAAAGAATTTACTATTGTTCCCGCAAAAATAGAAAACGAGGATTTGGCTTTAATTTATGATATAGATTTAGATTCTGATGAAGACTTGGATTATGATGGCTTAACTAATAAACAAGAAAAAGAATATGGGACAAATCCATTACTAGCAGATACTGATATGGATGGATTAGATGATAATTATGAAATTTCTGTTAGTAAAACAGATCCATTAAAAGTTGATACTGATGAAGATGGTCTTAGTGATTATGATGAAGTAGAATTGGGTTTAGATCCTTTAAAAGTTGATTCTAAAGGTGATGGAACTAAAGATGGTGAGAGAAAGTTAAGTTATAATTATAAAAGTGATGGTGTAAATTTAAGTGTGACTGGAAAAGGTAATATCGCTAGTTCAGTTGTAAATGTAAATAAAAATATAAAGATTAGTTCTAAGAATGGAATGATGGATAAATTATATTCGGTTTATACAGAAAGCGAAGACGCTGAATTAACTATCAGTATTTCATATACAGATGAAGAGTTAAATGAAAAAGGAATAATAGAAAATAATTTAGAAATTTATTATTATAAGGTTGAAAATGAGGAATATGAAAAAATAGATTCTAAGCTTGATAGAGATAATAAATTGATTTATGGAAAAGTAAAAAAAGGGGGAAATTATGTAGTTGGGGATGGTAGTAAAATCGTACCAAAAAGAAATAGTCAAATTTTATTTGTTTTAGATAATTCTTGGAGTATGTATAGCAATGATCAATATAAAGAAATAACAGGTGATGATTATTCTGGTATTTTAGATAGTTCCGATGATGCTGGACTTAGATTTACATTGACAAATAATTTAGTTGAAAAGTTATCTAGTAAAGGGCACCAAATTGGACTTTCTGAGTTTAGAAGTGACTATGCTAATATTTCTAAAATTGGTACTAATAAAAGTAATTTAAAGAAAAACATTGATAAAATGTATGGTAATTTTACTTCGAAGTTTGCTGGTACAAATATAAGAACAGCATTAGAAAGTGGAATGAACGAATTTGATAATGTTAGTGATTATAAATATATTATTCTTTTAACAGACGGGCAAGACAATAATTTAAAATCATCATCTTCAAGAATAATAGAGAAGGCGATTGAAAAGAATGTTAAGATTTGTTCTATAGGCTTTGGAGAAGGGGTTCTTAATGCAGAGCTTGCTAATATTTCTAATGCGACAGGATGTAATTTTTTCTCTTCAAGTGATTCAAGTGGATTAGAAGAATTATTTGATAATGTTGAAACAGAATTGTCTGATGATTTAGTCGATATTGATAACGATGGTGAAAGTGATGCAATTTTACTTGCAGATAGTGGATTTATAGCAAGTAGAGATGGTTTTTCATTTAAAAATTATAGTTCAGATTTTGCTGGTGGTCATTGTTATGGGATGGCAACGTTTGCAGAACTATATTATTTAAAAAAGTTACCATTAAAGGTTGATTCAATTACTGTAAAGGATGATAAATCATATAATTATGATTTAACAAATACATATTTTAAAAATTATGGTAATTTGTATTCTTATAAATTAAAAACTAACGAACTAAAATATATTTTTGGATTTGAAACCTTTGGTGAAGAAAATCCTAGTGATTTAAGAATTTTGGATGGAAATGATTTGGTTTATAGTAAAGATTATAGAAATGAAATAAAGAATATAGATTTATTAAATATAAATAAAACAAAGTCAGGGTTATCTAGTGAAAAACAGATTGAAAAATATGGATTTACATATGAAAATGTAGAAAATATTAATTTAAATGAATCAAAAATGCAAGATAGTGAAATTATAAATAACGAAGATAAACAAATGTTTAATGCAATTTATACTAGTTTTATTAAACAGGGATCAAGCAATAGATTTATTTCTTCTTCAATGGACTTTACTTTATGGCTAAGAGATTTAGTTGATAAGGAACAAATAGATTATAAAGGTGAAGAAGGTTTTATAAATGTGTTGAAGGCTAGATTAAGTGCAGGTGATCCAGTAGTAATTGCTTCTGATTTTTATGGATTACATGCAATAAATGCTATTAGTTTATTACAAGATGCCAATAAACCTAATTACTATTATATTGGAGTTTATGATAATAATTATCCAGGAGAAAAACGTTATGTTGAATTAGAATGTAAGAAAGGAAAATGTGTAACAGTGGGGAATGATTATTTTTCTAATTCTAATCAGCCAATAAGAATGACAGCATCATTAGAATATGATTTGGATTATTATAAAGATTATGTTAAATAAAAAAAGATATCACTATATTTGGTGATATCTTTTTTGTGTTATAAAGTAAATTTTATTTCTTTTTTTGATTTGCTGATACTTCAATAAATGATTTAAATAATGGGTGAGGTCTGTTTGGACGAGATTTAAATTCTGGATGGAATTGGCAAGCTATATAATGAGGATGAGTAGGTAACTCAATTATTTCTACTAAATTAGCTTGAGGATTTATTCCGGAGAATACTAGTCCGTTATTTTCTAATGTCTCTCTATATTTATTATTAAATTCGTATCTATGACGATGTCTTTCTAGTATTGTTTCTGATTTGTAGTCATTATAAGCCAATGTATCTTTTTTTAATGAGCATTCGTAGTTTCCTAAACGAAGTGTTCCTCCCATATTAATTATTTGTTTTTGGTCAGCCATTAAATCAATAATAGGATTTTTACACATTGGATCAAATTCAGTTGAATTAGCATCTTCTAATTTACAAACATTACGAGCAAATTCTATAGTTGCTATTTGCATTCCTAAACAAATTCCTAAATATGGTACTTTGTTTTCACGGGCATAGTTAGCAGCTTTTATCATACCTTCAATACCACGAGAACCAAATCCTCCAGGTACTATGATTCCTTGTGAATTTTTAAATATTTTAGTAAGATCTGCATCAGGATTTTCTAGTGATTCTGAATCTACCCAATTAATGTTAACTTTAACACCGATAGGGTAACCAGCATGTTTAAGTGATTCGACTACTGAAATATAAGCATCATGTAATTCAACATATTTTCCAACTAAAGAAATTTCTATTTCATCTTTAAGATTATCTGTAGTTTTTACTAAACGTTCCCATTCTTTTATATTTATTTTTTTAGATTCTAATTTAAAATGATTTAAAACAATTTCGTCTATACCTTGTTTATGATAAACAAGAGGAATACTATAGATGTTTTTTACATCAGGAGATGATATTACATGATTAGATGGAATACTACAGAACATAGATATTTTCTTTTTTATATCCTCATCTAGCATGATTGGTGTACGACATACAATTATATCTGGTTGAATTCCAATTCCTCTAAGTTCTATAACAGAATGTTGAGTAGGTTTTGTTTTTAATTCTCCACTTCCATATATTTCTGGAACTAGTGTAGTATGAACATAAAGAGTATTTTCATATCCTTCTTCTAGACGCATTTGTCTTAAAGTTTCTAAAAAAGCTTCAGATTCAATATCTCCAATTGTTCCACCAATTTCTGTAATAATAATATCAGCTTTTGAAGTGTGAGCTGCTTCATAGATGCGAGCTTTAATTTCATTAGTTACATGTGGAACGATTTGAACTGTTCCTCCTAAGAAATCTCCACGACGTTCTTTTTCAATAACTGATGCGAAAACTTTTCCCATTGTCATATTAGAAGTGTAGTTTAATTCTTCATCAATATAACGTTCATAATGTCCTAAGTCTAAATCTGTTTCTGATCCATCTGCTGTTACAAATACTTCACCATGTTGATATGGTGACATAGTTCCAGGGTCAACATTAATATATGGATCAAATTTTTGCATGAATACTTTATATCCACGACTTTTTAATAAAAGAGCAATAGATGATGCTGTAATTCCCTTGCCAAGACCGGAAACAACTCCACCTGTTACAAATACATATTTAGCCATTTTTTCATACCTCCTTACCAAATAAAAAAAGACTATATCGAGAACGACTATAGGCTCTCTTAAATTATAGCACTAAAATGGTCATAATTATTAAAAAAAATAATAAAATGTAAAATAGTGACTAAACTTTAACAAAATTTTATGTTATTATATTGATAATAAGGGCGTGGTTAGATGATATGTCGAAATTGTGGTGTAAGATTAAGTGGTTATTCAGATAAATGTCCATTTTGTGGAAATAAATTAAATACAATTGAGGAAGATAAAAATTTAAAACAAGAAAGTGATGAATTAGAATTACCTATTTTAAAAAAGAATGAGGATGTTGAATTAAATGCCAATGATGTTTATTTAAGTAATAATGATTCTGAAGCAGAAATTGAAGAAAAAAAAGAAGAAACAGAAGAAATAGAGGAAGAGAATGATTCTTCTAATGAAGATGACTTGTTTTTGGAAAAGACTAGAAGTATATCTTTAGTAGAGGATAATGAAGAAGTTAGTGAATTATCTTTAATAGATGATATAAATAGACAGATTGATGATATGAATGAAGAATCAAATTTGTTAGAAAATAAAGAGGAAGAAAATGTTATTTCTTCTCAAGAGACAAAAGCTAGTGATGATGCAATTAATGAATTATCAACGAAAAGTAGTTTTAAATTTAGAAGAAATATTTTACTTGTTACAGGAGCTTTATGTTTATTAATTGCTTTAATTTTATTTGCATTTATTTATTTTAAACATAGTAAAGAGGAAGCTATATCTGAAGCTAATTATATTGAAAATTTGAATGAGGCGTTACAAAAATATTATGATACAGAAGAAATTGATGATGTTATTTATGTTTTAGAAGATATAAAAAAAGATGATGATAAGATAAAAGAAGTTCAGAATCGAACTAGAACAGTGTGTGATAGTTGGGTATTATTATATTTAAATGAGGAAATTCTTGATAAAGAAAAGTTTGGAGAAGCTAGTAATAAATATAAAAGGTTAATTGATGGTTTACATAATGATGCGATGATTAGACATAATGATATTAGAATAAAAGCGTTAACTGATACAGATTATGAAGAATTATCTAAACAAATAAGTGATATTTATAGTGATAGTTCAATGTTTTTAGAAGCTTTAAATTATTATAGCAATAAGGACTATAATAGAGCTTTTTATGATTTTGATAGAATTGATGAAAAGAATTTCTATTATGAAAAGGCTGTTCATTATAAAAATAAAATAGTTGATGACATAATCTCTTTATTAAAAGCTGATATAAAAAAGATGGAAAATGTTGTTGGTGAATTAACTGATGAGGAGAAATTACAAGAGTATTTGCATATTGAAGAGATTATATTAGAATATAATAATGTTTATGTTAGTGTAAATCTTAGTTCTGATAGTACTTATCAGGAGCTATTGGGAACATATACAAGTTATGTTGCATTATATACTGAGAAAGTATCAGAAAATAATAAAATAGATTCTAATCAAAATAATCAAGAAAATATTAATCAGGGGAATAATTTGAATGAAGGTTCATCTATAGAAAGTGAATAGAGACTTAATATTTTAGTTTAAGTCTTTTTTTCTGTAAAAAAAGTAGAGTTTATTGTATACTAATTATAGGTGATAAAAATGGAATTTACTGAACTTAAAGAACAAGAATTTATGGAATTTGTAAATTCTAGACCAGAAAAGAATTTTTTTCAAACTATTATGATGAAAAAAAGAATAGAACTTGATGGTTATGAGGTTTATTTAGTTGGAGTTAAAGATAAAGGTAAAATAGTTGCTGCTAGTTTAATTGCGGAAGTAGGGCATTCTTTTATGGGAAAGAAAACTTTTGAAGCTTATAAAGGATTTATTATGAATTATCATGATAAAGAATTACTTGAATTTATGACTTTGGAAGTTAAAAAATTTCTAAAAAATAAAAATGGTTTAAGATTAATAATTGATCCTTATATACCTAATGTAAGTCGCGATATGGATGCTAATATTATAGAAGGTATAGATAATAGGGAAGTTAAAGAGGTATTATATAATTTAGGATTTAAAGATCATGATGGAGCACAAGTTAAGTGGTGTTATTGTTTAGATATAGATGGAAAAACTAGTGATGAGCTATTTAATGATTTTAGAAGTAGTACAAGGAATAATATAAATAGAACAATATCAAAATTTAAGTTGGAAATTAAAACTTTAAATAAAGATGAGCTATCAGAATTTAAAAAAGTTACAAGTGATACTTGTGATAGAAGAAGCTTTAGTGATAAGTCTTTAAAATATTATGAAGAAATGTATGATTGTTTTTCAGATGATGTTACGTTTAAAATATGCCAATTAAATTGTGATACTTATATTACTTATTTAGAAGATGAAACGAAAGAATTAAATAGAAAAATAAGTGAATTATCAGATTCTGCTTCTAATAAAAAGAAAAAAGCAACAATGAAAACAGATATTCAAAATAATGAAAAGAAAATAGAAGAAACAAAAAAATTAAAAGAAGAAAAAGGCAATATAATTCCGCTTTCAGCTGCTATGTTTATAATGTATGGTGATGAAATAGTTTATTTATTTAGTGGGTCTTATGCAGAATTAATGAATTTTTGTGGACAATATAGATTACAATGGGAAATTATTAAATATGCAGCAGATAATGGCTATAAGAGATATAATTTCTATGGTATTCAAGATGTATTTAATCCTCAAGGAAAAGATAGGGGAGTATATGAATTTAAAAAAGGGTTTGGCGGTTATGTAGAAGAATTACTAGGTTCTTTTGAAATTTCTGTGAGTCCTTTAAATAATCTTTATGGATGTTTAAGAAAAATAAAAAATATTATAAAAAGAGGATAATCGTATTCTCTTTTTGCATTTTTTATGATAAATTTATGAGATAATTAAATTAGAAATGATATGTGATGAATATGGATAAGTATAGATTTTTATTTTATGTAATAATGTTTGTAATGCTTTTTTTTATTGGATATAAATTGGTTGTTGATTTTAATGGTGAAGTAAATAATGATTACAAGAGTGATTTAGAAGATGAACATCTTGGAGATTATATTATAAAAAAGAATAAGAATTTTGGTTATCATAATACTAGTGAAAGAAATAAAAAGATTGAATATATTGTTATACATTATACAGGTATTGACGTGGATGCTTCAGAATTTATGAATTTTTTTAATAATTCAAATGTTACTCATGCAAGTGCTGATTATTTTGTCGCTTATAATGGGGATATATATCAGTATAATTTAGATATTGAAAATAGGTATAGTTGGTCTGTTGGTGGAGAAGCAATTAAAAATTTAGGTGGAAGTTTATATGGAATTGTAGATAATGAGAATAGTATTAATATCGAATTGTGTGTAAAAAGAAATGGTGCTAAAGAGGCCAATAAGTCTGGTTGGAAGTTTAATGATGAAACTATTGATGCAACAATTGATTTAGTAAAATATTTAATGAAAAAATATGATATTCCTGTTGATAATGTTGTAAGACATTATGATGTAAATGGAAAATTATGTCCTGGAATTATTGGGTGGAATCAGGATAGTGGAAGTGAGCAAGAATGGCTTAGTTTTAAAAATAGGATATCATTTACATTAAATTATTGATATGTTATAATTTTATTGATAAAGAATAGTTGATTTACTTTATAAAGCATAGCAATTATATTGAGAGGTATAAAATGAAAAAGAATGTTTTATTGTTATTATTATTTTTTTCTTTTACTACAATTGTTTTCGCAGATGACATTCCTTTAAAAAAAGACAAAGAAGTAGCTAAAATTGAAATAACTGATGAGCTTTGGCTTACACCAGATTGTGTACTTTATAATTCTGATAATAATTATTTTATATATGATTTAATTTATACCAATACTATTTCAATTCCACCAGAAAACTATCATTTTGAGGGCCTTTTTTCTCAATATTACACATTTTACGAAAAAAATTGGCAAATGATATCAGAGCAGCATTCTTCTAAAACAAAACAATATTATAGTAATTTTAATTTTAAGGATTATAAATATTCTTTTATAGTAAATAATAATATTTATAGTTTTTTTGATAATGATGGTCTAAAGCTATCTGTTTATGATGAAAATTTTCAACATGAAGATTATAATTTAAATTTTATTGATGCTGAGGAATATCGTGGTTTTACAATAGTTGATATTAAAGTTGATGATGAAATAAAATATATATTATTAGTTGATTTATATGACGATATTTTTAAAGAAATAAGATTATATGATAATAATACTAAATATGAATCATTTGAATTAAATGAATTGGATATGAAAACCAGATTTCCTGAATATTATTATGAATATTTAAGTAACAAATCGGAATTTTTTATAATTGATAATGATATTTATTCTTTTTATTTCGATCATGGATTAAAAATGACGGTATATAAAGATGATTTTAATTATGATATATATAATATAGATTTTTGTATTAATGATTGCGGAAATTACCGAGTAAATGAAGTTCAAATTAATGATAATATTATATATATATTATTAGATGCTCCGAGTAGTACTTATAAAGAAATTAAAGTTTCTAATAGTGATGGTAAATATGATATATTAGATTTGAGTGAGTCTGAAGCGAAAGAAAAGTTTCCAAATTATTTTAAAGATGGTTTAAAAAATATCATAAATGATGCTTATTTTAGTTATACTGATAATAGTGTGTTAATAAGTGATGAAATGCTAGTTTATATTGAAAATGGTAGGGAAAAGTTTAGAATAAACGATGAAAAATATAAAAGTTATGGGAGAGCACATAGATATAATAATCTGATTATTGCTATTGGTTACAAAGGAGATGGCTCCAAAAGTGATATTTTATTTTTTGATTTAGATGGTAATCTTCTTGATACTTATGAACATAATTCTTATGATTTAGATTTATTATTTGACAATAATCAATTGATTGTGGCTACACTTTATGTGGATGGTATTTGTGACATAAAGGATGAGGGATATTATTCTTATAATCATAATTGTTCTGGTGTTTTAATGAATGAACTTTATGATCTTGGTGATAAATATTTAGGAATGGCTTTAGGTGGAAGTGCAAAAGAAGATATAGTAAATCCTGATACGTTACCTGATTTGAATAAAATAGTAATTTTATGTTTTGCTTTTTCAATTGTTATAACTACATTTTTGTTAATTCAGCAAAGAGTAAAAAGATATGAAAACTCCTAATATGGAGATCTTTTTCTTATAAAGGGAATGAATTTATGAAAAAGAATTTGTTAGATAAGGTAATCGGTTATTATTTTGTTGTACTAGTTATTGTTTTGAATTTAATGGGACTTTTATCGACTTATGATGTATTTTATAGTGATTTTATTTCTAATACTTTAATATGTTTTGGAATTTTGGCATTAATATTGTATGTTATATATAGAATAAAAAATAAAATAACAAGAAAATGGGATTTAATTATAATCTTAATGGCTTTTTTGGACTATCTGTCTTATTATTATGCTTTCGATAGGAAAGTTGCTTTAAAAGGTTTTTTATTAGGTAGAGAGGGACTATTTGTAATTTATACATACTATGTTATTTTTTTACTTTCTTCTGTTTTAAAAGATAAAGGTGTAAAGGAAAAAATTATATTGGTATTTACAATATGTGGTGCTTTACAAGTTATGTATGGATTATTTCAGGTTTTAGGAATATCAAATATATTTGGAATATCTATTATAGGAAATTGGAAGTATGCATCAGGTTTTGTTTTTAATTCGAATTTTTTTGGCACTTATATGGTATTGCTTAATGGTTTTTGGATGAGTAAATTCTTTTTGGCAGAAGATGTTAATTATAAGTATATTTTAATATTATTAATGTTTATGGTTGGAATTTTAATTAGTGGTGCTATGAGTGCAATAGTAGCTTTAGTATTTATATTTTTCATTCTTATTTTACATATTCTTTTAGGTAGAAGAATAAATACAAAAAAGTTGATAAAAAAGATAGGAATGTACTTGGTTTCGTTGGTACTTATTTATTCTGTAATTACTTTATGGACAAAAAGCGATTTAACTAAAGATATAGGAGAGTTATGTAATCAATCTGTTAGTACAATTTCTGGTAATATAGATGAAACGTTTGGAACAGGGAGAATCTATATTTGGAAAGAAGCAATGAAATATTTTCCAGATTATATATATACAGGTATAGGAATAGATAATTTTGCTTATATTGGTCATAAAGATGGAACTTATATTTATGATTCATTTAATAGAGATAATGTTATATATAAAGCTCATAATGAGTATTTGCAAATATTGGTTACTGAAGGGATTTTTAAGTTTGCTATATATATATTATTTTTAGGAACTATATTTTTTGTTACATTAAAGAATTTTAAATTAATAAAGAAGAAAGATATAGTATTTTCTTTGTTTTTAGCTTTTTTAGGTTATTTGGTTCAAGCGTTCTTTAATATTAGTATGACTTTAATTGCGCCAATATTTTATATAATAAGTGGAATTTTAATTTCTTTTGTTGAATTTAATAATTGAAAAATTAAAAGTAATTTTAGTAATTTTTAAGACTTTCTTCTAATGAGAAAGTTTTTTGTTTTTTAATATTATGAAAAATTGCAAAAATGTTCATCATTTTATATAATAAAGAACATATTTAGAGGAGTTTTAATATGAAAAATTTGAAGTTTGGTAAACGTTTTTTTATTGGTGTCGTAGCAGCATCAGTAATTGGTTGTGGAATTGGTGGGTTTCATCTTTGTAAGAGACATGAAATTAATAGAGTAAAAGGATATTTAGAGGATTTTTTGACAGAAGATAATTATGTTGATTTAAGTAAGATAAGTACAGAATATAATATCTGTGATTTTAGTGGAGAATCTTTAAGAAGAGCTTTAGAAGAGTTAGACATAGATTATGTTAGAATAACTGATTCTTATATTTATGATGAAGCTCATGTAGAGACATTTAGTCAAAAGAATGCTGTAAACTATAATAATGAATTATGGGTTGATCAAAATGGGAATATTATGTATGAAATGTATGAACCTATTAGAATGGCAGATAATAGTGGAGTTACTTATGATATCCCTGATAATTTTACTTTGGAAGATATTGAAGTTGTAGCAGAACCGACAAGATATTCAGAACTTGATGATATGATAATTTTAGTAAATGAAAATAATTATGAAGAATCATATAGTTTGGAAATGAGAAGAAAATGAATTTAGATGAATTAATAAAAAGATTTTTGGATCAAACAGGATATTTAGAAGATGAGCAGGTTCAAGCAATAGTAATTTATGGAAGTAGAATTAGGGGCAACTATAAAGAGACTAGTGATTTAGATGTCTTAGTTATAACTAAAAGAAATAAAAATTGTAGAATTGGTTTTAATATTGATGGAATAAAAATAGATTGTAATTTGTATTCAGCAGATGATTTATTTGATATCGCTTATGATAAGAGAATTTCTAATAATTCATATTTTGAATCTGTATTAAAAACAGGTCTTATTATTAAAAATACTGGCATTCTTGAAGAATTAGATGAATATTTAGAAGAAATAAATGATATTAGAATAAAAAAAGGAAAAATACCTTTAGATGTTTTTGTCGCGTTAAAAGATATGTATGATAATTTTATGGATACTAAGGCAGACTATTGGTATTTTAATATTTTAGAAGTTTTAAGAATGTCTTATAATTTTTTGAAAAGATGTTCTTATATTAGTATGGTAAAAGTATATGATGTTTTTTCAAATAGTGATTTTTATGAAGAAGCTTATAGTATTAGATTACCAGAAAAAGATTTTATTTCTCTTTTTTTAGAAGCTATTACAGTGGATGATTTTAATATAAAAGTTAATATTCTTAATTCTATTATGATAAGTTTAGGTCTTGATATAAATAGAAATGTTGATTATATAAATGATAAAGAAAAGTTTTTAAATGTTGATGAAATAAAGCAAGAATTATTAACTATTTATAATAAGGTTGAAAAGGTTATGGAATTCTTAAAGAATGAGCATCCTTATGCAAATTATTCTTATAGCGTATTATTAAGACAGATGAATTTGTTTTATCAAAGTGTATATAGAAGTGATTCTCTTGATATAGATATGGCAATAAATAGTATAGATTGCAGTAGTAATGAAGAAAAAATAGATATGTTAAAAAGATTATTTGGAATTATAGATAAGGATTATCGTTTTGATTATGAGAATTATATGTTAAAATTAAAATTGTAAGGTGATGTTATGATTATGCAACTAGGAAGTTATGAAATACATATTGAAATAGTAAGAAAGAATAATAAAAATATATATTTTAGATTTAAAGATGATGGTATTTTATATGTGACTTGTAATAGATTTGTTTCAGAAAGAGAAGTTAGAAGATTAATACAAACTAATGAGAAAGCGTTACTTAAAATGTATGAAAAATTTCTTAAACAGAGTGAAAATAATAATTATTTTTATTATTTGGGTGAACCTTATACAATAGTAATTGATGATAGTGTAAAAAAAGTATTTATTGATCAAGATATGATATATACAAATAGTGAAAAAATGTTAGATAAGTGGTATAAAACTGAAGCTCTAAAAATATTTGAAGAGAGATTAAAAGCTCAAGTTGTTAATTTTAATGATATACCAGAGTTTACATGGAAGATTAGAAAGATGACAACTAGATGGGGAGTTAACAATGTAACTAAGAGAGTAATTACTTTAAATAGTGAATTATTAAAGAAGGATGTAACATTAATTGATTATGTTATAGTTCATGAGTTATGTCATTTTTATGAAGCTAATCATAGTAGTAGGTTTTGGGCACAGGTTGAAAAAAGGTATCCATATTATAAATTAGCTAGAAAAAGATTGAGGGTGGAGTAAATGGAAATTATAACTTCATTAGAAAATAAAAAAATAAAAAATTTAAGTAAGTTACTTATTAAAAAATATCGTGATCAAGAAGATAAATTTTTGGTTGAAGGTGAGCATTTAGTTGAGGAAGCTCTTAAGGCAGGTAAATTGATTGAAGTAATTAAGACAGAAGAGTATGAAATAGATTATGAAGTTCCTATAACAATTGTTACTTATGAAGTATTAAAGAAGCTTAGTAATAGTGTTACACCTCAAAAAGTTATTGGGGTTGTTAAGAAGTTAGATGAAAAAGAAATTGGTAATAAAATTTTAATTCTTGATAATTTGCAAGATCCAGGAAATTTAGGAACAATAATACGTAGTAGTGTAGCTTTTAATGTTGATACTATTGTATTGTCAGAAAATTGTGTTGATTTATATAATGATAAAGTAATTAGGGCTAGTGAAGGTATGTTATTTCATATTAACATAGTTAAGAAAGATATAGAAAAGTTTATAGACGAAATACATAGCAAGGGGTATGTAGTTCTTGGGACAAGAGTTACAGATGGAGAGAACATAAAGAATATAGAAGTTAATGATAAGTTAGCAATAATTATGGGCAATGAAGGCGCTGGAGTTAGAAGAGAAGTGCTTGATAAATGTGATAAATATTTATATATACCAATGAATGAATCTTGTGAATCTTTGAATGTAGGAGTAGCAACTAGTATTATTTTATATGAATTGTTTAAATAAATTTTATTTTTACGTTGGATAAGGTGGTTATTTATGAGAGAGATTGAATTAAAATTTAAAGTAGATGATTTAGATAGTTTTATTGAAAAGTTAGAAAAGCTTGGATGTAGTTTAAGTGATGTAGTATATCAAAATGATACTATTTATGTAGAAAATTTAGATAACATAGAAAGTGTTGAAGGTTCTATATGGTTAAGAGTTAGAAAATTAAATGATAAGATAGAAATGAATTTAAAAAAGCAAGCAGTAAAAAAGAGCGAGTCTCAAGAAATTGAATTTGAAGTTTCTGATTATGAAAAAGCTAATAATTTTTTAAAAACCTTAGGGTATAAAGAGTGGGTTAGAGTGAATAAGAAAAGGAGATATTCTAAGTATTTAAATGCTAATATATGTATTGATGAAGTAGAAAGACTAGGTAGTTTTGTTGAAATAGAGTATTTAATTGCAGAAGAAGATAAGAAGATTAATTATGAAGATGAATTACTTCAGATAGCTACTGAACTTGGTATTGATATAAGTAAGAGAGTAAATAGTCATTATGATACAATGATTTTTGAATTAGAGGATTAATTATGGATTATGTTTATATTGGTAAGATAGTTAATACACATGGTATTAAAGGTGAATTAAGAATTAGAAGTGATTTTGATAAAAAAGATATTGTTTTTAAGCCAGGATTTTTTTTATATGTTGGTGAAGGCTATGTTAAGGAAGAGATAGTTACTTATAGAAGGCATAAAGAGTTTGATATGGTAACATTTAAAGGTTATGATAATATTAATCAAGTATTAAATTATTTAAAGTTAAATGTTTATGCTAAAAGAAGTGATTTAAATTTAGGTACTAATGACTATGTTTTACAGGATTTAATTGGATTAGATGTAATTGAAAATGGAGAAAAATTTGGTAAAGTGGTAGAAATCGTGTATAATGGAAGTAGTATTTTGTTATATGTTGAAGGAAAGAAAAATTTCTATATTCCATATGTTGATAGTTATATAAAAAGTGTTGACTTGGCAGTTGGAGATATAGAGGTTGCAGGTGCTAAAGGGTTGATATTATGAGGATAGATATACTTACTTTATTTCCAGGAATGTTTGAAGGATTTATTAATGAATCAATTATTAAAAGAGCAATAGCTCAAAAAAGTGTTATAATTAATATAGTTGATTTTAGAAAGTATTCTAAATTGAGTAATAATCAGGTTGATGATACACCATATGGTGGTGGTGGTGGAATGGTTTTAAGGATAGAACCATTATATGATGCGATAATGGATATAAAGAAAGATGCGCCTGATGCTAAAGTAATTCTTATGACACCTGATGGGATTTCTTATAAACAAAGTGTTGCAACATCACTTAAGGAAGAAAAACATATAATAATAGTATGTGGACATTATGAAGGATTTGATGAGCGAATTAGAAGTCTTTGTGATATGGAAATAAGTATTGGTGACTATGTATTAACTGGTGGAGAGTTACCTGCTATGGTAATAAGTGATAGCATTATAAGATTATTGCCTGGAGTAATTACTCAAACGAGTTTAGATAGTGAATCATTTAATGATAAATTACTTGATTATCCAACGTATACTAAACCGCAAGAATTTATGGGAATGAAAGTACCAGATGTTCTTTTAAGTGGAGATCATGCGAAGATTAAAGCTTGGCGAGAAGAAATGAGAATAAAAAGAACTGAAGAGAGAAGACCAGATTTATTAAAATAAGAAGGTGAAGAAATGGCAAGTAGCTACTTAATTAATAAAGGACATCATGATGATAGTGTAGTTTCTATACATGAGTTAGATGGTTATAAATTTAGACCAAAACCAGGTAAGGGAAATTATATTAGAGTTAATGAAGTTACAATAGTTGATAAAGTAATGATAGATAAAATACTTTCTATCAAATTTGATAAGGCATTTAAACAAGTAGTAGCAATGGCACTTTCTGTTATTAATGATGAAGATGCTGACGATGATACAGTACAAATTGTATTAGATGAGGTTGAATTAGTAAGGCAAGTTCTTTTAAATCGATATCAAAGATTTATAAGTTATGAAAAAGAGCAATTATTTTTAAAAAAATTAAGGCTTATAGAGAATGAAATGAGAATGAAGCAAGTTCAAATAAAGCAAAAAGCTATGTATTTAGAACAACAAGAGACAATGACACAAGGAAGAAGTAGATAGGATATAGAAATATATCTTTTTTTAATAAAAAGTTATTAAAATATTGCAAATGATAACTTAATCTGTTATAATCTTAATTGCTTCAAGGAAGAAAATCCGCTGGAATTAAATTAATCTATGATTTTTGGGTAAGTAATATAGATATGAAAGGATGTATAAAAATGGCTAATTTAGTAGACAAAATTAATGAGAAGCATGTAAGAAAAGACATTCCTGAATTCCGTGTAGGAGATACTGTTAGAGTAGACGTATGGGTAAAAGAAGGAAAGAAAGAAAGAATCCAAGCATTTGAAGGACTTGTAGTTTCTAAAAAGGGTGGATCTGTTTCTGAAACTTTCTCAGTACGTAAAAAATCTTATGGTATTGGAGTTACAAGAGTATTCCCAGTTAACTCACCAGCTATTGATAAAATAGTAGTAGTTAAGAAGGGTATGGTAAGAAGAGCTAAACTTAACTTCTTAAAAGGAATGAGAAAAGAATACAAAGTAAAAGAAAGAAATTAATTCTTTCTTTTTTTGTCTATTAATCAATATTATCTACTTCAGTGTATTCGATATTTTGTTCTTTTAAAGTATCTAAATAATTATTTAATTTTGTATTTCTTTTTATAGGTATGTTTATTTCTTTATTAGAAGTTTTTAGTATATCTTCTTCTATTAAGTTTATACTATAATCGTTTTTTAACATTAATTTTGAATCTTTATAATTACATTGGAGTTTATATTTATTATTTACTTCATCATATTTATTACAATAATTTTTGATAATATGTTGAGATTCGTATGGGATTTCATTATAGGAAAGAGATATTTTTTCTATTAGATTTGTTATTATGTTATCTGTTGCAACGATATATATTGTATAATTACTATTTGTATAGTTTATGTATTCTGGTAATGGTAAATTATAAATATTATTAAATGTTGGGGATTGATAATATTTTATAGTTTTAGTTATTGAATAATTTTTTATTTCATTACTATTGCTAACTTCAGGTTTTACTTTAAAAAAGTTAATGGCTAATATAAGTATTACAATTACAGAAATAATTATTACTATTAGGATTGTTATTTCTAATATTTGTTTTTTATTTAGTTTTTTCATTTTTTTCTCCTTATGAGTTTATTATATCATATATGAATAAAAATTATATTTAAATGAAGACTTGGTTAGTATATTCTTTTTTTCTTTTATCTTGAGGGAAAAAATGATAGAATTAGGATGGTGAAGCTTATGAAAGATAAATTTAAAAAAATAGTAAAAGAAATTATTCCTTATATAATAATATTGGTGGTAGTGGTAATTGTTAGAACTTATTTTATTACACCTGTAATTGTAAATGGAACTAGTATGGTTCCAACTCTTGATGGTGGAGAGTTGATGATACTTAATAAAATGAGTGATGTAGAAAGATTTGATGTTGTGGTTGTAGACATTAAAAGTGAAGATATTATAAAAAGAGTTATTGCGATGCCAGGAGAAACGATTTCTTGTGAAAATGGAATCGTTTATGTAAATGATAGAAGGCAAGATGAAGAGTATAGTAAAGGAATAACAACTGATTTTGAGAGGATTGTTTTGGGAGATGACGAATATTTTGTTATGGGGGATAACAGAGAAGGTTCATTAGATAGTAGAAAATTGGGTCCTGTTAAGAATAGTCAAATAAAAGGTACTGCACATTTTGTTTTATTTCCGTTTAATAAAATAGGAAATATTGAATAATTTTTTTATTTTTTATAGCAAATTTTGATTAATTTTAAATTTTGTGATATCATTCTTTCAATGAAAAGGGTGGTTTAAATGGAAAAAAGTATATTATTAAATGAATTAACTATTGGAAGTATAATAGAAGAAGATATAAAAACAGATGACGATAAAATTTTAGTTAGAAAAGGAACTGTTTTAACAGATAATTTGCTTGAACGTTTAAGACAGTGGAATATTAAATTTAATACTGCATCTAGTACTGAGGATAAACCTAAAGAGGTTAAGGATTCTAAAGAAGTACAAAAGAAAATAGAAAAGTCATTAAAACTAATTTATACAGCATCTTTAGGTGATTTAGATAGACTTTTGTCAGATTTAGAATCTAATTTATCTAATATTTATGACGATTTGAAGACTATTGAAGATTTACCAGATAATATTACTAAAATAAGATTTGCTGGAGATCGTAGTGGGCATTATTATCGTACAGCTAGATTGGCTGCTACATTAACTAGTATGTATAACAAAGGTGTTTCAAAAGAACAACAAATATCTTTACCTTCAATAACACTTGCTGCATTGTTACATGATTATGGTATGAGATTTAGTAATGATCCTGATTCATTAGGTAAGTTGAAAGTTGGTAAATTCGATTATGAGAGTCAAGCAATGTTAAATGCTCCTTATAAAGATAAACATTCATCAGTTTACTCTCGTTTAAAAATTGTTGATGTAATTAGTGGTCCATATAATGAAAAATATCATACTGCTTATGCGTATGTAGCTTTAAAAGATAAAGTGCCAACAGAAGTTAGAGAAATGATATTATATTCTCAATATACTAAAGATGCTTTTTCTAGTAGAAAACATAAAAAAGTAATTAAAGCAGCTAATATCATATCTTTATGTGAAGTTTATGATAATTTATTAGAATATGTTATTAAAAGTGATATGGCAGCACCAATTGAAAATGTTATAACTTATTTGGGTCAACTTGCTCATAATGGAGTATTGGATATGGATGTATTTACTTTATTTTTAAATAATATATCTTTATATCCTGTTGGGACAAAAGTGTTATTATCTGATAATCAATATGCTGTTGTTGTTAGAAATAATTCAGGTTTTCCTTCTAAGCCTTTAGTGTTAACTTTAACTCCTGCTAGTTCAGTTTTAATTGATTTAAGTGAAACTACTAATATAACAATTAGAAGAATAGTAAAAACAGATGAAGAAGTAGATAAAGTTGATGTTATTCATTCTGAACAACTAAATGGTGTTTTTGATGAAGATATAATTCCTAGTGGGGAAAATCCAGGTACTTTAATATTAAAAAAAGGTGAAACAGATGGAGAAAAGATTTTAGGTAAAAAATTCTAAACTTTTAAATAGTTAAAATAAATATATATAATTAAAAATGTAGGTAGTTTAAAAGACAATCTACATTTTTTTATTTGAAAATTATCTTATTTTAGTTTTTATTTTATTGATGTTTTAGAGGTTAAGAAGTTATTAATCAGTTAATTTGTTTTTTTATGTTATAATTAGTTTGGGATTTCATCTATTTTCAATAATTGATAGATTAGGATTAAAGAGAAAATAAATAAAATGAATTGTGGTGGTTTTAGTGACAAAATATATAAAAGTAAATAATATTAATGAGCAAGATATTAATGAAGTTGCAAATGCTTTAAAGAATGGTAAATCAGTGGTTTTTCCAACGGATACTGTATATGGTATTGGAAGTAATGCTTATGATGAAGATGCATGTGAAAGAATTTACGAAGTTAAAGGAAGACCTAAATATAAACCATTAGTTTTGCTGATAGCTGATATTTCAATGTTAAATGAATTAGTTGATAAAATAACTCCAGTAGAACAAAAATTGATGGATGCTTTTTGGCCTGGTTCATTGACTATAAAACTAAAGAAGAAAAAAGAAGTCTTGCCTGATATTATTTCAGCTGGGGATGAGTATTTGAGAGCAAGACTTTTAGCTGATGGTCTAATGAAAAAAATAATTTTTAAAGCAGGTGTTCCAGTAGTAGCTCCTAGCGCTAATATTAGTGGCGGTGCAACGGGAACGAAGATAGATAATATAATAAGTGATTTTGACGGTAAAGTAGATTATATTTTAGATAGTGGAGATATAGAAAGTGATATTACTTCGACAATAGTTGAGGTAGAGGATGAAAAGGTAATTATTATAAGAGAGGGAAAAATAACAAAAAATGAAATTGCAAAAATTGCTTCATTAAAATAATTAGTTAAATAAAAAGTATAAGGTAGAATGAAGTTTATGGAAAAAGTTTTTTTAGAAGAACCAAAAATAGATAGAAAACAAGATGCATTAGATTATTTAAAAGAATTTGTTAAATATAAATCTGATTTTAATGGTGTTGGTGGTTTGGAAAGATGTCTTAGTGATATAAGTTATGAGCAATGGATTTTAGAACTGGAAAAAAGAAAAGATATTAAATATGTCAATAAAATAAATAGATGTTTATCTAACACATATTTTGTTGTAAGAGAAGATGATAATAAGATAGTTGGAATGATAAATGTTAGATATAATATTTCAGATAAGAGATTAAAAGAGGGTGCATCACATATTGGATATGGAATTAGACCTACAGAAAGAAAAAAAGGTTATGCTAAAATGGCATTATATTTAGGTTTAATAGAAGAAAAAAAATTAGGTGAAGAAAAAGTTCTTTTAGTTTGCGATGTTAATAATATTGGTTCAAATAAAGCTATATTAGCTATGGGCGGAGTTTTGGAAAAGACTGAACTTGATAAATCAGATAATATAATGACTAATTATTATTGGATTGATGTTAATTATTCTATACAAAAAAGGAATATAGAGTTACTAAAATGAGTGATTTTATGGATAGTGTATAAAAATTATTTATGAATTAATTTAGAAAGATAGTAAATATTAATATTTACTATTTTTTATATCAAATATATGTATATTTGATATAATAGAGTTATAGATTTTTATATTGGGAGGAGTGAGCAAAGTAAAGGTGATATATTTATAATGATTAAATATTATAATTAAAATGAAAAAGCTATAGATTCTTAAAGGAAATAAGAATATTAAGAATTATAGTTTGACATAATAGCAAAAGCTATAATTTTACAGAGATTTTTCTTTATTGTTTATTTAGTGTTAGCAATATAGAAAAAAATAATGAATTAAATGGAGGAATAATAATGAAATTTACGAAAAAATTAATTGATTCAAAACATACAAAGAAAATTATATGTATTTTAATGGCATTGTTTCTTGTGTTTAAATTAACAGTTCCAACTTTTGTATATGCAGATATTAATAAATTCAGCGTTTCTACCTCTGAAGAGTTTATTGAAGCTGTTAATAAAATAAATGCAGGAGCTGATGATGCGGAATATGAAATAGAAATACTAAATGATATAGTACTTAATGGTAGAGTAAATGGGGGAGATAATGCTTCATTAGAATTTTTAAAAGGTATAACAACAATTTATGGAAATAATCATGTTCTTAGTTCAAGTTTTCCTACTGATTCTGTCATTTATGCAATAGGAAATTCTGTTATAAATTTAGGTTCAGCTGATGAACCAGAAAAAAGTAAATTATTTTTTAATGCAACAGATGCACCTGTTAGTAGTCATCCTGACCTTTTAGGAGTAAATGAGTCAGCAACTGTTAATATTTATGAAGGAGTTGTTTTTCAAAACAATAGTTCAGTAGGTAGACCAGGTGGAGCAATATCAGTTGGTGATGCTGAAAATGAAAATAATGCGAAATTAAATATGTATGGTGGAATAATTAGAAATTGTAAAGATGCATATACTGTTAGGGGAGGAGCAATCTTTGTTGGTCCTGGTGCGACTTTTATTATGAATGGTGGTTTAATAGAAAATAATACAAGTAGCTATGGCGGAGGCGTTTATAGTGAAGGACACTTTATTATGAATGATGGTGTTATTCAGAATAATACTGCTAGAAACATGGGAGATGATATTCTTTCATTAGGTGAGATGCAACTAAATGTTCCTGCAAATAAAGATAATGGTTTTAGTAAGTTATCATCAACAAATAAGCAAATTAATGGGTGGTTTGTAGATTTTAATGATGTTGATAATGGATTCCATCGTTGGACTGAAGATAACTATACTGAAGTATCTTTAGAAGAGGCATCTAATTCTGAAGGTATTGCACTTAAAGCTGCACATAATGCAAATGTTAATGTAATATTTGATGTGAATTCAGGTGTATGGAATGACTCAAGTGATAAATTTATAGATAATACAAATAATACATATTTAGAAAGTTTAACAGTTGGAAGCACATCTTCTAAACCTGTTGAACCAACAAAAACTGACTATATATTCTTAGGTTGGTATACAGAAGATGGCGAAGAGTATAATTTTGATACAGTAGTAAATGAAGATATTACACTTTATGCAAGATGGAAATACAATAATTATAAAGAATATGTAGTAATTGATAAAACATATTTAATAGCTGAAGGATTTACTGGAGCTGGAGAAATTCTTGCATCTGAAGGAAAAATTAAGGAAGATGTTACATTAGCAATTGAACCTTATAATAGCTTTAATAGAGAAGTTGGCAAAAATGATATTCCTGCGTTTGCAGAGAGTGAGTATAAATTTACAACAGGTATTGGCACTGATGAAATTAAAATTACACTTCCTGACTTTAATGGATTTGGTATCGGTGATTATTGGTATAAAGTAACGGAAATTGCAGGAGATACTGCTGGCGTTACATATGATTCAAATGAGTATTTCATGCATATCGTAGTTGCGCATGTTGATGAATTAAATCCTGATGATTATGGAATTAGTCAAATAACATTACATAAGAGTGCACCAAATGAAGATGGAACTTATGTAAATAATGATAGTGAAAAAGTAACAGGTATAACTAATACTTTTGCTACAGGATCAATTTTAGTAACAAAGGATATCAAAGGTAACTTTGCTGATCGTACAAAGAAATTTAATGTTGCAGTAACTTTTAACGCTCCATCAGGAAAAACAGTTAAAAGTGATATATATTACGCTGATGGAACAGTTGCAGTTGCATCTGATTCTTGGAATGAATCAACAGCAGAAGTAATTGTTGAACTTGGTTTAGGTGATGTTGTTGAGTTTAAAAATATTCCAGCTGGTGTAACATATTCAGTTTTAGAAAATGATTATTCTTCTGAAGGATATGAAAATCCTGTATATGTGATTAATAGTAAAGAAGAAAGTGATGTTATCAATTCAGGAGATAAATGGGATACAAATAATGTACAAGGTACAATTACTGATGATAAAGATGAAGTAACAATTACCAATGAAAAAAATGCTACAATAGATGTAGGTGTATTCTTTGAAAATTCGCCATTTATTGCACTTATTCTAATAGTTTGTACTATGTCAGTAGCTATGTTTGTAACAAAACGTCGCGAAATAATTGAATAGTTATTTGATTTATATATATTAAATGGAAAAGGGGAAGAGAAGTTTATGAAAAATAAGAAAAATAATGAAGCTGTTTCTTCTTCAGTTGCTAAAGAACAAAAAAAAGAGAACACTACAAAAAAAGTAAGTAAGTCCAAAAAGGAAAATGTTACTTCTTCACTGGCTGATAAGCGAACTCAGGAGAATACTACAAAAAAAGTAGATAAAGCAAGAGATGAAGTTATTTCTTCTTCAATTGTTAAAGAACCAAAAAAAGATAATGTTACCAAAAAAGTAAATAAGCCCAAAAAGGAAAATGTTACTTCTTCACCAGCTGATAAACAAACTCAAAAAAATACTACAAAAAAAGTAGATAAAGTAAGAGATGAAGTTGTTTCTTCTTCAGTTGCTAAAGAACAAAAAAAAGATAATGTTACACAAAAAGTAAGTAAGCCCCAAAAGGAAAATGTTACTTCTTTATTATCTGATGAGCAAAAGAAAGAAGATGCTATAAAAAGAGCAAATACGAGACTTATTCTTGATACAATTAGATTGTTTATTATTCTAGCTATTGCTACAATTATATTTTTTGTGTTTTTTGGTATTAAAGTTGTTGATGGTAATGGTATGTATCCTGCTTTGATGGATGGCGATCTTACATTAACTTTTAATAAAGCAAATTATGTAAAAAACGATGTTGTATTTTACAGAGTAGATGGAAAAGAATATTGTGGCAGAGTTGTTGCAAAAGCTGGTGATAGCATTAGTTTTTCAGAAGATGGTAAATTTTATGTTAATGGTATGATTCAATCAGAAAAAATTGCATTTCCTACAATGATACCTGAAGGTTCTGAAAAAAAATTGATTGTTCCTGATGATAGTGTGTATATATTAGGAGATTATAGAACGTCATGTGTTGATAGTAGAACTTTAGGATTTATTTCATTAGATGATGTTGATTCAAAAATAATTGCGCTTTTGCGTCATAAAAAAATATAATATTAAGGAAAGTTAGATTATAATGAAACTACTTAGAGCTTTAAATTGGACATTGTCTCGTATTATTATTTTGGTAACACTAATTGTTTTAACTTTATCAGGTTATGTTCTTTGGTCTAACTATAGAACATATGAAGATGTTAGAGATGTATATGAAAATCTTATTCAGGTAAAACCTAATGAAGATAGTGATGTTAAAAGTGGATTTAATGAATTGAAAGAAATAAATCCTGATGTTTATGGTTGGGTAACTCTTGATGGAACAAATATTGATTATCCTATTTTACAGGGTGAAAACAATATGGAATACATTGACAAAGATGTTTATGGCAATTTTTCACTTGCAGGAAGTATCTTCCTTGATAGTAGAAACAATAGTGATTTTAAAGATTCTTATTCTCTTACTTATGGCCATCATATGAGTAACCATTTAATGTTTGGTGATTTAGATTTATATAAAGATAAAGAGTTTTTTGAAACTAATAGAACTGCAACACTTATGAGTGAAACAGATATAACAAAAATGACTGTTTTGGCAGTTCTTCAAGTTCCAGATAGCACAGATGAAATTTTTGATCCATCATTATGGGGAGAAGATTTAACAGATTTAGCAATTTATATTCAAAATAATGCTATTCATATTTGGGATGATGCTATAAAAGAACTATTTGATAATCCGACTACAACACAAGCTGTTGCTCTTGCAACGTGTTCAGATGGGAACACTGGGGATAGAACTGTTGTTATTCTTATAGCACATCGTGATTTGGTATCAGAAGATACACCACCAGATACAGGTGATTCATTGTTTAATTCACCAATATTTTGGTTTATGCTGATTTTTATATCTTTAATTGGACTTATAATATTGGGAATATTAATTTTTAAAAAAGATGATAAAAAAAAGAGGTCAGTTTAGTCTGAACTCTTTTTTGCTATTATTACAAGTCTACCATTTTTTATAGTATATTCACAAGTTGATAGTGTTATTAATTTTGTATTATCATTAATTTTTTCATTACTGCTCCAAATTGAATATTTTTTTGCTTTTGATAGGTATTTTTCTGCAGTAATGTTATCAAACGAACTATATTTGTAATAAGGAAATTCTCTGGTATCTGATTCAGAAATTTTGATTACCATAATTACATCGTATTTATATGATGTTGTAAGAGTATTAAATGAAATTTGATGATTTTCTTCAAGAAATTTTTGTGATTTAAACTTTTGGAGATCAGAAAACATAGTGTCATTTTTCATATTATGACCAAAGATTATAATATTATCACCATTTGGAATAGATGAGGTTGAGGAAGCAAAGGGTACTCCACTTTTGTCTTTCTCTTTATAAAAATTATGCCTAAGATAAAATTCAGGATTGTCTAGACTTTGCATAACAGGGTAGTCTATATTTGTGCCTTCAATAGTTAGCCATCCAACAAAATCATTATTTTTTTCTTTTATTTTTAAATATTTTTGGTTTTCTTTTCCTATTTGAGACGGGGTGCTTTCGATTATAGATTTTAATTCTTCAAATTGTGAAATTGTTTTTTTCTTTTCATTATAAATCCTTAATAATTGAAAAATCGAAAATATTAGTATACATACTAGAAGTAAACTAATAACAATTAATTTTTTTTTAAAATTTTGCATTTATAGCACTCCTTCAAAAGTATTATATAATTTTTTAATAGAATTGTATAGTAAGATGGTTTAGTAAGTAGTTTGTCTGTAACAAATAATTTTTTTAAAATGTATATAAATTTGATGACTTATTGAATATATAAATGTTATTTATAAGATTAAAATGATATTATGGATTAAATAAGGTTCTAGAAAGACATAAAGTTATGTTATAATGATAAAGTAATTAACTCTGCATATGAAGGAGATTTTTTATGAAAAAAGAAAATAAGAAAAATAATGATAAAACTAATGAATGTGTTCAAAATTCAACAAATATAAATTGGTATCCTGGACATATGGCTAAAACTAAAAGATTGATTAAAGAAAAGTATGATTTAATTGATATAGTTTATGAAGTTATAGATGCTAGAATACCAAAATCATCTAAGATAAAGGATATAGATGAATTATTAAAAGATAAACCTAGAATACTTATAATGACTAAGAAGGATTTGTGTGATTTAGAAGTTACAAAAAAATGGGTTAAATATTATGAAAATTTAGGATATTATGTTATTTTGGTTGATTTATCTCAAAATAATTCTGTAAATGAGATAGTTGATTTGACTCATAAGATAACAAAAGATTTACAAGATAAACGTGAAAGCAAGGGGTTAGCTAAGAAAGAAATAAGAGCTTTAGTAGTAGGAATACCTAATGTGGGTAAGAGTACTTTAATTAATAGGCTTGCAGGAAGAAAAGTAGCTGTTATAGGGAATAATCCTGGAGTTACTAAAAATCTTTCTTGGTTGAAGACTCAAAGTAATATTTTATTATTAGATAGTCCTGGTATTTTATGGCCTAAATTATCAGATAAAGAAGGAGCACATAATTTGGCAGCGTTTAGTGCAATACCTAGAGATATATTACCAGTAGATAGTGTAGCAATACATATTTTAAATAAATTAGATAAATATTATAATGATATAATGGAGACAAGATATAATTTAAAATATATGGATAATGATGATTTGGAAATGGTTTATGAAACTATTGGAAGAAAAATTGGTGCAGTTATATCTGGTGGAGAAATAGATTATGATAGAGTAAGTAAAACAATTTTAGAAGATATAAAAAATGAAAGAATAAGGGGAATAACTTTTGATAGGATTGATTGATGATGGTAGATTATGAATTTATAAAACTTTTTATGGATAAACTTGATTTGTCTAATTTAAGTGAAAATGAAAGAAATTCTTTTTTGGCTATTATGATTAAATATTTAGATCATGGAAGAAAAGATGCTATTAATGGAAGAACTCTTCTTTATGTAGAATCTCAATTAGATAAGTTACTTAATTTGCTTGAATGTATAGGTTGTACTAAAGAAGAGTGTGTTAAAGTTTTGTCTAATTTACCTAGTTTATTAAATACTGTTGATGATTTATATAATAAATATTTATTATTAGGGATAGTTGAAGATGTTGATAATTCAATAAGAAAAGATAAGTTGATAAATAAAACTAAGGATTATATGGTAGGTATTTCAAAAATATATGCAAGGTATAGATTAATAATGGAATCAGGATATAATGTATTTAGCTGGAATATTTTGATGCATGCTACAGATAGTGAATTTTGCAAAGTATTTATGCGAGGTAAATATTTTAAACCATATCAATCTTTTTCTGATAAAGATTCTGTAATGAGATGGTTAGATCAAGTTGATTTTGGAGAATTTGATATTGAACAGTGGAAGGGTTTGGAAGTAAATAAGGAGTTAGTAGCTAAATATGAAGGAAAGAAAACAGGAATCAGTAAGTGATTTATTAAAGTATGAAAAAGAATTGTATAATCAAGGTTATACATTAATTGGTGGGGTTGATGAAGTAGGAAGAGGTCCTCTTGTTGGACCAGTTGTTGCTTCTTGTGTTATTTTGCCAGTTAATTACTCATTACCTGGACTTAATGATAGTAAAAAGTTATCTGAGAAAAAAAGAGATATGTTATTTGATATAATTATGAAAGATGCAATAAGTGTTGGTATTGGAGTAGTAGACGCAAAAAAAATAGATGAAATAAATATTTTAGAAGCTTCTAGATTGGCAATGAAATTAGCTATAGAGAATATGGATGTTAAACCCGAATTTGTATTGAGTGATGCGATGAAACTTACTAATATAGATATATCATATAAGGATATAATTCATGGAGATGCATTGTCATTAAGTATAGCCGCTGGAAGTGTGATTGCTAAGGTTACTAGGGATAGAATGATGTATGAGCTTGATAAGGAGCATCCAGAGTATGGCTTTGCTAAACACAAGGGGTATCCAACTAAGTTACATTTAGAAAATATTGAAAAATATGGAGTTTTGGATAATTATAGGTTTACTTATAAGCCAGTAAGTGATTTAATTAAGAAGAATGGAAGATGTGATAAATAAATGAGAATGTTCTATAATAATGTATTTAAGAATTACTTTTTGTTAATGATGACATTATTTGTTGAAGAATTAATTTTCAGGTGGTGTGTTGGTTTTTCTTTATTAGATTGGTCAGTTCTTAGAATATTTATTGGATTAAATATGATTTGTTTAGCTTTGAGTGCTTTATTTTCTTTTTTTGGAAGAATAGCAAGTAATATATTAACATTTATAGTAGCTTTTATTGGAACTGCATATGCAATTATACAAGCAGGCTTTGTTAATTATTTGGGTGTATTTATTTCATTTGGAACTTCATCTCAAGCTGGTGCTGTACAAGATTATATAATGGATTATATATCATCTTTTTCGTGGACTTTTTGGTTGATTGCATTGCCATTAATATTATTATTGGTTTTCTACATTTTGTTTGATTATAGAATTAAGGTTTTAGAAAAAAATGATTCAATAGATTTTGCTGATAAGTTTGATAGTGAAGAAAGAAAAAAATTAAATGATCAAATATTAGCTAAAAAACAAAGAAGTAGAAAAATTAATGCTAAAATTAATGCTATAGTTCTTGCTGTTATATTAGCGGGTGTTTATTACTATACTTTGGGAGCATCATTTATGCAAAATGATCTTCAATTAAAAACAACAAAGTCATTATTTAATAATCCAGATATACCAAATATAGCTATGGGGCAGTTTGGGTATACGATGTATGCTTTTGTCGATGCAAAAAGTGTGGTATTACCAGTTAAAGGTACAGAAGAAGTAGACTCTTTTGCAGAAGGATATGAGAAACCAGAGCAGGTATCAAGTGATTTTACAAGATATATTGATGATACTATTTGGGAACAAATAATTGCTAATGAAAGTAGATCGAATTTTAAAATACTAAATAATTATTATATTAGTCAGGAAATAACAGATAAAAATGATTTTACAGGTATTTTTAAAGATAAAAACTTAATAGTTATAATGATGGAGTCAACAAATAATATGTTAATTAATAAGGATTTGTTTCCAAATGTATATAAATTATATAGTGAAGGTTGGGCTTGGGATAATGCTTATAGTCCAAGAAATTCATGCTCAACAGGTAATAATGAAGTTAGTGGTATGACAAGTTTGTATACGATAAATAATACTTGTACAGCTAATAATTATAAAAAGAATATTTATCCAGAGGCAATATTTAATTTATTTAATAAATCTGGGTATGAAACTACTAGTTTTCATAATTATACTGATCAATATTATGCAAGAAAGGTTTATCATCCAAATATGGGAAGTGGTCATTTTTATGGTGTTCAAGAACTTGGTATTCCATATAGTAATGTTTATAAAGAATGGCCTAGTGATGTTGAATTGGTTGAAAAAGTTCTTAGTATAACTAAGGATCAGGATAAATTTATGACATGGGTAACTTCAGTTTCTGCACATCAGCCTTATACTCAAAGTAGTGTATTAGGAGATAAATATCTTGATTTATTGGACGATACAAATTATAATATTTCACTTAAGAGGTATTTATCCAAATTAATGGAATTTGATAAAGCAATTGGCGCTTTGTTAGAAGGATTAGAAAATCAAGGTAAATTGGATGATACAGTAATAGTTTTATATGCTGATCATTATCCTTATGGATTAACAACTAATACAATTAATTCTTATTTTGATTATGATGTGACAAAGAGATTTGAAGTTGATAGGACACCTTTTATTATTTATAATAATAAAATTAAGCCTCAAAAACATAGTGAATATACATCATATGTTAATGTTACTCCAACTGTAGCGAATTTATTTGATTTAGATTATGATCCTAGGTTATATGCAGGAAAAGATATTTTATCTAATAATTATGAAAATAGAGTAATTTTTGCTGATGGTTCTTGGCAAGATGAAGTAGCATTTTATAGTGCTGCAACTGGTAAAATAACTTATTTTGAACCTAATACTACTTATACATCGGAAGAAATTAAGAATATAAATACAACAATAAAGAATAGAATATCTATGTCAAATTTGGCAATAAAGAATAATTATTTTAATTATTTAGAAGAAGCCAAGAAAGAGTATAAAGTTGAAGAATTAGCAGGTAAAAACGAGGCGGAAGAAAATTCTGAGTCTTAAGAGTGATTGTATCAACTAAGAAGTAACAAGAAAGGAAGAACAATATGAAGAAATTAGTTATAGTGGAATCTCCATCCAAAAGTAAGACAATTGAAAAGTATTTAGGTAGTGATTATAAAGTTGTTGCTAGTATGGGTCATATAAGAGACTTAGCTACAACTGGTAAATTTGGTTTAGGTGTAGATGTTGAAAATGACTTTACACCTTCTTATATTCCAATGAAAGGCAAGAAAAAAGTTATAACTGATTTAAAGAAACTTACAAAAGAAGTTCAACAAGTTTATTTAGCGACTGACCCTGACCGTGAGGGAGAAGCAATAAGTTGGCATTTGAAAGAAGCATTAGGGTTAGAGAAAGACTATGAAAGAGTTACTTTTAATGAAATAACTAAAGATGTAATTATTGAAGCCTTTAATAATGCAAGAGATATAGATATTGATTTAGTTAAAAGTCAAGAGACTAGGAGAATTCTTGATAGAATAATAGGTTTTAGATTATCTAAATTAATGCAATCTAAAACAGGAGGCAAAAGTGCTGGTAGAGTTCAAAGCGTGGCATTAAAACTTATTGTAGATCGTGAAAGAGAAATACAAGCTTTTATTCCAGAGGAATATTGGTCAATTACTGCTAAGTTTGAGGAATTTGATGCAGATTTAGAAAAATATAAAAATGAAAAGATTGAATTAAAAAATGAGGATGAAGTTGATAAGGTAATTGCATCTTTAGGTTCTGACTATCATATTAGCAATGTTGAATGCAAAGAAAAAAATAAGAAGGGTGTTATGCCTTTTAAAACAAGTACATTACAACAAACAGCGGTTAATAAACTTAATTTTGCAAGTAGTAAAACAATGCGTGTAGCTCAAAAATTATACGAGGGTATTGATATTGGTAGTGAAACGGTTGGTCTTATTACTTATATGCGTACAGATAGTGAAAGATTATCTCCTGTATTTATTGATGAAACATTTAAATATATAAGAGAAACATATGGGGATAAATATGTAGGCTCTGTTAAACAGCAAAAGAAAAATGATAATATGCAAGATGCTCATGAAGGAATTCGTGTAACTAGTCCTTATAGAACTCCAGAGTCATTAAAGGAGTATTTAAGCCCAGATGAATACAAATTATATAGCTTGATTTATGCAAGGAGTTTAGCTTGTTTGATGGCTGATGCTAAAGTAAGGGCAACTGCAGTAACTTTAATTAATAATGATTATGAATTTAAAGCTACAGGTAGTGTTTTAATATTTGATGGATATTTAAAAATTTATGGAAAATATGAATCTTCTGAAGATACAGTTCTTCCAGATTTAACAGGAATTACAATACTTAATGCAGAAGAAGTAATAAAAGAACAACATTTTACTAAACCAGCTCCAAGATATACAGAGAGTTCTTTAATTAAAGAATTGGAAAAACTTGGAATTGGTAGACCTTCAACTTATGCTACAATTATGGAAACTATTAAAGCTAGAGATTATGTTACTGTCGAAGATAAAAAGTTTGTTCCAACTAAAATAGGAATTGAAACTACTGATAAGCTTCAAGAGGGATTTAGTGATATTATAAATGTTGAATATACAGCTAATATGGAAACAGAACTTGATGAAATTGCTGAGGCGAAGTTGAATAATATTGAAGTTTTGAAAGAATTTTATAATAAATTTGAGCCTTTAGTTGAAGATGCATTTAAGAATATGGAGAAAAAAGAGGCAGAACAAACAGGAGAAAATTGTCCTGATTGTGGTAGTCCATTAGTTATAAGGAATGGAAGATATGGGGAGTTTGTTGCATGTTCAAATTATCCTGAGTGTAAATTTATAAAAAAAGAAGAAGTTCCAATATTAGAAATATGTGATTGCCCTAATTGTGATGGAAAAATTGTAGAGAAGAAAAGTAGAAAAGGAAAAGTGTTTTTTGGATGTAATAATTATCCAAAATGTAAGACAGCTTATTGGTATAAACCAGTTGATAGAAAGTGTCCTGAATGTGGAGAAATGTTACTAGAAAAGTCTAAAAAGATAGTATGTAGTAGTTGTGAATATGAAGACGAGTAATCGTCTTTTTTTATGTGTTGACTAAGAAAAAATAAAGTTTTATAATTTTAGTAGAAAAGAGGAGTTTATATGAAAAAGAAAATATTAAGTTCATTAGTTTTTGTTATGATGTTATTAGCATTAACTGGATGTGGAAAAGAAGAAAACAAAGATTTAGTATGTAAAAGTGAGATTAATCAAAGTGGGATTGTTATACAAATGACAGCTACAGGATCTTTTGGAAGTAAAAGTGAGAAGTTAAATGATTTTAAAATGGAATATTTCTACGATTATACAGAAATGTTTAAACAATCAGGCGTAGAAATTACAGAAGATGTTGCTGAAGAAATGAAAGATTCAATTAAAGAAGAACTTGAAAAGCAATTTAAAACTCAAAAAGGTATAGAAATTAAAGAAATTAGAAATGATGGCAGTAAGTTTTATATAACTATTACTGGTGATAATGAAGTATTTAAAAAAGAATATCCTGAAAAGTTCAAAAAAGGTGGAGAATTCACATATGATGGATTTAAATCTGAATATGAAGGACAAGGTTTAACTTGCGAATAGTTTTTTGATTAAGAAAAAGTAGAAGATTTCTACTTTTTTTTCTTATTATATAAGTGGTTAAAAAATTATTTATATGGTATAATTTCTTGTAGTTAGGTGATTTTATGAAACAAGAAAATATTAGAAATTTTTCAATAATTGCACACATTGATCATGGGAAGAGTACTTTGGCAGATAGAATATTAGAAATAACTGGTGGAGTAGATAAACATGATATGAAAGCACAAATGCTTGATAGTATGGATTTGGAAAGAGAAAGAGGAATTACTATAAAGTTAAATGCTGTGCAATTAAATTATCATTATAAAGATGAAGATTATACATTGCATTTAATAGATACGCCAGGTCATGTCGATTTTAGTTATGAAGTATCAAGAAGTTTAGCTGCTTGTGAAGGAGCAATATTGGTAGTTGATGCTGCTCAGGGAATAGAGGCACAAACTCTAGCAAATCTTTATTTAGCTATGGCAGATGATTTGGTTATAATACCTGTTATTAATAAAATAGATTTACCTAATGCAGATATAGCTAAGGTTCTGAAGGAACTTAAAGAAGTATTGGGATTTAATGAAGATGAAGTAATCTTATGTAGTGGTAAGACTGGTGAAGGTGTAGAAGATTTAATTAAAGCTGTTATAGATAGAATTCCAGCGCCAAAGATAAATAATGATGCACCAACTAGAGCTTTAATCTTTGATAGTCATTTTGATGCTTATAGAGGTGTTATAGCATTAGTTAGAGTGTTTGATGGTAAAGTAACTAGTAAAGATACTATAAAGATGCTTGCTACGAAAGATCAGTATGGCGTAGTTGATTTAGGAGTTAATCATCCAAGTGAAGAGATAAAAAAAGAATTAGTATCTGGAGAAGTTGGTTGGATAAGTGGTTCAATAAAAGATATTAGAAGTGTTAGGGTAGGAGATACTTTAACTACTTTAAGAAGTGAAGCTATGGAACAATTACCTGGTTATCAGCCTATGAAACCGATGGTATATAGCGGAATATTTCCTGTTGAACCAAATAAATTTCCAGCGTTGCGTGAAGCGTTAGAAAAGTTACAATTAAATGATGCATCGTTGACTTTTGAACCTGAGACGAGTGATGCTTTAGGTTTTGGCTTTAGAACAGGTTTCTTAGGACTTTTACATATGGATATTATAATGACTAGATTAGAAAGAGAATTTGATTTAGATGTTATTGCAACAAGTCCTTCTGTTATATATAATGTTGAACTTACAAATGGGGAGTTTGTAGAAGTAGATAGTCCAACTAAGTTACCAGAAAGAGCAAGAATTAAAGAAATAAATGAACCTTTTATAAAGACTAATATTTTTGTTCCTAGTGATTATATAGGACCTATAATGGAATTATGTCAAGATAAGAGGGGAAATTATATTGGAATGGAATATATTGATCCAACAAGAGTTAATATACATTATGAAATACCTTTAGCAGAAGTAGTATACGATTTTTTTGATAAGCTAAAGAGTATGACTAAGGGTTATGCTTCATTTGATTATGAATTATGTGGTTATAAACCATCTGATTTAGTTAAAATGGATATTTTGATAAATGGAGATACTGTTGATGCTTTAAGTGTTATTGTACATAAAGATGATGCTTATAACAGAGGTAAAAAGGTAGTTGAGAATTTGAAGACTATTATTCCAAGACAAATGTTTCAAGTTCCTATTCAAGCAAGTATTGGAAGTAAAGTTATTGCAAGAGAAAATATCAGTGCAATGAGAAAAAATGTATTAGCTAAATGTTATGGTGGAGATATTTCACGTAAGAAAAAGTTACTTGAAAAGCAAAAAGAAGGTAAGAAGAGAATGAAAATGGTGGGACGTGTAGAAGTGCCACAAGAAGCGTTTTTAGCAGTTTTAAAGGCTGATAAGTAGGTGGAGATATGATAAAAAAAGATTTTAAAGATAAAATTTTATTAATAACTTATGGAGTTTTATTGTTTGTATTTTTATTAAATTATAAATGGATAGGTAATATACTAGGGTATTTATTTAATATAACTCTTCCTTTTATTATAGGAATTATAATAGCTTTTATATTAAATGTAATTGTTAAAACATTGGAAGATACTATTTTAAAAAAAATGAAGAAACATAAGAGAGCAACAAGTATTATATTTTCTTTATTGATTGTTTTTGGATTTGTTGCAGCTATGTTGTTTATTTTGATTCCTCAGATAAAGAATGCGGGCATTATATTTTTAGAAAATATTCCTGAATATCAAGAGACTATTTATGATGTTGGAGAAAAAGTTGGATTATCTGAAGAAGTTTTAAGTTATATCGATTTGAAAAATAATAAATTAAAAGAAGATTTTATGATGTTGATTTCAGATAATACTGAGCATATTATTAATTTTTCAATGATGTTTGCTAATTCTTTACTTAATGTAGCAACAAACTTTTTCATTGGTCTTGTTTTTGCAATATATATATTAATTGATAAAGAGAATTTAGCTCGTCAGTTTAAATTTGTCTTAAAAAAAATATTAAATGTTAAAGTCTATGATAAGTTATTAGAGGTGGCGAATCTATCGAATATAACTTTTCAAAATTTTATTAAAGTTCAGGCTTTTGAAGCATTTATTTTAGGATTTTTATGTTTTATAGGAATGTTATTATGTGGATTCCCTTATGCTGCTACTATATCAGTATTAGTTGGATTTACGGCTTTAATTCCTATCTTTGGTGCATTTATTGGTTGTGCAATAGGAACATTTTTAATTTTTATGATAAATCCTATAAAAGCAATTTTGTTTATAATATTCTTCTTAGTATTGCAACAAATTGAAGGTAATTTAATATATCCTCATGTTGTTGGAGGAAAGATTGGCCTTCCAAGTATTTGGGTTCTTGTAGCTGTAATATTAGGTGGAGCTGTAGGAGGAATATTTGGAATGTTACTTGGAGTTCCAATTGTGTCAATCGTTTATAGTTTATTAAAGGATTATGTAAGTGATAAAAGTAAAAAGAAAATAGCTACAGCGAAGTAGTTATTTTTTTTAGAAATATATAAATTAAGGTAAAAGAAAAAAGCTTAAAATTTTAAGCTTTTTTTAATTCTTTTTTATTTTTCTTTGTTTTTTCTTCTAACCAGTTTTTACCATCTACCATACGTCCAACTAACATTGAACTAGCTGTATCACCAACTACATTTAAAACTGTAGCAGGAGCATCAATTACAGTAGCTATTATTGTTAGGATAGGTAAAGCTGAGGCAGGGAATCCCATAAGTGTTAGTATAAACATTTCAGAGATAGTTCCACCACCAACTGGAACAGCTGTAACTAATAGAGTAGCTAGTAGTGAAACTCCAAGAACTGTCCAAATACTTGGATTCATTCCAAATAAGTAAACTAAGAACATTATTTTGAAGACGCTACCAATAACAGATCCATCTTTATGGAAACTTGTTCCCATTGGAATAGTAGTTTCAGCAATATCATCAGATACGCCAGCTTCTCTAGCAGCTTTTATATTAACTGGAATACAAGCAGCAGATGAACAAGTTGCTAATGCTGTAAAAGTTGGAGCTAAAACACTAGCCCAGTATGATTTAAATCCTTTTTTACCTCCAGCTATAAATGCATATAGAGAGTAAACTACAAAGTATACTATTACACATGTTACTGTATAAATTACAAATGTTTTTAAGAAACCAATTGCAATACTTTGTCCATATGTTCCAATTAATGATGCAAAATAGCAACCTAAACCGATTGGAGCATAGTACATAATTATATTTACCATATTTAAAACAACTTCATTTAAGCTGATTAAAATATTTTTTAAATTTTCTCCTTTTTCTTTTGATGCTCTAACAGCAAGACCAAATATTATTGAGAATACTAATAGTGGAATGATACTATTTTTACTTAAAAGAACATTAAAATCACTTACAGTAAGCAAACTAGCAGTTCTCTCTAAAATAGATAAATCATTATCAATAACACTTTCTTCATCTAATAATTCCATTATTTTAGAATTATCATCAGTTTTTACTAGATTGAAAGAATAAGTTGAAACAAGACCGATTAATGCAGATATTACAGACATTATTACGAATGCAACAACGATTCTACTCATGATTTTTCCAAGTCTTTTTGGACTTTCCATCTTTATGATGGCAGTTGTTATTGTTAAGAAAATAAGTGGTACTATAACAACAAACATTAAATTAATGAATATGTCACCAAGTGGACTTATAACACTTGCTTTTTCCCCAAATACTAAACCTACAATAGCACCGATAATAATAGATAAAATTAAAATTATCGTTTGTTTATAATTTGACCATATTTTTTTCATAGTCATCCTCCTTCATTACTAAAATCATATTCTTAAATGTGAAAAATAGTAAGATATATTAATCCACACAAAAAAATATCTTTATAGATAAAATCCACAATAAGTGATATTATATTGTTAGGTGATATTATGCAAAAAAAGTATATAAGAATGAATAACAATGATGAACATTTAAGTATAGGTAATTTATTTAGAATTATAAAAGATTCTTCAAAGAATAAAATGTCAGCTTTACAAAGTGAGATGTTTTGTATTTTATTTGATTTAGAATATATAAATGATACAACTGTAAATAATTATTGTGTAGGATGTAGAAGTATAGGTGCTGAGTATAAGCAAATATTTTTAAGTAAAGAAAGAAAGTATGAAAAAGATATTCAGGAATTTGCAAGTAATATAATTGGACTAATAAATGTTATGGATGGTGTTGTTCATACAGATATAAAAAATAAGGTTTTATTTATTAATGAAAGTGAAAGCGCTCGTGGATTAGCAAAGAAATTATATAATTTAGCTAAGAATGATAATCAAATTATTAATGAATTTACAAATAAGTTATATCAATTTATAAATGATGGTAAGATTTATGAATGTTTGGTTGAAGAACTGATTTTTATTGTTATTCATAAAAAGCAACCAATTTATGAAGATGAATTGAAAAAAGAAGTTTTTGAGAATGTATTAAATGATACTAGTATTAGTTCAATTGATTTACAAGAATATTTATCTTTGAAATTAAGAGAGGGAATTAATTTTGATTATTCTATGAAGAAGTTAGCTGATTCTGGTAATGCCTATGCAAGTTTTGAATTAGGAAGTAATGAATATTATGGATATGTTACAGGAGAGCCACGTTATGATAAAGCTTATATGTATTTAGAGAAAGCAGCTTTATGTAATCATGCAGGAGCTAATTATATGATAGGTAATATGTTTATTAAAGGATTAATTGGGGGAAAATCTAAAGAAGAGTTAGAATGTGGATATAATTTTTTAGTGAAGTCTTATGAACTTGGAAATGTAGCAGCTGGTAATTTAATAGGCAATATGTATTTGAATGGAATTTATCCTTTAGAGAAAAATGAAGAAGAAGCAATAAAGTATTATGAAAAAGCTAGTAATAGCGATTATGCATTTGCTATAAATAATTTAGGTAAAATTAAAGAACGCGAAGGTAAATTAAAGGAAGCTTTTGAACTATATAAAAGAGCTGCGGATTTGGGTGAAAGTTGGGCTTGTAATAAGGTTGGAGAGTTTTATAGAATAGGAAAAGTTACTAAAAATATGAAGTTGGCTTTTCAATATTATAATAAAGCTTTAGAAAGCAATTATAGAACTGTTTGTTATTATGCGTATTATAATTTAGCAAAATATTTTTATTATGATGGATATGGAGAAGTTGTTTTAAGTAAGGATAGAGAAAAAGCTATTTTATATTATGAACAGGCAAGTGATAATGGAATTTTAGAAGCAACTATTGAGTTGTTGAAAATAAATATTAATAAGTATATTAATATTAGAGATAATAAGTTTTATGAAGAAATTTATAAGTTAAAGAGGATTATAGAAGGAAATTCTGCTTATAATGAAAAGATACGAGAGGAAATAGAAAATATTATAAGTGAATTAATTGAAAAAAAAGAGATTAATGTTAAAGTGATAGATGATTTGAATGTAGAGTTATAAATAGGAGATTGGACTATGGATAAAGATTTTGAAATTTTATATAAAAAAGCTAAGGAGTTGGCTCATAAGAAAAGACTCAATAGATATATTAAGTATGGCCATGTGGGAGCTGCTTTGATGACTGAAGCTGGAAATATTTATACTGGTGTAGCTATTGATTGTGCTTGTCAAATAGGATTTTGTGCTGAACATTCAGCAATATCAGAAATGTTAAAAAATAATGAGACACGAATTGTTAAAATTGTTGCTGCTAATTCAAGTGTTCCAGTTCCACCATGTGGTAGATGTCGTGAGATGATTAGGATGGTTAACGAAGAAAATATGGAAACAGAAGTTATGGTAGGTGAAACAGAAATAGTTAAAATTAAAGATTTATTACCTTGTGCGTGGACTTTAGATTCTTTTATTGAATAGATGTCTAGTTAAAGTCAAATTGTTTTAATTTTATTTGCTCGTTTGGTATAATAAAGATGGTAGTAAAGGTAGTGATTTGATGGAAAGTGTATATATACATATTCCTTTTTGTAAAAGTATTTGTAGCTATTGTGATTTTTGTAAAATGTTATATAATGGTCCTTGGGTTACACAATATTTAAATGCTTTGATTAAAGAAATACAAGATAAATATTTAGGGGAAGAAATTAAGACTTTATATATTGGTGGGGGTACACCTTCAGCATTATCAATCAAGGATTTAAGATATTTGTTTGAAATTATTAGTGGGTTTAATTTGGAAAAATTGGAAGAATTTACTTTTGAATGTAATTTAAATGATATTGATGAAGAATTATTACAATTGTTGAGAGAAAATAAGGTGAATCGTCTTAGTATTGGAATTGAATCTTTTAATGCTGCTAAATTAAAATTTATGGAAAGAAATCATACTTTTGAAGAAGCGAAAGAGAAAATGAAATTAATTCGAAAAAGTGGGTTTGATAATGTTAATGTTGATTTAATTTATGGAATACCAGGAGAATCTCTGAAGGATTTGAAGAAAGATTTGGAGCTTATATTAAAGTTAGAACCTGATCATATTAGTACATATTCGTTAATTGTTGAAGATAATACAAAAATTGGTATTAGTGGTGTTCTTCCTATACCAGAAGAGTTAGATGCTTCAATGTATGAATATATTGTTGATCGTTTGGAAATGAAAAAATATAAACATTATGAAGTAAGTAATTTTTCTTTAAAGAATAAGGAAAGTAAGCATAATTTGCAATATTGGAATAATAATGAATATTATGGTTTTGGACTAGGTGCTCATGGCTATATACATGGTGTAAGATATGAAAATACACGCAATTTGACGAAATATGTTAATGGTGAATTTTTGAAAAGTGAAGAAATGCTTAGTAAAGAAGATAAGATGTATAATGAATTAATGCTTGGTTTTAGAAAAATGGAAGGAATTAGTCTAAGAGAATTTTTCTTGAAATATGAAATAAATATGCAAGAGGCGTTTGATTTACATCAAGTATTAAAAGATGAAGAATTAATTGTTGATGGCGAATATATTTATGTTAATCCTCTTTATATATATATAATGAATGAAATATTAATTAAGATACTTTAATTAGTATTTTTTTGTGGTATAATTATTTTTAGAATAGAGGAGAAGTTATGAGTAGTAAAAAGAGTATAAATGGGGCAGTTTTATTTTTGGTTTTAATTTTAGTTTTAGGTAATGCTGTTTTTGGTGGGTTGTATGTATATGAGAAGTTTTCTAAAGAAGAGATTAAGGAACAATCTGATAGTAAAAATATGGATGAAAAAGAAGAAAATAAAAAGCTAGATATTGATTCTAAAATGGTAGAAGATTTATATTCTAGTATTCCAACTTTTGAAGGTCTTGTTGATCATAAATCTGTTTATCAAAATAAATTAATAAATGTTGGTAATTTTGAATCTGAATATTTAAGATCTTTTGCTTTTTCTAAATTGGATATTGATAAGATATCAAAAGAACCTGTTAAGGTTTTAAATGATGATGGGGAACTTGTAGATATAGTGGATGAAAATTGGTTTTCTTTTGATGCTAAAATATTGCAAGATAAAATGCTTGAATTGTATAATAACAAAATAGAAGATGGTTCTTTTGAAGTTAGCTATGCAGCAAGCGCTTCATATGAGGATGGAAAGTATCAATTTGGTGTTGGTGGAACAGGAAGTTATTATTCTTATTCAGTAAGAAATATTGATAGTGCCTATGAAACAGAGGATGAATTGGTAATAGAAGATAAATTTTTATATGTTTTGTATGGTTCTTTAAATGATGATGGAAATTATAGTATTGAAATATATGATACATCAGATAAAAAGAATATGATATATAAAGAGAATACAGATGAAAGTATTTTAAGTATTAATGTCTTAAATTCTTATATTAATAAAAATTTAAGTAAAATGAAAAAGTATAAGCATGTATTTAAGAAAAATACTAAAGGAAATTATTATTGGGTTAGTACAGAACCAATAGTGTAAATGAGAGACTCATTGTATATGAGTTTTTTGTTTATTAATAAGATTTTTTAGGTTATAATTGATTTATATAATGAAAGGTAGGTATTTAAAAATGGATGATAAAGAATTAGAAAAAACAAAACCTATTGAAGTAATAAATGAGGATTTAGAAAATAGAAGTGATAAATATAAAGATGTAGGACAAGAAGAGGAATCGAGAGAAGAAAAATATAAGAACGCTTTAGAGGACGAACATAAAAAAATAGAGGAAGAAGCAGCAGAAGAAGCTTTAGCTGAAAAAAATATCGCTCTTGCTGAATCATATTTAGAAGAAGAAAAAAATCAAATTAATCAAAATGAACAATTAAATAAACAAAGTTTAATTGGTAAAATTAAGGATAAATGGTCTTCATTAGATAAAAAAAAGAAAATTATGATTATAGTGATTGGTTTACTGATACTTATTTTGTTAGTTGTTTTTATCATCTTTGTTGTAGTTAAGACTGGAAATAAAGATGAAATAGAAAAGCAAGAAGAAAAGATAGAAGAAAAAGCTCCTGTTGTGGTAGAAAATTATTACTATAAAGATGGTAAGTTATATTTTTTAAATGAATCTAGCAAAGAAATTGGAATTTATGAGTGTGAAAATAAAGATTCTAATTTATGTTATCTAGCAGAAAATAATTATAGAGATAATTTTGATGTTGCAATGCTTGCAGATGATACAGGAGAAGAAAAAGTAGGTAGAATGCCTATTTATAATGAGGATTATGTTTTTGTTGTCGATAATAAAGAAGTAAAGAGTAAAGAAATAAAATTATATTCTATAAAAGAAGAAGTAGTATCAAAAACATATGATAATGTTAAGGCTTTTGATGAGGATTATGTTATTGTATCAGAAAATGGATTATATGGTTTACTTGAGATAAATGAAAAAGTTAATGAGATTATTAAACCAACTTATGAATATTTAGGTCTTATAGATGGACAAAATAATTTAGTTGCTAAAACTAAAAAGGGCTTTTTTATAATTGATAGAGATAATAAAGAATTAAGTTCAATGTTTAGTTCTAATTATGAAATAAAAAATTATAATGATAATTTTGTTGTTGCTAAAGTTGGTGGTGAATATAATGTTTATAATTATCAAGGTGATTTATTAGCTGCTGGTTATAAATATGTAACATTAAATGATGACTATGCAGGTTTAGTTAATAGTAGCAAAGAATTATTTATTATTGATAAAGACAGAACCAAGTTTAATGAAGAAGGAATTAGTTTAAAAAATGATAATTATAATAGAGTATATGTTTATCGCGAAAATGGTACTTTAGATAAAGTATTAAAAAGTTTTGATATTAATGTAAGAAATGGTATTATTGAAGTTGCAGTTTATGAAAAAGATGGAGATAATCCACAATATAAAAATTTAGAGATAAATGAAGGATTGGCTAATAAAAAGAATAAATTTGTTAATTATTTTGATGGAAAATTGTATTTCTATAAAGATGAAGATAAGAATATTAAAATTGGAACTTATACATGTAATAGTAAGAATTATTTGAGTAAAGAAGAAGATGAACATGAATACTGCTTTTTAGCTAAAGATACTATTTATGAAGATAATGATATGATGCCTGTTGGATTTAAAGATAGGAAAGCATATAGTCCTATTATAAATAGTAGGTTTGTATTTATCTTAGATGGAACTAATAATATTAAATTGTATGATTTAGTTGATAATAAAGCTTTAGGAGTATATAGCAGTGTTAATACTTATACAAGTAATAATGATTATTCTGTAACTTTTGTTAATAATAGGATAGATGTAGTTGCAGTAAATAAAAAAGGAAAATACGGTATGCTTACTATTGATGGAGTAAATGTTAAAGCAACTTATCCGTTTGAATATAATAAGATTGAAAAAATAGAAGGCGGATATCTAGTTCAAACAACAAATAATAAATGGAAAATGTTATTTAATGATGGTAGTGAGTCAGTTGAATTTGATGGGGAAATAAAAGGATATAGTAGTGATAAAAAGTACTATAAATTATATGTAAATGGTCAATATTCTGTATATGGTTCAAGTGGAGATAAGGTAAGTATTGATAGTTGTAATTATATAGAATTATATAGTGATTATTACGTTGGTATAGATAAAGATAGTAAATTGTTTATTTATGGGTATAATGGAAATAAGCTTATTACTGAAGGTGTTCAATTAGCAAATTATCCTTTTAATAATACAGCTAATCCAGCATTTAAAGTTAAGAAAAGTGGAGAAAGTTATATTGTTTCAGTTTATGATGGAACTAAGTATAATGATGTTTTTCTATCTTTGAAAACTGATATTGAAGAACCAGATCAAAGTGAAAAAGAAGAAGTATAATAAAATAATATTTGTTAAGAGCTCTAGTATGATCTAGGGTTCTTATTAAGTTGAATTTAAGTTTTTTATAAACTTGTTCAATAAATTTTATTATGTTATAATAAAAAAACTTTGGGGAGTTTTTGGTTTAGTAAAAAGAATAAAAGAGGGGAATTTAAAATGGAAAAAAGTATAATAGATGAACTTGTTTTAGAGTATCCAGAAATTGAGCATTTTAAAAAAGGTTTTCCTAATATAGGAAGTAGAGCTGATTGTTCTCCTTTTGGAGAAGCGACTTCAAAAATTTGTGAAGCATGGGAATTCTATGATAAAGATTTATATGATATTCCAGTAGATAAAGAAATAATTAAGTTGGGTAATGGTAATCCATTAAGTTATAAAGCTTTCCCTTTAGCTAAAAAGTATTTAAAAAAAGAATTAAATAAAGAGTTATATCAATATTCAGCTGCAGCAGGTGATGAAGGACATCGAGAAAATATCGCTAAATATTTGATACAAGAGGGTTATCCTCAGTATATTGATTATAATAATGTTATTATAACTGATTCTACAACTAATGGTTTTTACTTAATATTAAAGGCTTTGTTTAAGCCTTATGATGTTATTATTATGACGTCACCAAATTATGGGTTATTTGCTTTTATGCCCGAAAGAATGAATGTTGGAGTTGAATTAGTACAATTAAGTAAAGATAATGATTTTATAATTAGACCTGATGATTTAAATAAAAAAATAGTAGAAATAAATAAGGTACTTAAAGAAAAGTATAAAGATAAGTTGAATTATGTACCAAGAGTTAGAGCTTTTTTAAATATTAATCCTCACAATCCTTTAGGAACTGTTTTAAGTCACAACGATATTGAAGTTTTAAGGGAAATTGGAGAGGTTTGTCAAAAGAATAAAGTTTTTATAATTGATGATTTAATTTATAGAGATTTGAGTTATGATAAAAATGCTAAAGCTATGCCAATAGGAACTATTGTTAAGTATTTTGACAATACAATATCATTATTTGGTTTATCAAAGTCTTATGGTCTTGCTAAGACAAGAACAGGTTTTGTTGTTGCTAATGATAAAGTAATAAGATTACTAAGGGATAATGTGTTTTATATGAAAGATTCAGCTTCAGTATTACAATCATCTATGTTAGCAGGGGTTTATAATGATACAGAGGAAAGAAAAAGAGAATATTTTAAATATTTTAATAACTTGATTCCTAAATATTTATTAAATTGTTATTTATGTATGGCTTTATTTGATGGAATAGAGTCTGTAAAAGGAACATTTTATTATAAGAAAATTTTGAAGTTATTAAAAAAGAATATAAAAGATAAGAATTTATTAAATAAAGTAAAGAGTGGAGTTCCATATGCAAAAACTGTATTAGAACCAAAATCAGGTTTTTTCTTGTTAGTTGACTTTACTGATTTGAGAAGAACAGGATTAATAAATAATGAAAAAGACTTACTTATATATTTATATAAGAAATGTGGAATTAAGTTTTTGGTAGGACAGTCTTTTAGCTGGCCATATAGTGATGAAATTATAATGAGAATGACTTATTCTTTAAGTCCTAAAGTTTTGATAGAGGCAATATCTAGTATTAATATAGCTATAAGGGATGGTATTAGTGAAACAAATAGAGGTAACAACAAAAGTTAAGCAAAATATAAATGAAATAAATAGTCTATTGTTAAGTAAGGGATTTATTTTAATAAGAAGAAGTCGAGTAGAAGATAGATATATGACACAGGAATTAGATAAGCTTAATAGAGAAAATGTTTTAGATATTTTGCAAAGCTGTGTATTAATAAGATATTTATCTGTTGATAATGATTATGTATGGAAGGGATTAACTTATAAAAATAAAACGTATAAAGATAATATAGTAATTTCAGAAGAAAAGATAAGTATTTCTATTGATGATATAGAGTTAGCAGAGAAGTTATTTAAGGCTTTAAAGTTTCAAAAGCTTATTGATGTAAAGTATGATGTTATTGTATATAAAAAAGATGATTTAGAATTAGCATTTCAAGAAGTTGAAGGTTTAGGTTTATTATTAGAATATGAAAATCTTAATGATTTTGATGGATGTAGTAATGAGGAAGTAATTAAAATTAAGAAGGAAATGCTTGAAGAGATAAAAGGTTATGGAATTATTACAACTGATGACTTTGACATTAAAAAGTCATATCAGTTAGTTATAGAAAGGTTAAAATAGATTATGCTTATAGTGATTACAGGATTGGATGGAAGTGGAACTTCTTCAATTGCAAATAAATTAAATGAGCTTGATAAAGATTCATATTTGTTTAGAACACCTAGTAAAGAGTATACTGAACGTAAATTTATGGATGAAGTTATTATGAAAGAATCGGGTGTAGCTCATTTACTTTATTATTTATCATCAGTTGTGTTTATGTCCGATTACATAAAAAAACATTGTGATTATAAGAATAAAAATGTTTATATGGTAAGATATTTAGTTGACACGGTTGTTTCTAATAGAGCTTCTGGTTTTTCTATTGATTTAGATTATAATATTTACGGTAATCAACTATTAGAACCTGATTTAACAATATTTGTTAATTTGAGAGAAGAAGAAAGGCAACGTAGAATGTTGATGAGGGGAAAAGATACTTTAGATGAAAAATTAGATGATAATCTATTAAGAGCTAAATTTCTTAGGGAATATAAAAAGTTATTGGATTCAGAAAAGACAATATATGTTGATAATGACGATGATTTAGATAAAGTTGTTATGGAATTAAAAAAGAAAATAGATGAATATATGAATAAAAAGTAAATTTATAAAGAACTACGTGATAGTAGTTTTTTTGTTTTGAATAAAAAACTATCCATATTTTTGGATAGTAAGGAATTTTATTTTTCGATGTAGAATGCGTAGTATTCGTCAAAAGTTATATTTTCATCATGAACGATTTTAGCAGCTTTATTTCCAACATATCTAAAATGCCAACTTTCAGTATTGTATCCAGTAATATGTTCTTTGTTTTCTGGATATCTTAAAACAAAACCATATTTGTAACAATTTTCTTTTAACCAAGCATACTCTTCAGACTCTTTAAATTCTTTAGCAGTTTTATGTTCAAGAGAAGTTATATCAATTGCGAGACCTGTTTGATGTTCAGAAAAACCAGGGCGAGCAGCATATGAGTCAGCATATTTTAAACTTATTTTTTTATATTCATTATATATTTCTTCTTGGCTTTTGTAGGAACGATAAGATGAATTTATCATAAGTCTTACACCAAGTTCTTTTTCAACTTCATTACGCATATTTTCAAAATTTTCAATAACTATACTGGCAGCTTTATTACCAGCGTATGAGTATTGTAAACTTACATTTTGTAAGTCAATTCTTTCATAATCATTTTCTAAATAATTAAATTTATTAACTAACATTAAATAATTATCATTTGTATTAGTTTTAAAAGTTTCATTGTACCAGCCAGCATTAGCATGGACATTAACTATGGCTATAACATCTTCAAAAGAAGTCTTTTCATGATATTCTTTATATTCGATATATTTATCAAAATTTTTTTCTTTATAATATTTTTGATTTACTATTTGATAATAGTTTTCATTATATTTTTTTGTAAGTATTTGATCTAATTTTTCATTAGGAAGTTTTTCAATTAATTTTGTTGCTTCTTCTTTTGAATAACCGACTTCCATTATTTTGTATTCGTAAGTTTCTTTATATTTAAATTCTTCAACGATTTTTATTGATTCATTTATTGTATATATAAGCATTATTAAAAAGAACGCAAAATAGATAAGGAATCTTTTGAAACTAGATTTTAAGCGTAATCGTTTTTTTCTTCTTTTTTTTACTGACATATAATCACATCTTTCTAGTTTAATTATACCAAATTCATAAATATTATGGTAGGTATTAATCTAACTATATTGTGTTTATAATATGTTGATTTTTGTCGTAAAAAAGTGTATTATCAAAATAGAGGAGGAGTGAAAAAAATGAAAAAAGGAAAAAGCGTAAAAGTAGGTATAGTTGTTGCCTTATTGGTGTTAGGAGTAGGATTTGCAGTAATCTCTACAACATTAAATATGAATGGTACTGCTAATTTAAAAGGTAATGCTTCAGAATTTAATAAAAGTATTCTTTTTGTAAAAGATGGTGCTAAAGCGGCAAAGATTGAAGCAAGCATCCCAGAAAAAACTGGTACAGTTACTGTTTCAGAAGATGGCAAGACTTTATCTTTTGAAACCCCTATTTTAGATACTGTTAATGAAACTGCTACAGTTACTTATTATATTGAAAATCGTGGACCATATGATGCTAAACTTGGAGAAATAAAATGTGATGTAACAGGTACTAATTCTGAATATATTTCAGTAAATGCAGATATTAATTACAAAGGATTGGAGCTAGTTGCTGGTACTGAAGCAAACCCTACACAAACTGAAGAAGCATCAACTATTGAAGTGAAATTAATTAAAAGTTATGCTAGTGATGAACCAGCTAGCGTTGAAATTACTTGTCAATTACCAGCAGAAGTTGTTAACAAATAAAGTTTAAATAGAAAATAGTTAAAGAGTGGTGATGAAACGTTGAAAATTGGAATTCAGATTATTCTTGAATTATTATTTCTTTTGTTACTATTCTTTAGCGTTTTTGTGTTTAAAACTTTTAACTTGCTTTGGATTTGTATTGGTATAATAGTTTTATTATTATTTTTCTTATATTTTATTAAATTTAGAAAGCCGATTAAACAAAGAAATAAAGTGATATATTATATTATAATTGGTGGATCTTTATTTATGTTAGGTGTTTTTTATCTCTGTGGTTTGTTTAATGGATTTTCTATTAATTATAATGTTTTTTATAAAAGTTACATATCTAAATTACATATTCTAGCTATTTTTTTAGTAGTTTTAATTACAGAATTGATTAGATATTGTCTCTGGTTAAATTTAAATAATAATAAGAAAAATAAAATGAATATTCTTGCAAAAGTTATTATGATTATAAATTATGTTTTAATTGATTATATTATAATAGGTGAAGGTTGTGATTTTACAAGTAGATATGAAATAATTAATCTTTTGTTAACTTTTTTTATTCCTTCATTAACTAAAAATTTGTTTTTAGATTATACTGTTCAGAAGTATGGATATGCTTCTAATTTGTGGTATAGATTGATTATGGATTTGTATGTTTATTTTATTCCTGTTATACCAGATGTAAATATATTTATAAAAACTATGGTTTTATCTGTTTTTCCATATTTTCTATATGTGTCTTTAGAAAATATATATGGCAAGGATACAAAAAAGATACAAAATATTAAGAAAAAAAATATTTTTGTTAGCGTTATTACTTTGATCTTTTTTGTTGTTTTGGTTTATTTGATATCATGTCAATTTACATATTCAATGATTGCAATAGGTAGTGAATCGATGCAAAAAACAATAAATAAAGGTGATGCAGTAGTTTATAAAGCGTATAAAGACGAGAAACTAAGTGAGGGTGAAATTATTGTATTTAGACAAGGAAATAGAATAATAGTTCATCGTATTGCTTCTGTAATAGAGAATGAAGATGGTGAACAGGCTTACATTACCAAAGGAGATGCTAATTTAAATGAAGATAATTGGATTGTGACTAAAAAGAATATATTAGGTATTGTTAAATTTAGAATTTTACTGATTGCATGGCCGTCAGTATTACTAAATGAGTGGTTGTAAGTGGAGTGTGGTAGTATGATAAGTAATAGAAAAAACATGAGCAAAAAAGAGATAACTTTAGTTATAGTTGGTGCAAGTATTGTTTTACTAATTTCTGCATTTATTTGTTTTAAGTCTATAAAAAGTAAAGAAGAGTATGTTATGCATTATTCCGATAGTTCAGAATTAGATTATAATGTATATTTGAAAGATAATGATTTTTATACAACTTCTTATTTGCCTAAAGATAGAGCGTATATTTCGACGTTAATTGATTATATTGACGCTTCATTTAATTATGATTTTAATGTTACAGAAGATATTAATTTAGGATATAAGTATTATATAAGTGCTAAGTTAGTTATTGATGGAAGCTCAGGAAAGAGAATTTATGAAAATGAAGATATTCTTTTGGATAAAACTAAAATAAAGAAAGTACAAGACAAAAAGTTTTCAATTTTAGAAAATGTTAAAATAGATTATAACAAATATAATCAACTTGCAAGTTCTTTTATGAATAAATATGATATTTCAGCAAAAGCTAATGTAATTGTAAGTATGTATGTAGATGTTGCTGGTACTTATGAAGAATTTCAAAAAGAATTGAATGATTCTGCAGTAGTAAGTTTTGAAATTCCTTTAACAGTTAATACAACAGAAATAAAAATGAATTATGATTTGAAAAATAATGTTAATGAGAAATTTGAATATGGAAAAACTTCAATTATTCATCCAGTTTTATTTGTTATATCATTAATAGTTGCGATTGTTGATATTATTTTTCTAGTCTGGGAATTAATTGTATATACAGTTAATAAAGATGATAAAGTTAAATATCAAGAAAAGTTGAAGAAAATTTTTAGAGATTATGGGCCTTATATTAGTAAAAAAGCTATGACAGCAAATACTAAGGAAATAATGTATACTGTGTCTTTAAGAATTGAAGTTGTTGATTCATTTGATGATTTGATTAATGTAAGAGATAGTATTGAAAAACCTATTTTGTTTTATGAGGCAATTCCTGGGGAACAATCAGTATTTTATATTATAGATACAAAAGTTTCTTATATTTATATAATGAATGCTAAAGATTGTGGAAAAAAATCAAGTAAAGTTGCTGATTTGGATTTTGCTGTTGTTGAAGATAATAAAAAATTAAATAATGGCGATAATTTAATAGGTGTTGAATATAAAAATATTGAAAAAGACTACTTAGAAGGTATCGATGTTATAGAAGAAAAAGGTGAAAATGATTTAAAAAAAGAAGAAATAATCAAGAAAGAAGAAAATCAAGAAAAAAATAGTGAATCTGTATTAAATGAAGAAACAATGTTAGAAATGACAGATGACTTATGTGTACCAAAAAAGAAAAAAAAGAAAAGAAAAAAGAAAAAACAAGTTTCTGAATAATGTATTAAAAACAAGGAGATAATCTATATGAAGAAAAGAAAGCATATCAGAATAAACAAACTCAAAATTGGGATTATATTCCTTGTTTTTTCTATGCTAGTTGGTTTTGCTGCATTGAATACTAGACTTGAATTTTATGGAACTACTAATTTGGCCTTTTTAGGAGACCAAGATTTTAAAGTTTATTTTAGCAAGGTACTTGTAAATGACGTTGGAAGAACTGATATTATTAATTATGCGAAGAATTCTTTTACTGTAACTTATTCTGATATTAATCAAAATGGTGGGAATATAGTATATACAGTAAAAAACACCTCAAATTCTTATTATGCTGATGTTTCTGTTACTTGTAATATGTTAAAAAATGATGGGACTACTTTTTTATATAATGAAGAAAATTATGTCGGAAAAAAATTTCGTATTAATCCTGGCCAATCTTTTACTAGTGATTTAAAAATATTGTTGCCAGATATTGTAATAGATTCGACAGACAATAATTATGAAAATAGTTATACATGTTCTTTAGTTACTAATAGCGTTGGAATTAGCGAAGAATTACGTAATCCTTTACTAGACTTAGAAGTAGGTGAAGAATATTGTTTTGAAGAAGAATGCTTTTACACAATTAGTAATGATAAGAATGGTATTATTAAAATGATATCTAAGTATAATTTATATGTTGGAAATTATGTAACAAGTTCTGATAGTGTGATAATTTCTAAATCTGATCCTTTATATGGAAAACAAAATGTGTCTGCAATAGGCCTTCCTGTTGATAATAGTTATCCTCGTATAGGTGGTGTTGCTTATAGTTTGTCTAAAAATCCAAATTATGAAAGTAGTAATGTTAAACCATACGTTGATGAGTATGTAACTTATTTAAAAAAAATTACAGGTCTTGATGTAAATGGAACCCTTATTACAAATGATGAACTGAAATCATTAGGATGTGATTCATCTGCAGATACTTGTAAAAATGCTAATTGGGATTGGGTATCTGGGCGTGCTTATTGGACAATGTCACAAGGTCAAAATAATGACAAAGGTGAAAAAACTATTTATTTGGTTGGAGCTGATGGATATTTTAATGCTTCTTCTGGAATGGATAATAAAGATTTAAGTGGAGTAAGACCTGTTATTACAATTGATGTTTCTACCAAAAATCCTAATGTTACATTTGTTTCTGGAAACGGTGAAAACGTTGGGGATGAATTATGTATAGGCACTGAATGTTTTTATGTGTTAGATTATGATGGCTCTAATTATACTTTGTTTGCTAAATATAATTTATATACTGGACGAATTTGTAAGAGCTCAAAAGATTCTGATTGTTCTATGATTTCTAGTAGTGATTCAGAATATGGACATCAAAGCAATAAGGCAGTTGGTGATAAGAATGGATTTCCAACATATGGAACTTTAACATATACTGAGGCTGTTTCAGCTATGAATAATTATTCAACTTTTATTAATGAAACTTATAATATGCATGTCACAAGTAGAGGAATAAATTTAGATGAATTAGTAGATACTATAGGGTGTACTGTAGGCTATACTAATAATCATGGTTGCGATATAACAGTTAACAACAATGTAAAATATGATTGGATAACTAATACAACGTTTTGGACTGGGGCTAAAGATGGAAACGACCCATATTTAGTTGGTGGTGATGGATTCTTTAAGGCTTTAAATGGAATGAATCTGACAAATATATCAATGCGAGGAGCTAGACCTGTTGTGGTAGTGCCTGTTTCTGATATAAAGATGATAGATCATATTAGTCCATCTTATTCGTATCCGAGTGAGTGGCATGATAATGGCGTTTTTTCAAAATATTATGAAAACGCTTATTCTAAGTTACAAACGATGAGTACTGAAGAAAAAGTTGGTCAATTATTGGTAATGTCTTATACAAGTCAAAATGATGCTTTAAATGCCGTTCAAAATTATCACGTTGGTGGAGTACTATTTTTTGAAAATGCATTTACCGATAAAACACTGACCCAAGTTCAGACAATGACTTCATCATTACAAAGTGCTGCTAATATACCTTTAATGACTGCTGTTGATGAGGAAGGTGGTCGTGTCGTAAGAATTAGTCCAAATTTAAATTTAGTTGGTGATTTGAAAAACCAATATCCTAATTTGTTTTTTACTAATATTAATAATAAAAATGCTTGGAAATTGGCTAGCACTTTGTATGCAGAAAGCGGTAATAATTTTGATTTGGTTGTACAAGAAGAGCAGGTTAGAAATAATTTTTTGAAATCGCTTGGTATAAATATGAATTTTGCACCTGTTGTTGATATTGCAACACCACCTGCTTATATTTCTGATAGATCTTTTGGTGATAATCCAACGCTTGTTGCACAATATGCGGAAAATGTTATTAAGACTGGTAAGAATTCAGGAGTTTCACATTCTTTAAAACATTTTCCTGGTTATGGAAATAATCAAGATACACATGGTTCTTCATCAGTTGATGAGACTAGTATGGATGATTTGAAAAATATTCATTTAGTACCATTTATTTCTGGCATAAATGCAGGAGCTAATTCTGTTATGATTTCTCATAATACCGTTGCTGCTTTGGATAAAAACAATCCTGCTTCATTATCATATGCAGTTCATAATTTATTGTTTGAAGAACTTGGATTTACTGGACTAGCGATTACAGATGATTTAAGTATGAAAGCTATTTCTGATAATGTTACGAATCAGTATGTTAAAGCTTTTACTGCTGGTAATCATATTTTACTTAGTTCTAGTGAGTATGCAAAAGCCCATGGCGAAATTTTAGCTGCGATTAATTCGGGAAATATACCTATGAGTGAGTTGAATAAAAGAGTGTTTAAAGTATTGGCATGGAAGTATTATATTGGTTTATTGAAATAATGTGATTTGAAATATTTTTGTTACCTCAGTAATTGTTTTACTGAGGTTTTTTAATGTTTTTATTTATTATTAAATTAGCACTTGCCCATTGACAACTGCTAATTATATGAGTATAATTATTTTAGCACTGAGAATGTTGTAGTGCTAATGGTGGTGACTTTTATGGACGAAAGACAAAGAGAACTACTTAAAGAAATAGTAGAGTCTTATATTAAAAGTGTTAAACCTGTGGGTAGCCAGGCGTTGTGTAAGAAATTTAAATTATCTTCAGCAACAATAAGAAATGAAATGGCTACTTTAGAAAAATTAGGATATATTGAAAAAAATCATGTGTCTAGCGGAAGAGTTCCTAGTGAACGCGGATATAAGTATTATGTAGAACAATTAATGAAACCTAAAGAATTAAATGGTGAAGAAATGTTGAAACTACAAACGATATGTCATAATCAACAATTACAGGTTAGTGATGCTATAGCAAAGTGTATGGAAATTATTGCTGATATTACAAACTATACTAGTGTTGTATTAGGTAAGAATTCTAGTGATAATAATTTGCAACAGGTCAATATAATTCCACTTGATAATAATCAGATTATCGCTCTGGTTTGTACTAACAAAGGTATTGTAGAAAATAAAAAATTTAAAATATCAGAAAATATATTTATGGAAGAGCTAGTTAAAACTTGTGAAATTATTAATAAAATGTTAGTTGGTACTCCAATTGATGAAGTAAGCCAAAGATTAGAATATGATATTAAACCAATAATAAGTAAAACTATTAATCAATATGAAAAGGTTTATGAAATATTCTATGATGCATTTAATGATTTTACAAAGAATAGTGCAAATGTATATTTTAGTGGTAAAACTAATATTTTAAAACAACCTGAATATGATAATATTGAAGAAATTAAAAGGATTGTTAATAAATTTGAAGATGAATCTTTGGTTAGAAAAATCGAAAGTAAGAGCGAAGGAATTAATGTTTATATTGGAGAAGAGTCAGAATTTGATCCAAATGTCACAGTTATTAAGAGTAAATATAATATTAATGGGGAAGAGGGAACTATTGCTATTGTTGGACCTAAAAGAATGGAATATGATAGAGTAATAGGTTTGCTTGAATACATTAATGAAGAATTAAAGAGTAATGATAGATGATTTATGTGAGTAATTTTGGACTTACTATAAATTTTACTTGTAGAAAAGGAGAATAAATTAATGGAAGAAAATAAAAATACTCCAGTTCAAGAAGAAAATAAAGAAGTAGTTGAAGAAGTTGTTGAATCAGAAGCAAGTGATTCTGGAGAAACAAAAGAAAAAAACAATCTAGATGAAACTACGATGGAAAAGAATGAGGAAAATTCTAAAAAAGAAGAAAAAAAAGGATTCTTTAAGAAGAAAGATGATACAGAAATAAAAAAACTTAAAGAAGAAAATGAGTTGTTAAAAGATAAATTTTTAAGAGTAAATGCAGAAATGCAAAATATGAGAAGAAGAATGGAAGAAGAAAAATCGAATCTTCTTAAATATGAAGGGGAGGAATTAATTAAAAGATTGCTTCCTATTATAGATAATTTTGAAAGAGCTATAGGAATGGATGATACAAATCTTGAAGATGAAGTAAGTAAATTCCTAAGTGGTTTTAAAATGATTTATGGAAATTTAAATAGTACATTACAAGGATATGAAGTAATGGCTATGGATATTTTAAATAAACCTTTTGACCCTAATACTATGGAAGCTGTATTATTAGAAGAAGTGGAAGGCATGGAATCTAATATTGTAGTAGATGTATTACAAAAAGGGTATACTTATAAAGGTAAAGTTATTAGACATGCTATGGTAAAAGTAAGCAAGTAAAAAAATAAATAAATTTAATTATACAAAATAAAAAAATAGAAAAGAGAGATAATTATGGGAAAAATTATTGGTATAGATTTAGGTACAACAAATTCATGCGTTGCTGTATTAGAGGGTGGAGAACCTCATGTAATAACTAATCCAGAAGGAAATAGAACAACTCCTTCGGTTGTTGCTTTTAAAGGCGATGAAGAACTAGTTGGTGAAACTGCTAAGAGACAAGCAGTTACAAATGTAGATAATACAATTGCTTCAATTAAAAGAAAAATAGGTACTAAAGAAAAAGTTAATGCAAATGGCAAGAAATATACTCCAGAAGAGATAAGTGCAAAGATTTTAATGAAACTTAAGAGTGATGCAGAAGCTTATTTAGGAGAAAAAGTTACAGAAGCAGTTATTACTGTTCCTGCATATTTCAATGATGCACAAAGACAAGCTACTAAAAATGCTGGTAAAATTGCTGGTTTAGATGTAAAACGTATTATTAATGAACCAACAGCAGCAGCATTAGCTTATGGCATTGATAAACAAGAAAATGCTCATACAGTATTAGTTTATGATTTAGGTGGTGGAACATTCGACGTTTCTATTCTAGATTTAGGTGATGGTGTATTTGAAGTTAAGTCTACATCAGGAAATAATAAACTAGGTGGAGATGATTTTGATCAAAGAATTATGGACTATTTAGTTTCTGAATTTAAGAAAGAAAATAGTGTTGATTTATCAAATGATAAAATGGCAATGCAACGTATTAAGGATGCTGCTGAAAAAGCTAAAAAAGATTTATCTGGTATGACATCAACACAAATTAATATTCCATTTATTACTCAAAATGAAAGTGGGCCTTTACATTTAGATGTTACATTATCTAGAGCTAAATTTGAAGAAATTAATATGGATTTATTTGAAAGTACACTAGATCCAGTTAGAAAAGCACTTAAGGATGCTAAGTTAACTGCTAAAGACATAGATAAAGTTTTATTAGTTGGTGGTTCTACACGTATTCCATATATTCAAGAGTTAGTTAAGAAAGAATTAGGACAAGATCCTAGTAAAGGAGTTAACCCTGATGAATGTGTTGCAATTGGTGCATCTATTCAAGGTGGTGTTTTAACTGGTGAAGTTAATGATTTAATTTTACTTGATGTAACTCCATTATCACTTGGTATTGAAACTTTAGGTAATGTTATGACTGTATTAATTCCTAGAAATACTACAATACCAGCAAGTAAGAGTCAAGTATTTAGTACAGCTGCTGATAATCAACCTGCTGTAGATATTCATATTCTACAAGGTGAAAGACCAATGGTACAAGATAATAAAACATTAGGAAGATTCCAATTAGGTAATATTCCTCCTGCACCAAGAGGTGTTCCTCAAATTGAAGTTAAATTTGATATTGATGCTAATGGTATTGTTAATGTATCTGCTAAAGATTTGGGAACTGGTAAAGAACAAAGTATTACAATTACTTCAAATACTAACTTAACTGATGAAGAAATCGATAAGATGATGAAAGAGGCTGAAGCAAATAAAGAGGCTGATGAAAAACGTAAAGAAGAAGCAGAAGTAAGAAATGAAGCTGATTCATTAATCTTCCAAACTGAAAAGGCTATTAAAGATTTAGGAGATAAAGTTGATTCTTCTGATAAAGAAAAAGCTGAAGAAAAGATGAAGGACTTGAAAGAAGCTTTAGCTGGTGATGATATTGATGCAATTAAGACTGCTAAAGATGCATTACAAGAAAGTGCTATGGCTTTAGCTACAAAAGTTTATGAAGAAGCAGCAAAAGCTAATCAAGCAAACGCTGGTGATACAGCTGAGTCATCAGATGAAGATAAACACGATAACGTACAAGAAGCTAGTTACGAAGAAAAATAATGATAATAAATTAAGGTAAAAAGTTCTAGGTGACTAGAACTTTTAGCCGATATATGGAGGAATGTTCATGCTAAGAAATAAAATAAAAGAAGAGGATAAGTGGGATTTAACTAAGTATTTTAAAAGTGATAATGAATACGAAGTAATGTATGATGAAACTTTAAGAATCTTAGATGATATTGTAAGTCGCAAAGGAACTATAATGCGTAGTGCTAAAGATTTATATGAGTATTTAGAACTTGATAAGAAGTTAAGTATTAATATTGAAACAATATATGTTTATTCTTATTTGTGGCATTATAGTGATACAAAAGATGAAAAAGGTAAGATTCTTAGAGATAAAGCTGATAAATTAGATGAAAAGATTAGTACAGATACATCTTTTGTTAGAAGTGAATTATTAGGTGTTAGCTATGATTATGTTTTAGGATTAATTAAAGAAGATAGTAGGTTAGCAAGTTATGCATTTGCTTTAGAAAAAATGTTTAGATATGAAAAACATACATTAAGTGAAGAAGAAGAAAGAATAATTAGTTTAGCTACAAATGCAATGGGTGGTACTCATGAAAGTTTTTCAGCTTTAGATAATGCTGATGCTAAATTTGGCATCGTTGAAGTAAATGGAGAGAAAATTGAGCTAACACATAGCAACTATATTAAATTAGTTAGTGATAAAGATAGAAAACTTCGAAAAGAGGTATTTTATCAATATTATGAATTCTTTAAAAATCACTATAATACTATTACTGAAATGTATAAATCTCATATTAAGGAAGATATATTTTTAAGTACTGTAAGAAAGTTTAATAGTCCTTTGGAAATGAGTCTTTATAACGATAATATTGATATTTCAGTTTATAAAAATTTAATTAATACGTTGCATGATAATTTAAAACCTTTGTATGATTATATGAAACTTAGAAAAGATTATTTTGGTCTTGATGAAATGCATATGTATGATATTTATGTTGATATGGTTGAAGGGGAAACCGCTAAATTTACTTTTGAAGAAGCTAAAGATATAGTTTTAAAAGCAGTTAGTCCTTTGGGAGAAAAATATGTTTCAGATTTGACAAAAGCGTTTGATAATCGTTGGATTGACAAATATCCAAATGATGGAAAAAGAAGTGGAGCTTATCAATGGGGAAGTTATGGAATTGATCCTTATGTATCTGTAAATTTTGAGGGAACTGAGGATTCAGTAAGTACTTTGGCTCATGAACTTGGCCATGCAATGCATTCTTATTATTCTGATACTTCACAAGAGTATACTTATGCAGGATATCCTATTTTCTTAGCAGAAATAGCTTCCACTGTTAATGAAGTTTTATTAAATGATTATATGGTTAAGAATGCCAAAGATGATAATGAAAAATTATTATATATTACTTCATTTTTAGATAAATTTAGAGCAACTGTTTATCGTCAAACACAATTTGCTGAATTTGAGAGTATAGTTCATGATATGGAACAAAATGGTGAAGCAATAACACCTGAATCCTTAAGTAATGTTTATTATGATTTAAATAAGTTATATTATGGAGATAATGTTGTTAGTGATGATTATATAAAATATGAATGGGCTCGTATTCCTCATTTTTATACTTCATTTTATGTATATAAGTATTCTACAGGTTTTTGCGCAGCTTTAGCAATTGCTAGTGATATTTTAGCTAATAAAGAAGGCGCTAAGGAAAAATATTTAGAATTTTTAAGTAGTGGTGGAAGTAAATATCCACTTGATACACTAAAAGCATGTGGAGTTGATATGACAACGAAAGAACCTATAGAAGCAGCAATCAAAATGTTTGCGGATAAATTAAATCTTGCTTATGAAATTGTAGAGAAGGTGAAATAATGGCTAGTAGTAGAAATTATTATGATGTGTTAGGTGTTTCTAAAACAGCTACAGATGCAGAAATTAAAAGTGCATTTAGAAAATTAGCTAAGCAATATCATCCAGATATTAATAAAGAGCCTGGTGCTGAAGAAAAGTTTAAAGAAATTGGCGAAGCTTATGCCGTTTTATCAGATGCTGAAAAACGTAAGCAATACGATCAGTTTGGACATGAAGCTTATACTCAAGGAGCATCTCAAGGTGGATTTGGTGGAGGATTTGGTGGATTCTCTGCGGATGATATAGATTTATCAAGTATATTTGATGATATATTTGGTGGAGGAATGTTTGGCGGTGGTTCTCGAAGAGGAGGAAATCGCAATCGTCCAACTAAGGGAAGAGATTCACTTGTAAATGTGTCTTTAAGTTTCGAAGAAGCAGTATTTGGTTGTAAGAAAACAATTAATATTGATTTAGATTCTGAATGCGAGTCTTGCGATGGAAAAGGCGGAAGTGGAGAAGAAACATGTTCAACTTGTGGTGGTAGAGGAAGAGTTATTACTCAGCAAAGGACAATGTTTGGAGTATTTCAGTCTGAATCAACTTGCCCTGATTGTAATGGAAAAGGTAAATCTTATAAAAATGTTTGTAAAAAATGTAATGGTAGTGGACATGTTGTAAAAAACAAAGAAATAGAAATTACTGTACCTGAAGGAGTTGATACAGGACATCAGTTACGTATAACAGGTAAAGGGGCAGCAGGATATAATGGTGGACCTAATGGAGATATTTATATTGAATTTAAGGTAAAAGATCATCCGTTATTTGAAAGAAAAGAAAATGATATTTATATTGATGTACCACTTACAATTACAGAAGCCGTTTTAGGTTGTAAAAAAGAAGTTCCTACCTTATCTGGTAGTGTTGTTCTAACAATTGATGCTGGAAGTCAACCAGGAGATCAATTAAGACTCAAAGGAAAAGGAGTTAAAGATCCATTAAGAAACAAAAAAGGGGATATGTATGTTGTTTTAGATGTTATAATTCCTGATAAATTGGATAGAAAACAAAAAGAATTGTTTAAAGAATTAGATAAAACTAATTTAGAAACAGGAAATAGTTTTAAAAATTTTAAGAAATATTTATAATTAAAAGCACTTGTGAATATAAGTGCTTTTTTTGACGAAATTAGTGTGCTATATTGTAATTTTTTTTTGTTCTTGATATACTTATTATAAGAAAAATGGTGAGGGAAATGGCTAAGTTGTTTGAATCGGATAATAAGTATTCTTTGGTTTTATTGTTTATTACTATGGTGTTTTTATTATTAGTAGGATTAGCTATTTTATTTAGTAATGTAAAATTTGAAGAAAAAGTTGATGGTACTATTGCTACTATAATAAATGAGGGAGATTTAATTATAAACTATGTTGATGGCGATGAAGTGGAGCTTAATGGTAATAAAGAACAAACTTATAGTATTACTATTACTAATATCTCAACAAATAAGATATATTATTCTGTTTTTTTTGAATCTGCTAATATGGATGTAAGTGTTAAAATCAAAGATTATGATGGTAACGAAATAAATGAAATTAGTGAAGAAATTACAAGTGATAAGTTGATAAATTTAAATAATATTGAGGGTGAGCAAACTTTAAGATATAAAATTACTGTGGAAAATAAAAGTAAGAATAAATTTAAAGGAAGATTAAAAGTAACAAATGATTCTTTAGCTAATGATACTTTTTCAGATTTAATTTTGTTAAATAATAATGTTTCTGTACCAGAGACAAAAGTTGGAGAGTATATTGCAACAAATGATGAAGGATTAATATCTACAAATGATAATAAAGGAACATCTTATTATTTTAGAGGTAATGTAAAAAATAATTATGTAAAAATAGGAGATAATCTTTTTAGAATAGTTAGAATTAATGGTGATAGTTCTGTTAGATTAGTATTAAATGATGTTTTAGAAAATGAATACCAATATAATACTAACGAAGTATTGGAAGGACAAGAATCATATTATCTTACTTTATTAGAGGGGGCTTCAATATTAAATGTATTAAATACATGGTTTGAAGATACTTTAAAAGAGTATGATAGTTTTATAACTAATGGTGATTATTGTACTGATGATAGTTTTATTAATGAAATAAATGGTATTAAATATTCTTCTACTTATAATAGAGTTCGTTCTTTAAAAGAGCCTGATTTGCGTTGTAACGGAAAAATATATACGGGAAAAGTTGGATTATTAAGTGCTGATGAAGTCTTAATGGCTGGGGGAATCGCTAATTCAGGTAATTCAGAATATTATCTTTATAATGAAAATATTCCAGGTAGTTATATGACTAATAGTAGTTACTCTATAAATATAGATACAGCAGCTTCAATATTTGTTGTTAATAAAGATGGAGCAATTAGTGATGGAATTTTAGTTTCTGCTAAGGCATATATTAGACCAGTAATAAATATCAATGTTGATGCTAAAGTAAAGGGATCTGGTACTATAAAAGACCCTTATGTGATTGTTTCATAAATGTAAAACGATAAATTTAGTTGTTTATAATGAATAAAATTAGTGCTATTATTAAATGGTAGGGAGATGTAATTATGTGTTTTTTAATTAATTTAATTAATATAGTAAATGATACAGATTTTGTGCTTTATTCTTTAATTATTATACTTATTATATTAGCCCTAATCTTATTCTATTTGTTTTTTACTCAAAATAAAATAAAAATAAAAAATGATAGCGAAAACGATAAAACGAGAAATTATAATAAGATAGATGAAGTGGAAAAACCTGCTTTGGTTGAGATAGTAGAAGATGAAATACCAGATAAATTAGATTATACACAGGCTTTATGGCAGAATGATCTTTTAGATTTGCAAGATATTACTCGTGAATTAGAAAAAGTTCCTAAAGAAAAGACAATAAATATGACAGATTATGAGACAAAACAGGAAGAGGAAGCTATTATTAGCTATGATGAACTAATAAGTAGAAAAAGTGAATCTTTAAGGTATGATGAAAATACAAATGATTATTTAGATGATGTTATTGTTAAACAAGTTGATTTGAATAGTACTTCAAAAAGAGAATTAATTGATGATGAAATCGGAAATTATGAACATGAAGAAGCTTTCTTAGAAGCTTTAAAACAATTACAAAAAATAATGAATTAAGACTCTTTGGAGTTCTTTTTAAATAGGTTGGTGTTTATGAAAAAGAAAGTTGAAAGAAAAGAATATATTTTAGAATATGATATGACTTTTGCAAATATTTTTTCCATTAGTTTACTGCTTTTTATGATTATATTGACTGCTTTATTGGTTATTTTATTACGTGTAAAAGGCTTTATAAATTTACTTTATGAAAAATATATTATATTTTTTATACTTATGATATTGTGGATGGTATTACATGAAATAATACATGGTATTTCTTATCAGATTATGGGAGCTAAGGGGAAGAATATTGTTTTTGGAGCTTCTTTAGAAAATGGGGTCTTTTATTGTAAATGTAAGGAGTATGTTGACAAAAAATGTATTATGACTTCTTTACTTGCACCTTTTATTTTAATAGGTGTATTTACTTATGTTTTGGGCTTTTTAATTAAGTCTCCGCTACTTATTGCTTTGTCTGTTATTAATATATCTGGAGCTTCTGGTGATTTGATGATGTTTAATTTCTTTTTAAAACAAGAAAGTGATGTAGAGTTTAAAGAACTTGGTTTTTCTTCTCCTTTTGTTTTAAGAACTAGTAAAAATTTGATTGGCGAAAAGTTTATAGGGATTAAATCTATAAGAGAAGTTAAAGATGAAAGTGAAACATATGAAGGTCCAGAGAAAAAGCTAACTATAAGTAAAACATCATGGTTTTTTATTATTGTTATGTTAGTGTTGATAGTACTTATGTTGGTATTAAAGGTTTAATCTTATAATAAAAAAGTTGGAAAAGTTAGGAATTATAGATGGAAAAAGTTTTATTGATAAATGGTAGTAATAGAGTAGGTAATATTAATTATTTATTTAATGTATTTAATGAGAAGATTGAAAATTCAGAGTTAATATTATTAAAAGATAAAAGGATTGAATATTGTATTGGTTGTTTAGCTTGCCATAATAATAGTAGATGTATTATAGATGATGACATAAATCAAATTATTATGAAAATAGTAGATGCTGATTTAGTTATATTTGGAGTTCCTAATTATTTTGATAATGTAAGTGGCTTATTTAAAAATTTTATTGATAGATTACATCCATTATATAAAAGTGAACTTATAGTTAATAAAAAAGTTATTTTTGTATATGTTGGTGGTGGAAATGAGGAAGGAACTATGAAAGAATTGCATCAATCTGTTAAAGGGTTTGTTAAATATCTTAAAATGGATGTAATTAAAGAATATAGTTTTAAGGCATTAAATAGTAACGATATTAAATATCAGGTAGAAAAAATAAACAAAATAATAGATGAAATAAAGTCTTTGTAATAAAGAATAGCATTATTTTATTTAATGAAGGATAATTTAGATAATTATCTTTTTTTATGTTATAATTTTGAATGAATTGGGTGATATAAATGAAGTTTAATATACTAACGTTTGGATGTAAGGTTAACTCTTATGAATCAGAATATATGAAGGAGCAATTAATTAAACAAGGATATGTTTATGAAGATGATTATAAATCAAGTGATATAGTTATTGTTAATACTTGTAGTGTTACTAATACAGCAGATAATAAATGTAAAAAAATGATTAGAAATGTAAGAAGAGATAATAGCGAAGCTTTATTAATGGTATGTGGGTGTACTGCTGAAAATCATCGTGAGGAATTAAATGATTTGGATATAGATATATTAATCGGAAATAAAGAAAAGTCTAAGGTTATAGAACTAATAAGTGATTATAGATGTAGTAAAGAAAAATATATTAAGTTTTATAATGATAGAAGATTGCCTTTTGAGGATATGAAAGTTGATGAATTTAATGACAAAACAAGAGCTTATGTAAAGATTCAAGATGGATGTAATAATTATTGTGCTTATTGTATTATTCCTTATGTAAGAGGAAGTATTAGAAGTAAAGGTTTTACAGAAGCTGTAGAAGAAATTAAAGAATTAGTTAGTAAAGGGCATAAAGAAATTGTTTTTACTGGTATAAATACAGGAGCTTATGGTAGAGAAAATGGTGAGTATGATTTAACAGATTTAATAAAAGAAATATCAAAAATAAAAGATTTAGATAGAATTAGAGTTTCTAGTATTGAAATAACTGAAATAAATGATAAGTTTATTGAAGAGATGAAAAATAATAAGAAATTATGTGGACATTTGCATGTATCACTTCAATCTGGAAGTGAGAGGATTTTGCAAGTAATGAATAGAAAATATACTAAACAAGAATATTTAAATAAGATAAATAAACTTAGAGAGGCAAGACCTAATATAAATTTAACTACAGATGTAATTGTTGGTTTTCCAACAGAAACGGAAGAAGAATTTTTAGAGTGTGTAGATTATTGTAAATTAGTTGGATTTAGTAAGATACATGTCTTTCCTTATTCAAAAAGAGAAGGTACTAAGGCGGCTTCTATGGATGGGCATTTACCAACTAATATAAAAAAGGATAGAGCTAGAAGATTAATTGAAATAGATGAGATTTTACAACTTAATTATAACAATTTATTTGTAGGGAAAGATGTTAATGTATTAGTGGAAGAAATAGTTGATGGTAAATCAGTAGGTCATGCGGAGAATTTCTTGAAAGTAGAAATAAACAAAGTTCTTGAAACAAATAGATGTTATGATGTTAGAATATTTAAAGCTGATATAGATAAAGTGGAAGGAGAATTAAAATAATTAATTCTTTTTTCTTTTATTGAAAAAGAAATGTTTTTATTATATAATTACTTATAGTAAGGGATTATACAAAGAAACGGTGATATTATGATTAAAGATAATGATTTAGATTTGGATTTTATTATGAATAGAAGATTTAAATTACTTGATAGAACATTAGAAGAGGTTGCAGATAAAGTTCAAAATCAATATGGTGTAGAAGTTTTAGAGATTTTAGAAACTGATGAAGGCTATGTTTTTAAGGGAAAGTATGGGTATACTATAGGTGATTTAACTTTTGATGAAAAAAATGGTAGATATAAGGCTTTTAATTATCATCGTGGAGTTGTAGAAAGCATTAACGAAAGAGATAAAAAAGTAACTGCTAGAAGAAAATATAAAGTACAAAGAAATAAAAGAATTGGTGTAGCATTTACTGCAACAGCTTTAATTGCATTAGCTGGAATTGGTGTTATAAAGGGAATGGATTATAAAAACAATCATAATGATTTAAATTCAGAAAGTATTGTGGTATCTGTTGCAGAAAGAACTCCAATAAATACAGTTAATAATGCTAATGATTTATTGTTAGTTGCATGGTCAAATTATGCAATGGGAGAAGTAAGTGATTTTTGTTGCGACACTGAAATTGATGCTTTGCAAGGATTAGAAAAAGATGTTTATACTAATGTATTTGCTCCAGTTATGATGGATTATTATAATTATTTGGATTATATTGATAGTCCTTTGCCAGAAGATATAATTGGTGAATCTTTAAAAAATAGTCATTCTCAGTTTAGAAATAGTGTCCTTTTATTTGATGAACACTTGAAGGATTTGAATTTTATTTCTTATACATTTGCTAGTTCTCCTTTCGCTTATGCAATTATTTTAGATCAGGATGGAAATAAAGTAGAAAAAAATGGGCAATTAGATGGAGAAGTAGTAACAAAGGATGGGGCTTTAATTACGTTTGATGGAGAACAAAGTTATTCAGTTTATATAAGAGGTATAGATGTTCCAAATAATGATTATTCAATAACTAATATGCCATCTGATGCTAAATTAATTGATGGGGAAATTTACGTTGATTACATTCATTTGTTTCAAAATGAAAAGAAAGGAATAAAGAGTAAATAAAATGTTTATTTACTTTTTTTATGTTGTAAGGAAATGATAATGTGTAGTATAGTAAAAGTAGGAGGGTGATTTAAAATGGATTATAGAGATAGAGAAATTTATGAATCAGCACGACGTAAGAGTGTAAGTGAGTCACATGAACAACTAAAAGTTAAATATAATAAATTAGATTTAAAGAATGCTAGAAAAGAAGGTTTTCGTAAAGGTGCAGAAGCAGGACTAAAAAGAGGTTTTATAGCAGGAGCGATGATTGCTATACTTGCTTGTAGTGGTATTTCAATGGCAAAAAATGCATTTGTTAATAATTTTATGAGAGATACTAGTAATCCATCGGTTGAGGCAGGATATCATGCTGTAATAGAAGAAACACATAGAACTAATGATAATCAAGGTTATTGGTATGACTATTCTGATATTGCAAGTAGTTTTGATGCTGATACTATGGACTTTGATGCTTTTGTTTATGGAAATTATAAAAAAGTTGGTTGGAATCAAGAAAGTAGATTATCATGTATGGATGAATTATTTTATCAGTTTAAATTGTGTGGCGTTACTGATTGTTCAACTTTCTTATCTTATTGTGAAAGTAAAGGAGTATGCAAGGAAGTAGATGGAAAGTTGCAAGTAGATACTAAAGCTTATGAGGAAGCAATAAGAGAGTATTTAGTATCACTTAATGAAGCAAGGGGTTTAGAAGAAAGTATTGATAACTTTAAACATGGAATGTAGGTGAATTTATGCAAGAAGATAATTTAAAATATATAAAATTAGAAGATGGTAATGATTATGTAATTATGGACGAAATAGAGAATAATGGGATAACATATGTATATTTAAGTAATATTGATGATGAAAAAGATTTTTGTATTAGAAAGTTAGATAACAGTAGTTTAGATATAGAAATGTTAGTTGGGTTGGATTCTGATATTGAATTTGATAAAGCTTTACTTATATATACAAAGAAACATAAGAACGATGAAATAGTGTAAGAAAGATAATAAAATAGTTATTTAGGTAATAAAATAAAAGCGAAAAAATATTCGCTTTTTTTATATTGTCGTGATAAAATTTAATAAGGTGATACATATATGGATTACATTAGAGGAAAGTTTAAACAAATGATATTTGAATCTGATAATGGGTATAAAGTTGGTTTGTTTAGAATTAAAGAAGCATCAGATGATATGTCTGAATATGTAAATAAAACTATTACCTTTACTGGGTATTTTGCTGATGTCAATGGAGAAGATTACTATAAATTAATGGGCAGATATGTGTTTAATGAGCGATATGGAAACCAATTTCAAGTATCAAGTTATGAAAGAGAAGAACCTAAAGGTAAGGATGCTGTAATTGATTTTTTGTCTAGTTCATTGGTTAAAGGCTGTGGAGAGAAAACTGCTATTCAAATTGTTGAAACATTAGGAGAAGATGCATTATCTTTAATAAAGAGTGATTATACTAATTTACTTATAGTACCTGGGATATCTGAGGTTAAAGCTAAAAGAATATATAATTCGATTGTTAAATATCAAAGTACAGATGAGATAATAGTTAATCTGAAGAGATTAGGTTTTACTATTAATGAAGCATTATCTATTTTAAATAAATGGGGTGAAAGTTCTTTAGAGATAGTAGAAAATGATATATATAAATTAATTGAGATAATAGATTTTACTAAGTTAGATAAGGTATTTTTGGCAATGCATGATGCAGATGCTGAAGAAAGAGTATTGGCTTGTATAATTGAGACTTTTAAGAAATTAGGTTTTAAAAATGGTGATACATATCTTTTAAAGGAAGAAATATTTAGTACAATTAGAAATGAATTTAAAATATTTATTACTGAAGAAGAATTAGATGATTATTTATGTAAACTACAAATGTCTCAAGATATAGTTGTGAGTGGAAATAAGTATTTTTTGAAAGAATACTTTGATTATGAAGAAGACATTGCTGATAATTTAGAGTTAATAAGTCGTCATAGTAAGGAAAGAATTACTCATTTCGATGATTTAATTGCTGCTATTCAACTTGAATATGATGTTAAATATAATACTGATCAGAAGAAAGCAATAAAAAATGCGTTGACTAATAGAATAAGTATTATAACTGGAGGACCAGGAACTGGTAAAACAACAATTATTAATTCAATTGTTAAATTATATATTAGAATACATAATATAAATTATAAGGATGTTATAAATGATATAGCGTTACTTGCTCCAACAGGTAGAGCTGCTAAGAAAATGAGTGATTCAACAGGATTACCTGCTATGACTATACATAGATTTTTAAAGTGGAATAAGGAGAAGAATGAATTTCAAATAAATGAATATAATAAAAATTATCAAAAGTTAGTTATTGTTGATGAGACTAGTATGATAGACACTTATATATTTGATTCTTTGTTAAAAGGTCTTACACATAATATAACATTAGTTTTAGTTGGTGATTCTAATCAATTGCCTAGTGTTGGACCAGGTCTTATATTAAATGATTTAATTGAATCAGAAAAGTTTACGCATACAACTTTGGAACAGATTTATCGTCAAAGTGATAATTCTTATATACCTATTTTAGCTAAAGAAATTAAGGAACATGATTTATCAAGTGAATTTACTAATCAAACAGATGATTATAATTTTTTACATGCAACTGGTCTTACTATTAAAGAGATGATACGTAAGATATGTGTAATGAGTCGCGATAAAGGTTTATCAGAAGAAGATATACAAGTTTTAGCACCAATGTATCGTGGTGAAAATGGAATAGATAATTTAAATATATTACTTCAAGATATTTTTAATCCGAAAAGTGAAGATAAAAAGGAAGCTAAAGTAGGAGATACAATTTATAGAGTTCACGATAAGGTGTTACAATTAGTAAATGATCCAGATAATAACATATTTAATGGTGATATTGGATATATTAGTAGTATAAGTACTATAATGAGTCCGAAAAAAAAGGAAGTATTTACAATAGATTTTGATGGCAATGAGGTAGTTTATTCAAGAGAAGATTTAATTAATATTAAACATGCTTATGCAATAACGATACATAAGAGTCAAGGTTCTGAATTTGCTCATGTTATAATGCCAGTATCTAAAGCTTATTATAAGATGCTTTATAATAAACTTATTTATACGGGAGTTTCTAGAGCGAAGAAAAGTTTGATTATTATTGGTGAAGAAGAAAGTTTCGTAATGGCAGTTAACAATGATTATTCAACTAATAGAAAAACTAATTTAAAAGCACAGTTAATGAATAAATTTAGTGTAGATGAGACATAATACCTATTAGAGGTGATTATTGCATGAAAATGCCAAAAAATAAAAAAGAAATTATGATATTAGCAGGTAGCGTTATTGCAAGTATGGCAGCTGGAATTATTGTAGGCTGTTTAAAAGAAAAAATGATGAATAAATGCTATTGTGTTATTGATGAAATGTAGGACCAAGTATTTTGGTCCTTTTATCTGGTGATGATATGAATGAGAAAAAAATTAGAGAAGTAGTATTATTTTTGGTTGCTGTAATTTTAGTTGTCTTTATTGTAAGATATACTAAAATAATTTACTTTATTAAGAAAATATTAACTATTTTGGTACCAGTTTTTATTGGTTTTGTTTATGCTTGGTTATTTAATCCTTTGATAAAGAAATTGGATAAAAAAAACAAAAGAGGTATTATTTCTGTTTTGGTGTTTTTTGGTGTTGTGTTTATTGTTTTAGCTTTTTTATACTTTTTAATACCAGTATTTTATAAAGAGATATCTGAATTGATAGAGATTTTACCTGAGTTGTTTAATAATATAGAAAATAAAATAAATAATATGGGGTTGAAGGATTCTTTAGATAATATACTTATTTTCTTAGTAGATAATGTTCCTATGTATTTAGTTTCTTTTGTGAAAGGATTATTCAAGTATTTAGGAGTTATTGGTATTGGTTTAATACTTGGTTTATATATGAGTATGGATTATGAGAAGATGGTAAAAATGATATATGATATAGTTCCTAAAAAGCATAAGTGTGTGGTGATTAATTTAAGTCAAGAAGTAAGTGAAGAGGTTAGGAAGTGCGTTAATGGGACTTTATTTGTTGCTTTTTGTGTTTTTGTAATGGATAGTTTAGCATTTTTTTTAATAGGTCTTGATGCGCCATTATTATTTGGTGCTTTATGTGGTATTACTGATTTAATTCCGTATGTAGGTCCTTATATAGGGGGGATAGCAGCTGTTTGTGTAGGCTTTACAGAAAGTAAATTGGTTGGAATTTTGACTATTATTTTATGTGTTGTGGTTCAATCTATAGAAAATTATATTTTACAGCCAATAGTTATGAGTAAGAGTATTAAGATAAGTCCAGTATTAATAATTATAGGTTTATTAGTTTTTGGTAATTTATTTGGAGTTGTTGGAATGATACTTGCAACTCCATGTGTAGCGATGATGAAGGTTATAGTTGAACATATTGGTGGTGTTTTAGAAAAATGTAAGGAATGAAGTAAAATTTGACGTTATATATTCTTAGTGCTAAAATTTATTTACCACTTAGAAATGAGTGAAATATTTATTTAAAGAGGTTTAAATTAATTATGGAAAAAGAATGTTATCATAGCAATGGTAAAATTAGTAATAGTAAAAGAATATTAACAGGAGCTGCTAAAGTAACAACATGTGTTGCTTTAAGCGGTTTGATAGTTGGGAGTATGGGCTTGAGATTAGCATCTCTTGGATGTGGCGCAAATCATTCTGTTGAAGCAATATGTCCAATGGCTAGACTAGAATCTTTCTTATTTGGTGAAGAAGCAGGTTTAAATCATCAAGCAGAGGATTTAAGAAGATATAATTTAGTATATCCTGATTATAAAGAATATACTCAGAATGTAAAATATGTTCCTGCAGGAACTTATGTAGTACCAGAAGGTTACGAATTAAGATATGATGAAGATGGAAGTGTTTATGGCTATAGAGAGGTTCCTGTTATTACAACAACTTTTATAAATGAATTTGGTGAAGAACAAAATGCTTATACTTTACAAAATGGTGGAATTATAGGCAAAGATAAAGATGGTAATATGTATGGATATCAAAAAGTGGAACCAATGTATGTAGAAAATGGAACAATTTATTATACTGTTGTAAGTGATTATGGTGATCAAATAATAACAAAAGACGAATTATGGTCTTATGCAGATGGTGAATATATTAAAAGTGCTGAAGCAGAACAAACTTTAAGAAAAACTAGATAAGTTTAACAAAATCTTATTTCTAATGGCAGAGATAAGATTTTTTATTTGACTTTTGAATATAATATTTGGTACAATGAGAATCCCACTAAAAAGAAAGGATAGATAAAATGAATAATATAGATGTAAATAATAATACTAATTTAAGAGATTATGTAATGAATAATTATGTTAGATATTTTGATCTAACTAAAGGAAGAGAAATGGAACTTGGATATATTCTTGGTGTTTGTAATGCTAGCTTGATTGATGTTCAACAGTTTAGAGAAATATTTGATTTACAAGAACAAGGATTCTTCGGAGTTCTTAAATTCTTAGCTGATCCTATTAATTTAGAAAGAGTTGCTCAATATGGGACTATTTGTTTAAGTGATTATAACACTCAAGTTGAAAGTATGCGAGCTACTCGAGGAAAAGGTCTGTAAGCAGACTTTTTTGTTTGCTAAAATGGTAGTGATGACTTATAATAGTAATACTTTTAGGGGGGATTTCTATGTTTGAAAATGAAGAATATGTAGAACTAAATTCTGTAGAATTATTGAAAATGCTTTTGTTAGATAATGAAAAAGTATTGGAATCAGGTTTACACTTTGATGGAGAAAGCAAAATTGATGAAAGTATATCAGTTGTTACTGATAAAAGAATTAAAATGGATAATTTGATGGATACTCAAATAACTTATCATAAAGTTATGGAAATGAGAGACTTAACAGAAACAGAAATGAAGTATGCTAATAAGATGCGTGAATTTTTAAGCAAGATGTTTAATATAATGTTTTATGATAAAAAAGTGATGATAGCTTGGACTTTATTTGTTTCTATAACTTTAGGTATAGATATAGCGAATGGTAATTTTTTAGGAATTACTTTAAAAAGTATTGCTTTATTAGTAGTTAATAGACCAATTAGATTTATAAAAGAAGCAATAAAAATCTTTAAGAGAGATGCCAAAATAGATGAGTTAGTTGAACTTTTAAGAGATAAACATGTTTTAGGATATGTTAATGCTGTTGATGATAAAAATGATATAAAAATGTATGCTAAAATCAGAAAAGAGTAATGTGTTATGAGTGAGAGTATAAATATAACAGATAATATAGAAAAAATTGGAATTTATAGTCATTGTTTAGACGCTATAGAAACAGGTTTAATATTTGAAGTTGAAGGAGTACAAGATTTTAAACGTCAAGTTAAGGAAGATAGATATAAAGTTCCTGTAGAATTTGATAGTAGTTTAAATAAATCAATTGAAGTTCCAATGAGTCGTGAAGATGTGCCAAAAACGTATCAAAAGGTTGTTGAAGTATACGAAATGAATAAGGCAGAGATAAGTGTTGTTAATAAAATCAGATATATTTTAAAACTAATTTTTAAAAGTTTTTATAAAGGAGATTATCTTAATTTATGGTGTGCTGGTATTTCTTATGGCTTCATTACTTATGATTTAATAGATGAAAATTATTTGGGAGCACTTATAATGTTTGCTTATTCTTTAATATATACAGACTTAGGAAAAGGGATAAGAGTATTAAAAGATTATTTTACTTCTAAGACGAGAGAAGAGTTAGAAATTTTTTTAGAAAAATATGGAGTATTAGATTATACTAATGCTATGAAAGATGAAAATGATGTAAAAATGTATGTTAAATTTAAAGGAGGAAAATAATGGAAAAATCAGATTTGTCATTAGAAATTAGTTGGAAGAGAGGATCTCTTCATTATCAAACAGGAACTTTATATACAACAAGTCCTAAATATTTTATGAAATATTATTTATGTAATGAAGTAGAGGAATGTGGTGTTTATCTTAGTGGTAGTGCTATATCTAAATCTGGAGATGTAGAAAAAGGTAATACCAATGCAGTAGATACTCAAGAGAAAGATTTATATGTTTCTGTTGCTACAGCTCAAGAAGCAATAAATAAGTATAAGACAGCATTAAAAGTTATTAATGTTGAAAAGGCATCAAGAATACATACAGCAAAAGAAATATGGCAGTGGATTAGAGAAGATGTTGTTGATATTGATAAATCTAATATTACTACGTTTGGTCTTATTTGGCTATTTTCTAATAAAAGTGTAGGTTATACAGCATGGCTTGCAACTTTATGTTTATTATGTAATATGAATTTGTATGAAGTAATAAATATGGTTAGAGCAACTTTTATAAAAGGACATCGTAAAGAATTACTTGAAACAGAGGTATGGGAAATGGGATTGTCAGATTTAATATATACACCTATTAAGAAAGAAGAGTTAAAACTTTATATGAAGATTAAAGATGGTAATTTTAAATTTGAATAAAAAAACTTTACATATTTAATAATTTATTTTATAATCAGTTTATTAGTTTTGTTAATTAATCGTTGACGAAGACAAAGTAATTGAGAGTCATTAGAGAGACTTAGTGGTTGGTGAAAACTAAGATGATAAACAATGAAATAGCTACCTTCTGAGATTAATCGGTTTAGACCGTTATATGAATTAAGTAAAATAAAGGATGGTACCGCATTATTTGCTCCTTGGCAAGTAGTGTGGTTTTTTAATTATTAGGAGATGAAATATGAGATTATTTTTAGTAGCAGGAAAAGCTGGTAGTGGTAAGAATGAAGTAGCTAATATTATAAAAGAAAATTTATGTAATACTGTAGTAACTGGATTTAGCAAATATATTAAATTGTTTGCTTTAGAGTTTACTGATTGGGATGGAAGAGACTTTAATAAGCCTCGAGCGGTATTGCAAGATATGGGAGATACTTTAAGAAGTGTTGACGAGGATTTTTTAACAAGACGAATAGAAGAAGATTTACTAGTTTATGAAAAATTAGGAATAAAAAATGTTATTGTAAGTGATGTTAGATTAGTAAATGAAATAGAATATTTTAAGAATAAAAAAGAATTAGAAGTTATTGTAATAAGAGTTAATGCAATAAGTAGTAAAAGAAATTTGAAAAAAGAAGAAAAGAGTCATCATACAGAATTAGAATTAGATAATTATGAATATTTTGATTATGTAATTAATAATAATTTTAATGATGATTTAAGTAAAGATGTAATAAAGATGTTGGAAGGAATGAAGTAAAATGAATTTAAAAGATATATATATTAATTTTTTTGTAAGTAAGGGACATAAACAAATACCTAGTGCTCCAGTAGTACCAGAAAATGATCCATCAGTATTATTTAATACAGCTGGTATGCAACCATTAATTCCTTATTTAATGGGGCAGAGTCATCCTTATGGAACAAGATTATGTGACTATCAAAAATGTATTAGAACTAATGATTTAGAAGAAGTAGGAGATGTTACACATCATACATTTTTTGAAATGTTAGGTAATTGGAGTTTAGGTGATTATTTTAAAGATGAAAGTATTGAATGGAGTTTTGAATTATTAACTAAGCATATTAATATACCAGTTGAAAGACTTGCTGTTACAGTATTTGCAGGAAATGATGTAATTCCATTTGATGAAGTTAGTTATAATAAATGGTTAAGTTTAGGAATAAGTGAGAAGAGAATAGCTAAGACAGTTGAAGATAATTTCTGGATAGCTGGAGAGTCTGGACCTTGTGGACCTGATACTGAGATATTTTATTTTAGAAGTGAAGATGAAATTCCAGAAAGTTTTGACCCTGAAGATAGTAGATGGGTAGAAATTTGGAATAATGTATTTATGCAATATCATAAGGATAATAATGGTGTTGTAACTGAATTGCCTAAAAAGAATGTTGATACAGGTATGGGAGTTGAAAGAACTACAGCAATCTTAGAAGGTGTTAATGATAATTATTTATCTAGCATTTGGAAAGATGTTATTGATTTAATTGTTTCAATTTCTGGTTTAAGTTATGAAGGCAATGAAAGAAGTATGAGAATTATTGCTGATCATTTAAGAACTGCTGTGTTTATTTCAGCTGATCCTGCTGGTATTAAGCCAAGTAATACTGATCAAGGTTATATTTTAAGAAGATTAATTAGAAGAGCTATAAGACATGCTAAAACATTGAATATTGATATTAATAGTGATTGGGAAGAAAAAATAGCTAACTTAATTCTTGATAAGTATCAAGATTATTATAAAGAATTAGTTGATAATCGTGAAGTTGTGTTAGAAGTATTAAGAAATGAAAAAAATAAGTTCAGCAAGACTTTAGAAAAAGGTTTAAGAGAATTTGAAAAGGTTACTCGTGATGGTAAAGATATAGATGGAGAGACTGCATTCCATTTATTTGATACTTATGGTTTTCCTTTAGAATTAACTGTTGAACTTGCTAATGAACGTAATTTAAAAGTCGATGAAGATGGTTTTGCTATTAAGTTTAAAGAGCATCAGGAAAAATCTAGAACGGCTTCTGCTGGTAAGTTTAAAGGTGGTTTGGCTGGTAATAGTGAAGTAGAAACTAAATATCATACTGCTACACATTTACTTAATGCAGCTTTAAAAGTTGTAGTAGGACCTGATGTTCATCAAAAGGGGTCTAATATAACTGATGAACGTATGAGATTTGACTTTAGTTGTGATCATAAATTAAGTGATGAAGAAAAACAAAGGGCTGAAGAGTTGGTTAATCAATGGATTAGTGAAGGCTTGGATGTAGTGGTAGAAGAAATGCCAAAAGAAGAAGCTATTGCCTCAGGAGCTGAATGTATGTTTATTGAAAAGTATCCTGATATTGTTACAGTTTACTCAATTGGTGATGTATCTAAGGAATTATGTGGAGGACCACATGTAAAAAATACAAGTGAATTAGGTCTTTTCAAAATAAAGAAAGAAGAAGCTAGTTCTGCTGGTGTTAGAAGAATAAAAGCAGTTTTAGAAGAAAAATAATTTTAGAGTGTATCATTTTATAGTGGTACACTTTTTTATTTTTGATATAATATTGCGAGAGGGAGTTTTAATTATGAAAAATAGTAAAAAAATGATTAGTTTAGCACTTGCTAGTATGATGTCTGTTGGTTTATTATCTGGATGTGGAGCTAAAGAAGCAAATGCTGAAGTTGGTAGTGAGACTGAGGTAGTAGAAGAAGTAAGAGAGATTGTGGAAGGTGAAGAACACTATTTTGAGCAATATTATGAGGTACCTGAAGCAAAAGTTTTTGAACCTGGTGAGCATGTCTTTTTCTTGAGATATAATTATTCTGGTTCAGCAGAAAATTTTACTAGTGGGCGAGTAGACGTTCCAAATGGATATGATATATTAGAAATTGAAAATTATACCGAAAAAGATGGTTATGGTTCACAGACTGGTGGAGTAGATATTTGGTATATAAATAACGAAAGAGTAATTGTTGAACCTATTTTTAAAGATGAAATCAGAAATGATTGGAGTAGAAATGGGTATTATGACTATGCAACATTTGGTGTTGTTATGGAAAAAAATAGGGATGAGGAAATTATTCTTACTAAATAGTAAAGTTGGAAAAAGTACTTTTAAAGAGTATTTTTTTTATGTATAATAGATGCTAATCGTTAAAAAGGGGGAATTTTAATGAAATTTTCTTTGTATAGAAAGATGAGTGTTGCTGAAGGTGAAAAAGCGATAGTAACAGGAAGGTTTGAAAAGCCAGATAACATTGTTTATTTACCAAGAAAGTGGTTTTCAACATCTATTTTGAAGACACATTATTTTAAGAGTCCTTTTTATAATGGACCAACTATGATGGTTAAAGTTGAAATTAATGAGGAATATTATAGAAGAATATTTGTTGAGGGAGAGTTTTTGAAAAAGGAACCTAATGGCTTTTATGGTTATAATGAATCACAAAATGATATTTTATATGCTAGATCACATAAGACAATACCTGAATTTTATAATGTTGGTTTTTTAGATTTAGACACTTTTAATAAACAATTTGATAGTGTAGATTATATAGATGAAGAAAAGTATAACGAATATTTAGAAAGAATTATGTTAGGTGGTTCTTTAAAAGATTTTGTGACTGTTGATGTTATAGATAGTGATTTAGATTTTTATTTTCAAACAAGTATGGATGTTTCTACTTTGTGTTATAAGTATCAAATAATAATGCCAGAGGGAATAGATCCGATAATTAAGTTTATTCATTTTGATAAAGATTTAAATAGACTGAGAAAAAATAATTTAAACAAATTTCCAGTTACTTTATTAGTTAGGTTTAAAAAAGAATTTAAAAAGTATTCTATGTATAATGAGTTTTCTTTTTCTTTAGATATGGACGATATAATTAAATATGCTTCATTTATAGACACTATAAAAATAGTATTTTTAGAAAAGCCTAAGGTTAGTGGTAGAGGTTTTATACAAATTGCTGGTGATAATTTATATACGAAACATGATAAAGTTAGTGAACCTAATTATAGGAAAATAAATTTTAGTGATTTTGAAGAGATAACTTTTCTATTATTTAAAAAGGATTTTCGCATTGAAGACTTAATTTATTTTATGCCTTCTTTAAAAGACGTTGATGATATTAATCAGGTTGATCCTAAACATATAGATAATTTAAAAACACATATAGAAAAGTGTATAAAAATGAGTAATCTAGTAGTTAACTATTATGCTGATCAAGGGATGGAATTTGATGCAGAAGTGTTAGTTTATTTGAAGTGGGTACTTTTATTTCATGATTTGGGAAAACCATATTGTGAATGTTTAAATATAACTTCTAGATATTCTCAGTTTGGAGAAAAGGATCGATTTAGGGATATAGTTATTGATCAGGTTGTTGATTTTGATATGAGTTTTATTATAAAATCAATTAATAAATTATTTATGGCTTCTTCTTTATGTCAAAGTAAAAAGATAAAAAATATTATTAAACCATTACTTAAAGAAATAAAAGAGCATTATCAAGTTGATGATAAAGAGGCTTTTTCATATTTAAATAAATTTTTAAAAGTTGCTTTTTTAGCTAAGATGACACATTCAGCAACATTAAAAACACGTGCTTTTTGTGTTAATTATTCTGATGACTTATTATTTTTTGATAGAATAAATGATTTATTATTATATTGGAAAGATAATATGATTTTTGATTATGATAACTATTTTAGTGATATTATGGGTGCTTACGAAGAGATAATTGAAGGTTTTTATCTAGATAAGAAACATACAACACTTGAAATGGTAAGAGAAATGTTAAAAAGTGATTATAAAGATTTAGAATTAATTTATAAAAGTAAGATTAATCATCCTCATATTTTAGATGATAATGAGCAATATTGTTTTGATGATATTATATGTGCATATTTTATGGAAGATAATTATTTATTAGATAAATTTTTTACTAATGATATTGTTGATAATGATAAACATGGTCAGATACATAGTGAAAGAGTTGGAGTTTTATCTTATGTATTAGGTAAATTAAAATTTTTAAGTGATGAAGATATAGAAATTTTATTACTTGCTAGTAAATATCATGATATTGGTAGAAAAATCAGAGATGATAAAAGTCATTCAGTAGAGAGTGTTAGATTATTAGAGGATAACAAAGTATTATCTGAAAGCCCTTTACGTGATTATGTTTATTATTTAGTTGAAGTGCATGGTTTTTCTGATAAATATGATTTAGATATTATGAAAAAGTATAATGTTGATAATGATAGAGCTTTAATGTTACTTGGGATATTTAAAGATGCTGATGCATTAGATAGAGTTAGATATGATACTTTAAGAAATCATGGAAGTATACTTAATATTAAATACTTAAGAAATGTTGAAAGTAAGAAATTAATTAAATTCGCTTATATGTTAAATGCCCAATATAAGCAGAATAAAAGGAATTTAAATCCGTCTGTGAAAAGTCTACTAAAAAAATAAAGATGTTTATGAATTAAAATATTTTTGGAATGTTTAGAGGAGATAATAATATGAGAGTTTTATTTACTGGTTTTAAAGGTGTTAATAATTCTTCAAAGATACTTTTAGATAAGATAAAATGTGATAAAAAAGATAAATTATATTTAACAAATAGTTTTAAAACTAGTGTTTTGGAATTGGAAAGTAAATTGAAGCAACAACACTATGATTTAGTTATTAGTCTAGGTCAATTGAAGTTAAATCAAGATGTAGTTCGAATAGAGTTAAATGGAATAGGTGATAAAATTTATAGAACTAAATATGACTATTCTTTATTAGAAGAAAAGTTAGTAAGTGCTGGTTTTAAAGTTATTATTTCTAACAAAACTAATTATTTATGTAATAATATTTATTATTATGGGTTAAAGATGATAGAGGAGAATAATATAGATGCCAAAATGATATTTATTCATATACCTAAGATTAATTCGATAACAGATGTTTTGTTGCTAGCAGATGTTTTTAATAATTTTATTAATTAAAAAATAACTAAATTAGTTATTTTTTTTATGAGAAAAACTTTTTTGAATAAAAAGAAGGAAATTGGTTTATTTGCGTGTAATAAATATAGTGAAAGGGTGAATTTTATGTGAAGTGAGAAAGAAAGATAAATAAAAGAAAGAGGAGGAATTTTATGAAAAAGATTATAGGAATTTTTATATTGGTTTGTGGCTTTTTAGTATGTGGGGGATTTGCTAATGCTGAAACATTTATTGAGGGAAATTTTATAAATGGAGAATATGTTAATAAGGTGAAAAATAATAAAACTTATTATATGACAATGCAATTTATTAAGGATAGTAAAGGAAGAATTGTGTATTGTTTAGAACCTTTTAATGATTTTAAAACAGGTCAAAGTTATAAAGAGTATGTTGGAGATTGGACTAATTATAATTATCTATCAAAAGAACAAAAAAGAAAGATTGAGTTAACAATTTATTATGGTTATGGATATGGGGGAAGGACACAAGATAAGTGGTATGTTATTACACAATATTTAATATGGCAGATTATTGATCCAGAGGCTAATATTTATTTTACTAGTACTTTAAATGGTAAACGTATAGAAAAGTATAATTTAGAAATTAATGAATTATTGAAAGACGTTAGTAATCATGATGAAACACCATCGTTTGTACATGATTACGAGTTGAATTATAAAGATAATTTAGAGATAAAAGATTTAAATAATGAATATTCTATAATAAAGTCTGATTATGATTATGTAATAGATAATAATGGATTTAGAATTTTAAATTTAGGTAATAGTGGAAGTATTAGGATAAAAAAGAATAGTAATTATTATGATGGAATGGTTGTAATTTATGATAGTAATACTAGTCAGGATTTGATTAGACCTGGAAATGTTAATAATTTAGAATATTTAATTAATGTTAAAGTTAATAAAGGAGATATTACTTTAGATATAAAGGATGATAAGAGTATTTATACTATTGAGAGTGATTTTAGTAATACTTGTTATGAAATAAGAGATGGATATAATGTTTTAGATAAAGTTTGTACAGGCGATAAGTCTTTAATATATAAGTCGATTGAATTAAGGTATGGAGAGTATACAATAGTTCAAACAAGTTATGGGAAGGGGTATAAGGAAGATAAAAAAGAATACAAGGTAGTTATAAGTGAAAGTAATGAGCATCCTGTAGTTAATTTGTATAATCAGTTGATAAAGAATGAAATTGAAATATTAAAATATGCTTGTAAAAATGATATATGTGGTTTTGAGAAAGGGGCAGTATTTGAAATAAGAGATGTAAAAGGTAATATTGTTAAAGAGTTAGAGACGAAAGAAAATGGATATGCTAGTTTAAAAATTGGTTATGGAAGTTATTTTATTACACAGAAGAAAGGGAATGAAGGCTATACTTTAGCTAGTCAGTATAAAGAAAAAATAGTTGATGAAGTTAGCACTCATAAGAAAGAACTTTATAATTATTATATTGAAGTAGAAGATGAATTAATTCCAGAAGAGGAAATAGTTGAGTTGCCACCAGCAACTAAAGTTGATAATAAACTTGGTAATATTTTGATGAATTTATTATTTGCTTTGGGATTGTATTTTTGTAAAGTTATGATTTAGAAATTAAAATTAAGGAAAATTTAAAATAAGAAAGAAGCTTTAAAGCTTCTTTTTTTTGATAATGTTCTACATTTTTTGGTCAAAATCATAAAAATGTGATAAAATATTCAAGAATTTGGGATTTTTTTGAAAAAAACACATATAAAAAAAGGAAATAGAGGGGTAACCTATAATAATTATAAGTAGAGGGGTGAAATTTATGTCCTTTATAAGTAATGATGAAATAAATGCAATTAGAGCTGCATCAAATATCGTTAATATAGTTGGTAGTTATATCCCCCTAACACAGCGAGGAAAAAATTATGTTTGTGTTTGTCCTTTTCATGATGATCATTCTCCAAGTATGAGTGTTTCAGAAGAAAAACAAATTTATAAATGTTTTTCATGTGGGGCTACTGGTAATGTGTTTACTTTTGTATCTGAATTTGAAAATGTTCCATTTATTGAAGCTGTATCAATAGTTGCAGATAAATGTGGAATGGAATTATCTAAAAGTGCTTATACATCCAATTTGCCACAAGCATTTTGTGAAGAACATGAAATAATGGAATTGAGTCAGAAATATTTTGCTAATAATTTAAAGACTAGTGCTGGTGAAACAGCAATGAGTTATTTAAAAGATAGAGGTATTGATGATGATATTATTAAAGAATTCGGTATTGGACTTAGTCTTGATAGCAATGATTCTTTGTTTAATCTGTTAACGAAAAAAAATTATGATAGTAAGACGTTAATTGAAATAGGTTTAATTAATAATGTCTCTGGGAAAAATTATGATATGTTTTCTAGAAGAATTACTTTTCCTCTTTGGGATAAAGATGGAAATATAGTTGGTTTTAGTGCTCGAGTTTATCGTAATGAAAAAGATATATCTAAGTATATGAATAGTAGAGAGTCTAAAATATTTAAAAAAGGAGAGACATTATATAATTATCATAATGCTAGAAATGCTGCTAAAAGAGAGAAAGAGATAATAGTTGTAGAAGGCTTTATGGATGCGATAAGGATATCTTCAATAGGTTTGAAGAATGTTGTTGCATTACAAGGAACAGCAATGACTAATGATCAGATTATGTTGTTGAAAAAGCTGAGAGTAAAGGTAATTCTTTGTTTAGATAATGATAAAGCTGGATTATTAGCAACTGTTAATAATGGAGAAGAGTTAGTAAAAAATGATATTGAGACTTATGTAATAAGATTAAGTGGAAAAAAAGATCCTGATGAATATATTTTAGCTAATGGTAAAGATTCTTTTATAGATAATGTAAAAAATCCTCTTACTTTCTTCGAATTTAAAATGAATTATTTAAAGCAAAATAAAGATTTAAATAATGTTGAAGATTTATCTTCTTATATCAATGATGTCTTAAAAAATTTGGCAGATAATACTGATGCGATTTTACGTGAATTAACTTTAAATAAGTTAAGTAGTGACTATGATATATCACTTGAAGTTTTAAAAAATAAGTTAGAACAGATGGTACCTGTTGTCGTTAAGAAAAAAGAAGAAATTATAAAAAATAATAATACAAAGAAAGATGCTTATATTATTGGTTCAGAAAAAATACTTTATTTTATGATGAATGGGGAAGAATATATAAAGAATTATCAAAAAAAATTAGGTTTCTTTAGTGATTCTTTATATCGTGAAATTGCCAATGAAATAGTATATTTTTGTGAAAAAAATAGGGAAATTACTGTAGCAGATTTTATTACTTATGTAACAGATAATGTTACAATAAAAGATAAAGTAATGGAAATAGTAAATGATTCATTAAATGATGAGATTTCTATGGATGCTATGGATGAATATATATCAGCCGTTTTAAAGATTATAACTAAAAATGAAATAAAACGACTAAAAATCATGATGAAGAATGAACTTGATGTTGATAAAAAGATGAAAATAGCTTTGCAAATAGCTGAGCTTAAAAAAGAGGATGTGTAGATATGGTAGAAATTAAAACTTTTGATGATAGAATTAATGATTTGGTTGAATTAGGGAAGAAAAATAATAATGTTTTAACTTTTGAGCAATTAGCTGAAGCGTTGAAGGGTTTGGATATTGATAATGATTCATTAGATCATCTTTATAATATTTTGATGGAAAATGGTATTGAAGTTGTTGCAGATGAATCAGCTTCAGGAGATGGACCTAAAAAAATAGAAGAAGAAGAAAATTTAGTTTTAAGTGATGAAGAGTTAACTAAGGATATAAATATTAATGATCCTGTTAGAATGTATTTAAAAGAAATTGGTCGAATAAGTTTGCTTAGTAGTGAAGAGGAACTTGAATTATCTGTTAAGATTGCTAACGGGGATGAGGCAGCAAAAAATATTCTAGCAGAGTCTAATTTACGTTTAGTTGTATCAATTGCAAAACGTTATGTAGGTAGAGGATTACTTTTCTTAGACTTAATTCAAGAAGGTAATATTGGTCTTATGAAGGCTGTAGAAAAGTTTGATTATGGAAAAGGATATAAGTTTAGTACATATGCTACTTGGTGGATTAGACAAGCTATTACAAGAGCATTAGCTGATCAAGCAAGAACAATTCGTGTACCAGTTCATATGGTAGAAACAATAAATAAGATGGCTAGAGTTCAAAGACAAATGACACTTGAATTAAATAGAGAACCAAGTGAAGAAGAATTAGCTGAAAAGATGGGAATTACTGTTGAAAAAGTAAGAGAAGTTATGAAAATTAGCCAAGATCCAGTATCTTTAGATACTCCTATTGGTGAAGAAGATGACTCACATTTAGGTGATTTCATTAAAGATGAGAGAAGTATGAGTCCAGAAGAATATGCAACTAACGAAATATTAAAAGAAGAAATTAAAAATGTTTTAATGACATTACAAGAAAGAGAACAAGAAGTATTAGAATTAAGATTTGGATTGGTAGATGGAACTAGTCATACACTTGAAGAAGTTGGTAAAAAATTTAATGTTACAAGAGAAAGAATAAGACAAATTGAAGCTAAAGCTTTGAGAAAACTAAGACATCCATCAAGAGCTAAAAAGTTAAAAGATTTCTTAAGTGACTAAAATTAGTAAAAGATTAAAAGCAATAGCAGAATTTGTAACAAAAAAGGATAGTTTAGTGGATGTTGGTTGTGATCATGGCTTATTGAGCATTTATTTAGTAGAGAATAAATTGGCAAAAAAAGTAATAGCTAGTGACATTAATCAAAATGCATTAAATAGTGCAATAAAGAACATATCGTCAAGAAACTTAGACATTGAGACAATTTTAAGTGATGGAATTAATGATATTGATTTAAAAGGGATTAATACTTTAGTAATTTCTGGTATGGGAACTAGTACAATATTACATATATTAAAAAATGAAGAAAAGATTAAAAAGATAAAAAAAATAATTATTCAGTCAAATAATGATCATGAACTATTGCGAAAAAATATGAATGATAAGGGATTTTATCTAGAGAATGAAGTTTATATTTTAGATAAGAATAAATGGTATGTAACTTGTAACTTTATTAGAGATGAAAAAAAGAATAGTTCTGAAGAAATAAAATATGGTTTTTTGGATAACATTGATTATAATAATTATATTTTAAAATATGAAAAAAGTATTTTAAAAAAAATACCTTGGACATCGATAAAAGCAAAATTAGAAGCATTTAATAAATATAAAAAATTAAAAAAAGCTATATCTAAACGATAAAAGCTTTTTTTATTGGAAAAAAGTTGGGACATTATTTTGTTTAGTTAATAATTGCTGATTTGGAAGTGAGTTATTTGAGTTGTTATTTGAGTTTGGAGTAGTTTTTTTGTTATTATTAGTGGAAAAAGTTTTTAAATTTGAAATTATTTTATTTGAATTTGATATTAAAGGTTTAACTTGTTTATATAAGGGAATCATTTGATTAGCGATATTTAAAGTTTTAGATAGACCATTGACAATTTTTAAAAAAGAAAGACTATTATTCATATATATCACCAATATATTATATGAATAAAATCTGTTTTTATGATATACTTAATAAAGATAAAGGGACGTTGTAAGGTGATATTATGCTTATAGATATTTATATAATATGCTTGCTATTTGTGATTGGTCTTATATTAGGAATGGTTTCGATTATAATTGGAATTAAAGGTCCATTAAAAAATAGAGAGTATTTTAATTGTTGTGATAATTGCAATAATTTGTATAAATGGTATGAATTAATACCTATTGTTTCATTTTTTCTTATGCGTGGAGAATGTAATTATTGTAAAAAAGAAATTTCTTTAGTGTATCCATTTTTAGAAATTATATCAGGAATGTTAATGGCGATGTCTTATATGATATATGGGTTTAGCTACGAGATGATTATTATGATTATACTAACTATATTATCTATTATTGTTTATGTTAGTGATTTTAAATATTATATTATTTTAGATAGTCCTTTGTTAGTTTTTAGCATAGTTGTATTGATATTGAAATATTGTTTTTTTGGTTTTAAAACATTTTTAGTTTCTTTATGTAGTGGCTTTTTGATATTTCTTTTCATGATGATAGTAAGATATATTGGTAGTAAAATATTTGGGCAAGAATCCTTGGGTGGGGGCGATGTTAAATTATCGATGTTTTTTGGTTTCGTGTTAGGTATTAGACTTAGTATAGCGACTTTAGTTATTGGTTCGTTTTTAGCTTTTCCTTGTGCTATATATTATGCTTTATCAAATAAAGGACGTGAAATACCTTTTGGACCATTTCTAATAACTAGTTTATATTTAGTTTTTGTATTTATGGAACCTATTAATTCTTTTTTATCAGTTGTTTTTTAAGATGACTTGTTTATGAGTCATTTTTTTATGAAAAAAAAGGACGTTAGTCCTTTAAAAATTTATATTATATGAATCATCATAATTGAAGTCGTCATCGTCATCATCAAGATTAATAACTTTTGTTTTTCTTTTTTCTTTAAGCTTTGATTCTGGTTGTTCTTCTTTTGTATCTTTTGTATCTTTTGTATCTTTTTCTTCTTTTGTCTTTTCTAAAAGTTTGGAAAGAATATTATCCATTTCTTCTTCATTTTTTTGAATTTCTTTAATTGCTTCTGATATTTTATCTTTATCTTCTTCTTGTTTATCTTCTTTATTTTCTTTATCTTCTTGTTTATTATCTTTTAGATCTTCTTCTTTTTCTTCTTGAGCTTTAGGAGATTCTTCTATATTATCATTTGTGGATTTGTTATTTTTTATTTCTTCTTTTTCATTTGTTGTATCTTCAATTTCTTTCTTTTCTTCCAAATCTTGATTTTCTATTGAAGTTTGTTCTTTGCTATTATCTTTTTCTTTTTCAATATCAGTAATTTCTTCATCTTCAATTTTTTTATTCCCTAAAATAATCTCTATTAAATCTTTGTCTTCATCAGTAAAATCAATTTTTAAATCCATAATTCTTATTATTTCTTGGAAAGAAGTTTCTCCAGAAATAACTTTTTTAAATCCATCTTGAATAATTGAAGTGTTATCTTCATATATAATTCTTCTTATTAAATCTCTTTTTTTATTGTTTGAAATAGCATTTCTTAATTCATTATCTAATTTTATTACTTCTGCTACTGGTATTTGATCAACATATCCATTTTTACATTCTTCACACCCTTTAGGGTAGTATAGTTCATCAACTTCCTCATTTAAGATTTCTTTTATGATACGCTTTTCATATTTTGTTGCTGTCTTTTTTTCACGACATGTTGGACATAATTTTTTTACTAATCTTTGTGAGATTATACCGATTAGATTAGAACCTAGAAGATAGTTTTCGACATCCATGTTGAGTAAAGTATCGATTGTTTGGTATAAAGACTTTGTATGCATAGTTGAGATTACTAATCGCCCAGATAAGGAAGCTCTTAAAGAACTACGTGTTACTTCATCATCAACTAGCTCATTTATTGCAATAATATTTGGATCTTGTAATAAAATATTTCTTAATAAAGTTCGATAATTTAAGCCTTTTTCTGGTGCGATTTGTACTTGGTTTATTCCTTTTATTTTCATTTTTATTGGATCTTCAATAGAAATTATGTTATTAGCTTTGCTATTTAATTCTTTTAATAAAGAATAAAGGGTAGTAGTTTTGCCAGAGCTTGCAGTTCCTGTTACTAAGATAATACCTTGAGGTTCTCTTAATAATTCTTTTATTTTTATAATATCTTTATTATTAAAACCAATTTTATTTATACTTTTTATATTTTTTGCATAATTGGAAATGTGAACTACTATTTTTTCACCATCAACTATGGGAAGAGAGGATACTCGCATATTATGAGTTTTACTATCCATTTCAAAATTAATAGCTCCAATTTGTGGTAATAAAGAATCTGTTATATTCATTCCAGATATTATTTTTATTCTTGTTATGATATTAGATTTTACGTTTTCAGGAGTTGTTGTGTACTCAACTAAGTCGCCATTAATTCTAAATTTTATTATAAGTTCATCTGATGTTGGATCAAAATGAATGTCAGATGCTTTCATTTTAATTGCATCAGTTAATATTTTTTTTACTACACTTACAGTAGGATCTTTTTCAAAATCAAATTCACGTAGTGCCATCTTAGCCACCTCATTCTATTATTCTTATAGTTAATTATAACTTATTTAAATTTTTTACTCAATAAAATTTTATTGATTTTAAATATTAGTTGTTTTATAATACTTTTAGTTATGTTGAACAAGAGGAGTAGTTTAGTCTGAAATAGTAGAGAGTTCTTGGTTGGTGAAAAAGAATATGGAAGATAAATGAAGGTTGCTTGGGAGTAGACGAAAGTCCGTTAATATGCGTTAAATATTTAAGATGTATAACAATAGTTATAAATTAAGGTGGTACCGCGGGTTTTACTCGTCCTTAAGTTATAACTATTTTTTATTTTTATGATAAGGAGGGTGAAGTATGGAAGATATAATATCTAGATATATTGAAGCATTTAAAGTTTATGTAGATGATTATGATATGTCTAATGTTAAAATTAAACGGAAATATGAGCATTCATTACGAGTCATGGAACTACAAAAGAAATATGCTAAATTACTTGGATTTGAAGATGAAGATATTGAACTTGCTATATTAATAGGTTTATTACATGATATTGGAAGATTTGAACAGTTAAGAATTTATGATAGTTTTGATGATTTAACAACAATTGACCATGCTTTATATAGTGTAGAGCAATTATTTACTAAAAATCAAATAGTACGATTTACTAATAGAGATGATTGGTATCCTATTATAGAATTTGCTATTAAAAATCATAATAAGGTTGATATACCTAATATTGACAATGAAAGAGTACTTAAGCATGCTAGATTAATAAGAGATACTGATAAGGTTGATATTATGGTGGCGATGGTTGGAAGAGCTATTGAAGATAAAAGTTCAGTAAGTAGTAAGATAATGAGTTTATTTAAAATGCATGGATTAATTGATAGAAAGTATGCAAAAACTAAAAGTGATTTTATAGTAAATCAGTATGGATTTGTATTTAATATATATAATGATATTGTTTTAGAAGAATATAAACAAAACTTTATTAAGTTTCATGAATCAATTAAAGATAATGAAAAGTTTATTGAAGCATATGAAGAAGTTATTAAGTATATAGATGAGAGGATTGAAAAGTATGATGGAAATAGAAACAAAATATAATCATAGTAAAATAGAAGAAAATAAATATAATAATTGGAAAAATAAAGGATATTTTGATAGTGGAGATAAGAGTAAAGATCCTTTTTGTATAGTTATACCTCCACCAAACGTTACAGGTAAATTACATTTAGGACATGCAATGGATGTATCTATTCAAGATATTATAATTCGTTATAAAAGAATGCAAGGTTTTGATTGCTTGTGGTTACCTGGAATGGATCATGCAGCTATAGCTACTGAAGCTAAAGTAGTAAAAAAGTTAAAAGAAATGGGTATTGATAAGTACGAATATGGACGTGAGAAGTTTTTGGAGGCTTGTTGGGATTGGACTCATGAATATGGTGGAAATATTAGAGATCAATGGGCTAAAGTAGGTATTTCTGTTGATTATAATAAAGAGAGATTTACTTTAGATGAAGGCTTAAATAAAGCTGTTACTAAGGTGTTTGTAGATTATTATAATGAGGGAATTATTTATAGAGGAGAAAAGATAATAAATTGGGATCCTCAGGCTCAAACAGCTTTGTCTAATGAAGAAGTTATATATAAGGATGTTGAAGGTGCATTTTATCATTTAAAATATAAAATAGAAGGTAGTGAGGAATATTTAGATGTTGCTACTACTAGACCTGAAACATTGTTTGGAGATACAGCTGTAGCAGTAAATCCAAGTGATGAAAGATACAAACATTTAATTGGTAAAAATGTAATATTACCAATAGTTAATAAAGCTATTCCTATTGTAGGAGATGAACATGCTGATCCAGAATTTGGAACTGGTGTTGTTAAGATTACTCCTGCACATGATCCTAACGATTTTGAAGTAGGAAATAGACATAATTTGGAAAGAATTATAGTAATGAATCCAGATGCAACTATGAATTCAAATGCAGGCAAGTATCAAGGTATGAGTAGAGAAATGTGTCGTGAAGAGTTACTTAAGGATTTAGAAACCGAAGATTTACTTATTAGTATAGAACCTATGACACATTCTGTTGGACATAGTGAGAGAACAGGTGTTATGGTTGAACCTTATTTATCTAAACAATGGTTTGTTAAGATGGGAGATTTAGCTAAGCATGTATTAGAAACTCAAGCTAAGGATGATGAAAAAGTAAATTTTGTACCAGAAAGATTTGAAAAAATATTAAATCATTGGATGGAGATTTCTTATGATTGGTGTATTTCGAGACAATTATGGTGGGGGCATAGAATTCCTGCTTGGTATAAAGATGATGAAATTTATGTAGGCATGGAAGCTCCTAAAGGAGAAGGATGGCGTCAAGATGAAGATGTACTTGATACTTGGTTCTCATCTGCTTTGTGGCCATTTAGTACTTTAGGTTGGCCAGAGGCAACAGAGGATATGAGAAGATATTATCCTAATGATGTATTAGTTACCGCTTATGATATTATTTTCTTCTGGGTAGCTAGAATGGTCTTCCAAGCTGAACATATTACTGGAACAAGGCCATTTAAGGATTGTATTATTCATGGTTTAATTCGCGATAAAGAAGGACGTAAAATGTCTAAATCTTTAGGTAATGGAGTAGATCCAATGGATTTAATAGATGAATATGGAGCGGATTCGTTAAGATTTTATTTGGCAACTGATGTAGCTTTGGGGACTGATTTAAGGTTTGATAAAGAGAAAGTAGCTAGTACTTGGAATTTTATAAATAAATTATGGAATGCTTCAAGATTTGTATTACTTAATATTGATGGTTTAGATAATATTGACTTAAGTAAATTAAGAAGTGAAGATAAGTGGATATTAACTAAGTATGAAAATATTGTTAAGAGTACAACTAAGCATATGGATAAATATGAACTTAATTTAGTTGGAACTGAGTTGTATGAATTTATTTGGGATGATTTTTGTAGTAGTTATATAGAGTTTGCGAAATTTAATTTAGATAATGTTGGTACTAAGAGTGTTTTAACTTATGTATTAACTGGTATTATAAAGATGTTGCATCCATTTATGCCTTTTGTTACAGAGGAAATCTATCAAATGTTACCAATTAAAGATGCAGAATCAATTATGGTAAGTGAATATCCTAAATATAGAAAAGAATATGTATTTAATGAAGATAAAAAAGAAGTAGATACAATTATTGAATATATTGCAATGTTTAGAAATAAAAAGGCGGAAGCTCTAATAGGTAGTGATTTTGAAGTTGTTACTGATATAGATAATGAACTTATTTTAAAAATGCTTAAGTTAACTGATAAGATAGTAGAAGAAAGTGATATGTCAGGTAATTTGGAGGTTACTTTAGATAAGTATAGATTGTTTATTTGTTATGATGATTCAAAACAAAAAGGTGAAGAGTTAGAAAATTTAACTAAAGAAAAAGAATCATTAGAGGCTTCTATAGCAAGACGTAGTAAGTTACTAGAAAATGAAAATTATGTATCTAAAGCACCAGAAAAAATTGTTAATCAGGAAAGAGAAAGTTTAGCACAAGAAGAAGCTAAGCTACAAGTTGTTTTAGATAGATTGAATAAATTAAAATAATGATGATAAATTAAATAAGTAGTAAATTTAGTGTATGATTGAAAGAAGTTGATTTGTTTTGTCAGCTTCTTTTTATTGTTTTAATTATTTTTAATTTTTTAATAAGAAAATAATAAAAATTTTAGAATATAATTTTATGTTAGAGGAGGAATAATTTGGATAGTATAGAAGAGAGTTTATTTAAACTAGATAATATAATGATTAAATATATATCAGCATTGAAAGTGTTAGAAACACAGTTACAAATAATCAATGATGATTTTAAATATATAAAAAAGTATAATCCAATAGAACATATTAAAGCGAGGATTAAGTCAGCAGATAGTATAGTAAAAAAACTGGATAAAAATAATTTAGATTTTACTTTAGAGAATGTAGAAAAGTATATAAATGATATTGTTGGAGTAAGGATTATATGTGGATTTGAATCTGATGTTTTTGATCTTATTGATATTATTAGAAATAGTAATATTATTCATATATTAAAAGAGAAAGATTATATAAATAATCCTAAGAAGAGTGGATATAGGAGCTATCATTTGGTAGTGGAGGTTCCAGTTGAACTTATTAATGAAAAGGTTATGGTTAAGGCTGAAATTCAAATTAGAACGATGGCAATGGATTTGTGGGCTTCTTTAGATCATAAGCTTAATTATAAGAATGAATATAGGACAGAAACAATATCAAATCGACTTAGAAAGATTAGTGATGAACTTAATAGAGTAGATAACGAAATGTTAGAATTATTGACATTGGAAGAAGAGCAGAAATTGATTAATGGGAGAGATGATTAAAATAAAAAATATGTATATGGATATGATGAATTTTAAAAAATTATTTTTTAAGTTATATGTAAAAGATATATGTGTTAATAAAATTAGTTTTGGAGATATAAAGTTATTAGTAATGGAGTAAATTTATGAAGTATTTAATGAAATTGTTCTGGATTTTTATTTTGGGCTCAATACTTGGTTGTATTGTAGAAGAAATATGGTGTTTAATAAAAAATAAAGTTTATCAAATTAGAAAAAGTTTAATATATAGTCCTATGATTCCTATATATGGATTTGCGGCTGCTATAATAGTAATGATTGCTGATAAAGTAGGATATGACTATTTTAAGATATTCTTTATTGGAATGATAGTAGCTGGAATTGTTGAATATGTGAGTAGTTATATTCAAGAAAAAGTTTTTCATACTATATCTTGGGATTATTCTAAAATGCCATTTAATTTACATGGAAGAATTAATTTGATTTATTTAATTGCTTTTGGATTATATGCTGTTTTGTTTATTAAACAATTGGTAATGATAGTAGATGTCATTAATATTGATATAAATAGTACTTTTTTTGAATTTTTAACAGTGATAATATTTATTTTATTTATGTTAGATGTTTGTCTTAGTGTTTTGGCAACTTATAGGCAAAAGGAAAGAAGAAAAGGGAAAAAGGCACAAAATAGATTAGAAAGAATGTTGGATAAAAGATATAATGATGAAAGATTAAATCAAATTTATAATAATAGTGTTTACATTGGCTAGGGTAAAATCCTAGCTTTTTATGTTTTACATGATATAATAAAGTCTTATTAGGGGTGATATGAGTGAAAAAGGAAGATGTTATAGAAAAGTTTGCAAGTAAAAGACCAGAAGCTTTGGGAATCTATGGATATGGTTCGGGAGTATTTAAACAGGCATCTTTTTGTGATAGAAAGGAAATCCCTCAAACTGATTTAATATTTATTGTTGAAGATTTAAAGTCTTGGCATTTAGAGAATATGCAATTAAGTAATCAAGATTATTCTTTAATGGGGCGGATTCATTTTAATTTTTGTGGTATACAGAAGTTAAAAGGAATGAATAATATAACGTATTTAAGTAATATATTAGATGATGGTATTTATTTTAAGTATGGAGTTATAGAAATAGGTGATTATTTAAGAGGACTTAATACTTGGGATAATATTTTTGTAGCTGGGAGATTTCATAAACCAGTGTTAGAAGTTAAGAGTAATGAAGAAATAAAGGAAGCAATTGATTATAATAGAAGATGTGCTTTGATAATAGCATGTTTGTTTAGTGATGAAATAACAAGTACATTTGAAATATATAGAAGAATTTCTAGTTTATCTTATGCAGGAGATGCTAGGATGAGATTTGCAGAAAATCCCAATAAAGTTTTTAATATTGTAAATGGAAGTTTTGATGAGTTTGTTTTGACATATCCTTTAGAAGAAGATTTTATAACAGTGTTAGATGAAGGTAATATTTTTATTAATCACCAGGTCCTATTAGATAAATTAATAGAATTACCAGTAGAACTTTTAAATTTTTTGATTGAAACTGATACAGACTTTACTTCATTAGATGTTGTAAGAATTAATATAGGTATTTTTTTGTTAATGAAAAACAGAAAAGAAAGTAAGGCGCAAATTTTTGAAGGTTTGATGACTAATGGTATTGCAAGAAGTGTCCCTTATGCTTTGGCAAAAGTAAAAAAAAGGTTTGGTAAGTAGTTATGGAAATTAATTTAAGGAGATGCTATTTTCATAGTATAGTGCCATTACGTAGAAAAAATGTTGTATTTAATTTTGAAGAGGGACAGTTTGATAGACTTAAATTAATGTTAGAAAGTGGGCATATTTATCCAGGAGGTGAACTTGGTAATATTATAACTAGTGAATATGATAGTTTTTATTCTAGTAGTGATAGTGTATTTTTAGCTCAACATATAAATACTGAATTGCCTTGTTATGGAGGTTCATTTTATGATGGTGAGTTCTCTGCTTATTTAGAACATATTGCTTGGAATCCATCATGGGTTTTTAGTGAATATGTTGTAAATGGTAAGAGAATAGAAAATAGAAGTCATATGTTAAGTGAGGAAGTATGTATACAAGGAAGTATTGATTTACATGAAGCTATTGCACTTATGCTACCTTATGAGACACCTGCAATAACAATTGGACGCTTTTTAAAATATTATGATTTAAATATTTTCGATGATGATAAAGATAAATTAGATGAAGTGTTGAAAAAAAGAGAAGAGTTATGGAAAGTTGTTTATTTAAAAATAAATAGATGGAAAAGTGAGCTACTTAATAATGGTTATAATATTCCTTGTATTAATATGTTTGGAGGGGAATATGATTTGGATAAAGAGCGAGAATATCTTTTAGAAAAAGAGGAAGTAGTTAAAAGACTAATAAGAAAATGACAGTTTATATTTTGTCTTTTTTCTTGTTTATAAAACGAATGTTTGCTATAATAATCAATGTATGAATGGTGATGTTATGGATATTAAATATTATAGTATAACAGCTTTAAATAGAGCGATTAAGAATATGTTTGATAGCAAACCTGAGCTTAATAAAGTGTATATTAAGGGAGAAATAAGTAATTTTAAACATCATAGTAGAGGACATCTTTATTTTACTTTGAAAGATGAAAATAGTAGAATTGCTGCTGTAATGTTTTCTTCTAGTGCTAAAAATATTAACTTTGAACCAGAAGATGGTATGAAAGTATTAGTAAGTGGAAGAGTTACTGTTTATGAGGCGACTGGTGGATATCAAATATATGTTGAACAGATGGAGTTGGATGGAATAGGTAATCTTTACTTAGAATATGAAAGATTAAAAAAGACTTTAGAAGAACAAGGTTTATTTAAAGAGGAACATAAAAAAGCGATACCTAAATTTCCTAAAAAGATTGGTATCATAACAGCTCCAACTGGAGCGGCAATAAGAGATATTTTAAGTACAATTAAAAGAAGATATCCAATTTGTGAAACTATCTTATTTCCTGCATTAGTTCAAGGTGTAGGAGCTAAAGAAAGCATAGTTGAACAGTTAAATCGAGCACAGGATTTTGACTTAGATGTAATTATTTGTGGCCGTGGTGGTGGATCTATAGAAGATTTATGGGCGTTTAATGAAGAAATAGTTGCTAGAGCAATATATAATTCTAGAATACCAGTTATATCCGCTGTAGGGCATGAAATAGATTTTACTATAGCAGATTTTGTAGCTGATCTTAGAGCTCCTACTCCAACAGGAGCTGCTGAAATGGCGGTTCCTAATTTAGTGGATTTAAAAACTTTAATAAACCAATATACAATTAGGTTAAATGAAAATATAAAAGGAATACTGAATTATAATGTAAAAAGAATTGAAGTACTTAAAAATTCTTATGTATTAAAAAATCCTTTAGCATTATATGAGGTTAAAGAGCAAAAGCTTGATACATATATAGATAGATTAAATAGTTATATTATTAAATTATTAAAAGATTATAGTTTAAGAATTAATAATATAAAAGATAGTTATGTACTTAGAAATCCTTTAAGTGCATATGAAGTAAAAAGGGAAAAGTTAAGTAGTTTACGTGAAATTCTTAATAAACAGATAAAGAGCAAAATTGAACAAGAAAAGCATGGGTATGAAATGCTAGTTAATAAGTTAGAATTGCTTAATCCTTTGAGTATATTAGGTAAAGGATATAGTTTAGTGACTTGTGATGGCGAAATTATAAAGTCAAAAAATCAGGTGAAAGAAAAAGATATAATAAATATACGTATGTATGAAGGAAATTTAAAAGCTGAAATAAAGGAGATAGATTAAAATGGCAGAAGTAAAAATAGAAAAAACATTTGAAGAAAGCTTAGTGGAATTAGAGGGAATAGTTAAAGAATTGGAAGCTGGAAATGTTGATTTGGATAAAGCTATTGAAAAATATAGTGAAGCGATGAAATTAGCTAAAACATGTAGTGATAAACTTAACAATGCTACAGAGAAAGTAAATCAAATTTTGAAAGAAAATGGAACTTTAGAAGATTTTGAAATAGAAGAATAAATCTTCTTTTTTTATATAATTAATGATATAATGATTCATATAGAATAAGAGGTGCTTTGATGAAGAAAACAAAAATTAAAACAGTAAAAATAGAAGACGCTGAACAACAAGAAAAAGAAAAAAAGAAATTGGAGAAAAAAGAAATAAAAAAAGAAGAAAGTAAAAGTGTAGAAAAAGAGGAAAAGAAAAGTAATATTTTTAAAGAAATTAGAGCTTTTGTATTATTGGCTTTAATTGTTCTTTCAATTTCTTTTGGATGTTGGTATTGGTATACACATATTTATAATGGAGATAGAGAAATTCCTAGTGTAAAAGAAGAAAGAAAAGAATCTGGTTATAGAGCGATTAAGTATACTTCAGCATTAGATAATAAACTTGATATGATAAATGATAAATATATTATTGAATATAAAAAAGATAAGCTAGTAAAAGTTATGGATATAAAAACAAATTTATTATATGAAGGTGAAATAGAATTTGATGAAATAATTGAAGGTGTAGATAATAATTTATATATATTAAAGTATGATGAAGCTGATTATGAAAATATAGTTACAATTTATAAATTAGAAGATAATGAATTTAATTTTATTAAGAAGCTTGCAACTAATGGTATTTATTATAGAAAAATATCTTATAAAGATAGAGCAAATAATTATGATTATTTGGTTGGATTTACTGGATATAAAGAAGGCTATAATGAAGAAGATGTATATGAATATAAATCTTATATTTATAGTTTAGAAGATAAAGAGTATGAATTAGAAAATAATATTTTATATGGTGATGAATATCTTGATTCTAAAGAAAATATAGTTACTTATAATGATAGATACTTAGTTGTTGCAGAAGTAAGTAATGGTGCTCGATTTAAACAATTTGGATTATATGACATTAAAGAAAATAAAATTGTAATAAATCCTCAATACGAAGGTTTATATACAAATACTAGTGATACTTATATTGCTATAAAAGGTGGTAAAGCTGGCATTATTAATAATAAGTTAAAAAAGATTGTTGATTTTGAGTATGACTTTATTGATAGAAATGATGGTTATTATATTGTAGCAAAAAATAGTAAAATGGCTATTATGGATTTAGATTATAAAGTAATAAGTAAATATGATTTTAATTATCAAGATTCTTCAAAAAAATTAGTTTATAATTATTTTTTATCAGATGAAAAATACAATACATTTATATCTAAGAAATTAAATGATAAATATGTACTTACTATTAATAATATGGAATTACAAGATGATGTTATTTATGATAAGCATGAAACATATATTATAAATAGTGATGGGACTTATAAAGTAATTACAGCAAATGAATTCTTTGTTGATGATTATAGTAGCTTAATTTATTCTTATGATTTAGGTAAAAAAATATATACTTTTTATGATAGTGAATTTAATGAAAAAATTAATATAGATATTAGTGATTACGATTATACTGGTAGACCAGAAGTTAAATTATTAAATGAGAATGTAATTTCTGTAGGTTTTGATAGTCATGTTTATTTTGATTATGAAACAGGTGAAGAAGTAAAAGAAATGAAAGATTATTCCTCAACTATTAATGGCATTGTAATTAGTTTTAATGCTAAAAGTAAAAAAATTAGCTATCAAGTTGAAGGAAAAGAAGTAGCGAATGTTGATGGAATGTATGAAAGCGTTTTAAATTTAAAAAGTCCTTATTTTAAACAAGTAAGTGATAAGGAAATACTATATATGACAAAAAATGAGTATGTTTATATTGAAAAGGGTGAGTAAAATCATCTTTTTTAAGTTTTGGTTTTTTGATATAATTTTATAAGAAGTGGTTTTTATGGAAAAAGATAAAAGAAATCAGTTAATAGTAGTTGGTATTATTTTAATGTTATTTATAGTAATAATATTGTTTGTTACTTATTCTATTATTAATGGTAGAAAAAATAAAAAAATGGAAAGTAATGTTAAGATACAACAAATTTATTCTTCTGATTATAATATAAAAATGTTAAATGATAAATTTTTTATAGGCTCTTATGAGAATAATAAGATAAATGTATTAATAGATTCTAATGGAGTAGAAATTTATAAAGATTCTTTAGATATGTTTTATGATAATGTTTATATGATGGAAGATGGAAATACTTTATTTTATAATATTTTTGATAATAAAGTAAATATGTATATATTTGATGGAGAAAGTTTAAAATTTTATTATACTTTAAATGATGTTTTAAATGCTAAACCAATTATATATGTAAAGAATAGTCAGAGATATATAATAGGTTTTGCCAGTGTTGTAGATAATGATTTACATTTATTTAATGTTATTACGAAAAGTGATATTGTTTTAGAAGATGTAACAATTGTAGGGGATGCTATATCTAATGATAGTTATGATGTATTTAATAATAAATATATTGTAGTAAAAGATGATAGTGGTATGATGGGTGTTATTGATATTGATGGTAACTTAATCATAGATTATGAATATAAAAATATAGTTGGAACTTATAATAATTCTTTTATTGTATTATCTAAAAAGGATAAATATGGAATTATTGATAATAAAAACAATTTTATTTTAAAAGCTCGCTATAAGGTAATTAGTGGCTATAAGGATTATTATTTAGTTGTTGATGATAAAAATAAAATGGCTTTATTTGATACTAATATTAATGATTTAACTGGCTTTAAGATGAAATATGATGATTTGATTGAATTTGATTTACATAGTAAAAATAATAGTATAAGTTTAAAGGAATTACATGATAAAATTATTGTTCTAAATAACTATCAAGAATTAAAAAATGGAACAGAGTATGATAAACATAATATGTATGTTATTGAAAATGGAAAGATTGTTGCTGATATTTTACAGAAAGAGTTGGTAATTGATAAAGTTGTTTATATGATTGACCAAGATAATAATCTTAAGATATTTGATGAATATTTAGTAGAAATAATGAATTTAAAGTTGGAAGATAATACAAAAATAGAAAGTATTAGATGTGTTTTTAATGATATTTTTGAAATCTCTTTTGGGGATTCTGAAATAACTAGAAAAGAATATTATAATAGTAATGGAGAAAAAGTTGATTTTAGTTTAGGAGATTTGCAAGTTAGAAATGAACATTTGAGTATTTTTATCAATAAGGATGGAGATCGAACTTCTGTTTTTATATATGATAGTAATAATAACTTAATTGAAAAAAAAGAAGGAGAAAATATTCTAATCAATGATAATTTTATAGTTGTAGATAATAATATCTATAAAATTATTGTTTCTTAAAAAGAGATGTGTTTTCTTTCTTTTTTTATGATATAATTTTTATAGTAGAGAGGAGAGTATTAAATGAATAAAGTTAAAATTAATACAGGGTTGGCTTCAATTATGATAGTGGCTTCTATATTTGCAGGCTGGCAAGCACTTCTTTTAGTAGTTTTATTAATGCTTTTATTTTGTGAAGTTGATGAAAAAGTAAAGAATGTAGCTGTAAGAGTAATAACCTTCTATGTTGGATATTATATTGTTTATCTTGGTTGGGATGTAATTGTTAGTTGTGCTAATTTAGTTGTTAGATCTATTAGTTCTTTTGTAACAACTTTTAATAGTTATGTTGATCCAGTTGATTATTTAATAGCAACAAAGTTTACAGCACCTATTAGTTTGGTTATTGATATAGCAAATGGTGTAGTTTCTATTATGTTTACATTAGTAAAAATAGGATTTGTTATATCTGTTTTAACTGGTAAGCCAGGTAGTCAAAATGCTTTAGTTAATAAGATAAATAGTTATGTTAGTAAAGCAGTTAATTATGTTAATGGTGTTGTAATGTCACAAGCAACAAATACTGCACCAGTTGTAAATAATGTTCAACCAACTGGGCAAGCACCTGTTAATCCAGTTTCTGCTCAACAACAAATGCCAACAGGTCAAGTTCAAGGACAACAAATGGCGACAAGTCAGGCTCCTATACAGCCAACAGCACCTAGTAATAATGGTCAGCAATAAAAAGCAATTACCAAATATTGCTTTTTTATTTTGGAGAAAAATGTTAATTATAATAGTAGTGGTGATTATATGAAGAAAATGTTAATTATTATTATTTTATTATTTATGCCTGTTATTACATTTGCGTATAGTGATTATATAATTCCTGGAGGTGATACTTTAGGAATAGAAGTTAATAGTAAAGGTGTAATGGTAGTTGGTTTTTATAAGGTTAATGGGGAACTTATTAATCAGGAATTAAAAGTTGGTGATAAGATACTTAAAGTAAATAATGTAGAAGTAAATGATACTTCTGATTTAGTTAATTTAATAGATAAATTTATGCAAAATGGGGAAGTCCCTGTTACATACGTTAGAAATCAAAAAGAAAAAGATGTTAATTTAAAATTAAGTTTAGCAAATGGAACTTATAGAACAGGATTATATGTTAAAGGTAATGTACTTGGAATTGGAACTCTATCATATATTGATCCAAATACAGGAGTTTATGGTGTATTAGGTCATGCTTTGAATATTTCTAGTTTAAATGAACAGGTAGAAATAAAAAGTGGATATAGTTATGAAGCTGATGTTACTAGTTTTACTCGTAGTACTGATGGAAATCCAGGTAGTAAAAATGCAGATATACATAAAGAAGAACTTTTTGGGACTATAGAAATTAATTCTAATTATGGAATTTTTGGAAAAATTGAGGAAAGTAAAAATAAAGAAGTGATGAAAGTTGGTAAGTTATCAGAAGTAAAACTTGGAGAAGCTTATATATATACAACTAATTTGAATAATCAAATAAAAAAATATAGAATAGAAATATTAGAAGTAGATAAAAAGAATAAAGAAAAAAATATTTATTTTGAAATAAAAGACAAAGAATTATTAGAGATGAGTGGTGGAATAGTACAGGGAATGAGTGGTAGCCCAATAATTCAAGATGATAAAATAATTGGAGCTGTTACAAGAGTTTTAGTTGATGATGTAGAAAGAGGTTATGGAATTAGTATTGTTACAATGCTTGAGGAAGGAGATAAATTATTAAAAGACTAGAAAAGTCTTTTTTTTGTGTGTAAATAAAATGTATTAGTGTAAAGAATATTATAGCTAAATTGCTTTAGAATATTTAATATGTTAGAATAAACAACGTTTTAAATGGGGGATTTGTATGGGAACAAATATATTTTTAGAATATAGTAATTTTATAAGAGATTTAAAAGAAAAAATATTTTTTTTACAACGAAAATTTAATGTTTGTCGTGATATTTTGAATTATGATTATTCTAATTGTGAAATATATGAAGATGAGTATCAAACTTTGAGAAAGTTAAAAATTACTGAATATAGGGAGAATATAGATAAAAGATATGAATTAAGTAAAGAGGAAGTTGATTTTCTTAAAAAGAATGCCCAAATATTAGATGATGGGAGTATAGGAGATTCTTTAATAAATGATAAATTTTTGAAAAAAAGTATGTTACTTGAGAGTATTTTTTATTCTATTAAAGTACATTATTTTTTTATTTTTTTTGATGATTATACTAGAAAAGAAAAATTAGAAGCATTTATAGTAAAACATTTTGATGGGATATTATCTTCTTTAGAGAATGATTTGCTAATTGGCGATGATAAAAGTAATTTAAATAAAAAAAGAAAAATAAGTATAATTAAAGAAAAAAAGATGCAATACTTAGAAAGAATTTATTTAGGCAATGAAGATGATTTTATTTCTGTTATTGATGAATTTTTTGGAACTAATGTATTTTATTATAATTGGTATAGAAAATGTGAAATAGATCAAGAGTATGAAAATGGATTTATATATGATGAGCATTTCAAAGCAAGCAATGATTTACATGACAATGTTTTAGTTTATGAAGGATTAATAAGAGAACTTCAAAATTTATCCGATGAAAAAGATGCTTTGATTAATAAAATTATAACTTTTTCATCTAGAATTGTTGATTCGGATTTTAGTGAGTTCATAAAAAAACCGTTTGTTGAAAAAATAAATATATTTTTTCGTAAAAATAATAAAAAACTTTTATATAATTTATTTAGCGAATTATCTATGATTGAAGGTGTATTAGGATTCTATAGATACTTGGCAGGAAGTCAAGCTATAATAAAAATAGAAAATTGCTTTAAAAAATATTTTGAAAGTGAGTATGGAAGTGATGAAACTTATGTTGATGTTACAGAATTTATTAGGAATTTTGTAGCGGATGTGATTGATTTTTATAATGATAGAATAAAACAATTAGATGATGAAATAGTTGAAAAGCAAAGAGAAATTAATATAAAAAGTGAATCAATAAAACAAATGACTTCTTTTGTAAAAAAAGGTGCTAAATTACAGAAAGATATATTTGAATTAAATAATGATGGAAAAACTTATAAAATTGCGGGTTTAACTGATGAAGAAAGTTTAAGAGTATATTTAGATATGAAAGAATATTTAGTAACACATGCAAATGAAATATTAGAAAAAGTGGAAAATGATTTTGGTTATTTATTAAAAAGATAATAAATTTGAGGAAGTGTATATTACTTTCTTTTTTTTGTTTATTTTAATAATATTATGATATAATTTGTATATGATAGAGGAGAATATCTTATGAATAAAAAGAGGACTGGGAAAAATATAATTTTTGTATTAATTATTTTGCTTATTTGTATATTTGTATTCTTTGGATATTATTTTATAACTGGAAAGAAAAATCCTTTGTTTGGATTTATAGATAAAATTACGGAGAAAAAAAATATTACAGATAATTATAATGGTATATATACATATTATGATGATTTAGGCGGTTCTAAATTAATATTTTCTGGTTGTTCTTTAAGTAAGATTGCTAATCATATTTATATAATAGAGGATAATTATTATACTTTTAGAAGTTCTTGTATGGGAAGTTATTTAAAAGAAACTGGAAAGACAGAGGATTTAGATATTAAGCTTAGTGAAGAAACAGGTTATTATGTAATGTATAAAGATAAAAGATATGATAAAGATTTTATAACTACTAATATAACTTTGAATAATCAGATAGCTGAAAAAATGAAAAGTATTGAACTTGGTACGTATCAGATATTTATGCGTGAAACACAATTTGAAGGGAACTATTATAAATTAGAAGAACTAAAAATTGCAGGAATTAATTCAGATTTAAGAATGTCTATAAATAGAGATGATTTTCTTGATGTTTTTGAATTTGACATTATGGGGAAAAGAAATGGTAAACTATTAGAGACTATTTACTCTTTTAATATAAAAGATATTAATATGTTACCTGATATGTATGCATATGGAAAAAATATTGTTTTGATAGAAAAAGGTTTTAATAAAGAAACTAACAGATATAATTATAATTTTAAAGTAGTTGATATAGAAGGATTACAGTATAATTTATATGAAAAGTTTCCTATCATTGTAGATGGTGTTTCTTTAGGTAAAGAAAATAGTATTTATATTACTTTTGATCCTTCTATCAGAAAGTTTAGAATGTTAATTGGATATGATGATAAAATGTGTGTAAGTAATTATGATGAATCATCTTCAGATGATATAGTTTATTATGAATTTATAATTGATTATAATTATTCTCATAGTGGTTTTGATGAACCAAGGTTTGTAAAAGTAGGACGAAAATCTGAAGGATGTAAATATGTAAATAGTATAATTAGGAGGTAGTGTATGATAGAAGGTGTAGTTACATTGATTGGACTTTGTATAACAGTTTGTCCAGCTATTATATATTTTAAATATTTACTAACTCATGTTAGCAAAAAGACAAGATTTGATTATCATTTAGAATTAGTAAAAGATAAAAAAGGAAAAATGGGAGTATATTTAGCGTACGTTGAGAGAGTTTTGTTTGGTTTTTCTTTTTGCAGCTTAGGTATACTGATGAGTGAATTCTTTAATAATGATAATGTATTTATTATATTTGTTATTTCTTTAATATTATATATTGTAGTAAAATATTTTGACGAAAAAAATGAAAAGTAAGTAAAAGAAGATGATATCTTCTTTTTTATGTGATATAATTTTTAATAGTAAGAGTATAGAATATGGGAATGATATAGATATGAGGTTTAAAGAAGAGTTTATTAAAGAATTAATAAAACGTTTGAAGGAAAATATAGATATAATTGAGTCTAGTTTTCTTTTATCTGATAAAAATTTTATCAAAAGTAAGCTTTTAAATATTGAACCTTTTGAGTATCATTTATCTATTCTCTTAGAGGATGACCCATATATATTTTTAAATAAGTTAGTTTATTCTATTATAAATAAACAAGAAGTAAAAGTTAGTAGTACAAATATTTCATGTGATTTATTACTTGAATTAGTTAATTTGATATTACAAGAGTTTAAGTTAGAAAGGATTGATAAAATTGGAGACTAATGTTAATTTTAGAAATGATTTAAAAGTTGGTTATTTATTTCAATTAGCAAGATTGGGGAATGTAACGGAGTTTGAAAAGTTTTATCCTTCTACAGAAAATTATCTTGTTCAAGTGGTAGGAGAATCTAAAGATATTGATATGTTAAATAAAATTAATGAAATATTAGCTTTTAGAAAGAAAAGCTTAGGTAAGCAATTATAGGAGGTATTTTATGAGATGTCCTAAGTGTGGAGCGTTTATGGATAATGAAAAAAGCATTTGTCCTATGTGTGGGGTAAATGTAAGAACTTATATTCCAGAAACTAATAATATGAATAGCAATATGTCTAATAATTCTGTTTTTGGCAGTGGAGATGACTTTAGAAGTCCAAATACTAGTTCATTTAATCAAGGAGCAAATAGAGTTAATGATTATAGAAATGTTAGTTATGCTCCAGTAAAAAATGAAGATAAAGATATTTTTGATAAATATCAGGAAAATAAGCATTTGATTAATACTATTTTGATTATAGGAGTTATAGCTTTAGTCTCTTTTATAGGTTTTAAATATTATGAACATAAAAGTAAACCTCCAGTAGTGGAACCTATTATACAAAATCTTTATTTTAGAGTAGATGAAGGTTTTGAATCAGTAAATGGTGGTGGTCAAGGCAAAGTTACTTATATAAAAAGTGGAGATAAAGGAAATGCTTGTTCAATATCTGTTTCTTATGGTGCTAGTACTACAGGAGACCATGTAAAGGAATTGTTTGATGCTAAAAAAGAGGCTTTGGAACCAGAATTGGATTCTAGTGGAAATGTAGTAAATAAATTAGATATTTATACGGCTCAAGATAGTAGTATGTCGTTAAAAAATGTTACATGGTATTATTTAAATATTTTTTATAGACCATCACTTAATAGTGAACCAACTTTATTAAGATATAAGTATTTAACATCTTTATATAAAGGCTATTATTATGATATAGAATTAATAAATAATAGTAATGATGTTAGTTGTAGTGCGTCATTAGATAATTTTGTTGGATCGCTTGAATTTATTGATAAATAATAGGAGGTGAATCATGAAAAAATGCCCGAAATGTGGAACTGTTTTGGATGACTCTAAGAAAAAATGTTATATGTGTGGTGCTGATCTGTTAAGGAGTTCTATAACTAATTTTGGGGATTCTTTCAATGAGCAGATTGGGGCGACAATGTCTCAAGGACAAGATAATGTTTTTAATAATGTATCAAATATATCTGCTAAAGTAGATGATGTAGTAAATGGAAATAGTGGCGTTACTTTTTCACAAAAATCATCTTCTGCAGATATTTATCAAAAACAACTTAATAATTTAAATTCTTTACAATATGATGAAAAATCACCTTTAGATAAGATATTTTCAAATGGTGCACGTGATGAAAAAAATACATTTGATGTTAATGTTGCGGTTAAGCAAAATAATGCTGGTGCTCCTAAGAACACATCTCCACTTAATAATTATCCAAATATTAATTCCTCAAATAATCAAAGTGGAAATTTTTCTCCACCAAGTAATACATCAAATAATCCAAGTGTTAAGGATTTGAAAAAAGAAAAAAAAGAAAAGCCACAGATTAATTGGGGTAATAATCTAACTTCTAATAATGATTTTTGGAACTTTAAAGATAAAGTTAATAAAAAAGATTCAAAGATATCATTAAACTTTATTGCCAATATAGTATGTTTTGTTTTATTTATAATAGGTATGACATATGTATTTTTTAATTATGTAAAAAAGCCAGATAAAGCTAATGATACTTTTGGTGGATTAAGTTATGTTATAAATGGTAAGTTTGATTTGAAAAGTAATGAAAGTAATACAAGATATTATACTAGTGGAGATAAATGTGCAATTAGAATTAATTATGGAATTGCTAATAATCCAGATAGTTTTATTGAAAGCTATTTTGAAGGAATAAAAGCTAGTTATGAAGGACAAGATGGTTATACTACATCAACAGAAAAAATGCAGATTAATGGTAATCTATGGAATGAATTAAGTATAATAGAGATAAGAGAAAAGAAAGATTCTAGTGCTGGTTATGCACCGCTTACTAAATTTAGACATATATCTATTGTTTATAATGCTAATTTTTATGATATTGTTTATACTAATCTGGATGATGATTCTGAGTGTACTTCAATGTATAAAGATTTTATAAATTCATTAAAATTTGATTAAGATAGTTTTGAGACTATCTTTTTTCTTTAAGTACTTTTTATGTACTAGAAAATATGTTATTATATATATTAGGATAGTAGGGGATGATATGATGAATTTAAATAAAGATGTATTAATGAAATTACGTAAGAAATTAGATTCTGAATACGATAAAGTAGAAAAAGAAATAAGCAATTTATATTCACTTAATAAAGAAGATAAGAAAGTTAAAGAAAAAATAGAAATTCAGATTTTATTAGATGAACAAATAGATTTAATTGATAATATTATTAAAGATTTAGATAGAGTTCCTAGATTATATGATGAATTAATGAAGAAAAATGAGCAATATAATAGGATAGTAGGTGAATAAAATGAATAAGCAAGTTTCAGCTTTTAAACTATTTTATGATGAATTTATATATAAAAATAATAATAATGTTTCTTACGCTTTAATTGAAAGAAATATTGATAATATACGTGATTTTACTTTAGATTTAAGAAAAACTTCTAAAAGAGATATTGATTTTTATACTACTAAACTTGATAGAATAAATAAGAGAATAAAAGAGCAATTAAATGAAATTTATAAAATAAATAAGGCTATATATGAATACTTTTATTTATTATATAAAGCACGTGTTGGTATTTGTAATGATAAAGTTGATGATATGCCTTTTATTATTAGTTGTGCTTTTTATGAGGATTATAGATTAGATAATAAAAGTGCCACTGAGTTAGAAGATAATCCTAATGCTGTACCTAAATATACTTCATTAGAAAAAAAGAATATTCGTAACGAAGCAAAAGGTTTATCAAAATTAGAATATTTTATGAAAATTATTTCTAATTCTGATAATTGTAATGATTATAAGCATTTTATAGATAAATTAAAAGTCTTATTGAATGTAAAACCACGTATTAGTGAAACGCATAAAGAATTTTTTGAAAGAGCACAGAGTTATTTAGATGAATGTAAATATTTATTTAAAACTGTGATTAATAAAGCTTTATTAAATGATGAGTTTGAGTATATAAGTGAGATGATGGAAATAGCTTATAGAAAAAAATTTGTTTCATGGGATAAAGATTTATATGATATTTCTTTGGAACATTTTGACGTAGTATATAAAAGATTAAAAGATAGCAATGAAACTAGAGGATGCTTTAATTTAGTAAACGATATATCTTATGAAACATTTGTTGAATTAACGAATGATTTAATTGCAGAGAAACAAGAATATATGGGATTATTTGAAATTGGTAAGTTTGTTCCTGTTTCTATTGTTGATAATTCTTATATTTCCAAATTTAAGGAGTATTTAATTAATTCGTTTTTTGATAAAAGATATATCAATGTTTTAGATGAAAATTCAAATGTTCAGGATTATGTTGAAAGAACAATTGAACTATATTCTTTGGCAGAAGATTTGGGCAATCAGATATTTGAAAGGATTATGTTTGATTCAAGTCATTCTCCTTCATTAAGACGCAATAATGACGTTAGAAATGCGATTATTACTAAAATATATGATCTTTATAATCCGATATATTTACTTGCAATATATGAAAAAACAAGAAAAGGCTTTGATGATATGTTAAAAGCTAAAAATAGTGATTTTATTAAAGAATATAGTAATAGTTTAAATTCTAGAAAAATTGAATATGATTTTCATGGTCCTGTTCCAACAATGAATTTTATAAAAACAAAAGTTTTAGAAAGAAAAAAAGATTTTGTTCTTGAACATTGTATTACAGAGATGAAATCAAGGGATATATTGGGAAGTTATGATACAAGAAACTACGATTTGGATGTAATTGTAAAAGATATTGAAATTAGTGATATGTTAGATTTATATGAGAAAATTAAATTGAAAATAAATAACTTTGATTATAGTTCTTTAAGTATGCTTAATATCGATTTTAAATCTTCAGAATTTGAAAAGAAGGAAATGTTAAAAGTTGCTCAAGAATTTGTTGTAAAGGATATTTTTAGTAAATTGAAATCTGATAATCTATCAGAAGCAGAAAAAAATAGTAGATATAAAGATATTTGTTATGGTTATTTTAATGAAGAATGTATGTTTGTTTTTGATAAAGAAGATAGTGAAGGTCTAGAAGTAGATGAATTTTCTAAATTAAGAGAGAAATTTGAAATTAAGAGTAAATGGAATAAGTTCTTAATTGCTAATAAAATAAAAAATAATATATAAGTAGGTGTTAGAATGACGGATAAATATATTGAAAGTTATAAAAAGTTATCTATGAATAATAAAAGAGAAATTTTACTTAAAGATATGGGTGAGTTACTTAACTCTATAGAACTTTATTGTTTAAAAAATAATATAAAAATTGATAAATTAAAAAGTGAATATTATATAAAAAATAGAGAAACTTTATTGGAGACAGATTATTATGATTTATTATTTATATATTTGACTTATTTAAAGGAAGATTTGGCTAGTTTAATATAGAAAAGTACTATTTATGGTACTTTTTTCTTTTTTGTGTGTTATACTCTTTTTAGGAGTGATTTAGATGAATCTTGAAGATATAATTGAAAAGATAAAAAGGCTGGAAAATGGCGGAAATGGAACTAATATGGTTTGTTTTATCGTGGCATTTGATTTATTGTATTTCTTAAAGGATAATGATAATAGAGAAAGATTTATCTATGAGTATTATAAAAATGATAATGGAATGTTTACTGCTAATTTTAAAAGAATTTGTAATTATTGTGAGTCTATTTTAATAGAAGATAACATTTATAATAATATGTTAAAGTCTATAGAAATGGAAGTTAATAGAGATGAACTAGTTAGTATGTTTAACTATTATGATGCAATAGATAGAATAGAGAAAGCTAATATAAGTACTAAAGAGATGATTAGTGATGGCTTTAAAATTAGATTACTTAAACAAACTTTTGATAATAGTAATGAAGATTATCAGAAATTGAATAATAATGTTAAAGAATTAAAAAATAGATATGATAAAAATATGATTGACATAGTTACAATAATATCATTATTTATTGCAGTAAGTATTGGTATGGTAAGTGGTATTAGTTTTAGTTTAGAAGCTTTTAGTAATGTTACTAGTTTAAATATTCTTAATATTTGTCTTACAATTGCAATGGTTGGTTTTGTAATATTTAATTTATTTTATGCTATATTTAAGTTTGTCGCTAAATTATGTGGTAAAGATTTAGACAATAAGTATTATGTTATATTTGTGGATGTAGTATTTGTTATTTTGATAGTTTTTTTTGTAGCCTTAATTTCTAGGTAGAGATAGTACTATATTATAGTGTAGTTTTTAATAGATATCTATTTTTATTTAATAATTTTAAAAATTATGTATTGCATAATAATAAATAATATGATATTATTAAAAAGTCGATGGACCTCTAGCTCAGTTGGTTAGAGCATCCGGCTCATAACCGGGCGGTCGTAGGTTCGAGTCCTACGAGGTCCACCACTTATATGCGAGTGTGGCGAAATTGGTAGACGCGCTAGACTTAGGATCTAGTTCCTTACGGAGTGGGGGTTCAAGTCCCTTCACTCGCACCAAATTAGTTATTAAAAAGCAAGTCATTTTGATGATTTGCTTTTTTTTATTAAATAAAATTGTTGGATAAAATATAAATAATATGATATTAAATATACTGACTAATTAGCCAAAAAGTGTTATACTGATTTAGTAAATAGAGGTAAAAAAATTTGTGTTAATTGCAATTATACTTTATTTATATAATTTAACAGAGAGAAGTGAAAACAATGATGAAAAAATTTTTATTAAGTTTTATATTATTTTTATCTGCTGTATGTTTTGCGACAGGATGTGCTGATGAAAAAATGGAAGAAAAAACAAATGATGAAGTTAAAGCCAATTGCTCTATAACAGAATGTATGAAACAAATTGAAGCAACAAATACTTTAGAAGAAATTAATGGTATTATAGGCTTTGAATCTACTACAGATGCTATGATTGGAAGTGATCCGATTTGGAAATTTGATTCTAAAAATTGGATAAGCTTTAAAACTAATAGCAATAATGAAATTACAATTCAAGCAACAATTGATAAAGAAAGTATAAAAAATGATGCAATAAAATTACCATCATCAAGTGATTTGCAAAAAGAATTAAATAATGGTTCATTCACTTATGAAGAATTGGTTGAAAAAGTAGGTGGAGAAGGAACATTAACATCGATTTCAAAAGGTTCTTATAGTTATACCTGGGTAGATAAAAATGGTCAAAGATTAGGAGCAACATTTAATAAAAAAAGTGGCAAATGTACTGTTGCTAGTTATAGATAATAGCAAATGTAGGCAGGTAATAAATCTATTAATTGTATTTTATTTATTAGAGTATCTGTAAATGATGCTCTTTTTTGATATAATGTAATTGATAGGTAAATTGTAATTTGTAGAGGAGGTAGTTATGATGAATGGAAAAAAATTTTTGATTGTAACTTCAATAACATTAGTTTTCATAATACCTATTATCATATACACAATAACAGGATTATTAAATAATAATGTTACAAATTTAGAAGAATATAAAATGATCCCAGAAAATGAAAGGTTATTATACAAGAAGATTGATTATAAAAACAATAAGTATTTATTAGTAGGTTTTAAAGGAAATAACCCTACTTATACTGATAATGTAATACTTTTAGAAAAAAACTCTAAATATTATGTCTTGGAAAAAATAATTAATTGTGATATAGATGAAGAAACAGCTTATTTTAAAGACGGAAGTTTTTATATTCATTGTATAGGTAGAAAAGCGGATATAATTAAGTATGAACTTGATAATAAAAACGTAAAAAAATCATATATTGAATTGAATTACAAAGATGTTCCAAATATTAGTCAATTACATTTATTCGTGAATAATATTGATGATAAGTATATTTATTTATTTTCTTATGTTAAAAGAGATGATTCTATTGATGAAGGGCAAAGAGTAAAGTGTTCTCTTGATAATAAAAAATGTATGTATTATTAGGGTTCTTGCTACGAAGAAAATATGTTTAGTTTAGAAGGAAAAATTGATTTAAATATTGTTATAAAAATCCAAACAAAATTGAAACGGTTTATTTGTTTCCTGATGGAGAAGATTATGTACTTTATTGTCAACAAGGTAAAATAAGTTTTTCTTTAGATAGACCTAACTATAATCTTTCTAAATATGCTGGTAAAAATGGTAAAACAGGATATAGATTTAAATAATAAATTATAATTTGAAAGTGAGGTAAATATGAAAAAGAAAGTTATTATTGCAATAGTTATAGTAGCATTAGTAATGTTATTGTTTCCAATAAGAATACAGTTGAAAGATGGAGGCTCTGTAAGATATAAAGCAATTTTATATAGTGTTACTAAAGTTCATAGATTGATACTAGAAGATGAAGCAAAAACAAGTGGCAAAATTAAGCCATATGAAGATGGATATGAAATAGAAATATTAGGACTTAAAATATATAGTAATGTTGAATAAATTACAATTTAGGAGTTGATATTGTGGTTAAGTCAAATATAAAAAAAATATTTAATTGTGATAAAAATAAATTATGGAATATTATATCAGACAATAACAACTATTCTTGGAGGACAGATTTATCTAAAATAGAAATTATTGATGATACACATTTTATAGAATATTCTAAAAATAATTATCCTACTTATTTTACTATTACTAATAAAGAAAAATTAAAATTGTATGAATTTGATATAGAAAATACTAATATAAAAGGTAAATGGATAGGAAAGTTTAAGGACCTTGAAGATGGAAGTGTTGAAATAGATTTTACAGAAGAAATAGAAACTAATAATTTTATTATGAAACTGTTAGCAAAACCATATTTGAAAAGTATGCAAAAAAGGTATGTTAAAGATTTAGAAAGAGAATTAGGTAAGAGATAAATTGTAATTTATTGAAATGGAGGAATGATTATGAAAAAAGTAATATTAACTATTTTACTTTGTGTGGTAATGGTGGTAGTATTTACAGGATGTGGAAAGAAAAATGAGTTTGATATAGGTAGTAAATCAGATATTATAATATCGCAAGAGAATGTTTCTTTATCTATTAAAGATGGAACATTAAAAAATACTGGTGCAACATTAGTCTTAACAAATAATAGTGATAAAAATTATCAATATGGAAATCCATATGAGATTGAAATTAAGCAAGATGGAGTATGGCATAAAATAAATGTTGAATTGAATTTTACATTGCCTTCTTTTGATCTTAAAGCAAATGAAACTAAAGAAATAGACCTTAAATGGAAAGATGGATATGGAAAGTTAGCAAAAGGAACATATAGAATCATAAAAGGTATTGACTATGAATATGAAGAAGGAAAATATCAATCTTTTAATGTAGCAGTTGAATTTAACATAGATTAGTAATTTATAATTTGAAATGGAGATGATATTATGGCTACAACAAAAGATTATAGAGATTTTGTGTTAGAACAATTAAGTTTATTAGATAATATTACTTGCAAGTCTATGATTGGAGAATATTTACTTTATTATAATGGAGTATTATTCGGTGGAATATATGATGATAGATTGCTTGTAAAAATTGTTGAGAGTAATAAAAAGTACAATATGAAAGAATCTGTGCCTTATGAGGGAGCAAAACCATTGTATTTAGTAGAAGATATAGATAATCAAGAAACATTAAAAAAAATAGTATTAGATACTTGTGGGGATTTATTATAGGAAACAAATTATAATATGAAAGTGAGGTTTATTATGAGTGAAAGACCAATATTAGATATGAGTTTAGATAGTAAAATTTTTAAAGAGTTTTATTATTTAAAAGAAGAATTAGTAATTTTTTGTAGAAACAATAATTTACAAGCAACAGGTAGTAAAGAAGAACTAACCAATAGAATAATAGAATTTTTGGAAACAGGAAAAAAGACATTTAAAGCTCATAATAAAAGAAAAGCAAGTGTATCTGATATTATCACACTTGATACAAAAATAGAAAGCAATTTTGTTTGCTCTGAAAAGCATAGAAAGTTTTATAAAGAGCAAATAGGAGATAATTTTTCTTTTAATGTATTATTTCAAAAATGGTTAAAGAATAATGCAGGAAAAACTTATCAAGAATCAATACAATCATATTATCAAATATTAGAGGATAAAAGAAAAAATAAAGCTACTATTGATAAGCAATTTGAATATAACACTTATGTTAGAGACTTTTTTAGTAATAATAAAGATAAAAGTTTAGATGATGCAATTAAATGTTGGAAATATAAGAAGAGTTTAAAAGGACACAATAAATATGAAAAAGACGATTTGATTGCTTTATCACAATGATAAAATGCAATTTATCGAGTAGATAAATATAAAAAATGGTCTTTTTTTTATATAATATAAGTGATAGACAAATAGCAATTTATCGAGATGAAAAGGAGAATTTAAAAATGGTACATTTGGTATATTGTGATGATAAATCAAAAGAATTATCAAAAATTTTAGATGGTAGCAAAACAATGGTTATAAGAGGTGCAGCAGGAAGAAAAATACCACATAGTAGAGTATTTAAAGATGAAATACTTTATTTTATGGAAAAAGGAACAAAAAAGATTACAGCAAAAGCAGTAGTAATAGATGTTCAAAACTATGTAAAATTAAGTGATGAAGAAATAACAAAAACTATTGAAGATAATAATAGCAAATTACAACTAACTGAAAAACAAAAAGAAAGATGGCACAAAAAGTGCTTGTGTTTAGTTGAATTTAAAGATGTAGAAGAAATTTCAGCATTAGACTTTGATCGTCAAGGAAATATGGATGACTGGTTAATACTAGAAAAAATAGAAGATGTAGTTGTAGGAACAAGTATTCCTTATAATTATGAAAAATCAAGATTTTAGAGGTAATCATTATGGCAATGTGGAACTTATTTTATAAAAGATGGTAAAGAATATAAATTAAAAACAAGTGATTTGCGTAAACAAGCAAAAATGGCAAATATTGATTTTAAAGGTAAAAGATAAATTATAATTATTCTGGGAGGAAAATTGAAATGAGTTATAAATTAATACCATTAAAAAAACGAGATATAACTGAATTTAAGAGACTTGCACAAGAGGCATTTCAAAAAGGATTTGAAGATGAATTTGGAGAATGCAAAGAAGTGATACTTCCAGAAAAAGATATAGAAGAATCATTAAATGCTGAAGGAGCATTTTCATATAAAATTGTTGAAAATAATGAAATAATTGCAGGAGTAATTGTAAATATAAATACAGAAACAAACCATAATCATTTAGATATACTATTTACAAAAGTAGGTATTCAATCTAAAGGTATAGGTATGTTTATTTGGAATGAAATAGAAAAATTATATTTTGATACAAAAGTATGGGAAACAGTTACTCCATACTTTGATAAAAGAAATATACATTTCTATGTAAATAAATGTGGGTTCAAAATAGTTGAATTTTATAATCCAAAACATATAGCAGAATGGAATAAAAATGAAAATCCAACAGGAGGTATGCCTAATGAAGTAGGTCAATATTTCTTGAGATTTGAAAAAGTAATGAAGTAAATCATACTGATAAATTACAATTTATATAGAAGCTTATAAAGTATTAACTATAAAAAAGTAGATTAGATAATAAGTGTATAAATATATGATTAAGTATAATTAAAATATATGTAAATTAGCATATATTTTTTTATTTGTTTTGTTTATAAATTTACAGTTTGAAAAATAAATGGTATTATTATAATAGAGGTGTAGGGATTATGAATGAGCAAAACAATAATTTTAATTCGCAATTTAATAATCAACTAGCAAACTCTAATAATAATGGGGTTCATCCTACACAGCCTGTAAAAAATAGATTTTTTTCTCCTGATTTATTTGAGGATGCAAATGTAAATGCGGTTGGATCTTCAACTAGTAATAGTGTAAGTAATAATGTTATAAGTTGGGGAGTTGGTCAAAAAAGTGAAAATCATGGAGATCTTAGCAAAGCTAATGTACAATCTGATATTGTCCAATCGAATATGATGGAACAAGTCAATGGAGTTATTTATACTGATGAGCAACCTGAAATTTTGGACGATTCTTTTTTAATGGGAGATACAAAAAATTCTAATGACAATCAGTTTGGTATGAAAAATACACCTTTTTCTGAATTGCAAAATAATTCTACATCAATGAATATAAATGGACAGAATCAAAATATGCAACAATTTAGTCAGTCTTTTGGAGGAGGACAACAACAATCTTACCAGAACTCTCAAACTACTATTCAACCTGTTCAACAACCTATTCCGCAACAAGTACAACCTATTATACAACCTGTTCAGCAACCTGTTCCACAACAACTTCAAGTAGTTCAACAGCCAGTTGCCCAGACTCAAGCTCAACAACAAGTTCAGACAGGTTATAATCAAATGACGCCAACTGACCAAAGTTGGAAAGAGGGGATTGGTGTTGTTCAGCCTGTTGGAGATGATTGGATGAATCAACAACCTTTAAGTGCTTCATCTTTGGGTGTATCTCCAAGTACTTCAAATGCTCCTAAGGACGTTGTTAACGAGTCTAAATTTTTTAATAATAATATTAATAATAATTCTCAAAATAAGCAAGAAATGCAACAACAATATACGATGCAATATGCAAATGGTGTTGCTGCAAGTTTAGCTGAAGCAAAAGTAGTAGTAGATGAGATGCCTTTATTGAAACAATATGTGGGAGATAAATTTACAAAAATTACTATGGCACCGTTTTCTTTTGCTGCCCTTTTATTAGGGGGATTCTATTTTATGTATCGTAAGATGTATTTACTTGGGATAATTTTGACTTTTTCTGAATTTGCCCTAATTAATACATTACCTACTGGAATATCGACTATTTCTTTAATTGTTTATAGACTTGTTTTATCGTTAGCTGTTAATCCTTTATATATTAAAATAGCTAAAGGAAAAGTAAAAGGTATTGTAAATAAAAAAGCTAATCAAAAGAAAAATCAGATAGAACTTAATACAATTTGTAAAAGAAAAGGTGGAACTAGTTTTGGTAAAGCTTTTTTATTAATGTTTTTTTGCTTAATAGTTGAAGTAATAGTTTCTTTTACTATTTTCTCAGCAACAATAATATCGAAAGTATATGATTTTATTTCAAATGGTATAATAAGTGTTGATAATGGTAAGTATGATGGCGTCATAAAAACAAGTGATTATGATGTTTTGAGTAATATGAATATAGAAATTCCAACAGATTTTAAAAAATCTGAAAGTAGTGAATTTTATTATATATATACTGATTCTAATACTAGTGGAGACTTTAATACTTGTACTTTATCAATTGGTAAACTATCTGGCTATGATAGTGGAGAAGAATTTATTAATCAGTACATTGAATATGAAGAATTGGAAGAAAATATTGGTAAAACTAATTCGAAGGGAATTACTTGGTATACGCTTACACATGAAAGTAAAGGTGGTACTAGGTATTTAAGGACAGCTGAATTAAATGGAGATATTATATTGTTTAACTATAAAGTTGGAGCTGATACAACTTCTGGTGTATGTGATGTATATTTGGTTAATATCTTAGATTCTATATCTTTAAAAGAAAAATAATCATAAAAAAAGCCCTAATGTTAGGGCTTTTGTTCTATTTAGAAGATAATATGATATAATTTACTTGGAGGCGATTATGTATGAGTATGTCTTTAAAAGAAATACAATTATATGATACTTTTGTTTATGATAAATATGAGATTTATTATACTGATGAATTATTAAAATTAGAATTTTATTATGAAATAGTTGGATTAAAAAAATTTGTTCATAGATTAGAGATTCCAATTAGTAATAAAAATATAAATAAAGAGTATGTAAGTAAGTTAGTTTTTAATATAGGTTTGTTAGAATTAATTAGTTATTGGAAAGCTACAATGGCTCCTAATTTAGTTATTAATTGTGGTAATATTGATGATGAGCAAAAGGAATTTTTTAAAAAAATATATTTTCATGGATTGGGAGAATTCTTTTATTTGAATGGAATAAATCCAGATTATGATAGTTTTATTAATTTTAAATGTTTAGGAAATAGCAAAGATATAGATGTAGAATATGATGGTAAAGGAAGTTTAGTTGCAATTGGCGGTGGAAAAGATTCTTGTGTTACTTTAAGCCTATATAAAAAGGAGAAGACTGATTGCTTTATAATAAATCCTAAACCTGTTATGTTGGAGTGTGCTTATCAAGCGGGATATAATGACGAGAATATCTGTGCTGTAAGAAGAATTTTAGATAAGGGGATTATAGAACTTAATAATCAAGGATATCTAAATGGGCATACACCTTTTTCAGCAATGGTGGCTTTTGTTTCTTATTTAACTGCATATTTAAACAATAAAGAAAAAATTGTTTTATCAAATGAAAATAGTGCAAATGAATCAAATGTTTTAGGAACAAAGATTAATCATCAATATTCAAAGTCTTATGAATTTGAAAGAGATTTTCAAGAATATGCATTAAAATATTTGGGTAATGGAATAAAATATTATTCATTTTTAAGACCTCTTACTGAATATCAAATAGGATTGTTGTTTTCTAAGTACAATAAGTTTCATAATGTTTTTAAAAGTTGTAATGTTGGTAGTAAGAGTGAAATATGGAAATGGTGTTGTAATTGCGCAAAGTGTATGTTTGTTTATAGTTTATTGTCTCCACATTTATATAAAGACGAACTAGTTAGTATATTTGGAGAAGATATGTTTGAAAAAAAGGAAATGTTACAAGTTTTTAAGGAGTTACTTGGCAAAGAGAATGTAAAACCATTTGATTGTGTTGGGACTTTTAATGAAGTAAATTATGCTATTACTAAAACAATAAAGAGACTTGATGGTAGAGACTTGCCATATTTATTAAAATATTATAAAGATAATTATTATGATGAGACAATTTTAAAATTAGATTTAGAGCATAGTTTTAATGATGAAAATAGTTTGGATGAAGATGATATAAAAATAATTAAGGATGCGATTTTTAATGATAGATAAAATACTTAGTAAATTAGAACATAAAAATATTGCAATATTAGGTTTTGGTAGAGAAGGTAAAGCGACATATAAATTTATTCGAAAGTATTTAGCTTTACAAAGCTTAACAATTATTGATAGGATTGATGTTAGTAAAGATGATTTATTAGCTGGTGATAAGAAAACCTTTGTTATTAGTGGCGATAACTATTTAGATGGTTTGGATTCTTACGATTTAGTTATAAAATCTCCTGGAATTTCTTTAAAAGATATAGATACTACAAATGTTAATTTAACATCAGAAATTGAATTATTATTGGAAGTTGCTAAAGATAAAGTTATTGGTGTAACTGGAACAAAAGGAAAAAGCACAACTACATCTTTAATTGCTAGTATTTTGAAAGAAAATGGTTTAAAAGTTATTTTGGCGGGAAATATTGGAATACCTGTTTTTGACAGATTTGACGAAGTTGATGAAGATACTGTTTTTGTTTTAGAAATGTCCTCACATCAGTTAGAATATTTGAATGTTTCACCACATATTGGGGTTGTTTTAAATTTATTTGAGGATCATTTGGACCATGCTGGTAGTGTTGAACATTATCATAATATAAAAATGAATATGTTTAAGTATCAAGAAGACGATGATTATATGGTCTATTGCCAAGATAATATTAGTTTAAAAAATAAGATTTTGGAAAATAAATTTAAAGGAAAAAAGTATGACGTAGATATAGAATCAAAAAGTGCTAAAACATATTTAGATGATGGTAAAGTATATTATGATGGAAATGAAGTATTTGATATAAGTTTAAAAAGAAACTTATTGGGAATTTATAATTTTAAAAATATAATGGTGGCTTACACAGTTAGTAAGATACTTTTGTTAGATGATGATAAAACTTTTAAGGCAATAGCTGAGTTTAAACCTTTGAAGTATAGATTAGAATTGGTTGGCGAAATTAATAAAGTGAAATTTTTCGTTGATACATTAGCAACTATTCCTGAGGCTACTAAGGAGTCTATTGAAGCTTTAGAAAATGTTAATACTTTAATATTTGGTGGAATGGATAGAGGTATATCTTATGAAGGGTTTGCTGAATATTTGGAAAATACTAATATAGAACATTTTATATGTATGCCAACAACTGGCCATACAATAGGAAATAATTTGCCACATGAAAGAACGTTTTTTGTGGAAACTCTAGAAGAAGCAGTAAATATGGCAAAAAAGGTAACTAAAGAAAATACTATTTGTTTATTATCTCCAGCTGCAGCAAGTTATGAGCAGTTTAAAAATTATGCAGAAAAAGGGGATAAATATAAAGAATATGTATTAAGATAAAAGCTTATTTATTTAAGCTTTTTTTGATTAGTAGTTTTTTTTCGTTAAAAAGTATTGTATAATTATAAAAGAATAGGTGGTTAGTGTGATGAACGATAATATGATTGCAAGTCTTAAGCTTATTTATAAGCCACTCATAATGTATTATGGAGATTGGGAATTATGTGATGGACTTGATAAAATTTCACTAGAAAAGAATGGTAAAAGTTTATTTATGGAATTTCTTAATAGATATTATTATATGCCTTTAAGAGTAATATTTAAGGAAGAATCATTTGTAGAAACTTTTAATTTTGCAATTGAATCTAAGACAATTGATAATGTTAGGACACTTTATTTTTCAAAGAAAGCTTTTTTAAGAAACTTAATTTCTAATGCAGATGATGTGGTTTTAAATGGAGGAGAAGATGTTTATAAGGATATAAAAAGGGCTATAAGAATTAGAAAAGATGTATATAGAGATGTATTAAAAAATAAGGAAGATTCAGAATATTATACAGAAGTTTTGGAAGAATATAATAATAGTGAAGTAGAAGTGACTTTTTTTGAATTTGTAAGTTTATGTAGGAAGAAATTTACTAAATTATTATCTGGATATAATGCAGTTATTGATTTGTTTGATAAATCTTTAAATGTTGATAAATTTATTAAGTGTTTTGATCCTAATCAACTTTATCTTTTTACAGCTTATTCATTATTGAAAAATTCTGAAAATAATTATGAAAAGTTTGGCAGAGTTGAGTATAATTTAAACGACATTGAAAATTATAAGAGTATTGTAGATGAAATTAGAGAAAGTGATTCATTTTATAATTCTCATATCATTGTAGAAAAGAATAAAGTTTATACGATTGATGATTTCTTTAAAGAATATAATGAATTTATTGGTAAAATAAATAAAGGGTAGATTGTTGTATCTATCCTTTATTTATGTTAAAATTTATGTATAAAGTAGTGTGATTTAATATGCGTGAAAAAAAGTATGCAGATGTTTTAAAAAAATATGAAGAAGATATTGATGAAAAAATGTCAATGACAAGAGAGATAAAATTTAAAGATTTACAAGAAAGCATGGATAAAGAAGCAAAAAACGAAGAAGTACAAAAAACAACAGAAGAAAGTATTTCTAAAACCAGTATAAAAAAGTTAGATAAAGATGAAGAAGTTGCTAAAGTGCTAAAAGTAGAAGAAGAAATTGATAAAATTAGAGATGAAGAAAATAAAAAAAGAAAAGAGTTAAAAATTAAAGAGGTTAACGAAGAAGTGCTAAAGTCTAGTAATGAAGAAATAGATGATGATATATATTTAACTACTTCATTTAAACCTTTAAAGACTAGAATCAGTTTTATTAAAATTGTGAAAAAAATAGGAATATTTATGTTATTTATTTTAGTTTTAGGATGTGTTGGATATTTTGCTGGTGTACCAATGTACAAAAAGTATATTAATAGTCGTCCTAAAATAATTTTTGATAAAACAATTGAGTATGTTAGTGATAAAATGATAAATGTTATTAATGATTTTAATATCGGAAATAATAGCATTTTGACTGATATAAAGTTTAATGTAGATAATGGTTTGGGTGAATTAAATGAAGGAAATTTTGGATATAGGTTAGGAATAGCTTCTAATAGATATGAAAATTCTCTTTATATGGAAATAGAAAATAGTAATTATGGTATAAATGATTATTTTAATAGTGGGAAGAGTTATACGAATTTTTCTACTAGTGATAAATATTTTCTTATGGAACAAAATAAAATAGATAAGGTATATAATAAATATTCTGGTTATTTAAATAATATATTTGAGATTAGTAGTGATGATTTAAGATATGTTGTTCTTAAAGAAAGAGACATTATAAAAGGTTTATTATTAAATGAATATATTGTTTCATCAAAAACAGAAATAGATATTAATAATAAGAGTATAGAAGTTGTAAAGAATTCTTATGTAATTGATAAAAGTAATATAAAGAAGATTCAAAAAAAGTATTATGAAGAATTAATAAAAGATGATAAGTTAATTAAAATAATGTCTGAATTAAGCAATTTATCTGTAAAAGAATATAAAAATGAATTAAGTAATTTAGTTGATTCAGATATTGATGATGATTATAAGTTGGCTTTTAATATTTATACTATGGAGGCAACTAAAGTTGTTGGTTTAGATATTGAAGAAAATGGTTTTTGTTTATTTTATTTATATTTTTATGAAAATGATTTTGATTTTTATGCTAATTTAAATGACCGAGATGTTGTAGAATTTAAAGGAAAAAAAGAAGATGATATAAAAGCAACAATTAAATACAATGCTGATAAGATAATTGATTTAAATATTAAGAATTTTGATAAGGAAAGAGTTGAATTTAGTTATTTCTTTGAAACTAAGAAAAGAGATTATTCAGGGGAGTTTGTATTAAGGGAAAAAGAAGAAAGTGTTTATGATGTAGAATTTTCACTCCGTTATGATGATTATTTATATAGTTTTAATTCTTTATTTGATTTACATTATAATGATTTTAAAAATGTTAATGAGGAGAATATAGTAAAGTATTCAGTAAAAAATTATTCCAATGAATCACTATTGTTTTATGAAGAGATTGAAGAGATTGGAATTAAAGAAGGATTTTTAAAATGGCAAGAAATCTTTGATGATTTTATAAATGAAATTAGTAAGAAATAATTTAGTTTATTTTGTTATGAAACTGATAGTATAGAAGAAATATTGAATGTGATATTTCTTTTAATTTATAAATTTTAAAAAAAAGAGGAAATTGGGGTATTAAGGTATAATAATATTAGTAAAGGGAGAGATTATGTGGAAACTATTTTAGAGGTTAAAGATGTTAATAAGTATTTTGGATCTAAGCAGGTTTTAAAAGATGTATCTTTTGGAATTAAAAGGGGAGAAATATTAGGGTTTATTGGTCCAAATGGGGCAGGTAAAACAACTACTATAAAATTGATTTTAGGTTTGCAATCAATTAGTAGTGGAGATGTATTTATTAATGGATATGATATAAAAAAAGAATTTAGTAAGGCAATAGCTAATGTTGGAGCTATAGTAGAAAGTCCGGATTTGTATATGTATCTTACAGGTAGAAAAAATTTAGAACTTATTTCTAATATGTATAAATATGTAACAAAAGAACGTATAGATGAGGTTATAAAGTTAGTTGGACTTGAAAATAGAATAGATGATAAAGTTTCGAAGTATAGTTTAGGGATGAGACAAAGGCTTGGAATTGCTGCAGCTATAATACATAAGCCGAATGTATTGATTCTAGATGAACCAACTAATGGGCTTGATCCAGAAGGAATTAAGGAATTGAGAGACTTAATTAAGTTTTTAGCAAAAAAAGAGAAGATGGGGGTTTTAATATCTAGCCATAATTTGGCAGAATTAGAGAGTTTTGTTACAGATGTATGTTTGATTCAAAATGGTAGTATTATTTCAATATCATCTATTAAAGAGATAAAACATTTAGAAAAAAACGTTTATTCTTTTAAACTAGATAAAACAGAAGGAATTAATGCTGAAATTTTAAATGCTGATGTTACAATTATAGATGATAGGCATATAAATATATCTCTTAATGAAGAAAAAGTTCCAGATATCGTTTTATATTTAGTAGAAAAAGGCTATAAAATCTATGAAATTAAGGAAAATGAAATGTCTTTAGAAGAGGCTTTTTTAAGAAAAGTAGGGGGTAATGTAATTGATTAATTTAGTTAAAAATGAACTTATAAAAATTTTTTCAAAAAAGGGATTGTATATATATGGAATTATTATTATCTTTATTATGGCTTTCAATTTGGTTGTAGAGAAAACTCGAGTTTTTGATAATTCTTTTACGTATTATAATACTTCTGAAGAGAGATTAAGCAAATATGATTTAAATAATAGTGAAGAACTTGAATGGTATGTTGACGAAAAAAGTGATTTAGAAAAGTTTAAGCTTTTAGAAGATTATGATAGTAAATCTCCTGAGTATTACTATATTGAAAAAGAAGTCTTCGCTACTATAAAAAAAATGAATATATATAAGTATATTGAAAAAAATGATGAATTATTTAATGAGGCTCAAGAAGAATATAATAATCAAATAAAGCTTTTAGAAGATTATGATTGGCGTTTAAAATTAGAAGAGGATAAAAAAAGCTTAGAAGATGAATTAGGAGAATTAAAGACTCAGGGGAATGCTGAAAGTTCTGATGATAGAATCTATCAAATTGAATGTGAGCTTGAAGGAATAAGATATCGTTTAAAAAATAATGTTGCCCCATCATATACTCATAGTTCGTCAATTGTAGATGATTATATTATTTATTCAGAAATGTATAGAGCCATGAATAAAGATGAGAGTGCCTATAAGAGCAATAGTGAACTAATAGAAAAAAGAAATACTGAAAAGCGATATTATTTAGCTAAATATAATATAGAGAATGATATTGTTATGTCTAATGATATATCTTTTCGAGATGACTTTGTTGGGGATGTAACAGGAGCTGTTATGTTATATATTATTGCTATGGTGATAATAGCGGGAGGCATTTTTGCTGAGGAATTTAATAAAGGAACTATAAAACAACTATTGATAAAACCTTATAGTAGAACTAAGATTTATGTTAGTAAAATATTGGCTATATTTATTGCACTTTTAGCATTTATCTTATTTTACAATACAATAGCTTTTGTATTTTATTGGATTTTAGATGGAAATATAAGCACAATATTTGATCCTATAATAGATTATAGTTTTAGAAAAAATGCAATAGTAGAATATAATACATTTGGTTATATTTTTATTAGATATTTATCTTCTTTACCTCAACTTATAATCTTAATACTCCTTTGTGTGTTTATTGGTGTAATAACTACGAATACAGTTAGTTCTGTTATTTCAGTATTTTGTTTAGACTTTATTAATGCTTTGATTTCGGAGTTTCTATCTGAAAAAATAATAGCATTAATACCTATGAATTGTTGGAATTTTGATACTTATTTAGAATTTGGTATATCTGCTTATAATTATAGTTCTTTAGGTAAATCATTATTTATATGTTCTTTAACGATTATAATATTATTTATTTTAGGATTAATAATTTTCAAAAGAAAGGATATAAAAAATCAGTAATAAATGAAGGTGAAATAAATTCACCTTTTTTTATTGTTATGGTATAATTATTTAAGAATAGGTGGTTGTTATCGTGAGTAAGTTTTTTAATATTGCCAAGAAAAATAAAAAGAATGATAATGTTAATTACAATAGTAATGTTAATGTTAGTGGAAATAGAATTCAAGGGTATATAACTCCATCTAATAATCAAGAAATTAATAATTCAAATAATACTTTTGTGTATGGTTCTTATAATACAGCGAGTGGTCAGATGGTGAGTCCACCTCAAAATAATATAAATCAAGGAACCAATTATGTTAACAATGTTCAAAATATGAATAATCAGCAAATGATGAATCAATCAGCACCTAATTTAACACAGCAAGGTTATTCTAATTATCAAAATATGGTTCAACAAAATAATAGTAGTTCTGGTGTCGCTACTCAAGGTTTAAATAGTTATATGCCTTCAAATAATAAAAATGTTATTGCTCCTAATCAAAATAATGAAAAAAAAGAGATTATAGAAGAAAGTGAAGTTTTAGATTTACAATTTGAAGAAAATAAAGTAGATAATCCTGCATTAGATCCTTTAAATAATGCCAATAATCCTGTACCAGTAAATCCCGTTGCACAAACTAAAGAAGTTTTTGTAGAGGAAGATTTGCCAAAAGATGTTAAGGCTAATATATTTTCTGTTGTTGGTATGATGTTGGGAATGATTTTAACTCCAGGAAGTACGATTGTTACAAACTCTAAAAAATATAGAAGTACATTTAAAGCTTTTATGGTTACAGTATGGATAACAATAGTTTCTTTGATATTGAGTATAGGGGTTAGGATTTTAGTCGGATCATTTACTAAATCTTACAATACAGTTACTGGATCATCTCATGTTAATTTTAATATAGCTAATATAATGAATTTAGATAATTATCTACCATATATTGCTTTAGCATTTTTTATGTCATTTGTTGTAATTTTTGTAGTATCATTTGTTTATTATGCTTCATCTTTTTTAAATAGTAAAGGTGTTCCATTAGGTTCTTATATTATGGTAAGTAATCTTGGATTGTTACCATTTATTATAGGTGTTATAGGAGTTTCTCCAGCTATAAGTATAATTTCTTCTTATTTAGGAATGTTAGCTTTGATTTTTAGTTTTTTGTATAGTTTGATAGCTTTTATGACAGGGATGAATGAAATATTAACTTTTAAAAATATAGATAGAAAAATTTTGTATAATGTTCTTAACTTATCTTGTATAATATTAGTAGTTATTGTTTTATATGCTTTCTTAACACGTATGAATATTTTGATTTTACCGGAATTTAATTTATAGAATTAACTTTTAGTTAATTCTTTTTTTATTAAAGACAACAAAAAAACTACTCAAAAGAGTAGTTGATTTTTAAATTGGTGACCCGTACGGGATTTGAACCCATGCATGTATGCGTGAAAGGCATATGTGTTAACCGCTTCACCAACGGGCCATAAACTAAATGGTGGGCCTGGGGGGACTTGAACCTCCGACCTCACGCTTATCAGGCGTGCGCTCTAACCAGCTGAGCTACAAGCCCATTTGCTTTAAGCCTTTTTTATTTTAACTTATTTTTGTCATTATTGCAAGTGTTTTTTTTCTTTTTTTCTTGCTGACTAGTTAAGTATATCAAGTGTTTTAAAAAAATGCAACAAAAAAATGAAAAAAAATGAAAAAAAATATTATTTGTTTAAAATAACCTATATGATATACTTTAGATGTAGGTGATTTAATGATTTTATTAGTAAATAAAGAAAATATTTTTAACGAAAATATGTTAAAGGATTTTCAGATGATAGAATATGAAAATTATGATGAACAAACTAAATATATTGAAAGTGAGACATTTAGACACTTTGAAATGTTAAGAGCACATCTTAGTATTGAAGATATAATAATTGATATTGATGGAGCTTATAGAAGTTTAGAGACTCAAGAAAACTTGTTTTTAAGTTTTATGAAGAAATATGGTATTGATTATGCTGAGCAGATTGTAGCGATGCCTGGAACTAGTGAGCATCATACTGGGCAAGCTATTGACATTGTAATTAATAAAAATGGCAAATGGATTATAGAAAATGATGACCTTTTAAAAGAAACTGAAGTTTTTGATCGCATTCATAAAAGTTTAAAGTATTTTGGATTTATTTTAAGATATCCTAAAGGAAAAGAAGATATTACAGGTTATCCATATGAACCTTGGCACATTAGATATATTGGTAAAACTGATGCTATGAAAATTGGAGATTTAACTTTAGAGGAATATGTAAATAATAAAAAAAGATAAATTGTATAGGCATATGCAATTTTTTTATATGTAATTAATTCATAGAATACTAATGGGAGGAGATATTTATGGCTTATCAGAGAGCTTATTTTCCTATGAAAGTAATAAATATTAGCCAAGGATATGGTAATACATCAGGTTCTCATAAACTTTCTTATGCAATAGATTTGTCTGGTAAAGATAGTGGAGCTGATGAAATATATGCTCCTTTTGATTGTAAAATAACTAAGCTCTATCAACCAATAGATACAAAAAGACATGCTAATACGGTTTGGTTGACTAGTACTAAAAAAGTATTAAGTCCTAATGGATATTATGGTTATTTAACTATGAGTATTACTCATCCTTCAGAAATTAGTGACATGAAATTAGGAAAAGTTTATAAGCAAGGAGAATTAGTTTGCCATGAAGGTAAAACTGGAAATGCTAGTGGTAATCATATTCATTTAGAATTAAGTAAAGGAACAATTGCTGGATGGAGTGAAAAAAGGAGTGGGGTATATTCTGAATATGTAATATTAAATAAAGTAAAACCAGAAGAATATTTATTTGTAAAAGAAGATTCTATTATCGAGAATACAATTTATAAAGGATATAAATATCGTTTAATTAAAGAGTCAGATATTACATATAAAGTTGAAGACATACCAAGTGAGCCTTTAAATGTTCACTCTAGTCCTAATTATAATAGAAGTACGATTATAAATAATAAAGGGTTGAAAAATGGGGATGAAGTTATTAGGTTTTATATTCGTGATGGATTAGCATATATTTATCATTATGAAGTAATGGGATATGTTTCTAATAAGTATTTGAAGAAGAAATAAAGCATTTGAAAAATGATATTGTAGGTATTTTTTGTATATAAAATAAAAAAACTTGAAAAGTAATTTTCAAGTTTTGTTCATAAAATGGTGTCCCCTTAGGGATTCGAACCCTAGACCCACTGATTAAGAGTCAGTTGCTCTACCAACTGAGCTAAGGAGACATTTCTTCTGTACGTATTAAATTATACAACATAATTTTAGTAAAATCTAGATATAAATTACAATTTATATAAAAAAATAAAAAATAGAAGATTAATAAAATTTGTGATAAAATATATTTGGGAGTGAAAAGTATGTATAATAAGCTATCAAAAGAAGAAAAAAAGATAATTAAAAATAAATATGCTGCTACAAAAAAGGGTAAGGATTTAACCGATAATTTAAATCGTTTATTTATTGAAGGATTATTAAGTATAGGCTCTAGTATTGTGATTGTAGTTTTTATATTTATTTATAAATTGGCTTGGTGGTATTGGTTTTTTGCTGGTTTAACTTTACTTTGTGGAGTGATATTTTTGATAGGACAATATTCTATTAGAATGAAAGAGTATAATAAATTTTTAGTACATGATAATAAAAAAAGAAAAAAATAAGTTGACTAAAGTGTAATAATTAGATATAATTTATTTGTTACCTTGGTTGTGGAGCAGTACTCAAGAGGCTGAAGAGGCGCCCCTGCTAAGGGTGTAGGTCGGGTAACTGGCGCGAGAGTTCAAATCTCTCCTGCTCCGCCATATAAAAATTAACTAGGTTTTCCTAGTTTTTTTGTTGTTAAAATTTAAATGAAGATATAAATAAAATTAATGGAAATATAATAAATATATATATTAATGTTAAATAATGTAAAAATGTAATTTTATGATAAAAATAATATTCTTTTTATGGTAAAATCATTAATGTTGGGAGGAATTTAATAATGAAAGAAGAATGGAAAAATTTTAAAGAAGGAGCTTGGGTTAATGAAATTAATGTAAGCGATTTTATTAAGAATAACTATGTTCCTTATACAGGTGGAGAAGAATTTTTAGCTGGTCCAACTGATAAAACAAAAAGAGTTTTAAAAATATATGAAGATGTATGTAAAGAGGAAGTAAAAAAACATGTAATCGATATAGATGTTGATACTCCTGCTGGGATTAATGTATTTAAACCAGGATATATATCTGAAGATGATGATGTAATTGTTGGTTTACAGACTGATCAATTATGTAAGAGAAGCATTGTTCCTAAAGGTGGACTTAAAATGGTTTATCAAGAACTTGATGCTTATGGATATAAAATGAATCCAGAATTAGATAAGTTTTGTAAAACTAATTTAGTTAAAACACATAATGATGGTGTTTTTGATGCGTATACCAAAGAAATTAGAACAGCAAGACATGTTAAGCTTTTAACTGGGCTTCCAGATGCTTATGGTCGTGGTAGAATTATAGGAGACTATAGAAGAATAGCTTTATATGGTATTGATAGATTAATGGAAGATAAATTCAACGATTGGGATAATATGAAAATTGATGTAATGGATCAAGATACAATTCGTTTACGTGAAGAAATTTCAATGCAATATAGGGCGTTAAAAGAAATAAAAGAAATGGCTGCTACTTATGGATTTGATATTTCAAAACCAGCAAAAAATGCTAAAGAAGCTGTTCAATGGACTTATTTTGGTTATTTAGCAGCAATAAAAGAAAATAATGGAGCAGCAATGTCTTTAGGAAGAGTGGATGCTTTCTTTGATATTTATTTTGAAAGAGATATAGAAGCTGGTATTATAACTGAAGAAGAAGCTCAAGAGATAATTGACCAATTTGTAATTAAATTAAGAGCAGCAAGACATTTAAGAACTCCAGATTATGACGAATTATTCTCAGGAGACCCAACATGGGTTACTTGTTCTTTAGGTGGTATGACAACTGAGGGTAAAACTATGGTTAATAAAACATCTTTCCGTATTGTTCATACTTTAGAAAATTTAGAAAGTGCTCCAGAACCAAATATGACAATTTTATGGGCTCAAGAATTACCAGAACCATGGAAGAAATATTGTGCAAGAGTAAGTATTGCAACTGATTCTATTCAATATGAAAATGATGATTTAATGCGTCCTTCAATGGGGGATGATTATGCTATAGCTTGTTGCGTGTCTTCAATGAGAGTTGGTAAAGATATGCAATTCTTTGGAGCACGTTGCAATTTAGCGAAAGCATTACTTTATTCAATAAATGGTGGAGTTGATGAAATGAAACGTCAACTAGTAATTCCAGGATTTGAAAAAATGGATGACGAAGTATTAGATTATGAAAAAGTTAAATCTACATATTTTAAAATGATTAAGGAAGTTGCTCGTATTTATAGTGATGCTATGAATATTATTCATTATATGCATGATAGATATGCTTATGAAGCAGGGCAAATGGCTTTACATGATACAAATGTAAATAGATTAATGGCTTATGGTGTTGCAGGTTTCTCTGTAGCTGTAGATTCTTTGTCAGCTATCAAATATGCTAAGGTTAAGCCTATTAGAGATGAAGAAGGTATTACTGTAGATTTTGAAATAGAGGGAGATTATCCTAAGTTTGGTAATGATGATGACAGAGTTGATGAAATTGGTAAAGAATTACTTGAATATGTATATTCTGAATTAGCTTCTCATCCTTGCTATAGAAATGCTCATCCAACATTATCAGTATTAACAATTACATCTAATGTTGTATATGGCTCTAATACTGGTGCTACTCCAGACGGAAGAAAAGCTGGTGTTGCTTTTGCACCTGGTGCTAATCCTATGCATGGTAGAGATGTTAATGGAGCTATTGCTTCACTTAATTCTGTTGCTAAGCTTGATTGGGAAAATTGTTGTCGTGATGGTATATCAAATACATTCTCAATTGTTCCTAGTTCATTAGGAATAAATGATGATGAAAGAGAGAATAATTTAGTTCAATTGATGGATGGTTATTTTGCTCAAGGAGCACATCATTTAAATGTTAATGTTTTAAATAGAGAAATGTTAATTGATGCAATGGAAAATCCTGATAAATATCCATTACTTACTATAAGAGTTTCTGGATATGCTGTTAGATTTAATAAACTAACTAGAAAACAACAAGAAGAAGTTATTTCTAGAACATTCCACGAGAAAATGTAGTATGTTAGGTTCAATTGATTCGATAGAAACTTTTGGTCTGGTGGATGGACCTGGTATTCGTACTGTGGTTTTCTTAAACGGTTGCAGTTTAAGATGTAAATTTTGTCACAATCCTGAGATGTGGCAAATTAGAGATTTTAACTATACTTCAGATGATGTAGTAAAAAAAGTAATGCGCAGCAAACCTTATTTTAAAAATAATGGTGGTGTTACTTTTTCAGGAGGGGAGCCATTACTTCAATATGAATTTTTAGTTGAAGTTTGTAGAAAGCTAAAAGAAGAAAATGTTCATATTGCAATAGATACAGCTGGTATAGGTAAGGGTGATTATAAAGAACTTTTATCAACTATAGATATGGTATTACTTGATATAAAACATATAACTTCAAGTGGATATGAAAATATTACAAAAAGAGATTATTTGGATAAATTTTTTGATTTTGTTGAACAACTTAATGAATCAAATAAAGAGGTTTGGATTAGACAAGTAGTTATACCTGGTGTTAATGATAATGAAGAATATATTTATGAATTATCAAAGTTTATAAAAAAATATATAAAGAATGTTACAAGAGTTGATTTTTTACCATATCATAAAATGGGTGAAGAAAAGTATGAAACGCTTAAAATAGAAAATTCTTATAAAGATGTTGCTGAAATGGATAAAGAGAGATGTAATAGACTTTATAATATATTTATGGAAGACTTTAGTAAATAAGTCTTCTTTTTTTGTAAAGTAAAATAAACTTTATTTGACCTTTTGTAAAAAAATATGGTAAGGTAATAGCGTTTTATTAAAAGAAAGGGGAATATAATCATGAAGATAGTTACAAATACAACTAAAAATGGTGAATCTATATATATACAAGTAAAGGATTTGCTTTATCTTGGAAGAACTTTAGGAGATGTACAATTTATTGATGAATATGTTAAAATGTTAAATCTACAAAAAAGTGATTATGATTTTATTAGGGTTTATGGTGTTATAGCTAAAACTGTTTTACAGAGTGATATTGTTGATTTTAAAGAAATATATAATGAACCAATTATGTTACTTACAAAAACTTTAATTAATTTATCTTTTACGGGAACTAGAGATGAGACAACAAAACAGAGATGTGAAGATATTCGTGATGTATTGTCTTTTAGAAGAGGTGAATTAGATTATAATATTCCACTATTAAGTGATGGTGATTTAGAAATTATTAGCAATGATGGGTTGTTGGCTTTTAGCAGTACTATTATATCTGATTGCTATGTTCTAAAAACTATTGATGGTAGTGATATTAATGGAATTGATAGTCAAGAATTTTTGAGTTATTGTTTAGACAGACTAAAATTGAAATATGGTGAAAGAATTGGTCAAATTTATGATATAAATAATATGTTTGTAATAAAATTTAGTGGTTTAGGTAAGGGTAAGAAAAGCAATAAACTAAAGTTTTTAAAACTAAAAAAAGATTTAAATAAAAAAGGCGAAGAATAATTCTTCGCTTTTAGTTTAGTACGACATTTGATAAATTAGTTATGAAATCATTCATAATATTTAAATAGTTATCGTTGTTAGCTCTTTGTTTATCAGTTAATGTAGACATTGTGTTAATTTCAATTAATTCAGCGTCATAATTATCAACTAAGTCTTTAATACTATCAGATACATTTTTTTTGTCATCTACAAATATTTGTTTATATGTTTTATCTTTAAATTTATTTTTTATATTAGATGTTATGTTATTTTCGCTTGAAATGTTTATAACATTAAAACCATATTTTTCTAAGAAACCGAAAGTATCGTATGCAATAACTATTGTTGCGTTATTGTTTTTTATCGCTGCTTTTGCAATATTTCTTAATTCAGCATCTAAAGTAGTTAAGTCTTCTTGAAGCTTATTATAATTTTCTTCAATTTTTTCGGCAGCATATTTAGAAGAACTTAAATCTTCTAATTCATTTTTTATTGTGTTGGCTAACATTAAATAATTATTTGGATTTAACCATAATTCTTCAATTCCATATTTATATTTTAAGCCATATGAGACATCAATAATTTGAATATTCTTATTTTTGTTTATTAAAGTTTTAGCAATTTCTTTTTCGTTAGTCAATCCATTGTAAACAAATAAAGTAGTTTTTTTTGAATAATCGTTTAGTTGTTTTTCTGTTAGCTCATATTCTTCTACTTTTGTTTCGTTGGGATAAATGCTTGAAATATTACTTCGGTCTCCATAAAGTCTAGTTACAATGTATTCAACTGGATAAACTGTTGTGGTAATGTTTGAACCATCTAATTTATCACTATTGAAACATCCTGTAGTTAGTGTTATTGTTATAATACTAATGATTAATAAAAATAAAATTTTCTTTTTCATAGCTCCTCCTATATGTTATTTAACAATAATAATTTTACTATAATTTATGTCTTTTGTAAAATAACTTTAGTAAATATTATAATATTTTGATATAATTGGTATGGTGATTAAAATGGACTTTTTAAAAAAATTTGGAATTAATATAAAAAATCAAGAATTGTTATTACAAGCGCTAACACATTCTTCATATTCTAATGAACATAATGTAAAAAATTATGAAAGATTGGAGTTTTTGGGAGATGCTGTTTTGCAAATTTTAATGAGTGATTATTTATATAGTAATATGGATTTATCTGAAGGTGAAATGAGTAAGACAAGGGCTGCTTATGTTTGTGAGGGAGCGTGCGCTAGATATGCCGAGGTAATAAATTATAAACCATATATAAGAGTTGGACATGGTCAAATTAATAATATTAATGATACGATAGTAGCAGATATATTTGAAAGTATTATGGGGTGTATATATTTAGATCAAGGATTGGATGCTGCTAAGTCATTATTTGAACAAGTAGTTATACCATGTGTTAAGAACCATAGTATATTTTTAGGAGATTATAAAAGTAAATTACAAGAATTAGTGCAAACAACAAAAGAATCTTTGGAGTATAAGTTAGTAAACGAAAGTGGTCCTGCACATGATAAAGTATTTGATGTTGAAGTAATTATAGGTGATATAGTTTATGGCAGAGGTAGCGGTAAATCAAAAAAAGAGGCAGAACAAAAAGCAGCAATGGATGCGTATAATAAACAAGCAAAAATAAGGTGATTTAGATGTATTTAAAGAGTATTAGGGCAAATGGTTTTAAATCTTTTGCAGAAAAGATAGAACTTGATATTGATAAGGGAATTACAGGTGTAGTAGGACCAAATGGTTCAGGCAAAAGTAACATAGTAGATGCTGTAAGATGGGTTATGGGAGAACAGTCTGTTAAAGCATTACGTGGAGACTCAGGAATGACTGATGTAATATTTGCTGGATCTAAATCACGTGGACCTCAATCGAGAGCTACTGTAAGTTTAGTTTTTGATAATACTGATCATTATTTGAATAGTGAGTTTAATGAAATAGAGATTAAGAGAGTAGTTTATAAAACAGGAGAAAATGAGTACTATATAAATAATACTAAGGTAAGACTTAAAGATATTACGGACTTATTTTTGGATAGTGGAGCTGGTAAAGAGTCTTTTAATATTATTTCACAGGGAGCTGTTATGGATATTATTAATAGTAAACCTGATGACAGAAGAGTAATATTTGAAGAGGCGGCAGGAGTTTTAAAATATAAAAAACGTAAAGAAGAGTCTTTTAGGAAACTTGATAAAACTAATGAAAATTTGGCTAGAGTAAATCTTTTAATAGATGAACTTTTGACTACATTAACTCCTTTAAAGGAGCAAAGTGAGAAAGCACGTAAATTTTTGGATTATAAAGATGAACTAGAAAATATTGAGATAGCTTTAATTGCTAGTGATATAGAAACATTAAATGATGAATATGTGAAAGTTAAAGATAGGGTAAAATATTTGAGCGAAGTAGTAGAAAAGTTATCTTTAACAAATACAACAGATAGCTCAAAGGTGGAAGAATTAAAATTAACTAGTTTAAAACTTGATCAATTGATAGAAGATAAAAGTAATAAGGTTTATGAACTTACACAAGAAATAGCAGAATTACAAAGTAAGAAACAGATAACTATTGAAAGACAAAAATACGAAGTTGATAATTCAAAGTTAGAAATGAATATTTTATCTTTAAAAGAAGAAGTGCTTAGTTTGACTAATAATATTGAACTTGCAACTGTTGAACTTAATGATATAAAAAGAAGTTTAGAAGTAAAGCAATTAAAAAGTATGGAAATTATTAAGTTTAATGAGGAGAAGAAGAATAAAAGAAATATATTAACTAATCAAATTAATAATGAAAATAGGAATATAATGAACTTAAAGAATAAGATTGATATTTTAAGTGAGAATATTACTAATGATACTAAGCTACCTTATAGTGTTAAGAATGTTATTAATAATATAAGATTGAATGGTATACATGGAGTTTTGGGTAAGTTAATTGATATTCCTGAAAAGTATGTTGTAGCTATAGATACGAGTTTGGGAGCTAATTCTAATGTCGTTGTTGTAGATGATGAAATATGTGCTAAAGAGGCTATAAGCTATTTAAAAGAAAATAAGTTAGGAAGAGCTACTTTTTTTCCAATATCAATAATAAAACCAAGAAATGTAATGTTTGAAGATATGGAGAAAATTAAAGATATTGATGGATTTATAGGAACTGCTGATAGTTTGGTAAGATATGATTCAAGATATCGTGGAATTGTATTAAATCAATTAGGAAATGTTATTGTGGTTGATAACATTGATACTTTAAATAAAATTGGTAAGATTATAAATTATAAATATAAAATAGTTTCTTTAGAAGGAGAAGTTCAATTTGCTGGTGGTGCTATTACTGGTGGTACTACTAAAAGTAATAATGGAATGTTAAATCAAAAGTATGAGCTTGAAAATTTAAAGAAAGACTATAATGAACAGAAAAATAGTTTGAATAATTTGGAAATGTCATTAAATAGTATTAATAGTGAACTTAATGCTTCGGCCCAAGAACTTGAAAAAACGCAAAGAGATGTAATAATGTTAACAGAGCAAGTTAATTTAAAAAATTCTTATATTAGAGATTTGCAAAGTTCATTTAATGAAAAAAATAATGAATTAATTGGAACTCAAAACAAATCTTTGAATACATTAGATAAAGAATTAGAAAACATAGTTAATGCTTATTATGAAAAAGTTGCTATAAAAGATAAAGAAACTAAAGAGTTAGATAAATTAAAGACGGAAAAGTCGGATTTAGCAACAGAGATAGCTAATTTAGAAAAAATTTATCGTGAAATGAATAGTGAAATAACTAGTAGGCAAAACGAACTTAAATTAGAAGAAATTAAGTTGGGGAAAATGGATGTTAAACTTGACAATCTATTACTTACTTTAAATGAAAATTATAGCCTTACTTACGAAAAGGCACGACAAGAATATGATTTAGATGTTGATACTGAAATGGCTCGTTTAACAGTAAATAATTTAAAGGCAAAAATAAAATCTCTTGGAGAAGTTAATACAGGTAGTATTTCAGAATATGAAAGACTTAATGAGAGATATACATTTTTAACAACACAAAGAGATGATTTGGAATGTTCTGTTACAAGTTTGCTTTCTGTTATTTCAGAAATGGACGAAATGATGAAAACTAAATTTTCTTTGACTTTTGAAAAAATAAGTGAAGAGTTTAAAAGCGTGTTTAAAAAATTATTTAAAGGTGGAGAAGGAGTTTTGGAGCTTACTAATCCTGATGATATATTAAATACAGGGATTGAGATATCTGCGTTGCCTCCAGGAAAAAAGTTAAATTCAATAGCTTTATTATCGGGTGGAGAAAAGACTTTAACAGCAATAGCTTTGTTGTTTGCAATATTAAATGTTAAGCCTGTTCCGTTTGTTATATTAGACGAGGTTGAAGCCGCGTTAGATGAAGCTAATGTAGATGCTTTTGGTAGCTATTTACTTTCAAAAAAAGAAAGAAGTCAATTTATAATAATTACTCATAAAAAGAGAACAATGGAATATGCAGATGCGTTATATGGTATTACAATGCAAGAATCAGGAGTGTCAAAATTAGTAAGTGTTAAATTGGAAGGATAAAAGGGTATGAAAAAAAGTTTTAGTATGGAAAATGATATTGGATTATTAGTTAAATATACAGTGTTAGGAATTACAAGTATAGATGAGAAATATGTTATTTATACTGATTATTTTCCTTCTGAAAATGAATTAGGAATACGATTGTATGCTGGTCTTCTTATTGATGAAAATGAATTTAAAATAAAAAAGATACAAGGAGTAAAGGAAAAAGAATTAACAGATGCTTTTGCTGCAGAGGTTGTTAGTTCTGGAAGAAAGGTAAGACGAGTGATAGCATAATTAAGCTGTGTAAAAAGATTTTTTATTGTTTAAAATAAATAAAAAACAAACTTTTTAAGGTTTGTTTTTTTAAATTTTATATAATTTAAAAAAAAGGAGGAAATGGTACATATTATATATAATAATATTAGTACAGGGATTAATTCGACATATTAAAACCTTTATAGGTGATATGTTGTTTTTGGTGATATTATGAAAAAAATTTTGATTATAATTTTATGTGCTGTAAGTATTGGTGGAGGGGCTGCATATTATCTATTTAATAAAATTGTAGTTAATGAAGAATCTAATATAAAAACGGTTAATGCTTTTCAAATTGGTGCATTTACTAATTACGATAATGCTTTAAAAGTTGCAACAAGAAATAATGGTATTGTGGTTAATGATGATGATATTTATAGAGTTTATGTTGCGATATTGAGTGATCAAGAAGCGATAAGTAAATTGAAAAGTTATTATAAAGAAATAGGTCTTGAGTATTATTTAAAAGAAATAGATGTAAAAGATGATTACGTTAAAAGTATTGGTCAGGAAGAGGAATTACTAAAAAGGAGTAGTAGTGATACTTATGTGACTATTAATTATCAAATGTTACAAAAATATGAGGAGTTGTTATGATATTTTATGAGTTATTTAATAAAAGAAATACCAGAGGGTGAAAGACCTCGTGAAAGATTTAAAAAATTTGGTGTACAGGCTTTAAGTAATGAAGAACTTTTAAGTATATTACTTAGAACAGGGAGTCAATCTAAATCTGTTAAAGACTTGAGTATTGATATTTTAAATAATATTGATATTCATGATTTAAATAATATCGATTATACAGCTTTAAAAAATATAAAGGGAATTGGAGAAGTAAAAGCCATTACTATTCTAACAGCTATTGAATTTGGAAAAAGAGTGCTTAGTAGAAGTGATTTGATTTTTCAAATAAGAACAGGAGAGGATGTTTATAATTTAATAAAAGATGAGATGGAAAATGAATTACAAGAGAAATTTATGGCTATTTATTTAGATGTGAAAAATAATGTTATTTTAAAAAAAGTAATATTTATAGGAACTGTAAATAATAGCAATGTGACAGCTAGAGATGTATTTAGAGAAGGAGTAAAAAGTAATGCTACATCTATGATTATTGCTCATAATCATCCTGCAGGTTCAATTGTTCCTAGTAAAGATGATATTTATTTAACAAAAGAATTTATAAAATTAGGAAGAATGATGGGAATAAGTGTAATAGATCACATTATAATTGGGAAGAATAATTATTATAGTTTTAGAGAAAGTATTGGTGATTTGTTTGCGATGGAAGAAGAATACAATTACTAAAGTATGTATGTTTTTTTTAGTAATTATTTTGATATGTAGTAGTGGCTATTTAGCTAGTTACCTTAGATATAATGATAGAGATATAGTTGATGTTGAAGCAATAAAATTACAAAACAAGTTATTAAAAGAAAAGTTATCAGAAGTGGAAAATTTAAATGCTAAAGAAGGAGATTTTATTATAGGTAAAGTAGTGTTTAGAAATATGCATGACTTTTATAATGAAGTTATAATTGATTTAGGGACGATTGACGGAGTGGAAATAGGGAGTGCTGTTTTAAATAGTGAAGGATTAATAGGAATTGTTTATAAAGTAGAAAGAGAAAAAGCTTTTGTAAAATTATTAAGTGGAAATTATAATGTATCAGTAAAAATAAATGAAACTTATGGTAATTTAAATAATGGAATAATTACATTACTTAATAAATATGCTGGTATTAGTGTTGGAGATAAAGTTTATACTTCAAATTATGGAGGAGTACAATCAGATATTTATATTGGTGAAGTGACTGAAATAATAATGGATAATAATGGTCTTGGTCAAGAAGCTAAAGTTAAATTAATTGATAATAATAATCTTAATTATATTAGTGTTATGGTGAATGTATCATGATTTATGTAGGATTTATATTGGATTATTTTGTCATGTTATTTTTGCCTGTTGATACTTTTTTTGTTATTAATGATATAGAAGATAATAGATTTTTATCAGTATTATTTTTAGGGATGATATTGGATATTATATATCATAAGTTATTTATAAATTTGATTATATTGTTATCTTTTTACTTTATTTTGAAGATTTTAAAAATAAAAAAGAAATATAAATTCATAAAAAATATTTTTCTGTATTTTTTATATTTTAGTATTTTACATATAATGTTTGGTGTTAATGATTCTTATGTAAGTTCTTTTGTTATTGGATTAATATTTCAAATTATATATATAAGTTTGTCTAAAGTGTTATCAAAGTAAATGATATTACATATTATTTATTGGTGATAATATGAAAGATAGTAAGTATTATAAAAAAATGTGCTTAAAGAAAAAAGATAAGAAAATAAGTAGTAATATGTGGATAAGCAAATTATTAATTTCGATAATTGTAATACTTAGTAGTTTAATAATAACTAATTTAAATAATGATTTAAAAGATATTTTTAAGAGAAATGTTTTAGAAAATAACATTAGTTTTAGTAATTTAAATAAATTATATCAAAAGTATATTGGTGGTTTTATAAAAGATGATAATAATGAGGTTCTTGTTGCTAATGATGATAAGTTAAATGAAAATACTATAAAAGAAGAAAATGGTTCTTATGTAATCGAGGTGGATAAAGATTATCCTATAAATTTTATGGCTTCAGGAATAATTGTTTATATTGGAGATAAAGATGAATTAGGTAATACTGTAATTGTTCAAGGTAATGATGGGGTAGATTTATGGTATAGTAATATTTTTATAAGTGATTATAGTTTATATGACTATGTAAAAAAAGGAGAAATATTAGGTACAACTAATAGTGAATATTTAAGGTTAACAATAATGAAGGATGGAACTAAATTAAGTTATGATGAATACTTTAAATAAAATAAAGATAGATTTTAGTACCTATATACTTATATTACTTGCTTTGTTTGCTGGATATATAAAAAATGTTTTTGTTATTTTGCTTATTGTTATAGTTCATGAAATGGGACATATATTTTTCTTTAAATTTTTTGATATAGAAATAGAAAAAGTTACAATATATCCATATGGTGGAGTTACTATTGTTAATAATAAGTTACATGAAAGAATATATAAAGATATTTTAATAAGTTTAGGTGGCGTTTTTTTTCAAATAATTCTTTTTTTTGTCTTTAAAGGTTTATATGAAAATAATTTGATTGTTTTGACTACATATAATATTTTTAGATTGTATAATTTGAGTATCATTATTTTTAATTTAATACCAATAATACCATTAGATGGGAGTAAATTGATGTTTTGTTTATTTAGTAAGTTTTTATCTTATAAAGATAGTTATATAATGATGATATTGACGGGAATTATAAGTTTAATTATGTTTATTATTTATAATTATGTTTATAAGTTAAATGATTTAGTTTTATATATTTTTTTATTTTTTAAATTATATGAAGTAATAAAGTCTTTTAAATATATTATGAATAAATTTTATTTAGAAAGAATATTATATGATCATTATTATAATGAGATTATTAATGATATTGATGATATAGATAAGTTACGCATTGATAAGTACTATTATTTTAAGGATAGGAATAGGTATATAAATGAGAAAGATTATATAAAAAAGAGATATTATTGAGAGATGATTTAATAAAATAATTTATTGATAGAAGAAAGTGTGCTATTATATTACTTAAATTTTAGGTGATTTGTATGGAGTATGAAGTAATTAGAAGTGTTGATAAGGAACAATTGAAAAGAATTCAAGATGAATTTAATCGTTCTTATAATCCAGATAATTTAATGCTTGTAAAAGCTAATGGAATTGAAATAGGATTTGGAGTTGTTTTTTTTATATGTGGACATTTAACAATAGAATATTATTTATTTAAAGAGTTTCAACATCAAGGATATGGTTCGATGTTTGTTAATGTTTTATCTGATTCAATTAGTGATAAATATTCATTATATGATTCATTATATTTATTGATTCATAAAGATAATTTATCATCAATTAAAGTTGCACAAAAGTGTGGATATACAATAGATAGTAATGATTGGGAATTTAGATGTATGATTAGTGATGATATGCCTGAATATTATTTGTATTCAAAAAAATAATGAATATTATAAAGAACGTAAATTAAAAAAAATTTAATTTATTATTTTATCGTATAACTTGTTTTGTTTGACTTTACCTAGTATCTTTGCTATAATCTTGTTGTTTTGAAGCTTCATTCAAAACCGCACTAAAGAGGTTTAAGAACTTTAAAAGTCACCTTAAGGGCGCGTCTTAAATTTATAAGGAGGTATGAAGATGAAAGCTATATTTGTAACTGGTGGAAAACAATATTATGTTTCTGAAGGTGAAACTATCTACGTTGAAAAATTAGATAAAGAAGTTGGTTCTGAAGTTGAATTTACTGAAGTATTGTACGTTGATGGTGTTGCTGGTACTCCAGTTGTTGATGGTGCAAAAGTTGTTTGCTCTGTAGAAAAACAAGGAAAACAAAAAAAGGTTGTTGTTTTCAAATACAGACCTAAGAAAAAATTCCGTAATAAACAAGGTCATAGACAACCATATACTAAGTTAACTGTTAAGAAAATTGTTAAATAGTTATGATTAAAGTAAATGTCAAAAGACAAAATGATAAAATTTATGAACTTGTCATAAAGGGTCATTCTGGATATGATGAAATAGGTAAAGATATAGTATGTGCTGCTGTTAGTAGTATGTCTATAACTACTATTAATGGTATCATAGCGTTGGATGATTCAATTGATTACGAAGAAAAATCTGGTTTACTTAAAATCAGAGTGTTAAGAGATACTGAGATAAATAGTAAGTTATTAGATAACTTAGTTAGAATGCTTGAAGAATTAAGCATTCAGTATCCAAAAAATATTGAGATTAGAAATGAGGATTAAATGATGAAATTTTTAAGTTTAAATATCCAATTATTCGCTCACGTTAAAGCTCAAGGTTCTACTCAAAATGGTAGAGATTCTAGAGGTCGTAGATTAGGTGCTAAAGCAGCTGATGGACAAACAGTTTCTGCAGGTAGTATTTTATACCGTCAAAGAGGAACTAAGATTTATCCAGGCGTAAATGTTGGAATGGGTAAAGATCATACTTTATTCGCTAAAGTTTCTGGTGTAGTTAAATTTGAAAGACTAGGTAGAGACAAGAAAAAAGTTAGTGTTTACGAAGCTTAGTTAATAAAAGACCTTTTCTAAGGTCTTTTATTTATGGTAAAATAAAGCTATTAAGTAATAATATATAATAAAATTTGGTTCTATTTGTAAATAATGTTATAATATTTTTTATATTTTGGAATTAAGAAACATTTTATATTGTTTTTGATGTATATATATAGGAAAGGGTGTTGTAAGATGTTCGTAGATGAAGTAGTTATCAAACTTATAGCTGGTAAAGGTGGAGACGGTTGTACCTCTTTTAGAAGAGAAAAGTTTATTCCGTTAGGTGGACCTAATGGAGGAAATGGTGGCAAAGGTGCAGATATTATTTTCGAAGTTGAAAAAGGTCTTAAAACTTTAATTGACTTGAAATACAGAAAACAAATTAAAGGTGATAAAGGAGTAAATGGAAAAGGTTCTGATAAACATGGTGCTAAAGCAGAAGACGTAATAGTTAAAGTGCCAGAGGGAACAACTTTAATAGATCAAGATACTGGCTTGGTTATTTGTGATTTAGTAAAAGAAGGAGATTCTTTTGTTGTTTGTCATGGTGGACGTGGCGGAAGAGGTAATAAAGCTTTTGCAACACAAGAAAATCCAGCTCCTAAAATGAGTGAATATGGTGAACCAGGAGAAGAAAGAGTAATTAAGTGTGAATTAAAAATGCTAGCTGATGTTGGTTTAGTTGGAATGCCATCTGTTGGTAAAAGTACAATACTTTCTTTAATAAGTGGAGCTAATCCTAAGATAGCAGCTTATCATTTTACTACTTTGAGTCCTAATTTAGGAGTTGTAAAATTAAAAGATCAAAGAGTATTTGTAATGGCAGACTTGCCTGGTTTAATCGAGGGTGCGTCAGAAGGTGCAGGGTTAGGAGAAAGATTCTTAAAACATGCAATGCGTACTAAAGTGGTTGGACATGTTATAGATATGGGTGCTTTTGAAGGAAGAAATCCTATTGATGATTATAAAGCTATTAGAAAAGAAATTGAAAATTACGATGAAAAGCTTGCACGCAAACCTGAATTAATTATTGCTAATAAGATGGATTTGCCTAATGCTAAAGAAAATTTATCGAAATTTAAAAATGAGTTTCCTGATTTGAATATTATCGAAATATCAGCTATGAATAGAGAAGGAATAGATAAAATGATTATGATGCTAGCAGATATGCTAGATGAAGCAGAGTTAGAACCTTTATATGAAGAAACTAGTTATGAAAGTCATGTGATTTATAAATTTAAAAATGAAAAACCTTATACAATAACTAGAGATGATGAAGGAGTTTGGATTATTAAGGGCGCTGAAATTGAAAAACTATTTAGAATGACAAAATTTGAAGAAGATGAAGGCGTTAGAAGATTTGCGCGTAAGTTAAGAGGAATGGGCGTTGATGACGAACTTGAGCGTTTGGGTGCTGAAAAGGGCGACGATGTTCAGATTTTAGATTATATATTTACATTTAAAGATTAAAAAAGATGATTTATATCGTCTTTTTTTGTTTTTTGAAAAAATAAATAGGAGTAAAAGAAAGAAAATACTAGTAAGTTATGCTTTATATATGGTAGAATTTTTATGGAAGGTAGTGTTAATATGAAATATGATGTAGTAATTATTGGTGCTGGTCCTGCTGGACTTTTTAGTGCCTATGAGCTTATATCTAAGAATAAAGATTTAAAGGTAGCTATTTTGGATAAGGGATTCAGAGTACAAAAAAGGGTTTGTCCGATGAATAAAAATGGAGTACCATGCCAAAATTGTAATCCTTGTGCTATTTTAGCTGGGTATGGAGGAGCAGGTACTTTTAGTGATGGAAAACTTAATTTTATTCCTAGGCTTGGCAAAAGTGATTTAACTAAATATATGCCAGAGAGTGAAGCTTATAAATTGATAGATGAAACAGAAGAAATATTTAATAAATTTAAGATGGATGCTGAAGTTTATCCAAGTAATATGGATGAAGCTAATGATATAAAGAAAAAAGTGGCTGTTGCTGGTGCAAAGTTATTATTAATTAAGCAAAAACACTTAGGAAGTGATCATTTGCCAGAATATATCGATGGAATTTGTGACTATTTAGCAGAAAAAGGTGTTACTTTAATTGATAGAGCCGATGTAATTGATATAAAAACGCTTGATGTTGAAAATCATGAAATAACATATTTAACAGGAAAAAATAAAACAATATTAAGTGCAAAAAATGTTATAGTTGCTCCTGGTAGAACTGGTGCTAAATGGATTCAAGAATTGGCAGATAAATATGATATTCCTTATCTTTCTCAGAGTATTGAAATTGGTGTTAGAGTAGAAGTAAGAAAAGAAATAATGGAAGAAATAACAAATGTTATATATGATCCTACAATATTTATAAAAACAGATACATATGGTGATGAGATTAGAACTTTCTGTACGAATCCTGGTGGTTTTGTTGCTAAGGAAAACTATTATGGATATATATGTGTTAATGGTCATGCTTTGAAAGATTTAAAATCTAGTAATACTAATTTTGCATTTATTTCAAAAGTTAATTTGACTGAGCCTGTTACTAATACTCGTCTTTATGGCGAATCTATTGCGAGAATTGCAAATGTTTTAGGAGATGGTAAACCGATTATACAATCTTTAAAAGATTTAAAAAGAGGAAGAAGAAGTGAATGGCATAGAATCAATAAAGGATTTATTGAACCAACACTAAAAGATTGTGTAGCTGGGGACTTAGCGTTAGTTATGCCACATAGAATCATCTCTAACATTTTAGAGGGATTAGAGACTCTTGATAAAATTATTCCAGGTGTTGCTAATGATGATACTTTACTTTATGGTCCAGAAATAAAATTCTTTAGTAATGAAATTGAAACAGATAATAATTTTAAATTAAAAAATGATAATATTTATTTTGTTGGGGATGGCGCTGGTAAAGCAGGAAATATTGTTACTGCAGCAGCAACAGGTTTGGTAGCAGCAAGAGATATATTAAATAGAAAATAAATTTATAAAAAACATATAAAACTGAGATTTTATATGTTTTTTACATTATTTAAAAGAAAAATGTTATTATATTAGATGTTTGTGAAGGAGAATTGAATGGAAGATTATAATAGTAAAAGAATTTTTCTCTCTCTATTGAACTTTCCTAAGAATATGTTTTTATTTAAATATTATTTAAATAATATTAGGAGCTCTGTTAATTACGATGAGTGTGCTTTGGAAGTTGAAAAAGTATATAAGATGATGAAAAAAACGGCTGCTTATTATTATAATGATTTGGGCGTGAATTTTTTATATGATCTTATGAAAAAAAGAGTATTATTGTGTGAAAGTATTTTAGGTGTAACTTCAATTACTGATGTTAGTACAGATTTTTTTCTTGAAAATGAAAAATATGTTGGTAAGACTTTAAGCGATTTTAAGGAGACGCAAGACATACTTGATTTTATTGTTTGGCTAACTAGAAAAAATATATTTGAACGTTTTAGGAGAGTTTATGGGGAAGGGTTTAATTTTGATGATATTGATTTGACGAATGAATGTTTAACTGTTAGCGTATATATAGAACTTTTATGTAAAAAATATGGCATTGAATGTTTAACAATTAAAATTTTGCCTGCTTATACAGATAGAATTAAACTTTATGATGGGAATGGTTATCATTATTTTAATTTAATCATTATAAATGGCGAATATTATTTGATGGATTGTACTTATAAGCAGTTTTTTAAAATGGATGAAAATTTGTTTGAAAGAATGGGGGTTCTAGGATTAAATGGGGTATCGGTTGGGGCTTATATGAATGTCGATCATAGAAGAGAAAAAGTTGCAAAAGATATTTTGAAAAATGGTTGGATAAAAGCAGATAAAGAAAATATGAAAAATTATTTTGATGGTTTTACATTATCTTTTAGGAATGGTCTTTATTATGAAATTAAAGGAGATATTAATTATTCTGTTGATTATTCGATTGATGATTATAAAAGATTTATTTGGGGTGATGATGATTTATTTAAACATGAACCATATTATGGACTTGGAGTTCAAACATCTCCTTTAGAAGATTATAAACTTGATTTTAAGCCTAGAAAAAGATGATTTTATTCATCTTTTTTTATTCCTTTTTTTGACATTTGTTGAATTTCTGAATATTTCGAAGATTTATATCTTAGAATAATAATAAGTAGTTTTTTTTCATTTTTTTTGATTTACTTTTAGATTGGTGAATGTTATAATTTTGTTAATAGTATAGGAAGTGTGGTATAACATGTCTGAGAATAGTAAGAAAAAACCTTTAATATTAAGTACTTTAATATTATTTATGGCTGTTGTAGTTGTTACAGCCTATTGTTTAGTTCCGAGTAATGAGATTAAAGAACTTGAAAAATATAATATAAAATTTGATAGTGATGGTGGGAATTCTATCGCTGCTATAGAAATAGAGGAAGGAAGCTCTTTAAATGAATTACCTGAGGATCCAACTAGAGAAGGGTATATTTTTGTTGGATGGATGCTTGGTGATGAATTATATGATTTTAGTCAAGGAATTAGTGGTGATTTAACTTTAAAAGCTGGTTGGAAGAAAATAGAGGCAGATAAAGTTTACTATACTGTTTCTTTTGATACAAATGGTGGAACTACTTATGCAAATCAAGTTGTAGAAGAAGGAGAACTTGCTACAAGACCAGCTACGTACCCAGTTAAAGATGGTTATACTTTTATTGGATGGCAACTTGATGGAACTGATTATGATTTTAATGCTCCAGTTATAAAAGATATTACAATTACTGCAAATTGGGAAGAAAACAAGACAGAAGACCCTAATCAACCAGATACACCAACTGACCCTAATCAAACATTTAATGTAAGATTTGATGCTAATGGTGGAGTACTTGGAAATGGCTGTGGTGTTCAAACTGTTAAGACTGGTACTAAAGCAACAAATAGTTGTCAGGTTACTAGAAATGGTTATACTTTTACAGGATGGAGTCCTAATATAACAAGAAATATTACTGCAGATACTACATTTAGAGCACAATGGAAGCAAAATCCAGTTGTTCCAGAAAAACAATATTTAACAGTTAAGTTTGATGCAAATGGTGGAAATATTTCATGCCCTCTTGGATTCCGTGTTGAATCTGGAACTTCTGTTTCAAACGCACTTAATATTGGTAAATGTGGTAGTCCAAATAGACAATATTATAATTTGACTGGATGGTCAACAAATATAAATGGTGGTGGGAATGTTACTACACTTACTGGAACTAATACTACTGTCTTATATGCACAATGGGTTAAAAAGTCGTATAAGGTTTCTTGTGCAACATCTGGTGGAATCGCAGACCAAACTTGTACTTTAGCAATAAGTGGATTAAATGCATCTGAAATTAAAAAATTGACTATTAATTATAAAGGCAGAGATGTTCCTGCACAAAAGGTTGGAAATGGCTTTGTATTTAATGTTAATGTTTGGAATGAGGGCGGTGCTATGAATATAGAAATAAATGGCCAAGATGGTATATTTAATGGAACGAAGTAAGGAGATGCATTATATGAAAAAGAATATTTTAAATAATTTGATTATAGCATTAATATTAATGATTTATGGTTTACCAGTTGTATCTGCTGAAGTATACCATTCATCAACTGTTGAAGATGGTAATTATGTGGCTGATGGAAGTTATATAATTGGAAACCATATGTTTTCTTATGATTATGATTTTACTGAATTATTTGATGGAAATGTTAATACTGCTGTTGTAATGTTTGGATCTTCAAGTATTGATATTACAAATGTTAAAACTCAGGACGATATGGTTATATATTATAAAATAATGGATGATTTTTGGATTAACTCAATAACAGGTTCTGATATTGAAAAAGTACCAGATAGCTTTGATATTTTATATGTTAATGGTAAATGTGTTGATCCAGTTTGTGGGGAAGAAGCAATTGAAGTTACTTTTAAACCATCTGTAAATGATTCTTTTGAAGAAAAAAAGTCTTTGCTTAGTTATGGTGATAAAATAAGTGCTGATGCATTACCTTACGTTAAGTCTAGAGCTGGTTATGTTTTTAAAGGTTGGAGTATAGAGGAAACTTCTGAAATATTTGATTTAACTACTTCTGTTACAAATGATATGGTGTTAGTACCTAATTGGGAAGCAATTAAATATAATGTAACTTATGAAAGTGAATTTGATGTTGATAGTAAAATTGAAAGAGAATGTTATTATGATGTTGAAGGAAACTCTTGTGAGTTTATAGAATATACAATAGCTACTAAACCTAATTATCATTTTGTAGGTTGGTCTACAATGAGTGAGGAAAGTGGCGCTGATAGAGTTGTATATAAAGTTGGTACTGATATGGCAACTGTTTTAGGTACAAATCCTGATGTTGTTTTATATGCTGTATGGGAACCAAATGAATATGAAATTACTTATGATTTGAATGGTGGAAGTTTTACTTCTGATAATATTATAAGAAAATATAATGCTGAGACAGAGGATATTCAGTTACCTTTACCAGTAAGAAATGGTTATAGTTTCAAATGGTGGAGCATTGATGATAAAGAATATGATGGTAATAATTTGTATTCTGATATTAGACTAAAAGCTATTTGGGAAGAAAATTCTGTAACAGTTACATATGAAAATGAAACATATACTTGTTTATATAATGATTGTAAAGCTCCAAATGAAAGTCCAGTAAATACTGATAAATCTTTAGTATTTGATGGTTGGATGAGTGATAATGGTTATGTTTATGAGAATGGAGCAGCAATTACTGAAGATGATAAAATAGATGGAATGGTCAATTTAACTGCTAAATGGGCTAATAATGATAGATATTCTATTGATTATGATTTAGATGGTGGTACATTTGAAAATGGAACTCCAATAGTTATGTATAATAAGGATGAAACAAATATTACTATTCCAGAACCTAAAAAAATTGGATATACATTTATGGGTTGGTCTGGTGCTACTTTCGAAGATGGTAAACTAATTACTACAAATTCTAATATGTCTATAAAGGCAAATTGGGAAAATAATACATATACTATTAATTTTTATGATAAAAATAAAAATTTAGTTGATATTAGTGAATGTGTATATGATTCTGATGATGATTGTGAATTTAAAAAGTTTACTAGTACTCAATTATTTGATGATGAAAAAATTGAACTTTTAGGTTGGTCAAAAGAAGAACCTAAAGAAGGTACTTTAGAAGACATTTATTATGGTGTTAATGTTTCTGTTAGAAATCTTACTTCTGAAGCTAATGGTTATATAAATCTTTATCCTATTTATAAAGATAATAACGTTTATTATAATGTTAAATATATAATTCCTGATTTTGTTCAATTAAAAGAGGGTACTGATTTAGTAGAAGGTTCATTTAAAGAAGGAACAGAGCTTACTTTACCTGAATTAGAATTAAAAGAAAATGCTGATGAATATACATTTGTTGGCTGGAAAATAAATGATGTTCAATTAGAAGAAAATAAAAATACATTTATTGTTGATTCTGCAACTACTGTTGAAGCTGTATGGGAGAAGGTTGCTCCAGAACAAGTATTTAATACTTATAAAATGGATTTTAGTTATCAAGGTGTAAAATTTGGCGACGTTAGTTTAAAAACTTATCTTAAACCAATTACTGAGAATGAAGGTGTTTATGCTTTTGATAACGAATTTGTAAATGTTGAATCTGACGATAGCGAATTGCAAGTTACTATTTTAGATGTTGATATGTCAAATGAAAATATGGATGCTTCTATTTTAGGAAAATACAGTTTATCTCTTTATCAAGGAGACTTGCTGATAGGAACTATTACTTTAAATACTTCAGAGAATCTTATCTATAAAAATGAGGAAAATTTGGAGTTAACTGAAAATTGTATGGTATTTGTAGAAGATGGATATAAAGTAGTTTTGACTAATGTAGAAACTTCAGAAGAAGTTATAATTGAGCCTTCTTCAGAATTATAGAATAAAAGAAAAAATTGATAGAAATATCAATTTTTTTGTGACTTATTATTAATTCTTTAATCTTGTTTAAAATGTATATAAATGATATAATTTGTATATACTAGGGGACTTTAGAATGGTAAGGGAACGTGATACAAATGAAATATAGTAAAGGTAAAAGTATGTGCTTTTTTTCAGCAAAAGGTGGAGTTGGGAAAACTACTAATATTTTAAATTTTGCTGGTATATTTGAACAACTGGAGAAAAAGGTTCTTATTATAGATATGGATTTATATAGTGGCGGAATAGCGCTTTATTTAAATAAGAAAAATGATAAGAGCGTATATAATTTGGCTTTTGATTTAATGAATAGAACTTATAAAAATATTAAAGATTATGTCGTTAAAGTTGATAATTATATTGATATATTGTGTGCTCCTAAGGATCCTAGAGATGCAAATAAAATTGAGCCGAAGTATATTGAAGATATAATAAATAAGGCTGAAGCAGAATATGATGCTGTTTTAATTGATACTAATCATGCTTTAAATGAAATTAATTTGACAATACTTGATTGTGTAGATGAAATTATGTTCTTTACAACAAATGATCCTCTTGATTTAAAGAATATTAGATCTTTATTATCGATATTTGATAATCTAGAAATGACTAATTATAGTATTTTGCTTAATAATAGTCGAGATCCTTTTAAAAATTATTTTAGTTTATACGAAATAAAGAAGATTATAGGTCATAATATCAATTATACTTTATCTGTTGATATGTATTTAAAAGATATGGAAAAAATGGTTATGAGAGGTGTAATTGTTTCTTTAGATAGAAAGTTTGCAGAAGTTATGAGTAATGATTATAAAACCTTTGTGTTGATGGCGACTAATCTATTAGATGGAGATGATAGATAATGAGTAAGTTATTAGATGAATTTAATATTAAAAGTTCTAGTAAAAAGTATCAATTAGATGATTATTTAATATTTAAAGATAAGTTATTGTTGGATGATTTTCGTATTAAAATTTTAGAGGATTTAAGTGATAAAGGTTTTGTTAATGAAAATATAAGTAAAGAATTAATTAATAGTGAAATAGATGAAATAACTTATGGCTATGATTTAAGTAATGGTGAAAGAACTTATTTATTTAATATTATTGATGGAGAAGTTAATGGTTATGGACCAATAACTGAGTTGCTTAATGACGATAATGTAACTGAGATAATGGTTAACAGTCCTTGTGATATATATATAGAAATTGATGGAGTATTAAAAAAAGATGAAACAGTTTCTTTTATTAACGATGAACATATTATAAGAACTATTGAAAGGTTAATATCTAGCACAGGTAAATCAATAGATGTAAATAAACCTATGGTTGATGCTCGTATGAATAATGGTAGTAGAATTAATGCTATTATTCCACCTTTATCTAGTGGACCTGTGATTACTATTAGGAAGTTTAGAAAAAGTGTAGATGATATGGATAGTTTGATTGGAAATGGAACTTTAACTCCTTTTATGGCGAGATTTTTGAGTGCAGCAGTTAAAGCTAAATTAAATATTGTTGTATCTGGTTCTGCGGGCGCTGGTAAAACTTCTTTGCTTAATATACTTAGTAGTTTTATTCCTGATAATGAGAGAATTATAACAATTGAAGATGTTAGAGAATTAAGTTTAAATCAAAGTAATGTTGTATCTTTGGAAACTAGAGAATCAAATTACGAAGGTTTAGGTAAAATTACAATTAGAGATTTAGTTAAAAATTCTTTACGAATGAGACCTGATCGAATAATTATTGGTGAGGTTCGTGGAAGCGAAGCATTTGATTTACTACAAGCGATGAATACTGGACATGATGGGTCTTTAACTACGTTACATGCTAATGGATGTAAAGATGCAATTAATCGTCTTGAAACAATGGCTTTAATGGACGGAACTAATGTTCCAATGCACGCAATGAGAGAATATATTAATAATGCTTTAGATTTGGTTGTACAAATATCTCGTATGAGAGATGGCAGAAGAAAAATTGTTGAAATATCTGAGGTCGTAGATGTTGTAGAAGGTGAAATAATTTTAAGAAATATATTTAAATTTAATAGTGATGGAGTTAATGAAACAGGAATAGTTCAAGGAGAATTTGAGTTGTTGAAATATGTTCCTTTAGTATTGCAAAAAATACAGAATGCTGGCATTAATGATTTAGATGATATGTTTGAACTTAAAAAAAATAGTAAAACAAAAAAATAAGGAGGTATATTATGGAAAAGTATAAAGTTTTATTACAATTATGTGTAATATTATCTATTTTATTTTTAATATACCTTTTTTATAAGTTTATATTATCTTTAATAAAGAAGAATAGATTAAGTTATTATTCAATTAATTTAGAAAAAGAGGAATATGCTGAAGATTCATTTATCATAAGTATTATTTGTAGATTTGGTAAGTTTTTAAAATCCTTAGTTGTTTTTAATGGGCTAGGAAGAATTTATGATAGATATATAGATTCTGATAGTAGATTTAAAAACGGGATGGATTATGTTAGTTTAAAGATTTTATTGGGCTTTTTATTAGTAATTCTTTATCTTTTGATAAGTTTTTTATATAAAAATAGTATTATGACATTAATAATTGTAGTTACTTTTATTTTAGGTTTTGTTTTACCAGATTTTTATTGTTTTTATTTAAAGACTAAATTTAACAAATTGAATGATAAAGATATATTAAAAGCTATTATAATAATGAATAATAGTTATAAAGTTAATAGAAGTAATAAACAAGTTATTGAAGATGTTATTAGTAGATGTGATGGACAAATACAAAATGAATTTAAGAAAGTTTTGAATGATATTAATCTTGGTATGACCTTAGAAGAAGCTATAAAAAGAATCTATATTCGAACTGGTAATAAGACTTTTTTAGATATAAGTATAATGATTTCTCTTAATAGTAAAATTGGTGCTGATAAAGTAGATATTATTAATGATATAGAAAAAAGATTGGTAGATGAAGAAAAGTTTTATAATGAACTTTATGTGGCTAAAAGTATTAATAAAATTGCTGTTATAGTGTTTGGAATTTTACCTTTATTATTTATTACTTATTTGATATCTTTTAATAAAGATTATATAAATTTGTTAGTACAAGGCAGAGGAGTACTAATTATATTAATACTTGCTATAATATATTTATTATATATTTTAATTATTTGTAGAATTGCTAGAGGTAGATATATATGATAGATAATAGAGTGAGAAAAAAACTTAGGTATTTGGGAATAAGATTAGATTCTAAGGTATTTAATATAATGAGATTAATAAGTTCTATAATATTATTTTTAATCTTACTATTTATGGTTGATTATGGATATATAGTTGCTCCTGTTAGTGTGGTTATATATTATATTTTAGTAGAATATATTATTTTAGACTTAGGGATTAAAAGAAGGAATATAGAGTTAGAAGATGATGCTTTAGATTTTATTCCAATATTTTTAATAGCGTTAAAAAATAAAAGGAATGTTAAAAGTGCTCTTATTGTAAGTATAGAGTTGGTTGATAATACTTTATCTAAGGAGTTTAAAAAAGCTCTTAGAAGTTCTCGTTTAGGTAAATCTTTGGATGAATCTTTAAGAGAAATTAAAGAAAATATTTCTAGTTCAGTTATAACTAATATTATAATTAATATAATGGAAGCTAATAGACTTGGAAATAATATAAATGATAATGTTAATATACAGTTGGATTATATAAGAAGTAAAAAGAGAATAAAGTTATTAAGAAAATATAAGATAATACCTTTAAAATTGGCTATTTTGAGTATATGTTTTGTTTTCTTAGCAATAGTTATTTTAATTATGTTTAATTTTTATTCTTAGACAATTAAAGACTTTTTGTAAGTCTTTTTTTTGATTAATAAACATGATATACTTATTATAATAGGAGATGAATGTATGAAAGAGGATTTAAAAACAATTTTTTATGTAGGTCTTGGTGCTTTAAGTGAAACGAATGATAAGTTTAAAACTATTAAAAGTGAGTTATATAATAGGGGAAAAGAACTTTATGAAAAGGGAATTGTTGCTAATGAAGAATTAAAACATAATATGAAAGAAGTAATGAAAGATAATGTTACTGTAGTTAATGTTAATGTAAATAGTTCAAAAGATGATTTAATAAAGAACTTTAATGATTTATCTTTAAAAGATAAGAAAGAAGTGCTTAAGGTATTAAATAAAAAGGGATGGACTGATGTAAATTATGAAAATGGAGAAAACGAGAAAGAATCTTAGTGGTAAAGAGCGTTTATTTGAGATATTAGAAGTTTTAAAAAAACATAATGTGATTAAAGGTGTTGATCCAGTAAAATTAAGAAAAATTTTGGAGGATTTGGGACCAACATATATTAAAGTTGGACAAATTTTATCTAATCGTCCTGATATGTTACCACAAGAGTATATTATTGAGTTAAGTAAATTACGTAGTAATGTAAATCCAATGGGATATCAAGAAATATTAAATATTCTTACAGAGGAATATGATAAAAAGTTATTTCAATTGTTTTTAAGTATAGATAGAAATCCTCTTGGTAGTGCGTCGATTGCACAAGTACATAAAGCTGTCTTAAAAGATGGAAAAGATGTTGTAATAAAAGTTCAGAGAAAAAATATAAAAGAAATAATGATTGCAGATATAAGAGTTTTAAAAAAGGCCTTGGGGATGCTTCATGTTCAAAGTTTGTTTAAGAATATAGTATCATTTGATGATGTCTTAGATGAACTTTTAACTACAACGTTAGAAGAAATGAATTTCTTGATAGAAGCTGAACATATTGAAGAGTTTTATCAAGAAAATAAGGATATTAAGTATATTAAAGTCCCTAAAGTTATAAAAAATTTAACTACTGAAAAAGTAATAGTTATGGAATATATTGATGGGCTTAGTATAAGTCAAACTGATGAATTAATTAATAGTGGCTACGATCTGGATGAAATAGGGAGTAAGTTAGCAGATAATTATATTTATCAAGCAATTGATGTAGGATATTTTCATGCAGATCCTCATCCTAATAATATAATTATTACAGATGGAAAAATTGGGTATATTGATTTTGGAATGATGGGAAGATTAAATTCCCGCAATAAGGATTTGTTGAAAAAATGTATTGTTGCGATATTTAATAATGATATTAGAGAAGTTGAAAGAATACTGTTAATATTAGGCGATACAAAAAAGGAAATAAATCATTCTAAGTTATGTAATGAATTGCAACTTATATTGGATAAAAATAAATCGACTGGAATAGCAGATATAAATATTACTAAGTTTGCTAATGAACTTTTGAATTTGCTTGGGAATAATGGAATTACATTACCTAAGGATATTACAATGCTAGTTAGAGGTATTGTGGTACTTGAAGGAACTTTAGAAACAGTAAGTCCTAGTATTAATCTTTTACAAGTGTTTGAGAATAGAGTTAAGAATATTAGTTTAAAAGAACTATTAAGTAAAGATAATCTATTAAAAGAAACAGGACATATAATGTCTTCTATTGGTAGTCTTAATAGATTGCCATATGATTTACATACTTTTTTTAAAGGTGTTTCTAGAGGAGAGACAAAATTCAATGTAGAGATAACAGAGTCTAATAAAATATTGGATAGATTTGAAAAAATGATACATCGAATAGTTGTATGTATCTTAGATGTTGCTTTTATATTAGGAGCAGCTTTAATGGTATCTAATGGTATTAATAGCAATGATAAAAGATTTTTATTTTACTTATATGTTGCTGTAGGGTTTATATTTACAATATGGTTATTTATAAAAATGTATTTAGATAAATTGAATAGAAAAAAGTAATTATAATATAAGAAAGGAAGAATATTATGGATAAAAATAAAAGTATGATAATAACATTAGGTATTACGTTATTTTTATTTTCTTTCATAATATTTTTGGTTTATTTAATATATTGTTATGCTTACTATGATGAATATCAAGAGAATCTATATGTAGATAAGTTTAATGTAAATGATAGTCGTTATTTGTATAATAATTTTTATAACGAAAGTAATGAATCTTATGAGGACTTTATGAGACCTTATCAATTGATGTATGATAAGAATGCTTTGAAAGATATATATTATTTATATTATAAAGGTAAAGGCTTATATAAAGATATAGATGAATTTATAAAAACTTTTTATTATGGTAATTTTAAAGTTGCACATAATGATGTTAGTTTTTATAGTATTGGAAAAACTAATCTTTTTGAGAGAAGAGAAATAAAGTATAAAAATGTTAAATTATATAATGAATTTAAAGAATTTAGTAGTTTAGGAGCAATTAATAATATAAGGTTAAAAATAGAAGATAATAGTGAAATTATTTTGGATGATAAAGTTCTTACTTGTGTAGATAATGAATGCCTTGTAGATAATATATTTTCCGGATTGCATGTAATTAAATATAAATCTAATAATACAGATTATTATGGGATTATAAATTTGAAAATAGATAATCAAGAAATTGAGATTTCTTTGTTAGATAGTTTGGTAAAAATAAGTGATAATGAGGTTCCGATTAAAGATGATATAAAGCCTGTAAATGCTAATTTGAATAAAGGACTTTATAAATTAAATGTGTGTTATTTAGATAGTGGTTGTCCATCAAAGATGAAAAGTTATGTTAGATTATATGAAGATGGTAAAGTTGATTATTATACTTATATAACTTTAGATATTGCAGGAGATACTTATAATGGAACTTATACTATTTCAGGTAATTTTTTAGTTTTACATTTTGATAGTCATGTTTATCGTATGCATGATTATGATACTAAGCAATATACAGATATTGAAGCAAGGGTTGACATGGAAATGAGATTTAAAATAGAAAATTCAGAGACGATAAGCAATGATAGTTTTCAATTTAAGTATAGTACAGAGTAAAAATACTTTGTACTTTTTCTTTTAATAGATACAAATGTATGCTATACTTAGGTTTAAGGATGTGTATAAAATGTTTAATTATATAAAAGGAAAAGTAGAGTCTTATGGACCAAATTATATTACATTAGAGAATAATGGGATTGGATTTATGATATTTGTTCCCAATCCTTATGTATATCAGGAAAAACAAGAATATAAAGTTTTTATTTATAATCATATAAGAGAAGAAGAATTTACGTTATATGGATTTAGAAATGAGCAAGAAAGGGACTTCTTTTTAAGACTTATTAATGTTAAGGGAGTAGGACCAAAATTGGCTTTGCCTATTTTAGCTAGTCCTGTTGATGCAATTTATGATGCTATTGAAAGAGAAAATATTTTATATTTAACTAAATTTCCTAAAGTTGGTGATAAGGTTGCACGTCAAATAATACTCGATTTAAAAGGAAAATTGGTACGTAATGATGATTTGTTTACAAATGATGGTTTAGATGAATTGATGGCTGTATTAGATAGTTTAGGATATAAAAAAGGTGATGTTAAGAAAATTCTTCCACAAGTTGATGCATCACTTCCTATTGAACAACAAATAAAAGATGCGTTAAAATTGCTTATGAGTAGGTAATAAAAATTTAAGGAGATTATTATGAAAATAGGGATAGATATAGATGATACAGTAGCTAATACTGATGAGAGAATAATTCAAGAAGCTTTGAAATATGATAAAGAATTTGTTAAAGGAAGAGGATTCAAAAATAAAGATGCTTATACTTTTATGGAAAAGTTTTATTGGAATGTAATGGATGTAGATGGCTTTATGAAAGTAATAAGGAAGGGGAAGTTTTTTTCTGAGTTAAATCCTATTGATGATGCAGTTTTTTATGTGAATAAGCTTTATGATGATGGAAATGAAATATATTTTATTACTAGAAGGAAGAATAATTTTAAAACTAAAATGATGACAAAGAAATGGCTTAAAAAAACAGGCTTTAAGTTTCATAAGTTAATTATGGGCGGAGAAGATAAAGGAACTATGTGTAAGGATTTAGGCATAGAAGTATTTGTTGATAATGATGAAAGAAATGTTCGCAAGACTGAAAAAAACGGAATTGTTTCAATTCTTAAGAGTACAATGTACACTAAAGAAGTTGATGATTTAACTCGATATGAAACATGGGAAGAAATTTATAATTATATAAAGAGGGTGAAGTAATGGGAAGATTGGTTGATGGTGAAAAACGTGATGAATTAGATAGTTTTGATCAATCAATAAGACCAGCTTCTTTAGAGGAGTATGTTGGTCAAACTGATATAAAAGAGAATTTAGAAGTTTTTATTAAAGCTTGTAAAATGAGAGATGAAGTTTTAGATCATGTTTTGCTTTATGGTCCTCCGGGTCTTGGTAAAACAACGCTTGCTCATATTATTGCTCATGAAATGGGAACAAATATTAAAACGGCGTCTGGTCCTTCAATTGAAAAAAGTGGAGATTTAGCTGCAATACTTTCACAATTAGAGCCAGGAGATGTTTTGTTTATTGATGAAATACATAGAATTCCTAGATATATTGAGGAGATTCTTTATCCTGCAATGGAAGACTTTGTGCTTGATATAGTTATTTCTAATGGTGATGGATCTTCAAGAAATTTGAGGATAGATTTGCCACCATTTACTTTGGTTGGAGCAACAACAAGAGCTGGAGATATTTCTGCTCCTTTAAGAGATAGATTTGGAATAACATCTAAATTAAGTTACTATACTGATGAAGAGTTATTTAAAATTATTACACGTACTAGTAAAGTTCTTAATATGCCAATTCTTGAAGAAGCAGCGATGGAATTGGCCAGAAGAAGTAGAAAGACTCCTCGTATTGCTAACAGACTATTTAAGAGGGTCAGAGATTTTGCTTTAGTATTTGAACAAGATGTAATTGATGAAGAAATAACTAAGACATCTTTAAAGAGATTGAAAGTAGATGAGGATGGCTTAGATCAAATAGATATACAATATTTAGATGCATTAATAACTAAATTTAATGGTGGTCCAGTTGGTGCTCAAACAGTTGCAACTTCAATAGGTGAAGAGGTGACGACAATTGAAGATGTTGTTGAACCTTATTTATTACAAGAAGGTTTTGTTAAAAGAACACCACGTGGAAGAGTGGCAACTGAAAAGGCTTATAATCATTTGAACGTAGAATATGATCCAAACAGTTCTAACAAATAGGGCTGTTTTTTTGCTTTCTTTCTTGATATACTAAAATAGGATGGTGTATTTATGATTAAGGATACAAAAAAAAGACTATTATTGATTATAGAAGTTGCTAGTTTTATAATATTTATACTTTTATGTATGGGACTTTTTTATTTAGTAGGTAGTAAAAATAAGGAAGCGAAAGAAGTTATTAATAAAGACATTAATTTTTCATATTTTATTGATGAATCTTTGAATATGAGTGTATCAATTCCTTTAGAATCTAGAGAAATGATAAAAATTTATGATTCAGTCCAATCTTTAGAGTTTGGTTCTGTTGAAACGGTTTGTTTTGCGGGCAGTGAATATTATCTTGAATATGATGAAAATAAATTGTATTTAAATGAGACCTGTGGGACAGCTGTTTATAATGATGAAATATATTCTATAACTAGTGGTGGTGAAAAAGTCTTTGAATTATTAAAAGAAAAAGTTAAAGGGTTAAATAATGTTTATTTATTTGAATATAATCAAGAAAATCAAAAATCTAGTTTGATTGATTTGAGTGAAGAAGATAAAAATAGCATAAGAGAGATTTGGGAAAAAAGCGAAAAGAATTCGGTTTCTCTTAATTTGTCACTTAAAGTAAAGAATGTTTTATATATTGATGGAGATTTGATAGGAATTCAAAATTTAAATGATTATGTTTCTTATAATTGCAAATATGCAGGGAATTTTATAACTTTAAATCAAGAAATGAGAACAATTATTGAAAGATATATTGGAAGTGAGTGTTGTCCTTGTTGTACTGATTTAGAACCAGGGGAAGAATGTGTTAGTACATGTTGTCCTTGCGTTTAAAAGATTTTAAGCAACTTTATAAGTTGTTTTTTCTTGACTATAATTTATTAAAATATTATTATAGAAAATTATTAAAGGAGAATTCTTATGAGATATATTATTACAAGATTAGATTATAATACGGTGAAGGCTGAGGTTGATGGATATTATCCTTTAAAAGGGACTTTTGAAGGTTTTTTTAAAGATTTAAGAAGTTATTTGAATCGTCCTGCATTTGTTAAAAGAGTTTCTTATGATAATCATGTTATTTGTATTGAAAAATTAGATCCTGAATTCGGATTTGTTTATACCGATGAATATGTTTTAGATGGATTGTTAGAAAATGATGCAAGATTTGTGGAGCATTTGAATTCATTTATGGCGGAATATGAAAGCAGAAAAGATCAACTTGTTTTTGATGTTATGAATAAAATAGAGAGAAGAAATCTTCATATGAAAAGTTTAAGAACTGCTACTTCAATATATAAAAATTATTGTCAAAGTGGGGAAATTGAAAGTATAGATGATTTAGAAATAAGAGATATGGTTATTGAACTATTTAAAAATGGAGATTCACGTGTTTATACAAGCATTTCTTGTACGATGGATGGAGATATTGTATTACGTCCACAATTTGAATTTAATAATCCTAGTATAAAAAGATTAAAAGTTGCAACTGGTGTTAGTGGGGTTGCAACTGGAGCTCTTGCTTTATCTTCATTAGCTTTTTCAAATCCAATAACGGCTTTTGTAGGTGTAGCTACAGGAATTGGTTGTTATTATTCATATCAAAAAAAGAAAGAATTGAATAATGAAGAAGCTAAAAAGGTTTTAGCAAAACTTAGTGAAATATATGGTGAAATGTATTCAGACGAAGAAAAAATAGTAGAGGAACATAAATTATTAAAAAATAAAACAGGAAATTAATCCTGTTTTTTTACTTCTTCTAAAATCATTTCAATAAGTCGATTAGCTCCAAAACTATGGTAAGAGTTTTTTAATGTCATTAAGGAATATGAAATAGATGGTAATTCTGGTTCTGTTTTGATAACAAATACTTTTTCATTTTTTATTTTTTTCATTGAATATTCTTTTGTAACAAGCCCAATACCTAATCCAATAGTTACAAAGTCTTCTAATAAGTTGGCACTAGCGATTTCAATTTTTGAAGTTAAAGTAATGTTGTTATTTTTACAAAAGTCATTTAAAGATTTTCTTGTTGATGATGGTGATTTGGGGAATAATAGCGGATAATTATCAAGATCTTTTAATGGGATAGTTTTATTTTTTAATTCTTCATAGTGAACACTTGAAGAAATGAAACATTGATGTAATTCTCCTAATTTCGTTACATTAAGTTCATCATCTTCTTGATCTAAATCTTTGGCTATTAAAATGTCTATGGTACCATCTTTTAACATTTCACGCATTGTCTTGCTTGGATCTGTAAAAACTTGAATAGCTATATTAGGATATTCTTTATGAAATTTTTCTAAATATTTTAATAAGAAGATACGACATAAAGTAGTACTAATACCGATTCTGACAATACCTGTTTCAAGTTTTTTAAGATTGGAAAATTGTAATTCGGCAGATTCAAAGCAATGCATACCTTGTTTTACATAGTTGTATATTTCTTTTCCATTATCTGTTAATATAACTCCACGTTTTGTACGAATAAATAATTCGCCACCTAATTGATTTTCTAACGATTTAATTTGTTTGGTTACTGCTGGTTGGCTAATCATTAGACGTTGACTAGCTTTTGTGATATTTCCTAAAGTAGCTACTTCATAAAAAATTTTATATAGTTCAAAATTAATATTCATATTATAACCTCCTGTTATTATAGTCATTCGAAATAAGTATTTTAATTATAATAAAAAATGCAATATAATTCAAATATAAGTGAAGGAGTTGAGTGAAATGAAATTAAATTTAGTAGATTTACATATGCATAGTGTATATTCAGATGGATCAAGGACACCTTACGAATTATTGGAGATTGCTAAGCAAGCTAATGTCGGAACAATAGCGATAACTGATCATGATAATATAGATGGTTCTAAAGAATTAATTAGATGTACAGATTCAGGATTATATCTTTATAGTGGAGTTGAATTAACAGCGAAAGCTGAAAAAGGAAGAATGCATATATTAGGATATAATATTGATTTGGAAAATGAAAGATTAAATAAGAGACTTATTGAAATGAAGGATGCAGCAATATATAATTTGATGTTATATGTTGAAATTTTAAAAAAAGATTATGGAGTTATTATTCCAACTTTTGAAATTGAAGATTTGTTTAAAAAGAATGGTAATGTTGGAAGACCTGATATTGCTTTGCTACTTATCAAATATGGTTATTGTACAGAAGTTGAGGAAGCTTTTCAAAAGTACTTAATTATGGCTTATGAAAAAGTTCGCAAAATAAAAAAAGGTTTAACTAAAGAAGAATGTGTTGACTTAATTATTAATGCTGGAGGAGTTGTATCTTTGGCACATCCATCATCTTTAAAAATGACTAATGAAGAATTGGAACAGGAAGTTGCATATTTAAAAAGTTTAGGTATGGAATGTATTGAAATACAACATATTAATAATAAACCTGAACAAAGAGAGTATTATCGTTATTTAGCTGAGAAATATCAACTGATGGAATCTGGTGGAACTGATTTTCATGGATATGAAGTTAAGCCAGATGTTAGTTTAGGCAGTGGCCGTGATGGAAATGTTCATATTGAAGAAGGAACACTTAGTTTAACTAAAAATATTAAGAGTAGATATATGAGAAGATAAATTTATCTTCTTTTTTTATAGAGATATTATAGTATTTACGAATTAATTAAAAAATGGTAAAATTATAATGAACTTAGGAAGGTGTGTTATATGGATGAAAATACAAGCTTGTTTGACGTTAGTATTGTTAAAAAAAAGTTAATTTCATCTACACTTAAAGAAGTTTTTGATGCATTAAAGGAAAGGGGATATAATCCGATTAATCAAATAGTTGGTTATTTGATGAGTGGGGATTCTGGTTATATATCAAATTATAGAGATTCAAGAAATAAAATTTTAGAGTTTGATATAGCTGAGATACTTGCTGTTGTTTTAGAGGATTATCTAAAATAGTTATGAGATGTTTAGGACTTGATTTGGGTACAAGAACTTTAGGTTTAGCAATGTCTGATAAAATGAATATGATAGCTTCTCCTTATAAAGTATTGCATTGGGATGGAGAAAATTATGATTTGTTATTTAAGGACTTAGATGAAATTATTGCAAATAATGGAATAACAGACTTAGTTTTGGGGCTGCCTAAGAATATGAATAACACACTAGGTTTTGCTGCAGAAAGAAGTATGAAGTTTAAAGTAGCACTAGAAGAGAGATATTCTATAGAAGTAAAAATGATAGATGAGAGATTATCTACTGTAGAAGCGACGAATTACTTATTAGATGCAGATATGAGTAGAAAAAAAAGAAAAAAAGTAGTAGATGGTGTAGCAGCTAGTATAATACTAGATACATATCTTAAAATGAAAGGAAATTAAAAAATGAACGAAGAAAAAAAAGGTGTATTTACAATAGTTGATGAAAATGGTAAGGAATTAGAATGTGAAATATTATTTACTTTCGATTCAGATGAAACTAAAAAAAGTTACATAGTTTATACTGATAATACTGTAGATGAAGAAGGAAGTACAAAAGTATATGGTTCAGTATATGATCCAACTGGACAAAATCCAGCATTGATGCCAATTGAAACAGAAAAAGAATGGTTAGTTATAGAAAATATTTTAACTTCAGTACAACAAAAAATTGATGAAGCAGAAGGTGCTAATAATTAGAAATATGAAAAAGAAAATATTAATTATAACTATATGTATATTTTCTTTTTTTCTTATTTGTATGGTAGGAGTTGGCATATTTTATAAGGTTTCTTTGGAAAGTCCAAATATAAATGGAAAAGAAGAAAAAGTTACAGTAATAGTTGAAAAAGGGAGTACATCTAAATCCGTTATAGATTTGTTTTATGATAGTGGTTTAATTAGAAATAAATATGTTGGTTATGCATATTTAAAATTAAATAAAAACATAGTTTTACAAGCAGGTGTTTATGAAGTTAATAGAGGAATGTCTTTACCTGAATTATTAAATTATATAAGTGAGGGGAATGTTATTGATGATAGTGTTTCAATTACTTTTATAGAAGGAAAAAGACTTACTACTTATGTTAAACAGATTAGTGAAAAATTTGGGTATACTGAAGAAGAAATTATGGAAAAACTTTCTGATGTTAATTTTTTAGAAAGTTTAATAGAAAAATATTGGTTCTTGACTGATGATATTTTAAATGATAAATTATATTATGCACTGGAAGGATATTTGTATCCAAGTACATATCAATTTGCAAAAGATGCTAGTATTGAAGATGTAGTTATTAAAATGCTAGAAGCTACTAATTCAATTTTAAGTGATTATAAGAAAAAAATTGATATTGAAGATGTTAATATACATGAGATACTTACTATGGCTAGTATAATAGAATTAGAAGGTTCTAATAGTAATGATAGAAAAGGTGTTTCAGGTGTATTTTATAATAGACTAAATGCAGGATGGAGTCTTGGTAGCGATGTAACAACTTACTATGCGGCTAAAGTCGAAATGAGTGAGAGGGATTTATATCAATACGAAATAGATGAAGTTAATGACTATAATACAAGACCTGCAGCAATGGCAGGAAAGTTGCCTGTAGGACCAATTTGCTCGCCAAGTCATGATTCTATTATTGCATCTTTAGAACCAGAAGAACATGATTATTATTTCTTTGTAGCTGATAAAACTAAAAAAACATATTTTACTAAGACGAATGCAGAACATCAAGAAATAATATCAAAATTAAAAAGTGAAGGTCTTTGGTTTACATATAATTAAGGTGGTATTATGAGAGAAAAAATATTAGATATGGAGCAATATGCGAAAGAACATAATGTTCCTATTATCGAAAAAGATTCGATTGCCTTTATAATGAAATTTATAAAAGCTAATGATGTTAAAGAAATTTTGGAGTTAGGTAGTGCAATTGGATATTCGGCAATTTTAATGGCATCTGTAAAAGATGATATTAAGTTAACTACTATTGAACGTGATGAAACTAGATATATGGAATGTTTGAAAAATGTTAAGAATTGTGGGATGGAAGATAAGATAAATGTTGTTTATCAAGATGCCTTGGAGGTTAATTTATCTGGGGTTTCTTATGATTTAATATTTATTGATGCTGCAAAAGGACAATACACTAAGTTCTTTGAAAAATATAAATATTTTTTAAAGCCAGGTGGAGTTATTATAAGTGATAATTTAAAATTCCATGGACATGTTGGTAATAGAGGTAATATAGCTAGTAGAAATTTGAAACAACTTGTTGGTAAAATTGAAAATTATATAGATTTTTTAAAAAATAATGACGAATTTGAAACTAAATTTTATGATGTTGGAGACGGCTTATCTGTAAGCATAAGAAAAGATGAAATCTAGTAATATACTTATATATGTAGATGATATAAAGCATTTAGATGATTATAGAAAAGTGGGTGTTTCTACTTTTCTTTTTGCTTTAGAAGGATTTAGTGTTGGATATAATACATATACTTTAGACGAAATAAAAAATGTAGAAGTTTCAAATAAATATGTTATTTTAAATAGAATGTTGGATTGTCGTGCTGTAGATGGCTTGAAAGAAAAGTTAAAAGAATTTAGTGGAATAAAAGGAATAGTTTTCGAAGATATTGCTGTTTATCAATTAATTAAAAAAATGAATTTGGATATAGAAATGATTTTTTTTCAAAATCATTTTGGTACAAATGTACATTCGGTTAATTTTTGGTTAGATAGAGTAAATAGCATTTTTATTAGTAATGAGATTACTAAGGTTGAAATAGAAAATATTTTAGATAAAGTTCAGAAGCCAGTGGTTTTAAATTTATATGGATATAATCAAGTTATGTATAGTAGAAGATTATTATTAAGTAATTGGAGTGAAGAGTTTAATATACCTTATAAAAGTATGAATGTTTTAGAAGATAGAGCGACTCATGTAAAATTTAGAGCTATAGAAAATGAATTTGGAACTGTTATGTATTCTGATAAAATATTTAATGGTAAAGAATTGTTAGGTTTAGACAATGTTAAGTTTTTTTATGTAAATACAATGATGATTGATCATAATTTAGTTATGGACTTTTTAGAAAGCACAATGGATCATATTTCTGAGTTTGAAGATGATGGCTTTTTAAATAGAGAAACTATTTATAAATTGAAGGAGAGGAATAGATAATGGAAAAATTAGAATTACTTGCGCCTTCAGGAGATTTAGAAAGACTTAAAATAGCTTGTCTATACGGAGCTGATGCAATATATATTGGTGGACAAAATTATAGTTTAAGGGCTAATGCTCTTAACTTTAGTGTTGATGATATTAGGGAAGCAGTTAATTTTGCCCATAATTTGAATAAAAAAGTTTATGTAACAGTAAATATTGTTTTTCATGATAAAGATTTAGAGGGCGTTAAGGAATACTTACAAACTTTAGATGAAATAGGTGTGGATGCAATTATTGTTTCAGATGTAGTTGTTATGGAATTGTGGAAAAAATTGAATTTAAACTTAGAATTACATGTAAGTACACAAGCTTCTAGTTTAAATTATGAAACTGTTAAATTTTATCAAGATTTGGGAGCTACAAGAGTTGTTTTAGCTCGTGAAGCATCTAGAGAAGATGTAAAAAGAATTAAGGATGAAACAGGAATAGAAATAGAATGTTTTGTTCATGGAGCAATGTGTACAAGCATTAGTGGAAGATGTGTATTATCTAACTATGCAACTAATAGGGATAGTAATAGGGGTGGGTGTGCTCAAGTCTGTAGATTTATATTTGATGCTGATAATACAGATCAAGTGTTTAGCATGACCCCAAAAGATTTAAATATGGTTGCTAATATAAAAGATATGATAAATGTAGGTGTTAATTCTTTTAAAGTAGAAGGAAGAATGCGTAGTGTTTATTATATTGCGACAGTTATTGATGTGTATAGACATTTAATAGATAAAGTAGTGAATAATACATTAACAGATGCATATACTAAATATAGCTTAAGTGTATTAAATAGATGTGCAAACAGAGATTCTACAGATCAATTTTTTAATGGTTTACCTGGTAAAAATGAACAATATTTTTTAGGAAGAGATGAAATAAGTAATAAAGATTTTTTAGGAATTGTTAAAGGTTATGATAGAGATACAAATGTTGTAACTTTAGAACAAAGAAATTATTTTAAACCTGGAGATGTTGTAGAATTTTTTGGACCATGTATGGAAGCAACTACTTTTACAATTCCAGATAAGCTTTATGATAAGGATGATAATTTAATAGATGTAGCTAATCATCCGCAGATGATTGTTAAGTTTAAGGCTAATATAAATCTGTCAGAATTTGATATGATGAGAATTAAAGTGTTTGACATTTCAGATTTTTTATAGTATTCTTATGAAGATGTTTTTTTGAAGGAGATGCTCGTAATGGCAAAAAAGGAAGAAATTCTACTTACTGCTAAAGGTTATGCAGAATTAGAAGAAGAACTAAATGATTTAAGAGTAAATAAGAGGGCTGAAAATGTAGCTGCTATCAAGGAAGCTAGAAGTCATGGAGATTTATCTGAAAATTCAGAATATGATGCTGCAAGAGATGAACAAGCGAAGATTGAAGCTAGAATACAAGAACTTGAATATAAATTGGAACATGCAACAATAATTGATTCTACTGATAAAACTACTGTTAATGTTGGATGTGATGTAACTATACTTTATGTTGACGATGAAGAAGAAGATACATATAGTATTGTTGGATCACTTGAAGCTGATCCATTTGAAAATAAAATTAGTAATGAATCACCAATTGGTGCTGCTTTAATTGGTAGTAAAGTTGGAGATGTTATTAATGTTGATGGACCTAATGGCTCATATCAAGTTAAGGTTATTAAGATAGCTTAATTGCTGTCTTTTTTGGTTGTAATTCTTATTGTTCTAAGGTATAATATTGAAAGTTAAGAGAGGGAAGTGTTTATGAAAAATGTACACGAAATAGAAATAGAAGTAAAGGGAAGCGAATGGGAAAATATTTTAGATGCTACTTTTACTAAAAGAAATAAAGAATTAGAAGTTGATGGATTTAGAAAAGGAAAATGTCCTAAAAATATCTATTTACAAAAATTTGGCATTGAATCTCTTTTTATGGATGCAGTAGATACAGCTGTTGGTAAAGCTTATACTGATGCTTTAAGAGAAAATAATTTAGTACCAGTTTGTGAACCAGGTATGGATGTTAAGGAAATTGATAAAGACCATGTTAAATTTAGCTTTACAATTATTACTAAACCTGAAGTTAAGTTAGGTAAATACAAAGATTTAGATGTTAAAAAAGATAAAGTTAAGGTTAGCAATGATGAAATTGATTCAGAAGTTGCAAGACTTTGCTCAAGATTTGCTGAAATCGTTGTTAAAGAAGAAGGTAAAGTTGAAGAAGGTAATACAGCTGTTATAGATTTCGAAGGATTTGTTGATGGAGAAGCTTTAGAAGGCGGAAATGGAGCAAATTATCCATTAGAAATTGGTTCTCATACATTTATTCCAGGATTTGAAGAAGGTATTGTTGGTATGAGTGTTGGGGAAACTAAAGAATTAAATCTAAAATTCCCTGAAGAATATACTAAAGAATTAGCTGGTAAAGAAGTTAAATTTAATGTTACTGTTAGAGAAATTAAAGAAAGAGTTTTACCTGAACTTAATAAAGAATTCTATGCTGATTTAGGCTACGATGATATTGAAACAGAAGAAGATTTTAGAAAAGAAGTAAAGAAAGCTATTGAAGAAAGAAAAAATGAAGAAGCTAAGAATAAATATCTTGACGATGTTTTAGAAGAAGCTGCTAAAAATATGGAAATCGAACTTAATCCAGAGATAATTCATGATGAGGTTCATAGAATGATACATCAATTTGAAGATCAAATGAGAATGCAAGGTATTTCTTTAGACCAATATCTTCAATTTACAGGTGGATCTAGAGAAGATTTACATAAGCAAATGGAACCAGAAGCTGAAAAGAGAGTTAAATACCGCTATTTAATAGAAGAAGTTGCTGAAGCAGAAAATATTGAAATAGATGATAAAGCTGCTGAAGAAGAAGCAGAGAAAATGGCTGCTCAATATGCTGTAGAAAAAGATGAATTTTTAACTCATTTTGGTGGATTAGAAGTTGTTAAATATGATATGAAGATGCGTAAGGCATTAGAAATCCTTGGTGGAGAGGAAGTTAAGTAATTGAATATTCAATTACTTTTTTCTTTGTAGTATTTTTGTGTTATAATAATTATATTAATAATAGTAGGTGAATTTTTATGGTTAAAAAGATAAAAAAAATAAAAATGGAAGAACCTGATATTGCTAGTGAAGAAGAAATCTTAGAGGTTCAGAGTGAAATAAATGAAGAATTATTAAATGAAAAAAAACTAAAAGAGAAAAACAAAAAAGAAAATGGAACATATTTGTTTTTTAGATTTTTCTTTAATAGATTAAAAGAGGATAAATTTTATTTGTGTTCTTTTATTGTTACTATAACTTTTTTTAGTATATTTTCCTTTAATAAATTAAAGGAGACTGAAGGATACTATGATAAAAAGAATGAAACTAAACAAACTGATAATTCTTTAGTTCCAACCATCAATACAGATTTAAATAATTCTAATGTGACTAATAATAAAGAAAATGATGAGTTGAATATTGGAGATTATGTTGGTATTTATAGTAAAAGTGTTGAATTGCCAACGCCAATTAAACTTACTAATACATGTAATGTTACTAATTATAAGGTAGTTTATGAGATAAAAAAAGATAAAAATATCATAAAATATTTTTATAACGATTGTATAGGTACTATTAGAATTTGGAGTGATACATTAAAATATGTTTCTAATGGTGGAGCTAGGTATATAAGTGCAAATGAAATTAATTATTTGTTTTCTAATAGTAGTATGAAAGAAGTTGATGGTGATACTTATAAATTAGATGAAGAAATAAAAAGTATTAAAGAAAATATTAAAGTTAAAGATAGAGTATATATTTATGATAATAATATTGTTTTTACAACTGATGATGACTTGATATTAATAAAAAATGGAGTTATTAGTTATCAATTAACAAATAAATATAAATCTGAAGGTGGCGAGTTGAAGAAATTAGTTTATAAATCTAAGAATGAAAATGAATTTAGATTTATTGTATTTAGTACTAAAGAAAATAAAAGTTGCTATACTACAGAAGAACTTACTAAGAGTGATTTTAAAGATGAAGAGTTTTATAAAGTTTTTTCAATAAAATATGATAGTGAAAGTGGAACTTTTTTAGAAGAAAAAGAAATTGCAACAAGAAATAAAAGTGATGGGTGCGATAAATTTAATGAGGATTTGAAAACTTTAATTGAATAAAAAAGTACTAAAATAACCAATAAATGGATTTTATAAAGAGTATAAAACTATTTTATAAAGTGAAAAAAAGAGTGAAAAAGTAAATTTCATTCTTTTTTTGTAAAAAAAACGTAAAAAAGATGGACAAAAAAAATGGAAATATATATAATAAGCATTAATGTGAATCTTGAGGAGGCGAGTCATGAAAAATAATTTACCAGTAATGCTTCTTAAAAGGATTGTCCTTTTACCTTTTCAAGATGTTAGACTTGACTTGAATAATGATATTAGTAGCAAAGTTATTGATTTGGCAATTAATAAACATAATGGTGAAATTTTAATTGTTTGTCCAACTGATTTATATGAAGAATCTCCGGATGTATCTGATTTACCTGCAGTTGGAGTTGTGGGTAAAATAAAAAGTAAAATGGAATTACCTAATGGTAATTTAAGAATTGTTGTTTCAGGATTTAAAAGAGTAAAAATTATTGAATATGTAAATGAGATAACAGATGGTGATATTTTAAAAGCACATACTATGGAAATTGAATTTCCTTTATTTGACGAAGTTGAAGAAACAACTCTAAAAAGAAAGATGTTAGAATTGTTAAATAATTATATTGAGTGCTCATCTTTAATTAGTAATAGTGTATTATCGAGCATAAAAGATATAAATGATATTAATAAGATAACTGATATTATTGTTTCGTTTATGCCGTTCTCAATTGAAAAAAAATTGTTATACATGCAAGAAATAAATCCGTTGCATAGAGCTAATGCTTTGGTATATGATTTATCAATAGAACTTCAAGTTGCTCAGTTAGACTCTAAATTAGACGATGCTTTGAGAGAAGATTTTGAACGTAGTCAAAAAGAAGTTTTACTAAGAGAAAAAATAGAAGAAATAAAAAAAGAACTTGGTGAGACAGATTTAAAAGATGAATTGATTGGTGACTATTTAGAAAAGATTAATAATTTAAAGTGTGATGGTAGATTAAAAAACAAATTAGTTAATGAAGTTAAGAAATTAGATTATACAAATGAGGCAAGCCCTGAAGTTAGTACTATTCGAAATTATTTAGATTTAGTATTAGATTTACCTTTTGGAATATATAGTGATGATGAAACGGATTTAGAAAAAATAAAAAATAGTTTAGATTCTACACATTTTGGACTAGAAAAAGTAAAAGATAGAGTTTTAGAATATATTGCAGTTAAAACAAGAAATAAAAACTTACGTAGTCCTATTATATGTTTAGTTGGTCCACCAGGTGTTGGTAAGACAACTTTAGCAATGGGAATTGCTAATAGTTTAAAGAAAGAATTTTATAAAATTAGTGTAGGTGGACTTAATGATAGTGCTGAGTTGAATGGACATAGAAGAACTTATATCGGTTCTAGTTCAGGTAAAATAATACAAGCACTTAATAAGTGTGGAACAAGTAATCCATTAATTTTGATAGATGAAATAGATAAGATGGTTAAAGACTATAAGGGAGATCCTGCTTCTGTACTTTTGGATATATTAGATCCAGAGCAGAATAACAGATTTATTGATAATTATGTTGAGGAACCTTTCGATTTATCGGAAGTAATGTTTATTTTGACGGCGAATTATGAAGAAGATATACCAGAAGCTTTATATGATAGATTAGAAATTATAGAGCTTTCAAGTTATACAGAATTTGAAAAATTAGATATTGCAAAAGAATATTTAATACCTAATATTTATAAAGAGCATTTTGTGTGTAGCAAGGAAATAAAATTTAGTAATGATGTCATTATGGAAATTATTAATAGATATACTAAAGAAGCTGGAGTTAGAGACTTACAAAGAAATTTAAGTGCAATTGTTAGAAAGATAGTAACTAAGTCTGTTAAAGAAGCTAATAGTCCAATTAAAACAACTGTCAAAAAGAGTGACTTACTTAAATATCTTGGCCCATATAAGTATGATTTAGGAAATGAAGCGATTACTAATCATGTTGGTTTGGTTAATGCTTTAGCATATACGCCAATGGGTGGAGTTGTGTTACCTGTTGAAGTTACAATGTACGATGGCAAGGGAGAGTTTAAAGTTACTGGAATGCTTGGTCAATGTATGGATGAATCAGTAAGTGTTGCTTTTAGTTACATTAAAAGTAAGGCACAAGAATTTGGTATTGAAGAAACTTTATTGAATGAAAAAGATGTACATATTCATTTTTTGGAAGGAGCAGTAAAAAAGGATGGTCCTTCTGCTGGTGTAACTATTGCTAGTGCTCTTTTAAGTTTATTTTTAGAAAAAGAAGTACCAAAAGATGTTGCGATGACTGGTGAAGTTACATTACTTGGCGATGTTTTAAAAGTTGGTGGAATTAAGGAAAAAATAATTGGAGCATACAATGATGGAATCAAGAAAATATTTGTTCCTTATACTAATTCTTGTGATTTGAATGAAGTACCAGATATAGTGAAAGAAAAAATAAAAATTATATTAGTTAAAAATTATAAAGAGATATTTTCTTACTTGTTTAAGTAATTAAATATCTTTTTTTTCATATTCTTAATTAGGAGGAATATTAATGAGACAAATTATACCTTTTTGTAAAGATATTGTTTTTAAGACGAATATTGCTAGTATTACTAGTATTTCTTTAGAGCATGAAGAAAAACTTATAGATGAGGAGGTTAGTGGTGATTTTATAGTTTTTGGAGATTATAAAATACATAATGATACAACAGAAAAAGAACTTTTTAAATATAGATTACCTTTTACTGCTTTAATACCAGATAATATTATTCCTGAATCTGTTGATGTAGATGTTGAAAATTTTACATATGAACAGATTGAGGAGGATGTTTTAAAAGTTAACATTGATTTTAGTGTTAGTGGAGAAGAAATGGAAGAAGTAAAAACTGTTAATGAAAGATATGAAGATGTGCTAGAAGGAGAAGGTGTCCAACTAAGTGAAGATGTTATTAAAGAATTAAATAATGAAATAGATCAATTTGTTGAAAAAAGAAAGTTGGAAGAAAAAAAAGATGATATTGATATAATAGAATCGATTTCTGTGGATTCTAATATTGATAATGAAAATGATTTGAAGGAAGAAAGTGTTAGTGAGGTAGAAGAAAATGATGTTAAAGAACTAAAAGAAAAAGTAATTATTAATGATGATGAAAATGTTGAGTTAAATCGTATTCAAAATGTTATAGAAAAAGATGATGAAGATGATAGAAAATTAGAAAAAGATGATATGGAAGTTTATGACGAAAGACCAATGATAGTTGATATTTCTAAAAGTGAAGAGTCTGTAAAAGAGGAGATAGAAAAAGTGGATCAAACAGAAATAAAAGAAGTTGTTAGTGAGTATGTAACTTATCATATACATATAATAAATGATAATGAAACGGTAGATGGAATTTTGAAAAAATATGGAAGTAATATGGAAATAATTAAAGAATATAATGATATAAGTAATATTAAAGTAGGAGATAAGATAATTATTCCAGAATATATTGATGAATAGAAGTTTAGAAGTATTTAATAAAATATATAAACCTTATAAGATTACACGAAAAAATAATGTTTATATATTAAATACTATGGAGGGTAATTTTGTTATTAAGTTAAATCCTAAAATAAATTATAGTGAATTATATAATTACTTATATAGTAGAAATTTTTCATATGTACCTGAAATATCTAAAGATAGTAGAGATGATATGCTTGTTTTAGAATATCAAGAAGATTTAAGTTTAAATAATAATCAAAAAGCAATGGACTTGATAAAGTTGGTTGCTTTATTACATAGTAAAACAAGTTACTTTAAAAATGTAACTAACGATACATATAAAGAAATATATGATAATATTAAACAAAATTTAAATTATTTAAATACTATGTACGATGGAATGTTTATGGAATATATACAGGAAGAATATATTGTACCTAGTCATTATCTTTTTTTAAGGAATTATAGTTTGATATATAATGCCATTAATTATTGTTATACAAAGTTAGATGAATGGTATGAAAAGATAAAAGATAAAAATCGCCAACGAGTTGCTTTATTACATAATAATTTAGAATTAGATCATTTATTAAAAAATAAAAATGATTATTTGGTTAGTTGGGATGATTATACTTTTGATACTCCTGTTCTTGATTTGTATAAATTTTATCAGAAAGAATGGGAGAATGTTGAGTTTGGAGAAATATTTAATGATTATAATAGTAATTTTCAATTACTTGATGAAGAAAAGATGTTACTTGATATAGTTATAAGTATTCCATTAAATATTGATTTTACTTCGAAGGAATATCAAAATTGTCGAAATGTTAGGAAGCTAATAGATTATTTAAGCAAATCGAGCAAAATTGTTTTACAAAATTAATATGGCCATAATAATTTAAATAGTAGAAAAAATAATAAAAAACATTCTATTAATAAAATAACTATGTTGAAACGTAGTGGTAGTATTAAAGTAATTATTACTTGATAAAAAATTAAAATACATAAGCAAAAAATTAATAGAAGAGTAAAAAAAGGATTTTTACGACACATAATATCACCTATTATAAAATATGTTAAAAGAAACTAAGTGTTTCTTTTTTTCTTTATTTAAAATATTAAGTACTTTAAAAGATAAATTATTTATGTTATATTTATATAGAGTAGAATATATGGTGATAGTAATGAGTAATAGAATTTATATAACTTTATTTTGTGTTTTAACACTGTCATTGGTTCTTTTAGGTTTTTCTTTTGCTAAAGAATCTGGTACTAGTGATGTTGCTTTACTAGATGATAAAAGTAGTGAAAGTTTTAGAGTTATTTATTCTGATTCACAAAATATAAATGTAAAAGAAGATAATGAATTTGATGTAGGAATTATTAATAAAAGTGATTTGCTTTGTAGTTATTCTTTAGTATTAAAGGAAAATAGCGCTTTTAACTATGATGAAGTTTATTATATGATTAATGATATGCCTGAGCAGAAAGTGAAAGATGGAGTAATATATCTTGGAGAAATTTCACCATATGGTCAAGATGGTGATTATAAAAAATACAATGTTAAAATTATTAATAGAGAAGATGTAGAATTAGAATTTTCATTAGATGTGGTAAGTAATAAAAAAAATACTATTTCTAATATAGTACAAAGAAGTAACAGTGTTTATGTAGATGACAATGGTGATTTTCATTATTATGGTAAGGAAGTAAATAATTATATTAGATATAATGATATGCTATATAGAATAGTTGGGGTATTTGATGGTGAAGTACGTATAATTAGCGATGCAGTTTCTCTAGGAATTTATGATAATAGTTTAGGTAATTACTTGAGTTTAGATGATTTCTTAAGTAGTTATGATAAAAATGAAAAGTTAAATTTAGATAGTGTTAATAAATATGAGGGATGGTTGCTAGAAGACAAGGAATATTGGTTAAGCGATTTAGATGAAGGAAATGCTTATTATACTAACGTAGATATTGGTGTTAATACATCAAATAAAAATGTTAATTTATATTTAAGATATGTTTATGATATTTTAGATGGTATTTATATTGGGGGAGATGGCACTATAAATAATCCTTATGAGGTGTCTTATGGAAGTTAGTAAACAATTAAAAAAACAAATAGTAATTGAAGTTATTGCGTTACTATTTTTAGTTGCTGTAATAATTTATGCTTTTTTTGCTATAGATAAAGCACAAGAAAATAAAGTTTCTAGTATTGATGGTATGGTAGTTGTAGTAGATGATACAAAGAATAAAAAGATTGAAGTTTTAAGTGATGGAGCAGGTCTTGAAACGGAAGGAACAACTTATACTATAACAAATAATAATAAAAAAACGATTAATTATAAGTTGGTTGTTGTTCCAAATGAACATGATGAAAATATTTTGAATCAAATAAGAATAAGTACAGATGATTTGTATATTGAAAACTTAACTGATTTAGAAAGATATAATGGTGGTTATGTAATAAATACTCATACATTAGAATCTGGTTATACTAAAATTCATTTAATTAAATTTTGGTATAAGTTAGAAGCTAAGGATGTGAAACTTGTTGATAATATTAAGTTTGAATATAAGTTGATTAGAGAAGATTGATAGTAATTAAAGTTATTGTTAAGAAGATAATTAGGTGTAATAAGCGATAGTATAAATATTTATTATAGTTTAGATAAGTATCATTTATGATACTTTTTATTTGGGATTCTATACATAAGCCACAAGTTGATAGAGAAATTATAGTGAAGAAAAGTTTTAAATTGAGAGGGATATTTATAGTGGAAAGATGATTTAATGATGTTGTTATTTCTAGGATACTAAAAAGAAAAGTTTTTAGATAAGTATTACTGATAAGGTTTATTGGTAAGGTATTAAAGAATATTATTGTTCCTAGAATAGTTATTAATGTTTTTATATTTTTGTTTATACTATTTATAATTGTATTAAATATATTGTTGTTATTTATCTTGGTTATTTCGCTATTTTCAGGCTTTATTATAAGTGTTAGGATTATATTTGATAAAATGTTTAGTATTATAATAATTATTGCTAATTTAGTATTGAAAATTAGTTTTAAGTAATTGTATGTAAATATAAGAGATGTATATTTAGTTACACTAAGTTGTTTTGTTATATTAATTTTTGATTTACTTAGTATGTATGCATTAGAAGGAGAACCTGATATAATGCTTAAGATATAAAGACAGTTTATATGTAAATATTTTGTTATGTAATAGGGAATGTTACTATTATAGATTAAATCGATAATAATGAATGTTGGGAAAAGGGATGGGATTATTTTAGTAATCCATATATCTAGAGAGTATATAACTTGTTCTTTTATGTAAAAATTATATTTTAAACAATATATAAAATATAAAATAATAATTGTAAATAATGTTACTTCTTTAATGTTATTTTTCATAATTTTCCTCTAATAATGATATAATAAGTTAAGGTGATAATATGTTTAATAAGATATATGATGGTGTAAAAAACTTTATGAAAGATAATCTATTATTTGTAATTCTTTTATCGATAATTGTGATTGTTAATGTTGTTAAGTTACCTTATGAAGTTAATATGCCTGGTGGTATTATTGATCTAGGCAATAGGGTAAAAATAAATGGAGAAGAAGCTGAAATAGAGGGAACTTTTAATATGGCTTATGTTTCTGTGGTTCAAGGAAGTATTCCTCATATATTATTAGGATTAGTTATACCTGATTGGGAAGTTGTTCCAGAGAGTGATTCGACATATGAGAATGAAACTATAGAAGATGCAAATAAAAGGTCTAAGTTGATGTTAGAACAAAGTAAGAACTACGCTACTGTTGCAGCGATGGATGCAGCTGGTGTTGAATATATTGTAGATAATAGAATAAATTATGTTGCTTATATAGATACTAAAGCAGATACTACTTTAAGAGTTGGAGATAATATAATAGAATGTAATGGAAGAAAAATAGTTGATGTTAATGAGATAAGTAAGATTGTTCAGGAAGTATCAGTTGGTGAAAAAGTAGATTTTGTTGTAATTAGAGATGAAAATGAAGTAAAAGCTACTAGTATAGTTTATGAGGAAAAAGGGAAACACTATATTGGAGTTTCTTCTATCAGTACTTTTGATATAAAAAGTGATGTCAATGTGGAGATTACATCGAGAGCATCAGAATCTGGACCAAGTGGTGGTTTGATGATGACTTTGATGGTTTACAATGCTTTGACAAATCAAGATTTAACTCATGGTAAGAAAGTTGTTGGGACAGGAACGATTTCTTTGGACGGAACTGTGGGAGAAATTGGAGGTGTCAAATATAAATTGATGGGAGCTGTTAAAGAAAAAGCAGAAATATTTTTGGTTCCTGAAGAAAATTATCAAGAAGCTATAGAACTTAAAGAGAAAAAAGGGTATAATATAGATGTTGTATCAGTTAAAACATTGCAAGATGCAATAGACTATTTGGAGGGATTATAATGGATTATTACAGTGATGATGTAATCAGTTATATAGATCCTTCAATAGTATTACATCCACTTTTTGATAGTTGGTTTTTGATAGTAGAAGATATACTTTTAAATGACGAATTTCAAAAAAGAAAATTGTTCATGCATCATCATAATATGAGTGTTTGGGATCATTCTATTTTGGTCTCATTTAACTCTTTTATCTTTGGTCGATATTTTAATGCAGATATAAGAATATGTGCAATTGCAGGATTATTACATGACTTTTACAGTCAAGCATGGTTAAGTACACCAGTTCTAGAACATTTGGAAAATGGTAAGTATACAATTTTAATGAAGCAAAAAAAGTCATTATTTAAGATGCATGGATTTGTACATGCGGCTGATGCAGCGAGGAACTATGTCAAATTTTTTCCTGAATTAGAAAACAAAAAGATAACTAACGCTATTAAACGACATATGTTTCCTCTTAATATAATTCCTCCTAGATATAAAGAAGGATTTATTATTACAATAATTGATAAATGGAATAGCGTTCATGAACTGCCTAGTATTAGGGTTGTTCCTGTGATGGTTAAAAATAAAGCGATTGAATTCTTGTTTGGGAAAATATAAACTTCTTTACGATTGACGTAAAGAAGTTCTTTTTTTGTTTAGTTTTATTGAATAAAATCTCTTTTTTTATTAAAATAAATATTAATGTTAGGAGGCTAAGCTATGGAAATAGATACTAAACACAGATTTGCTGCGATTATATTTTTAGTAGCTATTGCTATTTTGCTTGCAATAAGCGCATAAAACCAGCGAAAGTTGGTTTTATTTTTTTATTAATTAAGCTTTTTTAAAACTAAAAGTTATAAAGATATTAAAAAGAAATTAAGCTTTTTATTTTTAGAAGTGCGATAATTATGAAAACATATGGATTGATTTTTAAGGGGTTCTATTTTATAATTATTATGATATAGGAGAGTAATAATATGAAAAAGTTTAATCCAGAAAAAGAGTTGAAAAAAGTACAGTTTAAAAGTTCTTCAAATGTAAATAGTACGAAATTAAGTAATCTTTACATTCCATCTTTAGTTATTGCTTGTTCTTGCTTAGCAATGGCCGGAATTACGTTTTCAGCAAAATTAGTTGATGACAGTAAAGATATTTATTCTATAAATGTTGAGATAATAAATGGGAATGAGACATCTTATGCTCAAAAAGTGAAGAGAGGACCATTCAGTGATACAATAACAAGTGTTAATTCGTTTGGTTCTTTAGAATGTACATCTGGCAATTTAAATTATGATGAGGAGAGTGGAACTATTTCATCTCCTTATGTTACAGAAAATACTAGATGCGTATTGGTATTTAGGCCGGATGTGGTAAAAAATATCGAATATGATGGATTAAATATGATATCTGATAATTTAGGAACAAGTTATTATTATAAAGCTTCTGCAACTGATAATTATGTAAAAATAAAAGATATGCTATTTAGAATAGTTAGAATTAATGGTGATGGTACATATAGGTTAATTTTAAATGATATTATAATGTCTAGTAATTATGGTGTTAGAAATGATTATTATATGAGTGATATTAAAGTTAATTTGGAAAAATGGTTTAGTTCTAATTTTAATGGTGAAGAATATTTAGTAGAGGGAGATTATGATGTTACTAATTATTCTGGGTATGATTTAGATAATATAATTAATTTTGAAGGCTATGCTCTTGGATATGTTGGGATGTTGAGTGTTAGAGAAGCTGAATTAATGACTAAAGATGAGAATGGTATAAGTTTTTTTGATAGTGTAAATGGAATATATTTAAGTAATCCAAATGGTGTTACAAATGTATATGCTTATAAAAATGGAGAAATAATTAGTGTTGATTCAAATACTATTCTTAATGTTAGACCTGTAATTAATGTTAAAGGAACTCTTGAAGGTGAAGGTACTTTAAATAATCCATATACTATAAAATAAATTTTAATAATTTAGTTGATATATAGATGAAATAATAAAATTGGGAAGAAATAAATCTTTATTTCTTCTTTTTTGATGGTTAATTTGTTATAATAAATGACGTGATGTATTATGAAAAGAAATGAAGTAGATAGAAGCAAATTAAGTCCTGGAATGAAACAATATATGGAAATTAAAGATAACTATGAAGAAGAATTGTTATTTTTTAGATTGGGAGATTTTTATGAATTGTTTTTTGAAGATGGGATATTGTGTAGTAGAGAATTGGAATTAACATTAACTAGTAAAAATGGTGGATTAGATGAGCGAATTCCGATGTGTGGTGTGCCATTTCATAGTGTTCAACCTTATATTGAAAAGTTGGTTAGTAAAGGATATAAAGTAGCGATATGTGAACAATTAGAAGATCCTAAAAGTGCAAAAGGAATGGTTAAAAGGGGAGTAGTTCAAGTAATAAGTAAAGGTACTGTTGTAGATTATGAAATGTTAAAAGATTACGATAATAATTATATTGGTAGTGTCTTAGATTTTAATAATCTATATACTATTACGTATAGTGATATTTCTACTGGTTCTTTGTATATTATGGAAATTCCTAAAACGCAAGAAAAATTAATCAATACAATATTGTCTTTGAATTTAAAAGAAGTTATTTTATATGATAATAGTAATAATGATCTTATTAATCTTTTAAAATATACTTATGGAATAGAAGTTAGTATAAGTAATGAATATTTAGAAAATAAATATGAATATTTATATAAAGAAATTAAAGAAATGAGATATATACTTGGAATTAAGCATTTACTTTATTATTTGGTGGTTAAACAATTAAAAGAATTAGATCATATTAGTGGAGTGGAAATAGTTAGACCTGATGAATTTTTAGAAATGGATGTACATTCGGTAAGAAATTTAGAGTTGTTTGAGACTTTAAGATTAAAGGAAAGAACTTATAGCTTGATATGGTTACTTGATAAAACTAAAACTGCTATGGGAAGCAGATGTTTAAAGAATTGGCTTGCAAATCCTCTTAAAGAGAAAGATGCTATTTTGAAACGTTATGATATGATTGAGACTTTAAGAACAGAATTTATTGTTAAAGAAGAGCTATCACATGAATTGGAAGAAGTTTATGATTTAGAAAGACTTTGCGGTAAAGCGATATGTGGTAATTTGAATGCTAGAGATGTTCTACAAATTAAGAGAAGTTTAGGAGTATTACCTAGTATAGATGCAAAGATTAAGCAGTTAGGTTTCGAATATGAATTTAGTGATGAATCTAAGCTTTTTGAATTACTTGAAAGAGGAATATATGAAACACCACCTATTGGTTTAAAAGAGGGATATTTAATTAAAGATGGTTTTAATGCTGAGTTAGATGAATTAAAAAGTATTCGTAGTGGAGGAAAAGATTTTATTGCTAGTTTAGAGGAACAGGAAAGAGAAAGAACTGGTATTAAAACTTTGAAAGTTGGTTATACTAAAGTTTTTGGTTATTATATAGAAGTAAGTAAGGGACAGTGTGATCAGGTAAAGGATGAATATGGTTATGAAAGAAGACAAACTTTAACTAATTGCGAGAGGTTTATAAGCCCTTTGCTTAAAGAAAAAGAAGCTTTAGTATTAAATGCTGAAGAGAAGATAGTTGAGCTTGAATATAATTTATTTATGGAGATTAAAGAGGAGATAAAGAAAGAAATATTCAATTTAAAGGCTATTGCAAGAGATTTAGCGAGTGTTGATGCAATAATAAGTTTAGCTACTGTTGCTGATGAGTATAATTTGGTTCGACCTGAGATACTTGATGTTAGAAGGATAGAAATTGTTGAAGGTAGACATCCTGTTGTAGAAAGAGTAAGCAAAAAGGAATATGTATCTAATGATTGTATGATGGATGAAGAGACAAATACTTTTTTAATTACTGGACCTAATATGAGTGGTAAATCAACGTTTATGAGACAACTTGCTATTATAATATTAATGGCTCAGATGGGATCGTTTGTTCCGGCAAAAAGTGCTAAGCTACCGATATTTGATAAAATTTTTACCAGAATTGGAGCGTCTGATGATTTAGTTAGTGGCGAATCAACTTTTATGGTTGAGATGATGGAAGCTAAGAATGCATTGGTTAACGCAACAGGAGATTCGTTGATATTGTTTGATGAATTGGGGCGTGGGACAGCTACATATGATGGAATGAGTCTTGCTCAAGCTATTTTGGAATATGTAAATGATAAGATAAAGTGTAAAACTTTATTTAGTACCCATTATCATGAATTGACGGCACTTGATAAACTTAGTGGTATAAAAAATGTTCATGTTGAAGCTTATGAAAAGGATGGAAATGTGACATTTTTACATAAAGTAAAAGAGGGTTCGGTTGATAAAAGTTATGGAATTCACGTTGCTAAGTTAGCAGGAATGCCAAAGGAAATACTAGGAAGAGCTTCCGAAGTTTTAAAGTATTATGAAGGAAGCAGTAAAGAAGCTTTAGTTACGACGAGTGAACAAGTTACATTTAATTTTGATGTTCAGGATAATGAGTCTTCTCCTGTTTTAGATAAATTAGAAGAAATAGATCCATTAAAGTGTACACCTATGGATGCTATTAATTTACTTTATGAATTAAAGGAGTTATCTAAAAAATAATGTATAATAGTGAATATTTTTATGGAATAAGTGATTTGATGCACTTTAATGTATATGCTTCTTTATTGAAGGAACATATAATTAAGGAAGAAAGAGTTATTATTAAGGTTTTTAAGAAAGATAAGGAAATTGTTATTATTGAAACTAATAATTTTAATGATGTTATTTTGAAAGATACAAGAAAAGATAAGAATTGTGATTTGATGGAATTTGATTTAACCTTTTTGAAGGTTCTTGAAAGGTATTATAGTGATTATGAAATACCAGGAATGATATATGAATATATGGAAGGTGTTGGTTCGTGGTATCGTGTGAAAATAGAAGGATATTCTCCTGAGGAAAAATTACTTAAGCCATTCTTTTTGAAGAAAAAAGTTGATAAAGATTCTTTGATTAAATATAGTAAAAATGATCAAGAATTACAAAGATTAAATGATTTTTATAGTATTACTAAAGGATTAATAAAGTTTAGTAAGAAAAAAGAAATTAAAGAACTATTTTTTAAAGTAGAAGAATAGTTCTTTTTTATGTTATAATTTAATTATTATAGAGGGTGAGTTTATGCAGATATCTTTAATAGAAAAAAAGCTAATTGAAAGTATTAAGAAAGATTTAAACTCTGGTAAAAGTAATATCTTAAAAATAGGAATATTAAGTAGTGATGGGGTAGGAGAACTTATTCATGAAAAAAAGTTTCTTTTAGATTTAAGAAAGTTAAATAGTAAAACCGCATCAAAAGTAATTCATATGATTCAAAATAATGAAATATTGAGTTCTCAAGATGAATTTGAAAAATATAATGTTTGTTCATATGTTTTTGAAGGAAAAAATCTTAATTTTATAAGGAAACATTTGAAAGATGCACCTTTATTAACTACTTATTATTTGTTAAATAATATGCAACTTTTTGAAGAAGCAATTAAGACTTTTTCGGTTCAGGAACAGGAAATTATTTTTGATAGTTATTTTACTCTGGATAAAAATGGTTTGCTGTTGTCATATTATGATATTTATAAATATATGATTAATTTGACAGATGAAGCTAAAATAAAATATATGATGAATTCTGTATGCTATATGAATTTTGAAGAATTAGATGTTCTTTTTGATAGTTTTAAGTCTCATCAAAAATTAATAGAAGCGATTGATATATTTTATGATAAAACATATATTAATGAGTTTGTAAATGTATTTAAGTATTTATCAAGTGATGAGGTTGCTGAATTGATAAAACCTAAATTAGCTAAAAATTGTTATAATGCAGGAGAATTAATAAAAAAATTAAGTTTTGAACAAAAGATTGATATTTTAAATTATTTAATTGTGAATGATACATATAATGTAAGTCTTTTTGCGAATATGATGGTTGATGAATATGTTAAGAATAATAATGACTTAAATATATATAATATTTTGAATAAGATTTTTGATCAAAATAAGATTTCAACTTCACTTCTTGATTTAGAGGCTGCTAAAACAAAAATTAATGATATGAGTGGAGAAGAATTGTTAAACTTGTATATTTCATCTTCTTTTGAGCCGATAAAGCAATATATAAAGTCTTCTAAAAATTTGTGGCAGAAAGAACCTTTGTTATCTTATCTGATAGAAAATGATTTGTCTTTTATATGCAAGTATGTTTTTAGAGAAAGTTCTTTAACTGATATGGAAAAGGAATTGTTTTTAAATAAAGATATAGTTTATAAAATGGCTGATAATTTGTTTAAAAATAGTGAATTTGAAGCTATTGTTTATAGATATCAAAATCTTATAGGTGAATATTTTAAAGATGAGGAATTTGCACATAAATTACTTAGAAATATACCTAGAGTTATTGAGATATTTTATACATTAGAAATGAATGTTAATTTAATTAGATTTGCTTTTGATAATGGTTATATTCCTTTTACATATTTGTATGATAAGTTTAAAGATAATAAGGATGTTATTGATGCTTGGCTTAGTTGTATTAAAGATTTTGACGCAAAGAATGAATCTTTTTCAACATTATTTAATAATCTTGTTAATGTGCCCGATTTTCCTTTGATACAGGAGATATTATTACAAAAAGCAGCTGATAATTTAAATATGCCTTTTGATGTTTTTTTAAAACGATTTGAGGCTTTAAAAAAAGTTAATAGTGAGATTTTAAGTACTTTAGATTATCGTTTGTTTGATGAAAAATTTTCGTTTTTAAGTACAAATAAAATTGAAATTTTAGGTGCTAATAAAATTGTTTCATCTAAATTATGTTCTTTGTCAATTAATCAGTTAAAAGTTATAAAAGATATGATGTCTTTTTCTTCGTCAATAAACTGGATTGATTTATTAGATAGAATATTAAATAATATTTACGATTATATAGATTTAATTGACGATTTAGCAGATAAAGTATTGGATATTAATGAGATATCTTTACTAACAAGAATGATGGTTCATAATAATTTCTTGAAGATTAAAACATATGAAGATTTAAAAGCTTATGATGATAAACTTGATTATTTAATTAAACAATTAGAAAAAAGCGAAGATATTGAAAAGTATAAAGAATTAAATGCATTGTGTATTTTGGGAATAGATTATAAAGAGTTTTCAAGAATATATTCGATCTATTGCAGTGATTTAGAACAATTTTGTAAGCTTAGTAAAAATGAAGATTTAAAAAATATTTTAAAGTTTGTTAAAAATGTTTCTGAATGTAACTCTATAGATATATTAAAAGATATATATAATAATACACCTAAATTAAAAGTTAGTTCGGAATTAATTATTAATTTAGATGCTGAGATTAGAAGAGAATTTTTGAAATTATATAATGAAACTTTGTATAAGGTAAATACAGATGATAAATTAGGTTCTAAAAGTTTTAATATACAAACGAATACTGAAGGTAAGGTTATGTATGTTCCGTCAAATGATGGAGAAATATCTGTTGAATTTTATAGTCCAATTGGTCTTGGTGATGAGCAGAAAGAGTTTTCACTTATAATGACTTCACTTGGGGCTTATTCAGAACATGAAGAACCAGATGATTATTATGCTAGTTGGAATGTTGATTTGATTCAGTCGCATGGATTTTGTTGTAGCTACTTGAAAAATGATAATTTAGGTACAGCAAGAATTTGTCATGCATGCTTAGGTTTTAACGAATTTGATCCTGATTCTTTATTGTTATCTGCTCCCTATGATATTGGATCTGCAACTGCTAATACAAAATTTAATACTTCACGTGAAATGAATACTAGATTTTGTACACCAAGAGGAATGGTTAATGCGACAAGGCATACACATAATGAAATGGTTTTTGAACGTAGAAATTTAACAAGTGGAGGTTCTTTTAAAAAAGAGCCAGCTTATGCGGTATTTTTTTGTAACGATTTTAATAAGTTAACAGATTCTGAAAAAAGTATATATGAATCTACTGTAAAGGCAGCAATTCAACTTGGAAAAAATGGTAAAGCATTGCCTGTTATTGTAGTAGAAAGATTGAAAATAGCTAAATATCAATATGATTTAATGAATAAGAAAGTAGCGAAGTTGATAGAGGATTATGAACCAGGACAAGCTAAAGAATTAATCGTATCTTTTGTTAATAATAGAATTGGTAATACATATGCTGATGAAATTAATGATAAGTATTTTAATTCTGATTTTCAAAAATATATTATAGATGCAATGATTTCGAAAATTATTGATTTAAGAAAGCAAGGATTAATAGAAGAATCTTTATTGTTATATAATGAGATAGATAATGCTATTAAAGAAGAAAGAAAAAATGGTGATTCAGGAATTTCTTTAATATTTAGAAGTCAATTTGATAAATTAAAAAAGAAAATGCAAATTCTTAATTTAAATAAGGATAATGATAGCCAATTATTAAGAAATTTGTTGGTGGCATTTTCACAAATAGAAGATGATAAATGTTTAAAACGTTTTAATGAAATTGGTTCAATTTATGAAGCAGAGTATTTTATTGATAATGCGGAAATATTGGATATTTTATTAAATGAAGTTGATATGAAGACTTTATCTGCTAAACTTAAAGAGTTAGAAGAAGATAATATTTATGTAAATAATTCTCCTCATAATAATAGATATATAGCTAATAAATTTTTGTATTCTTTAATGATTTTAGAAAAGAGATTAATGCATAATATTGATATTAATATGGTACTGGATGTAATAAAATATCAAAGATGTTCTTATATGGATGGTGCTTCACAAAAGAATGTTTTGTCGTCTATTAATAAAGCAGAAAAAATGCTGAATCAAAAAGGATATGAACAGAGTACAATTGATAAAATTAAATTATTAATATTCTTACAAGATAAAAAGGATATTAATGAAGAAATGGTTAATGAAATTATCCAAAGAAATCAATTGAATACTATATACAATTTTAATTTAATTGAATTACAGGAAATTATAAATATTATTCATGATGTAGAATGTTTAGCTCATGCTAGATTTGTTACAGCCGATGAAGTTGACAAAAAGTATTTTTTTGATGAGAGAAATTTTAATTTTACTAAGCTTTCTTATCAACTAGAGGAGAGCTTTGCAATGATGGATATTAAGGATTATGCTAAAAATAATTTCATTAATGAAAGTAGTTATTTGGGAAAAGCAAATAATCCGCAGGAAGTTATAAGGTCAATAAGAAAAGGGAAAACTGTGGATGGTGAATATAAAAATAATACTTATGAAAATGCATTCTTGGAGATTGATGTGGCTGAAAAAACAAATCCTTTGAATTTAATTTCTAAAAAAATGAAGAATTATGGAGAGTTACCTCAACAATTATCTCTTATTGATTTTTATTCTCAAATTTTGAAAATGCCTAATTATTCTTATTTAAATAAGAAAATTGAAATAAGGGAAGATTTATATTTAAATTGTTCTGAAATACATGGTGCAACACATGCAAATAATGTTTCATTATTTGCGACATATATTGCTAATTCTATTGGACTTAGTGATAATGATGTGAAAACAATTATTGAAGCTTCTATTTATCATGATATTGGTCGTACAAGCGATTCGGTAAGTAATAATCATGGAGAGGTAGGAGCTGTAAAATATGGTGCATATGTTGAATGTCCGAATACTATTAATTCAAATGAAGTTAAATTTTTGATCGAAGCACACGCGTTACCTAGTTTGAAATATATTAGTGGTTTATTTAATAAATATAATTTTGATGATAATGATAAGGAAAGACTTTATAGAATGGCAACTGTTATTCGTGATGCTGATGCTTTAGATAGGACTCGTTTTTGTTTGTTTAGTGAAGAAAATAATTTAAAAGCAGAATTTTTAGTTAATGATGTTAGTAAAAAAATTATTGAATCTTGTCAAAGATTGAATTATATTATTTATCAAGATTATATAAATGAAAAGATGTTGTCAGGCTCTGTAGCATTTGGTAAGTGAGGTTTTAAAAATGGAAGAAAAGAAAAAAGAAGAGATTGATTTATCTAAACTAACTTCTAAAGAAGAATTGTCAAAAATTGCTGAAATATGTAAAAAACTTAATTATATTTTTAATAATAACGAATCTGTTAAAGAAAGTTTAGAAGAACCAGTTTTAACGAAAAAAGGTAAAATGTAGTTATAAGTAAAAACTATTCAATAAAAGAATAGTTTTTTTGTGTTATAATATTAAAGATAGAATTTGAGGAGTATATGTTATATGCGTAATATTTTAAATAAAGAAAAGTTAAGAAAATTTATTTATAATGCGTTATTTTATGGTGTTTTTGTAAGCATTTTTATTTTGTTTGTTGGAACTTTGATGGTTATATGGAGTAAATTTGAATATTCTGTAGAAAATAAATATGTTTCTAGTCAAATATTGGAGATGTTTGATAATTTATTTTATTTAAATATTATAATATGTGTAATTGGTTTTTTAGCTAATATGTTTATATTTAATGGTGAAATCAAAAAGATTATAAAAAAAGATAAATATAGTAAAATAGCTACTTTAGAGTTTATTATTTTTGGGATGGCAATATTGTTACTTGTTGTTTCGCCAATTTTATATAAAATGTCTAATTTGTCTCTTAGTAATTATAAAATGAAGACAATTTATTGTATGTCTTATTGCTCAACTTTTATGAGTGCATTTGTTTTATTTTATTTATTTAGCTTTTTTTGTTTGATAGCGGAAGATGATAGTTATAGTAAAGCAAAGCCTTATATTTATAGAATAGATAACTTGAGTTATGATGATATTTGTAAATTGATTGTTAAACAAATTGGTAAGATAGACTTAAAGGGAGAGTTTTTTAATTCGGATTATAAAGTTAATTATTATATATTACACAAGAATGAAGAATTTGTTTATTGTATTATTAATTTAAAAAATATAAGTGATGAATTCTTGAAATTATATTGTGAAAATCAATTGATTGATTTTGTAGAATATTTATATAAAAATAAATTAAATAAAAAAAGATATACTAAGATAATGTATTTTATTTGTGTGGATACGTATGATGATAATTTTAAGAATTTAATTGAGTCATCTGCATATCAAGATGAGCATTTTTGTATTTTACATACTTTGATTAATCTAAAGGGAAAGGATTTGTATATTGGAGGAATTAGGGATGGTGAAAAGCAAAATATTAAAAAATATATTTTAGTAAAAGAAGAAATAGAAAGAATCTTAGTTGATGTATTGAAAAAGAATTAATAATTTATTGTTTAAAGTTAGAAAATGTATTAATATAATAACAAAACATTTTAAAGGAGATGTAATTATGCTTAAGGGTACAGGAAAGCCAGGAGATTTACCTTATGGTTACGGAATTGGGAGAGTTCAACAAGTTAGTAGAACACAAATGGATGTAAAAAAAGATAGAGAAAAGCAAAATGAAGAAAAAAGGGCTAATTTACTTAGACAAAAATCTTTTATAGAAGAATTACGTCATCAGATGGAAATTCAAAGGCAAAATCAAGAGAATGAAGAAAAAGGTTTTAATAGAAAAATGTAGCTTTTTATCTTTTTAGTATGGGGTGTGTAATGGAGATTTGGAAAGTTATTGTTAATAAATTTAAAAGTTTATTTTTAATTTCTAGAAATAGAAGTGATTTTGATTTTAAACTAGTTTCTAATGTCGAAACGATAAGAGAGAATAATAAAAGTTTTTTAGATATTGATTATGGCACAATTATATGGGCTAAGAGATACAATAATGAAGTTGAAAAAGAAAAAATACCAGAAGGACATCGATGTGGACCTTTTATAGTTGTTGGAAGGGACAAAGAAAATTTGTTATGTTTTTATGCAACTGGTAGAGTTCCTGAAGAAGTTTTCTTTAAACAGGATACTATTCTTTTGGATGCATCAATGTATGGTGACTTTCTTGACAAAAATACTTACATTCGCACTAATAAAATTATTTCAATTTCTGAAAATCAATTAGTTGAAGTAATTGATAGTCTTACTTTGATTGATAGAAAAAAATTGAATAAAAAGATAAGTGTTGGATTACGTAAATGTTTATATTTTGAGACTGGTTTAGAAAATACTGATGTTCATTTTGAAACTACTGATATAATAAATTTAAAGGGACGCTTTTATTTAATTGTTAATTGTAAAGAGAAAAAGTTTGATTGTTTACCTTTAAGCACTCAGAACGGAAATTACGTTTTTTCTGTTGATGGTGTGGATTATTATTACGATATAGACAATTTTATTACTTTTGACAATTTAGATTCTGCTTATCTAGTTAATTTTGTTACTGATTTAAAGACGATGAATATTATTAAAGTTAGAAGAAAAAATTATCTTGAAAATTTGGATAAATATAAAAATGTTAAAATAGGATGTATAATAAAAAATATAGAAGATGAAAAAACATATTATGTATATGGTGAAGAAGGAGATAAATGGCTTATTGTAAAAGTAGATTCTTTATGTAATGAGCAGATGGCATCTTTTAAAATTGAAGAAAATGAGTTTTACTCTGACTTTAGAAGTAATTGTATGATTTCTAAGAAAGATACAAATTATGTAGTTTTGTTTGTTGCTAATGCAAAAGAAACTGAAGAATTTAGAAAAATAAAAAAAGCTTATTTGAAAAGCCATACGACTAGAGAAGGAAAAAAACAAAGAAAATATAAATTTGATTCTGGTGTTATAGTTAAAACAAAATTTTTTGATGAAAAAGAATATGTTATAATTATAGGTAATCAAGATGATGTTGTGGTAGTTTTAAAAGATCAAATAAATGAGGATTTTTGTTTAGAAGTTTTGCCAGTTAATTCAATTTATAAAAGTGGTAAAATGAATGATATGCAATTTAGAGATTTACTTATGAAAATCAAAGAGGGTTACAAAGGTTTAATTAGTCGCGAAAGAATGAATCTGTTAAAAAAGAAATATGATTTGTAGTTTTTTCTTTATTATAAAAAAGTGTTTCTTTAATAAAATGTTTATGTTATAATCGTGAAAGAGGTGTTTCTTATGGGAAAAACTAGAAGTGAATTAAGAGAAAAAGCAATGGTAATTTTATATCAAATTGATATATTAAAAAACAATAATGTGGAATTTAGTGTAGAAAACTTAATTTCTGAAAATTTAGAAGTAGATAATGAATTTGTTAGAAATATAGTTTATGGAGTTATTACACATTTAGAATCTTTAGATGAACTAGCTAATTCTCATATGAAAGATTGGTCAATTAGCAGAATTGATAAAACAGGAGCTGCAATTTTAAGAATGGGATTATATGAAATTCTATATGAGGAAGATACACCAAATATAGTAGCTATAAATGAAGCTGTTGAATTAGCAAAAAAATATAGTGATGATAATGTTCGAAAAATTATAAATGCTGTTTTAGATAAGGTTAGCAATGAGAACTAGGTGTATCCTAGTTTTTTGTATGTGGTTGAATAGTTATTATCAGGGATTAAGTTATGGAAAAAGTGAGTAGTATTTTAAAAGAAAAAATAAAAAGATTTAGTAGAAAAAAGTTTTACTTTAATAAAAGAAAAATTTGCTTAGCTTTAAAGAGTATGATGTTAAATGAAAAAGATTTTAATTTTTATTTTACTAATCTTTGTTCCTCTAATGAAATTAATAATTTGTGTCTAATTTTTAGTTTTTTGAATTGTTATCAGGGTGACAATATATTAGATGAATTTAATATTTTTTATTCAACTCTTTGTAATGCGAGTTTCAAAAAAGAATTTTATATTTATTTTTTTAAGTCATATTATTATAGTGATGGTAAAGAAAGTTTGAGAAAATTTAAAAATAATATAGATGAATTGTTTTATGGTTTAGAGGCAGAAGCTTTTTTTAGTGCGGAAAAGTTTAGGTGTCATTTTAAAAAATGTTATTTAGATAATATAACAACAAGTAATGAATTAGATGTGAATCTTTTAAAAGTTGTGGGTGATTTTTTACCTAAAAAAGATTTATCAGAGTTAGAGGTAGCAATAGCTCTTTATATTATATTATGTAGAGTTGTCTCTTATAGTAGTGATTATATAATTAATCATAATATTAATAATATTCCAAAGTTTTATGAGGTCAATGATTTAAATAATGAAGTTATATGTATTACTTTTGCAATTATATATTATAAATTACTTAAAATGTATAATATTGATGCTAATTTGTCTGGTGATTTTTTTACTCATATGAAAGTGGAGTTAAGAATTAACTCAATGATGTTAAGTGCTGATGGAACTTTTTTTGGTTTTAATCAGATGAAGAAAGATTGTTATAATATTTCTGATTTAGGTAATGTTAAGTTTGGTTTTTCGTTAACTGGTTTTTACTTGGAGAGTGTTTATTATACTGATTTATCTTATATAAAATATAATAAAGAAAAGTTATATAATGCTATTTTAAATGTGAATAGGATGTTAGATATTAATAATGAAAAAGCTATAATGATAGGTAATATTCTTTACGATTATGAAATTGAATTGCGAAGATTAAAGAAAAATAGTGCGGATGTAACACTAGAAGAAATTGATTATAGAATGAATACTTTGAATAGAATATATGGCTTTAAATTAAAAGATTGTATTTGTGAGAATAAGCAATTTTTATCTAAATTTAAACATAGAATATTGGGGGATATAAGTTTAAGAGATATTTTATTGTATAAAGATGATGTTAATGGATTTGAATTATTTAATTTGTATATTATAGATTTAAATGGTAATTTGTTATATTATTTTGAAGATGGAAGAGCGTTTAAAAGATATGATTATGAAGAAATAAAGGAATTAATAAATAGTTATAATTTACTTTTTAAAAATGAAGATGATAAAACTTTTTTTGAAAGTGTATCAGTTCAGAAAAAGATATTTAAAAATTGATTTGTTAAACTAAAGTAGGTCTAATTTTAAGATTTTATAATATTTATTTTTTTTATTACTAGATTTATTTATTTGAATAAAAAAAATCTGCACTTTTTATTTAGTGCAGATTTTTTAAATAGAACGATATTTGTTTTGGTTTTTGTATGGGTTTTTAGGATCTATTTTATCTGTAAATAGTATTCCATCTAAATGATCTAATTCATGCTGAAAAGCTACTGATAATTCTTCTCGAATACGAAGATCATATTCTTCGCCATATTCATTAAATGCAGTTAGACGCATTCTAGCATGACGAGGTACGATTCCTTCGGTAGGACGATTGATACTTAAGCATCCTTCTCCTTCCGCAATATAAACCATTTCTTCAGAAGTACTTTTTATTTTAGGATTTACTACAACATAACGTTCAAATTTTCCTTCTTCAACCTCATATACAATAACAAATATTCTTTTAGCTATACCAAGTTGAATATAAGCTAGTCCCATACCAGCACGTAAATCATATTTTTCACGAATATCTTCTATTTGAGACATTTCTAAATAATCCATCATATCATGAATTCTTTTTATGTCTTCGTCAGGAAGAGGGAATGTCACATCCTTACTCTTCATTCTTAATCTTTTATCTTTTTCTTCTAATATTTCAATATTAGGTAACTCTTTAGGTAGTTTATTCATATTTATCACCAACGACATACATTTTATCAAAAAAATAAGAAAAAGACAAATTAAACAAGAAAAAAGACATTAGAAAATTAATTCTAATATCATAATTTAGGAAACTACTATTATTTTAATTAATTATTATTCCAGTTCCAACCAGCGCCAATTATTATTACTAAAAGTATAAATAAAACAATCCATATTGCAGCACCGATACCGCCACCATTAGTGTAGCCAACATAGCCACCGCAAGCAGGAGCGGCGTTATAGTTACCATAGTAACCATTATTACCATAATAATACATACAATAACCTCCTTTACGTATCTAATATAGTTTATTAGAATGTGTCCAATTTTGACATTAATTTTATTTAAAAAATTTAATTAACTTTTTATGACTGGATTTATATGCTATTATTATAATAGGAGTGAATAAAAATGAAGAAAGTATTTTCTAAGATGAATTTTCTTTTATTAACTTTAATGATTATTTACTCTGTGTTTGGTTTACTGATGATATTTTCTGCGTCTAGTGTGGCAGCAGTTTTAAGGTATCAAGTTCCTACTAATTATTTTTTTATAAGGCAGCTAATGTGGATTATATTAGGATATGGAGTAGGAATAGTAGTGTTGCATATACCTACTAAACTATATAGATATGGTAGCAAGATTGCTATGTTTGGTATACTTTTTTTGTTAGGATTTATCTTTATAGCTGGAAGTATATCAGGAGGGGCACAGAGTTGGTACGAAATGGGATTTGCTAATTTTCAACCGTTAGAATTAGCAAAGATTGTTTTGATAGTTTATTTAGCTGTTTATTACCATAGAATGGCTTCTAAAAAGAAGATTAGTTTATGGAATTTAATATATCCAATTATAATAGCGATAATTATATTTATACTTATTGCTATGCAACCAGATTTTGGTGGAGCGTTTATTATATTTTTTATTACAGCCTTAATATTTTTTTCATTACCAATTGGTAAAAGACATAAAAGGACAGTTTATAAGATAATTGGATTTGGGGTTGTAGTATTATTGTTAGCTGTTACTTTTTTGGGAAAGAGTATACTTCAATCTTATCAAGTTAGTCGTATATTGAATTATACAAATCCATGTCAAAGGTATAGTGATGATACTGGTTATCAGGTTTGCAATGGTTATATTGCAATTCATAATGGAGGATTATGGGGAGTAGGGCTAGGTAATAGTACTCAAAAGTACTTGTATTTACCAGAGGCACATACTGATTTTATCTTTCCAATAATATGTGAGGAACTGGGACTAATTGTTGGAATACTGGTTGTAACAGGATACTTTATTATATTGTTTTTAATTCTTAGTATAGCTAAAGAAACTTCGAATTTAAGAAACAGTATTTTGGCTTATGGAATATTTGCGTATTTACTTGCACATATATTAGTTAATTTACTTGGTGTTTTAGGTCTAATTCCTTTGACAGGAGTTCCATTACCTTTTTTGAGCTATGGTGGTTCTTATAATTTGTGTGTTATAATTGCTTTATTTATAGTCCAAAGAATTAATGTAGAGAATAAAGAAGATAAAATAAAGAAGAAAATTGAAAATTTATGATATTAGGCATCTATATAAATATAGATGTTTTTTTGTTTAAAAAAAGAATTTTGTTATTTTTTTAGGTATAAAAAATTTTTTTGAAAAAAAAGAAGGAAATTTGGTTATGAATAGATAATAAATATAGTGAAGGGAGGTTTATATGGAATTTTTAGATGACTCTAAAATAAGTAAAGTTTTAAATATTATAATTATTATTTTATTATTGATTATTATGGGGCTTCTTGTAAAAGATGTTTTCTTTTCTGATGAATGTGTATGTCCTAGTGATAATGTTGTTTCTTTTGTAGAAAAAGATTCAAATATTGAAAAAACTGATGAAGAAAACGTTGAAGCCGAAGATTTACCTAAAGTGTTTACAATTGATATTAAAGGAGCTGTTAAGAATCCTGGTGTTTATAGATTAAATGAAGGGAGCATAATAAATGATGCTATAAAACTTGCTGGAGGTTTAAAAAGTGGTGCTTCTACTAAATATATTAATTTAAGCAAAAAGGTGTCTGATGAAATGGTTTTAACTATTTACACTAATTCTGAAGTTAATAAAATGAATAATTCTGGAAGTCAAATTTGTGAAGTTAATAGTGAAGATATAAAAAAATGTGAAGGAAATAGTGTAATTGTTTCTGGTGGAGAAAATAACACTAATAATAAACAAGATGGTACTAATATTAGTAAGGTTTCTATAAATAAAGGGTCTAAAGAAGAACTTATGACATTAAATGGAATTGGTGAAGCTAAGGCTATAGCAATTATAGAATATCGTAATGAAAATAATGGTTTTAAGACATTGGAAGAGTTAATGAATGTTTCTGGAATAGGAGAACAGGCTTATAATAAAATTAAGGACAATATTACACTCTAAAATCTTTTATTTAATACTAGTGATATTTAGTTTGATTTACGTGGGAATTAGGGAATACTTTAATAAATATGAAAGTATATATCAAGAAGACACTAATATTTTTACTCTAGTGATTAAAGGGAAAAATATAGATGGAAATAAAGTTGCTCTAGAATTTGATGGGGTTGAAAATTTGGTTGGTTCATATTATATAGATAATTTGGAGGAACTTAAAAGACTTGATAAAGAGTTAAAATATGGAGTTAAAGTTAGGGTTTGGGGTAATTTAAATAAACCTAGTAATAATACTATACCTAATAATTTTAATTATAATGAATATTTGAAATATAAAGGTATATATTATACTTTAGATATAGATAAGATAGAGGTAATAGATAGTAAAACTAATTTTATATATGGTGTTAAGAATATTATTTCCGAGAGAATTTTAAAGATTGATAAAACAGGTTATATGAAAGCTTTTATTTTAGGAGATAAAAGTTTAATAGATAAAGATGTTTATAATACTTATCAAAAGATTGGAGTTACGCATTTATTTGCTTTATCAGGTATGCATGTTGGTATGCTAAGTGGAATAATATTATCGATTTTAAAAAGACTAAATGAAAAATGGAGATATTTATTGCTTGATTTTGTATTAGTTGTTTATGGTTTTATTGTTGGTTTTCCTTCTTCAATAAAAAGATGTATTTTATTTTTTATATTAAATAGTATCAATAAAATTTTTAATATTAAATTGAGTACTTTGAAGGTTTTGTTAGTGGTTGTTTTTCTTTTGGTTATATATGATTATAGAATCATATATGATGTTGGATTTAAATATTCGATTATGACAGTTATAGGAATTGCCATTGCAGAAGATTTTATAAATGATTTTAATAAGATACGTGGTTCTTTTAAATTGAGTTTAGTAGCTTTTTTATTTAGTTTGCCGATATCGCTGTGTAATTTTTATGAGATTAATTTACTTAGTGTATTTTACAATATGGTTTTTATTCCTTTTGTTAGTTTAATTGTTTATCCATTATCTTTATTAAGTTTTATATTTCCATTATTTTATGTTGTATTTGATTTTTTTGTAATGGTTATGGAATATGTGAGTGCTTTTATTAGTAGAGTGGATTTGTTTATTTTATATTTAGATTTTAATTTAATTGAAGTTGTTTTATTTTATGTAATTTTGTTTTTTGTATTTTATAAAAAACGTATAATAATGCTTTATTTATTGCCTATAATAATTATTATTGATATATTTTTACCATCTTTTGATTCTAATGGTTATGTGTATTTTTTTGATGTAGGACAGGGAGATTCTTCTTTGATAATAAGTCCTAATAGAAAGGATGTTATATTAATAGATACAGGTGGTGCTAGCAGTTTTTATAAGGAAGAATGGATGAAGAGAAGAGAATATAATGTTAGTGATGGAATTGTTAGTTTTCTTAAATCAAAAGGGATTAAAAAAATTAATCTTTTGATATTAAGCCACGGGGATGAGGATCATGCGAAAGAAGTTATGAATATTTATAAAAGTATAAATATAGATTTCTTAAAAATAAATGATGGTAATGTTTCAAAATATGAAGAAATAGCATTGAAATTAATAAAAAATAGAAATTATAAAGCACAAGGATTAGAATTACAGTATTTAAACTATAAAAAATATAATGATGAAAATGCAGATAGTGTTTTAACTTATATGAAAATTTATGATACGACAATATTATCTTTAGGAGATGCTACTAGTCAGGCTGAGGATGATTTGTTAAATAAATATAGCTTGTCAAATATAGACGTTTTAAAGTTAAGTCATCATGGTAGCAAAACTAGTAGTAGTGAATATTTTATTTCTAACGTTAATCCTCGTTTTGGAATTATAAGTAGTGGAAGAAGTAATAGATTTAATCATCCTAGTAGCGAGACGATTTCTACATTAAATAAGTATAAAATTAAGTATTTAAATACTCAGACATCAGGGACTATAGAATTTGTGATAAAGAAAAATGGTGTAACATATAATGAATATAAGCCATAAAATATAATATCATTAGCTAATGTTTAATATAAATTGAAGGAAGATTCATCTTCTTTCTTTTTGTTTGTGTTATAATAGTGCGTAGGTGATAAATATGGATTCTGTATATTTAATAAGTGCGAATAGTTATCGATTATTAGAAGATGAGCTTTCGAAAATAATAAAAAATAATCCTTATACTAGTTTTGATTTAAATGCAGTAGCGATAGATGATGTACTTGAGGAAGCTTTATATTTTTCTTTATTTGATGAAAAAAAATATATTGTTGTTAAAAATGCTAATATATTTGGTAGTTCTAAGAAGAAAAGTAGTGGGGAGGAAACAATATCTAAAAAAGATAATAAATTGATTAAATATTTGGAAGAACCTAATGTTAATACAGTTTTAATATTTGTTATAAATGGAAAAATTGATGGGAAAAAGAATATATGCAAAATAATTAAAGATAGATATAAATTAATTCAGTTAGATGATTTGAAACCTAAAGAAATTGTTTCAAGATTAGAAAAATGTTTTAAAGAAGATGGTTATAAGATTGATACTAATACAGCTTATTATATAGTGAATAATAGTCAAAACAATTATGATTTAGTTATGAATGAAGTGGATAAAATAAAACTTTATTATGGTAAAGGTTGTAATGTGAAAATGAATGATGTATCTAATATATTAAGTCATAATATTGAAGATAATAATTTTAAATTTATTGATACTGTTATAAGTAAGGATATTAAAGAATCTTTTAAAATATTTGACGATTTAATGATTCAAAAAGTTGAGCCAATTATGTTGATGAGTATGCTGGCAAAAGAAATTAGAAATACTTTATTAGTAAAAAAGATGATAAAAAACAAGACTAAAAAAGAAATGATGAGTATAATTGGGATAAATTATGATTTTCAAATTGATAAATTGATAAATAATAGTTATTCTTTTAAAGAAAAACAATTAGAAGATTATTTAGTTTTGCTATGTGATTTAGATTATAAAATTAAAAGAGGCAAGATTAGTAACAAGTTAGCTCTTGAAATGTTTATATTAAATATCTGTAGATAAAAAGACAAGAATCAATTTCTTGTCTTTATAATTTCGTTTATTTTTTCTGTATTTTTAAAATTGAGTTTTGCTATGTCTTTTAATATGTCTTTACCATATTTTGTTATTAATGTAGTTCCAACCTCATCAACTAAATTAGAAGCACCAAGTGGGATTTCAATGTTAAAACGTTCACTTAGTTTTTTTATTTCTTTCAAAAAAATGTATCTACTAATGATAGATGATGCTGCAACGCTCATGCATTGATCTTCGGCTTTTGTCATAAAAGTTATGTTTGTTACACGTTCAGGAGCTTTGCTTATATGAGCGTAGTAATTTTTAGGCGGTTCGAACTGATCGACTACAATTTTTGAATAGTTAATATTATCTTTTTTTATTAATGATAATAGACATTTGTTATGCAAAATTGCTTTTATTTTATTCATATTAATATCTGTACTATGATAATCATTATATTCTTTATTCGATAAAATAATTGTTGTGTGTGGTATTTTTTTAATAAGTTCAGGAGCTATTTTTATTATTTTCTCATCGGTTAACTTTTTTGAATCACGAACTCCTAAATTTTGCATATAGGCGATATTTTCTTTTGATACATATGATGCAGTAACAACAAGTGGACCAAAATAATCTCCAGTTCCAACTTCATCAGACCCGACAGATGCTTCATTAATAAAAGTTTTTTTCTCTTCTTTTTCTTGCTTTTCTTTTTCTTTTGTTGATGTATCAATTATTTTATTATTTAATACACGTTCTTGTTCCGTCCAGAAACTAGCTTCGATATCTGCGCCAATTCCTTGAAACATAACTTTTCCAGATTCATAAAGAGTTGTTACACAATCGAAATCTTTAACTTGGAAAATAGCATATGGTGGTGTTTTTTCACATTTCATATCTTCGTAATGTTTAATCATCATTTCTTTAATGTTATCACTAACTTTAAATACAATGGTTGATGGTTTAAATTTATTATTCATAGTTACACCTCTTTGTTATCTTAACATATTTTTGTAGTAAAATCATTAAAATTATACTATAATTGATGGTAGGAGTGTGATAGTGAATAATGTTATTAGAAGTTAATTTCTCAGATTGGAAAGTTATCTTAATAGATATTATTATTATATTAATAGTTGCTTTAGAAACTTATTCTGGTTATAAGAAAGGATTTTTAGAGAGTAGTATTAAACTATTAGGATTTATTGGGGCGTTTGTTGGTGCTTATATACTTAAGAGTCCTTTGTCGATTTTGATGTACACTCATTTACCATTTTTTAAGTTTGAAGGACTTTTTAGAGGAATGTCCTCTTTAAATATAGTGATATACGAAATTATTGCCTTTATTGTAACTTTTATTTTATTAAGAATCATTATAAAATTAGTAGCAAAAGTTTTAGGTTTAGTGGAAAGATTATTGTCATTCATTTTTTTTATTGGTGTTCCAAGTAAAATTTTAGGTGCATTTGTTGGTTTTGTGAAATCAATAATAATTTTGTATTTTGCTATTTTTGTATTTAAATTTGGTTGTAATTTTATGAATATTTCGGTAGGTGAATCTTTGGCTGATGATATAGTAAATATTCCAGTTTTAAAAAACGTGTTTGGGAATGTTTTAAATTCAGTTGATGAAATAACTGCAATGGCAAGAGAATATGAAGATACAAAAGATAAGGATGAGTTTAATAATAAAGCTATGGATATACTTTTAAAGTATAATGTTATATCTAAAGATAATTTGCAAATACTAATTGATAATGGAAAAATAAAGAGTATTGAAGAAAATGATGAATCATAATATTTAAAAGGAGATGAATTTATGTTAAAGAAAATAAAAACACAAGAAGAGTTAGATTCTCTTGTTAAAGAAGGGACTTGGTTGGTAGATTTTTCTGCTACTTGGTGTGGTCCTTGTCGTATGCTTGAACCAGTTTTAGATAATGTAAGTGGTAATAACAATGTAATAAAAATAGATGTTGATGAATCACCAGATGTAGCTTCTAGATATGGAGTTATGAGTATTCCTACTTTAATAGTTTTTAAAGATGGAAAAGAGATATCTAAAAATTTAGGTTTTATGCCAGAAGAAGAAATTTTAAAAATGCTAAACGAATAGTTGTTTAGCATTTTTATTTTTTAGGAATATTTAATTCATATATTTTTATATCGTCTATTTCATCAGTTGGTACGTTAGTTTGACTAGAAGATTTTTTTCCTTTGATATATTTCATAAAATAGTCTAATTCTAGGTATGATTGTCTGCTTTCGTTGGCAAATATATTTATAATGTTATTATTTGGTAAGGTTATTGATGCCCAGTCATCTCCTATGATAATACTTTTTATATTGCTTGAATCTTTTAATAGTCTGAATTCACTTTTTTTTCGCTCTTGTTCTTCTTTAGAACCTGTGAAACAAGCTAATGCTCGAAGACGATTAATTTGAGCTAAGATATTTTCGTCTATTTCATCTTTGATATATTCTACAGGATAATTTCTTGGTCTTTCATATGTATCTTCTTGATCTTGTAAACTTATATCACGAGGAGAAACTAAATCTTTGTAGTCTCTTGAAGTAATCATCAAAGCAGGGTAATGTTCTCCAAAATCTGTTGTGAAACTTTTACTAGGTTCTATTGATACTTCTTGAAGAAATTGTTCTTCTTCATTATCGTATAAATGAACAAATGTGTCCCAATGATATCCACTATATATATTTATTGGTTCCCTAAATAGCACTGGATTAACAGGTTGGAATCTTTGACTGAAATAATCATTTTCTAAAATACCAGCTTTATTACAAACTACATAATCTATTGGACAATCACTATTAGTTGTTAAGTTAATCATTTTTTTAGCCATAAGTTCAATTAAATCAACAATTTTTTTCATACTTTCTAAATCTTCTTGATTTTCAGGAATAACTTTATTATTTAAACATCTTATACCATTAATCATTAAAATATTATTTTTTCTGAAACAAGATGCTCTTGCAATTAAATTGTTATTTTTATCAGTTATTCTTATAACATATCCATCTTTATGTAAAAGACTAAAGAAGAAAAAGTCATTTTCATTTACAGAAACAAAGAAGCATGTTTTAGTATCAACTCCACATGTGAATACTTCAGGATCATTGTTATGATAACGCATAAGTGAATAGTCGGCCAGCTTTACGTCACAATTAAATGGTAAGCTACTAGTTCTTGTTCTTTCTGATCTAATACATAAATCGATAACTTTTCTAATTCTTTTTTTGATGTCTTCAGTAGTGACAGCTAGTCCTGAAAATTGATTATAATTAATTATTTTTGATAATCTGTCTAAACCTATAAGAGCTATAGAAATATCATCGATATAATCATAAAGATTAGCGTTTTTTATTATTTCACTAATATTTTCGATTGTTATCTTTTTTAAATCAACACATGAATATATGGCACTGAAGTTATTAATTATTTTAGTAATTTCATTTATATCGATATTACCAGCTAGATATGCCCAAAGTAGGCCATCTTCAATTAAAAATTTCTTTAGTACTTTAAATGCTTCAGGTGTAAGACTATTTATAGCTGATAGATTAATATTTTCTATTAATGTTTTTGTTTTTTCGCTATCTAACCATTTATCTTTATCAATTTCATATGTATCTTCTTCTGTTTGAGATAGTGGAATTGTTGTAGTCATAAAATTATTTAATATATATACTTGTTGTTTATATAAATTATATAAAGCATTGTGAATAGAACGTAGTTTTTTTAACGTTTTGTTATATTCTAAACATTCTTCTTTTTGTTCTTGTGTAAGACGATTAGGTACTTCAAATATAAATTCGTTATTTTTTATAGAAATAGATGCATTAGCTTTGTACATAACAGTACTTATTTCTTCTAAAAGACTCATATCGACTCTTTTAATAAACTGTTTAATACGATTAAATTCTTCACTATCTTGCGTAGAATTACTTTGTTTACATTTTACTTTGTATTCTAAGATCTTGATAATAAGTTCTTTTTCTTCTTTGCTTGCATCGCTGAATAATTTATTTAATTTTGGTGCAAAGTTTCTATCAAGACGACTTATATATTTTTCTTTTTCAAATTCATTATAAACATTTGGCTTTTTGATTCCTAAAATTTTTGTTAATTCATTTTTATAATTTTTTCTTGTTGTTGCTAGGATAATTCTACTTAAAATATTTTCATCAATTACAATATCAAGTTTATCACAAATAATATTTTCAATTCTTTTTCTTAAAGCTGGAGTTGATAAAATGTAGTTTAAAAATGAGGCACTTGATAGAAGCTTTTGTGTGTTACTTCTTGTTATTTTAATGGTTGTTGCTTTTAGACTTTCGGTCTTTTCGCTAATTATATTTTTTATATATGCTTCTTTAAACTTACTTGTAGCTCTTCTTATTATTTCTTTTAGTTTTGCTCGTGATGTTTGAGCTTTTTCTTCGTGCTCAAAGTCTTCTTTAGGATTTGGTTTTAAATTTAATAAAATATCTTTAAGATCTTTAAAATCCATATCCATAACTTTACAAATTAATTCTAAATCTTTTTTGTATATACGTAATGTACTTAATAAACCATTTTTTTTAATACTATTTTCTAAAATACTATAGAATCCGTGTGGTAAAGTTTGATTTGTTGTTAAGACTTCATCGTACTTTTTTGTTGCGTATATAATAGCAGTTTTTTTGTAAGTATCAATTGTCATTTCTGGTATGTTGGCAAATAATTCTATTAAACGTTTGTTACCAAAACATGCTTGTGTAGTATCATTTATGTATTTTTCTTTTATAGCAGAAATATTTCCTTTCATAAAACCACCCCTAATTGTCAAGATTTTAGCATGGTGTCTATTTATAGTCAAATTTTGCTATATATGTTATACTTTTTATGGTGATTATAATGGAACTAAGTAAAGCAATTTCAGATAGAAGAAGTATTAGAAAGTATTTGGATGATGAAGTTAGTGAAGAGATATTAATAGATGCAATTAAGATGGGGATAAAGGCACCTAGTGCACACAATAGGCAACCTTGGAAGTTTAAAGTTTTAAGTAAGAATGAGAAAAACATGATAGCCGATGCGTTATATAATAAAACAAAAGATATAGTTGGTCATACTGGACCTCATACTTCTAATATTATTAGAGAAGTTCCTAATATGATAATGATATTTATTGATAATCAAAATATTGAAAATAGGGATATGGATATAATATCTATTGGTGCTTGTATAGAAAATATTATTTTATATTTAACTGATAAAGGGCTTGGGACTTTGTGGATTGCAAATACAAACTTGATTAGTGAAGAAATAAAAGAGATAGTTAATACTTCTTATGAAACTGTTTCTTGTATAGGAGTAGGGTATAAGAACCAAGATCCTCATGAAAGACCAAGAAAAAATATAAGTGAAGTTTTATTGTAGGAGGAGTTTATGGAAAATATGATTTTTTTTAATAGAGAAGAGATGTTTCAGAAGGCGATGAATATTTTGGATAACTATGATGATTATACTAAATATCATTGTTTGAGAGTTGGCATGTATACAGCAATATTTATGATATTTTTAAAAGAAAATAATTTAGTACCAAGTATGCTTGAAAATTATAGTCTTAGAGATATTAAGGATATTATTTACGCAGGATTTGTTCATGATATTGGAAAAATATCTGTTACTGATTCTATAATTAATAATGAAGATAAATTGACTAAAGATGAATGGGAACAAATTAAAGATCATACCTTGGTTGGTGCGATGTTTTTTAGAGATGATATTTTTAAAATGATTTATGATGGTATATTGATGCATCATGAGAGAATGGATGGTACTGGTTATCCTTTAGGATTGAAAGATGAAGATATCCCAATTGTTGCTAGAATTGTTGCTATTGCTGATTCTTTTGATGCAATGACCGATAAGCGAAGCTATGTTAAAAGAGAAGCTATGAGTTTAGATGAGTATATGGTAGAAATACAAAAAAGTATGGGTAGTCAGTTTGATAGTTTACTGACAGAATTGTTTTTGAGGATGTGTAAAGATTCTAAATATGATAAAGTATTGTACATAAAGAATGATGAGAATAATTTTTTGAAAATAGTGGAGTCAATTCATAAATGGATTTGTAGTGATGAAGATACGGAAATTGGTTTTGTTAGAAAAAATAATGAGTATAAAATTGTGGAAAAAAATAACGATTTAAACTAATCGTTATTTTTGATGTTATCAGTAGCTTGGTTAGCTGCTTCTATATAAGCTCTTAATAATCCTCCAGCACCAAGTTTTGTTCCTCCAAAATATCTTATAACAGCAACTAAATGATTATTTAATCCTTTTCTTTCTAAAATATTGTAAATTGGTAATCCAGCGGTGTTGGTCGGTTCTTTATCATCAGTTTTTTTTGCAGTGTTATTTACTTTGTATGCATAGGGAATATGACGAGCTTTTTTATGTTCTTTTTTTAATGATTCTATTATATTCTTTGCTTCTTCTTGAGAAGTTATTTCATAACATAAGCCAATAAATTTGGACTTTTTTATTTCAATTAAAGATTCTTTTAGTAATTTCATAAATTACACCTCATATAAAATTATAACATAAACTTTAAATTTATAGTAATTTATAGAAAGTTTAGATATATATATTTTATTTTAGGTGAATTTAGGGTATAATTTAAGATAGTATAAATGGTGGTGGATATATGTATAATATTTTGTTTATTTGTTATGGCAATATCTGCCGTAGTCCGATGGCTGAAATGATTTTTAAAGATTTAATTTATAAAAATAATAAAAGATATAAATTTAGTTGTGCATCACGAGCAACTAGTATTGAAGAACTTGGCAATGATATCTATCCTCAAGCTAAAAATAAGTTAATAGAAAACGGAATTAAAGTAGAAAGACATTGTGCTGCGCAAATAAAAAAAGATGACTATGAAAATTATGACTATATTATTGTTATGGAAGAAAGAAATATAAGGGATGTTCTTAAAATAATAGGTGATGATTATGATAATAAGATTCATTTATTATTGGAATTTACTAAAAATACAAAAGATATTGATGATCCTTGGTATACTGGTGATTTTGATGTTGCATATCAAGAAATATATGAAGGATGTATTGGATTATATAATTATCTTTTAAGTAAGGAGGTAAATAATGAAGTTTAAAGAAAAATTATCATTAGTTCCTCATAAACCAGGTTCTTATCAAATGAAGGATAAGAATGGAGTGATTATTTATGTAGGTAAAGCAAAAGATTTACATAAGAGATTATCTTCTTATTTTAATAGAACTCATACTGGTAAAACGGCAAAGATGGTTAGTTTAATAGATGATTTTCAGTATATAGTAGCATCTTCAGAGTTAGAAGCTTTTATTATAGAAATTAATTTAATAAAAGAATTTAATCCTAAATATAATATAATGCTTACTGACGATAAAAGTTATCCGTATATTGAATATATTAGTGAACCATATCCAAAGCTTAAGGTGTCTAGATATCTTAATATAAGAAAGAAAGATGGTAAGAAATTATTTGGTCCTTATCCTAATGCCTATGCGGCTAGAAGAATAGTTAATTTACTTAATAGATTATATCCTTTAAAGAAATGTGAAGGGAAGCCGAAAGAAGTTTGTTTATATTATCATATTGGGGAATGTTTGGGATATTGTAGTAAAAATATAGATAAATGTAAAGTTATGGAAATGGAACAGGAAATATTATCTTTTCTACGTGGTAATGATGAGGTTTTAAGAAATAAAATTATGGATAAAATAAGTAAATATAGTGATGCTCTTAATTTTGAAATGGCTTTAGATTTAAAGAAAGAATTAGAATATATTGATATAGTATTAGATAAACAGAAGGTTGAATTACATGATTTTGTTAATCGAGATGTTATTGCTTATTATATTGATAAAGGATATATATCTATTGAAATATTGTTTATACGTAATGGCAAACTATTAAATCATAAGAATGTAATATATCCTTTAAATTTAGATATAGAGGATGAAGTAGAAAATTATATAGCTCAATTTTATATGAGGAATGAAATACCTAAGGAAATTTTGATTCCTGATACTTTAAGCGAGGAAAATATTAAAAGTTTGGTTAATACTAATATAGTAGTGCCTCAAAAAGGTGTGAAGAAAGATATAATTAAAATGGCATATGATAATGCAAAGCTTAATTTAGAAAATAAGTTCGAAGAGCTATTGAAAGATGAAAATAGAACTTCGAGGGCAAATGAAGAATTGGCTGAATTGCTTGGAATGGATAGTATTTATCGAATAGATGTTTTTGATAACTCAAATCTTTTTGGAAGTTTTGCAGTTTCAGGAATGGTAGTATTTATAGATGGAAAACCTGCTAAAAATGAATATAGAAAATATAAAGTAAGTGTAGAGGTTAATGATGATTATAATACTATGAAAGAAATAATATATCGTAGATATCAAAGAGCCTTAGTTGATAGAACTAGTTTGCCAGATTTGATAATTGTTGACGGAGGCGAAAATCAGATAAGAGCTGCTCAGGAAATTTTAGAGTTATTACATTTGGAAATTAAAGTTGTTGGATTGAAGAAAAATGATAAACATAGAACTAATGACTTGATTTCTTCTGATTTAAGTGTTATTAATATAGATAGAATGAGTAACGTATTTCATTACTTAACAAGAATGCAAGATGAGGTTCATAGATTTACAATTACTTATCATAGAACATTAAGAAGTAAGGGTAGTATTAGTAGCATATTGGATGATATAGATGGCATTGGTCCTTCTAGAAAAAAAGCTTTAATAAAAAAATTTGGAAGTGTATCTAAAATTCGTAATGCTGAATTATCAGAATTATGTGAAATATTACCACAGAATGTGGCGGAAGAATTAAAAACATACTTAGAACAAAAAGAATAAAATATAGAAATGTGGTGTTGGAGTTGAAACTAACTTATAAATTTAATAATGATGAAAAAACATTAGATGTAGAAAGAAAAGAATTTTTAAATCCTCTTGTTACTGAGACTTATGTAAGAGAGGGCGATACCTTATATATAAATGATGGTGATTATTTATATATAAATCAGCTTATTAAAGAATCAGCTAATGGTGTAAAAACTTATGCTACTATTGCAGGTACTGCTGAAATAAGTGATGGTATAATTAAAATAAATAATGATAATTCTGAATCAGCATTTGTGAGTGCTGAAGCAGTAGATAATCTTGCTGATGTAAAAAAAGAAGATATTATAAATCTTTGTGATACTTTAGGAATTGATTATGAAAATAAGTTAATTGTTGAAAAATTAAAAGGTAATAATAAAGTCTTGGTAGTAAATGCTATGGATGTTGAACCTTACCAATTTAATAGTAATTATTTATTCCAAGAAAATGTTACAAATTTATTAGATACAATTAATATGTTGTCAAAGAGATTTAATATAGATGCATACTTATTGTTAAATAAATATGATGATAATAATGTAGATGCAGTTAAAGGAGTAATTGGAACATATCCTGATATTAATTTTAAGGTTATTAATGATGTATTTCCGTTTAATACAAATCAAATGATTGCAAAGAAAATGTTTAAAGAATATAAATATGAGCAAATATTGTTTTTAGATACATTTGCTTTATATAAAATATATATGGCAGTAAAGAATGGTTTACCTGTAACAGAAAGATATATAACTGTTAATTTAGGAGAACCAAATAAGGCATATGTTATAAATGCTAAATATGGTTCAAATATAGGAGATGTTATAAAGAATACTATAAATGTTGACTACGAAAATAGAGATGTTTATTTAAATAATTTTATGAGAAAAGTAAAATGTGAAAATTTAGGATCTTTAATAGTTACAGATAACATTAGGTCAATATTTATTTTTCCAAAAGAAGAGGTTATTCCTTCTAAATGTATAAAGTGTGGTAAATGTGTTGATATTTGTCCTGTTGGAATTAATCCATTAGCAAAGAAATTGGATGCTGCTTGTATAAGATGCGGATTATGCAATTTTGTTTGTCCAGCAAATATTAATTTGATTAGTAGGGAGAAATAAGGATGGAAAAGGGTTTTTTTAAAAAGAATAGGGTATTTAGAATTAATTTAATATATATTTTAAGTCTTATTCCTGTTATTGTTTTTGGTTTTTATAAAAATGGAATTGTAGTGTCTAAAAATGGTTTTATGCCAATATTTTTGGCGACACAATATATTGTAATTCCTTTTATAATAATTTTACTTAGTTATGTATTTGAAACTTATTATTACTTAGGAATAAAAAAGGAAAATAATACTAATAATGTTGTTAATTCTATAGCACCATATGCTAATGCTTTATGCTATTTAGTATGTGGACCAACAAACTTTTTGTGGCTAACAGTTCCTTTGATTGTAATAATAGATATAGTGATTAAATTTTTAGATAATAAAGTGAGTATTAATCAAGTAGCATTATTTAAATGCTTACTTGTTGGTATTTTAACTATAATTGGGACTACTTCTAGTGCTAATTTATACGAAGCTAGTTTAAATAATACAATAACTGATGCGTCTTTGCTTTTTTTAGGTAATGGTATTGGAGATATTGGTACTACAAGTACATTATGTGCTTTAATTGGTTATATAATATTATTGTTTAATTCATATTATAAAAAGGATATTCCATTAATCTGCTTTATTGGTTATGGTTTAGTTAGTGCAATAATGTATTTTGTAGGTGGTATTACTTTTAATGATATTCTTATAAATACTTTTACAAGTGGGTTTATGTTCTTATGTATTTTTGTAGTAAGTTTATCTGCAGCAACACCTGTTGTAAGGGGAGGAAAGATAGTATATTCTTTATTGGTTGGTATGGCTTGTGCTGTAATGGTTCATGCTTTACATTTTAATATTGGAATGTATATAGTTGTGTTAATTGCAAGTTTGTTAGTTCCAATATTTAATAAATTTAAATTATCATTAGATTAAAAAAAACATCGCAAGATGTTTTTTTATATGTTTCGCAAAATTGAATATAAAATTGAAATCAATAATAAAAAGTAAGTTGTATATTTTATTATTATTTTTGCTTTTTTGGATTCTTTTTTATCATAAATATAAATATAAAATTTATATATAATATATATAATTATAAAAGGGCCTGCTATAAATAATAATTTATTATAATAGATTGCGTTTTTTATGTTACCTTTTAATAAAGAAAAAATAGCTCTAGTGATGCCACAACCTGGACATTTATATCCTGTTATTTTATAAAAAATACATGGTATACCTAGATTAAATTTGTAATTTAAAAAGTAATATCCTAATAATAGTATTACTAGGAATAATACTATTGATATTACCTTAATTATTCTTTTTTTCATTTTTATTGAGCAAATTTATTTAAATCATTTTGGATTAAGCAGTATGATACAATACCAAATCCAACTAGTCCAAGGATTAAATATAAAATAGAATTGTCGTTTATGTCTTTGTTGTATGTTTTACCAGCTAAATATAATTTTTGACCCATTTTATAATACCAATAGATTCCATAAATTCCACAAGTAAGAATCGTAAATAAAAATGCCATTCCACCAGATGTACCATTTTCACCACTTACTTTGTTTGACTCATCTGTCATAGTTATAAACCAGTAGATTCCATAAATTCCACATGTTAAAAAAGACAATAATATAGCTACTACAATTTCTCTTTTAGCAATTACAGGTGCTGGTGTATTATAAATGTTTTGATTAATTGTTTGATTTATAGTTTGACCAGCATTTGAATTTACATTTTGGTTTGTACCACAATTATTACAAAATGTAGCGTCTTGTGGTAATTGTGTCCCACAATTTGGACAATATTTCATTTCTCACACTTCCTCTCTTTTATAATTATTTCACAATGCTTAATAAAAATATGTCGTCTGCATAAAGTAGACTATATTTTATTAATTTTAGATAAAATAGTAGACTTTTGGTATTTGTTTATTTATAATGTTTGGTAGTCGTAGAGGTGAAATTTATGAATATAAATGAATTTGATTATGAATTGCCAAAAGAGTTAATTGCGCAGACTCCTTTAGAACAGAGAGATTCTTCAAAGTTACTTATTATGGATAAGAAAAGTGGCGAGATGGTTCATGAACATTTTAATAATATAATTAATTATTTAAAAAAAGGAGATGTTTTGGTATTAAATGATACAAAGGTAATTCCAGCTAGACTTATTGGGGAGAAGGAAGAGACTGGAGCTGTTATTGAACTTTTGCTTTTAAAAGATATGGGGAATGATGTGTGGGAGTGCTTGTCAAAACCAGCAAAAAGACTTAAGGTTGGAACGATAATTTCCTTTGGAAATGGTATTTTAAAAGCTCTTGTTGTTGCTAAGTATGACGAGGGCTTAACACATGTTAAGTTAATATATGAAGGTATTTTAATGGAAATACTTGATAGTCTTGGAACAATGCCTTTACCTCCTTATATTCATGAAAAATTAAATGATCAAGCTAGGTATCAAACCGTATATGCTAAAAATATTGGTAGTGCAGCAGCTCCAACTGCTGGCCTTCATTTTACGAATAATTTGATTAAAGAAATAGAAGCTAAGGGAGTTATTATTGCTTATGTTACGTTGCATGTTGGACTAGGAACGTTTAGACCAGTTGAGGTTGAGAATGTTTTAGAGCATCATATGCATAGTGAATATTATGTAATGAGTAAAGAAACTGCTGATATTTTAAATAAAGCTAAAGAGGAAGGAAGAAGAATTATTGCCGTAGGTACTACTAGTACAAGAACATTAGAAACCATAGCGAGTAATAATGATGGAAGATTTGTAGCAACTTCTGGAAATACAGAAATTTTTATTTATCCTGGTTATGAATTTAAAGGAATTAATTGTTTAATTACTAATTTTCATTTACCAAAAAGTACTTTGGTTATGTTGGTATCTGCATTATCAAGTAAAGAAAATATTATGAGGGCTTATAGAGAAGCAATAAATAATAAGTATAGATTTTTTAGCTTCGGGGATGCAATGTTTATTACGGATGATATAAATGATACTTTATAAATTTTAATATAAAAAATAAACCTAAAACAAATAGGTTTATTTTTAGTATTATGGCAGAATTGTATTATATATTTTTATCTTTCTTATTAAAAAAATTCTATGTTGTATTTTGGCGATATTATTATATTTTTATATAAAAGCAAGTTTCCATTTAATATATATTATGTTATAATCTTTTTTGTTAAGAAGGGATTTGCTATGAAAATTAAATATAATTTAGTTAAAGAAGAAAAAAATACAAAGGCAAGATTAGGTACTATTGAAACAAATTATGGAACTTATGAAACTCCTATGTTTATGCCAGTTGGAACTGAGGCAACGGTTAAAACTTTAAGTGTTGAGGAATTAAAAGATTTACATGCTGGAATTATTTTATCTAACACTTATCATTTATGGTTGAGACCTGGAGAGGATATTGTAGATAAAGCTGGAGGTTTGCATAAATTTATGAATTGGAATGGTCCAATACTTACAGATAGTGGAGGATTTCAAGTATTTAGTTTAGCTAAACCAAAAGATATAACAGAGGAAGGCGTACATTTTAAAAACCATTTAAATGGTGATAGATTAATTTTGACACCAGAAAAGTCTATTGAAATACAAAATAAACTTGATAGTGATATAGCTATGAGTTTTGATGAATGTATTGGGTGGCCAGCAACATATGAGTATTGTAAGCAAAGTACTGAAAGAACAATAAGATGGGCAAAAAGGGGAAAAGATGTGTTTAATAATCCTCGTCAATCTTTATTTGGGATTGTTCAAGGTGGAGAGTATGAAGACTTACGTAAATATTGTGTAGAAGAGTTAGTAAAAATGGATTTTGATGGATATTCAATCGGTGGTACTGCAGTTGGTGAAGATAAACCAACGATGTATAAGATGGTTAATATGGCAACTAAATATTTGCCTAAAAATAAAATAAGATATTTAATGGGTGTTGGGGATCCGATTGATTTGATTGAAAATGTTTGTCGTGGTGTAGATATTTTTGATTGTGTTAGTCCAACACGACTTGCACGACATGGGCATGCTTTAACGAAGAATGGAAAAATAAATGTTAAAAATTCTAAATATAAGGAAGACTTTAGTCCTTTATCTGAAGAATGTGATTGTTATACTTGCCGTTCTAAGTACAGCAAGGCTTATATTAGGCATTTGATAGTGGCTAATGAGACTTTAGGTCAAAGGTTACTTTCTATTCATAATATAAGATTTTTAGTACATTTAACAGAAGAATTAAGAAATGCTATTAAAGAAGATAGATTACTTGAATATAGAGAACAGTTTATTAAGGATTATTATGGGGAAAAAGGATTACCTTACCAAGAGAATTTAGATGAATTAAGGAAGAACTAATACAAGAGGTGTATTGGTTCTTTTTTATAAAAATGTTTATATTTATAATGTAAAATAAAAAAGATAAAAATATTCTTTATCATCTTTTGATAAAATGGTATACTAATAATATAGAATATAAAATATAAGGGTAGTGTGATGATATGAATCCAAATCAAGTCGAGCAAAATAATCAAGTAAATCAAATTCAACAAGAACAAGTAGTTCAAGAACAGGTTCTTACACAACAAACTATAGCTACTAATCAATCCTCTAATGTTCCTTTAAAAAAGGTAAAAAAGAATAATAAAATGTTGATTATTATAATTTTGGCAATTGTTTTAATTGGAGCTGGGTATTTTTTGCTAAATGGCGGAAAATTCAAAGGAAACAAAGTTTTAACTGGTGGAACTGGAAATGGTGAAAAAATAGAAGTGGAAACTGGAAAAAAATGGGGAGATAGGTATGCATCTTATTTTCAAGATTTTTATGCTGAGTTAATTTACGATGAAGATGAAGAAAAAGCTCAATATAAAGCAAGTATAGATCGTGAATTTGAAGTTTTATTTGTTGATTTTGATTTTGATGGGACACCTGAAATGGTTGTTAAGTATATTGATGATGCTAAAGTTAGTACTATACGAATTTTTCAATATCGAAATGGAGATGTTAATGAGACAAAGGATTTTCGTAATTCGTCTTTTAGGATAGTGTATTCTCTTAAAGAAAAAACGTCTTCTTGGTATATTTTTATATCTGCAAATAATAATAAGTATGGAGCTTATACGAGAATGGATAAGATTCTTGCAGGTAAAGCATTTAATTCTGATATAAAAGCTACTACAGATAAAGAAATGGCTACATTTAACAATAGTTTTGTAACAACGGATTATAAATATGTGTTTTATGAAATAGACAATGAATCTTTTGTGGATGATTTTAAATTGGCTGTTAGTAAATATAGTGAAGATGAAGTCAATAAAATAAAGGCAGATCTTTATGACGAATATCATGATGTTGAACCAAAAGTTGATGAGATTATAAATAATGATCCTAATTTAGTTGTTGGACAATTTACTTTAGAATTTGGAAGATATGTAGCTAGAGTACCTAAGTATGAAAATGGTGAAGAAAAAGGATTTGAAGATAAGTATGTAACTATTAATAGGAACAATACTATTACAGATGGTACTAATATAATAAAATATAATGTTTATGGAAGTATATTTAGTCTAGAAAATGGTATTAATTTTAAAGTAACTGAGAACAATAAGTTTACGTATGGTGTAGGTGCAGGATTTAATTATGAACTTGCAGAATAGATAAAGAACTCTAATGTTTAGAGTTCTTTTTGTTTATGCCTATAATACATCCTAAAATAGTAGTTATAATTATTATTATAAAGTATATTATTTTTTTTATAGGAAGGGCAAAGTTTAGAGTTATACAATTTAAAATATATAGTGTTAAAATGTTTAAAAGACCTATTTTAAGACCTTCTATGTATGCTTTTTCTTCTGTTTTTAAACCTTTTTTTATACCTAATATCAATGAAAATAGTAAAACTGATATTAAACATATTATAGAATTTATATTATTGTTTATAGTAAATATTAAGTTTAATAAAGTCATAATGAGGGTAAGAATAAGAATAAAAATAATGAGTTTATAGATATGGTTATATTTTTTTAATAATTTCATGTTTAATCACCTAATTAAATATATGTTTAAAAATAACAGAATATTACCATAATATAATTAGGTGATAATATGGTAGATACAATAATTAGAACTTTGTTTTTTTATTTCTTTGTTACATTAGCTTATAGAATTATGGGAAAAAGAGAAGTTGGTCAATTAGGTATTATAGATTTGATTGTTTCTATATTAATTGCTGAAATTGTTGCTTTAAGTATAGAGAAAACTGATCAGTCTATATTGTTAGCTGTATTACCGATTGCTGTGTTGGTTATATTGGAATTGATATTAGGCTTTTTGAGTGTTAAGTCTAGGACATTCAATAAAATTTTTGGTGGCAAACCTACAATGATTATAAGTGAAGGTAAAATAGTTTATAAAAATTTAGTTTCACAACGTTTTTCTATAGATGATTTATTATTGGAATTAAGAAAAAATAGTATTTCTTCTATTGAAGAAGTTGAATACGCATTTTTAGAACCAAATGGAAAAATGTCTATATTTAAGTATAAGCCATTTAAGGTTAAAAGTTCACTTCCGTTGCCAATAATTGTAGAGGGGGTTATACAAAAATCTAATTTAGGATATATTGATAAAAGTGAAGCTTGGTTGAAAAAAATACTTAAAGATAATAATTTAGATTTAGAAAAAGTTTTTTATGCTGTATATAAAAAAAGTCATGTTTATGTTATAAAGAAGAACTAGAAATTTTTTGAGATTTTTTTGATAGTTCTTTTTTTAATGCAAGATAGTTTAGAAGAGTTACATATACAATATCAAATATTTCAGCTATTATAAGAGAGTATATTTTGAAGTGAAATAGTCCTAGAATGATCATTATTAAGAGTTTAAAGATAATGCCTGTTGTACTTATTATAGTACATGTTTTTATTTTGTTTAAACCTGTTAAAATACTACATAATGGAGATTCTAGATAGTAGAGAATAAAGAACGGACATAATAGTTTTATGTAAGATAATCCTTTATCAGTATCGTATAAAATGCGTAAAATTAGTTCTGCTCCAAAAAATATTATTATGGTACATATTAAACCTATTATAAAGGACATTAGAAGTGATTCTTTTATTCTTTTTTTTATTAAATTAGAATTATTAGTGGCTTGGTGTTTTGATATTTCGGGCAAAAGAGAATTAGAAATAGCACTTATGATAAAAGATGGAAATAGAAGTGTTCCAATTACATATACATTATAAATACCATATTCTTCAGTTATATAATTTATGGATGAACCAGTTTTAAGCAAGATACTAGTTAGGAGTATTGGCTCTAAGAAAAAACCAATATTTCCGAGTAAACGACCACTTATACTGGGGAGTGAAATTGATAATATTTCTTTAGTTTCGTTATGATTGTATTTTATGTCTTCTTTTTTTATTACTTTATTTTTAGGAATGTATAATAAGAGAATTATAATTGAAAATGATTCACTCAGAATGTTAATTAGCATTAATACAGTAATTGTAACTATATTACCAAATTTAATTATTTTAGGAAGGATAGTTGAAATAATAAAAAGTCTTAATAATTGTTCTAAAACATTACTTATCATATGGGGAGCAACATTTTGTTTTCCATAGAAATATCCTTTTACAATATATCCTAAAGAAATGAAAGGTAAAGTTATTGTACAAGCTATTAATGGGTAGTAAGTAGCTTTGTTTTTTAAAAGATTGTTACTAATGAAGCGAGTTGAAAGTAACATGAAAATAATTAAAATTAAATTTAAGATGAACATTATATAACATGAATTTATTATAACTTTTTTAGGTTCAGCATTAGAACTGATTCTTTTACTTGTAGAAACAAGAAAATTAAAATTTGCTAAAGTCATTAAGAGTGAATAAGTTGGGTTTATCATTGACAAAAGAGAAATGCCATCTAATCCAATAGTTCTTGTTGTTAAAACTTTTATAATTAAACCAATTATTTTTGTGATACAGCCACCTATAAGTAAGATTATAGTCGATTTTAGAAATTTGTTTTTCATTACGTTTCTCCTTTATTAGTTTTTCTTTTTGTTATATAATTAAAATGTCAGAATAAATTAATTAGGTGATTGTATGAATGATTTAGTTTTTAACTCACAAGAAGACCTTTATAAGAGAATTTTGCCTGCATTAAAAAGTAAAAAGAAGATTCTTGCATGTAGTGGATTTAAAAATGTAAATGAAAATGATGTTTGGGATTATATGCGTTTTAATAAATGGAATACTTCTTATGGACTTGAGTTGTGTGAAATGGTTAGTGATATATTAAATACAGATAATGCTCTGATTATTAAGTATTGTCACAATAAATATATGTCTTCGTTAAAAGAATTAGAAGATGATTTTGAGTTACCTAAATTAAAGTCTGAATAAAAAAGAATAGGAGAGATAGGATGAATATTGCTTTAAGAGAAAAACCTATTACTTATGATGAATTATATGAAAAAGTAAAAAAAATAATAAAAAAAGAAGAAGAATTAGATTTAATAAATAAAGCTTATGATTTTGCACTTAATAAGCATGGAGATAGAAAAAGATTAAATGGAGATCCTTATATTTCTCATCCGTTAGAAGTTGCAAGTATCTTAACTGATTTGAATGTTGACTATATTACAATTGTTTGTGCTTTACTTCATGAAACAATAAATCATACAGAAACAAATATTTCAGAAATAAAAGAGGAATTTGGAGAAGAAGTTGCTAATATTGTTCAAAGTGTAAGTAAAATTAATAGATTAGAGTTATCTGATGATAAGGATTCATCAGCTCAATATTTAAGAAAAGTATTAGTTGGACTTTCTGAGGATGTACGAGTTTTATTTATAAAACTAGCAGATAGACTTCATAATATGAGAACGTTATATGCTTTACCAATTGAAGTACAAAAGCAAAAAGCAAATGAAACAATTAATGTACTGATTCCTATAGCACATAGATTAGGAATTAATAGTATAAAAGGTGAATTGGAAGATTTGTGTTTAAGATATACTAAACCAGATGTTTATAATGATATTTTAGAAAAGTTAGATGGTTCTAGAGAAGAACTTAATGATTTGTTGCTAGAAATGAAAGAAAGTATTTCTGACATTTTAACGGCGAATGGAATAAATTTTAAAATAAAGGGAAGAGTAAAATCGGTTCATAGTCTTTATAATAAAATGGATAATGGTAAAAGATTTAATGATATTTACGATATTTTGGCATTAAGAGTATTTGTGGATACAGAACAAGATTGTTATTTAACTATTGGTTTAATACATAGTAAATATAGACCTATGCCAAAGCGTTTTAAGGATTATATTGCCAATCCAAAGGAGAATATGTATCAAAGTTTACATACAACGGTATTTGGAGTAGATGGGCATCTATTTGAGGTACAAGTTAGAACTTATGAAATGGACGAAATAGCTGAAAAAGGTATTGCATCGCATTGGTCATATAAAGAAAAAGGTTCAGTTAAGATTCAGAGTATGATGGAACATAAGTTGGAGATGTTTAGAAATATAATCGAAGCAAATAATGATATAGAAAACGATAATGAATTTGCAAGTAATTTGAATAGTGAATTATTAAGTGAATTAATATATTGTTATACTCCAAAAGGAGATGTACTTGAATTGCCTAAAGGAGCTACTCCTATTGATTTTGCTTATCGTATTCATAGTGGAGTTGGAGATAGAACAATAGGAGCCATTGTAAATGATCAAATCGTTCCGTTAGATCATGAATTAGAAGATGGAGATATTGTAAAAATTAATACTGGAAAAGAAGCTAATCCAAATAAAGATTGGTTGAATTTTGTTAAAACAAGTCAAGCTAAGAGTAAAATTAAGTCTTTCTTTAGTAAACAAGATAAAGCTAATTATATAAATAGTGGAAAAGAAATGCTTGAACGTGAAATTAGAAGAAGAAAATTGTCTTATTCTGAAGTTCTTAATGATACTAACTTAGAGAAAGTATTAAAAGATACACATGCTGTTGATATTGAAGATTTGTATTTGTCTATTGGGTCTTTAAGATTTACAGCTGGATATATAATTGATTTGATTTATGAAGATAAAAAAGATGTAATGGATATTTATTTAGGTAGAGTTAGTAATCATACTAATATAACTAATAGAGCTATTAAAGGTGATATAATTGTTGCTGGTACTGATGACATATTAGTTACAATTGCAAGTTGCTGTAAGCCTGTTAAGGGAGATAAAATAATCGGTTACATTACTAAAGGTGAAGGAATTGCAGTACATAAGCATGATTGTATTAATATAAAAAATAGTACAAGACTTATAGATGTTGAATGGAATATGAGTAATTCTGATGGTTCTTATTTAACAGACTTATCTATTAAAGTATTAAAAGGTAAAAATCAATTACTTGATATTATTACTAAAGCTTCTCAAAAAGATGTTTATATTGAATCGGTTAAAACATATGAAGAAGAAGCTTATACAACTTATGCAGTAACTATAAAAACTAGTAGTTCTACGCAACTAGATGGTTTTATTAGTGATCTTAAATCATTACCTTTCTTAATAGATGTAGTTAGGAGTCACAAATAATGAGATGTGTAATTCAAAAAGTTAATAAATCTAGTGTTACTGTTGATGGCAAAATAGTTAGTGAAATAGGAAGAGGATTGAATGTTTTAGTTGGATTTACAGATACTGATACAATTGAAGATATAAAGTATTGTGTAAGAAAAATAGTTAATCTAAGAATTTTTGAAGATGAAAATGATGTAATGAATAAAAGTGTTATAGATGAACATGGAGAAATTCTTTCTATTTCACAGTTTACATTATATGGTGATACGAAGAAAGGTAATCGACCTTCTTATATTAGAGCGTTGGGAGGCGAAAAGGCTTTACCAATGTATGAAGAGTTTAATAGACAATTAAATGAAATTGTTCCTACTTATGCAGGAATTTTTGGAGCTGATATGAAAGTTTCGATACTTAATGATGGACCAACGACGATAATTATTGATACTGAGAAAAATTAGGTGAAGTAATATGATGGATATGATAAAAACGTCGATAGTTGTAGTGGTAATTTTAATTTTAATGGCAATTGTATTTTTAGTTATTGGTAATATAAAATATGATAAAGAAAATATACCAAGAAATGAATTAATAGAAAGTGAACCTACTGTTTCTTTATTGTTTGATAGAATTGAAAATCAAACTATAAATAGAAAAGCTAAGTTAATTAATGATGAAATGAGTACTGTAGAAGTAACGAAATATATTTTAGAAAATTTAGATGATAAAGATAAAAATATAAAGAAATATAAAGGAAATAAAGAATTTTGTGTAATTAATTCAAATATTTTATTTGAAACAAATGCAAATGAATGTAATGTTTTGATTTTGAATAGCGAACAAATAATGAGTTATCAAAAGAAATATTTTGGAATAGAGAAAAAATTGGAATATGAAGATTTTCAATATAAAGGCTATACTTGTAAATCTGGCGAAGATGAATACTATTGTTTAATTAATAAGTATAATGATTATATTTATGGATATTCAACTTTTGATTCAGCGTATGAGGAAAAAAATATGGTTGTAATAAAGGAATATTATTTTCAGATAGATGTTTCGGATAATGATAAATGTTTGATGTATTTTGATGAAGAATATTGTAAGAATTATGCAAAAAAGGAAAGACCATATTTAGATAAAGATATAATAAAAGAGAATGGTGTTTTATATAAACATATTTTTAGAGAGACAAGTGATAATTATTATTTGGAAAATAGTTTTATAGTTTCAGAAAGATAAGGCGATTTATCTTTTTTGATATTATATTTTATAGTAGAGGTGATGTTATGTATCAAGAACCTGTTAAATTAACAAGCAAAAAAAAGATAGAAATAGTTTTATTGATTATAGCAATATTATGGGGATTTTTATTTATTGCAAATTATATTAGATATACGCAAAGTAAACCACTTTTTTTGGCAATGCATGTGAAAGATGATAGTTATGAAGATGGTTATGTCGAAGAATATTTGAGTTTTGGATATATTTATAGATCGTATAATAGAAATTCTATTCAAAGAGAAGAGTTTGTGCCATTTTGGGTTGGAAGAGAAAATCCACCTGGTAAGGATGATTTACCTGAGGCGTTAACTGGATATGATGTTCCTGAAAATCCAAGAAGAATAGATAAATTTAGAGGTTTAATATATTTTTTTGATCAAAAAGGAGATTTACTTGGAACATATAAATGTATCAATTCTAATGGAGATTGTGAGAAGGCTTTTGATGGAAAAGATTCTTATGATACAAAAAATAAAGATCCACTAACTAAAGTAGATCCACCACATACTTTGAGCAATATACATGATAAATTTGCGTTTATTGATGATTCGGCTCCACAAACAAGAAAATATGGTGAGCCTAATTATGATAGAACTATTTATTTGTATCAATTTGATACTAACGAGCCAAAAATTCTTGCTAAGTTTGCTGATGTAAAAGAAAGTACATACGATATAGATTATGAGATATCTAGTGGGGAAAATAATAGATATATTGTAAAAAGCAGTGATAATGACAAATGGGGAGTAATAAAGATAAATGAATCTGGTTCTATAGATGAAGTATTACCTTATGAATATGATTCTATATCTTATGATGAAGATACAAAATATTATATTCTTTGTAAAGAAGGTAAATGGGTTGTATATGATTTAAATCATGATGAAAATGTTTCAATCGAGAGTGATGTTCCTATATATGATGTTTGGCGTAATAAAAATTTAACTTATTATATAAAAACTGGTGAGGAACGAAGTAATTCTGATGTTATAGAATATAAAGCGTATAGAATTGACGGAAAGAATTTTATTAATCGAAATAATGTAACGCAGATGGTTCAAAAAGGAAGTTGTGTGTTTTATATAACAAGTGATGATAATGTATTACATTTTGTTGATTATAGTGGGGGTGAACAGTATAAAATACAACTTGCCTTTTCGGATATGGATTATGATTATACAACTAATCCTGCATTTGAAATTTGGTATGAAAAGGATGATATAATTAATTTTAGAATTTATAAAGGAAGAAGTAAATCGATTGATTTTGATACAGTTACAGTAAATATAGAACATTGGGAATATAATAGTTAGGAGATGGACTGATGGATAGTTTATCTCTTTTTTTGAGTGTTCTAATTGTAATTAAAGATAAATGTATTTTTTTAATAATATTATCAAAATGTTGACTAAATTTGGAAATAATAGTAGAATGGTTATAGATTTTTCTTATTGAAAGACGAGTAATATATTCTGAATTTAAAGAGAGAGGCTAGAATGCTGGGAATGCCTTATTGGATGATATATGAATAACAACTTTCTTATAGTAAGAACGCATTAAAGCGATAGAATAAGATTTTGAGAGTACCTATGTAAAGTAAGGTGGCACCGCGGAAGCAATTTCGTCCTTACAAATATTGGTACTTTTTTATTTAGGAGGAAAGAATATAATGATAGTGAAACCAAAAGGAACTCATGATATTTATGGGGAAGAAATGAAACGTTGGCAGTATGTGTCACGTGTTGTTGATGAAGTGATGGATAGATATAATTATGGAATGATTAGAACACCAATATTTGAAAGTACTGAATTATTTCATAGAGGTGTAGGAGATACAACGGATATAGTTAGTAAAGAAACATACGATTTTATCGATCGTGGTGAACGTAATATGACACTTAGACCTGAAGGGACAGCTGGAGTTGTAAGAAGTTTTATTGAAAATAAAATGTATGGAGAAGCTACTCAACCAGTAAAACTTTATTATAATGGGACAATGTATCGTTATGAAAGACCACAATCTGGTAGAGATAGAGAATTAACTCAGTTTGGCGTTGAGGTATTAGGCAGTAGTGATCCAGCTATTGATGCGGAAGTAATAAGTGTTGCTGTTAATATTTTTAAATTACTAGGTCTTAAAGGAGTTAAAGTTAAAGTTAATAGTTTAGGAGATACTGAATCTAGAAACAATTATCGTGATGCTTTAATTAAACATTTTGAACCACGCATTAGTGAATTGTGTCCTGATTGTCAAGAAAGATTAAAGAAGAATCCTTTACGTATTTTGGATTGTAAGTTTGATGCAGAACACGAATTAATAAAGAATGCACCAGTGATGTTAGATTATTTAAATGAAGATTCTAGAAATAGATTTCTTGACGTTCAAAATTATTTAGATGTTTTAGATATTGAATATGAAGTTGATCCTAAAATTGTTAGAGGTCTAGATTATTATTCTCATACAGTATTTGAAATAGAAGCTACTGTTAAAGATTTTGGAGCTAATAATGTATTAGCAGGTGGTGGAAGATACGATACAATGGTAGGTAATTTAGGTGGTCCAGATACTCCTGGTATAGGTTTTGCGTGTGGTATTGGAAGACTTGTAACAGCCCTTGAAAAAGAAGAAGTGGATTTGCCAATTAATAATCAGTTAGATGCATTTGTTTTATATGTAAATAATACAGAAAAGGAATATGCAATGGCTTTAACTCAAGATTTGAGATTAAATGGTTTTAAAGTAGAGACAGAGTATATGGAACGTGGCTTAAAAGGGCAATTTAAACAGGCTGATAGACTTAATGCTAAATTTTTGATTATTTTAAATGATGAGGATTTGGTAGCGGGAGAGATTCAAGTTAAGGATAATATGACTAAGGAAACTACAATGGTTAAAGAAGCAGAAATTGATGATTATTTAGATTTAAATTTGAGGTGAGAAAAATGGATTTAAAAGATTTATTTAAAAGTGTAAAAGTTGGGGACGAGGTAATTGTTGATGGTTGGATTAGAAATCATCGTAAACAAAAAGAATTTGGTTTTATAGATTTTAGTGATGGAACTACTCAAGCACATTTACAAATTGTATATGATGATAAAATAAGTAATTTTGTAGAAATACAAAAGATGTTAGTTGGGTGTGCTATTGAGGTTAAAGGGATTATTGTTGAATCTCAAGGAAATCAGGATTTTGAGTTAAAAGCAAATGAAGTTATTTTACTTGGTGATTGTCCTGCTGATTATCCTATTCAACCTAAAAGACATACAAGGGAATTTTTAAGAGAAGTTGCTTATCTTAGACCTAGAACTAATCTTTTTCAAGCTGTTTTTAGAGTTAGAAGTGTTGCTGCTTATGCAATACATAAGTATTTTCAAGAAAGAAATTATGTATATTTTCATGCACCACTAATTACAGCTAGCGATTGCGAAGGGGCTGGCGAAATGTTTCAAGTAACTACTCTTGATTTAGAAAGAGTTAATGGCAAGCCAGATTATTCTAAAGATTTTTTTGGAAAACAAGCAAATTTAACTGTTAGTGGTCAATTAGAAGCTGAAACATTTGCTATGGCGTATAAGAAAACTTATACATTTGGACCAACATTTAGAGCGGAAAATTCTAATACTAAGACCCATGCTAATGAGTTTTGGATGATTGAACCTGAAATGGCATTTACTGATCTTAATGGAGATATGGATGTTATGGAAGATATGCTTAAATATGTAGTTAGCTATGTTTTAGAGAATGCTTCTTTGGAAATAGATTTCTTTGATCAATTTGTTGAAAAAGGATTAAAAGAAAAGTTAACTAAGTTAGTTAATTCTGAATTTACGAGAATTGATCACGAGGAAGTTATTAAGATATTAAAAGAAGCAGATATTAAATGGGAATTTGAACCTGAATATGGTGAAGATATTGCTAAGGAACATGAAAAGTATATTACAGAATACTTTAATGGACCTGTATTTATTAAGAACTGGCCAAAAGATATTAAAGCCTTCTATATGAAACAAAATGAAGATGGTAAGACTGTTGCTGCGGTTGACCTTGAAGTACCAGGAGCTGGAGAATTAATGGGTGGCTCTCAAAGAGAAGAAAATTATGAAAAGTTAGTTACTCGTATGGAAGAATTAGGCATGGAGTTAGAAGGTATGGATTGGTATTTAAATTTAAGAAAGTTTGGTGGATGTGTTCATTCAGGCTTTGGAATGGGATTTGAAAGATTGTTGATTTATCTGACTGGTGTTGAAAATATTAGAGATGTAATTCCTTATCCAAGAACTCCTGGTAATTGTGAATACTAAAAAATAATTAATGTATATTTATATGTAATTTTAAAAAAAGAAAGGGTGAAAAAAGATGAAAGAGAACATATATAGAACTCATCATTGTTGTGATATTGATGCATCAATGGTAGGCGAAAAAATAATTGTGAGTGGTTGGATTGAAAATATCCGTGATCATGGGGGAGTATTGTTTCTTGATTTAAGAGATAATACGGAAACATTACAAACTGTAAGTAATGATGATTCATTATTTATTGGTTTAGCAAAAGAATCAGTTGTTAAATTAACTGGAATTGTAAGAAAGAGAGATGAGGCGACTTACAATAATCGTCTTAAAACAGGTGAAGTAGAATTATTGGTAGATACTTTAGAAGTACTTAGTGCATCATTACATGATCTTCCTTTCGGTATTATGACAAGTAAAGAAGCAAATGAGGAAGTAAGACTAAAATACAGATACTTAGATATGCGTAATAGTAAAGTTAAAGAAAATATAAAGTTACGTAGTGATGTTTTACATTTTTTGAGAAATAAGATGTATGATTTAGGTTTTACAGAAGTGCAAACACCAATTTTGACAGCTTCTAGTCCTGAAGGAGCACGAGATTTTGTTGTTCCTTCAAGAAACTTTAAAGGAAAATTTTATGCACTTCCTCAGGCTCCTCAAATTTATAAAGAATTATTGATGGTTGGTGGAGTTGAAAAATATTTCCAAGTTGCTCCTTGTTTTAGAGATGAGGATGCTCGTCGTGATAGAACTTTAGAATTTTATCAATTAGATATGGAAATGAGTTATGTAACAGAGGAAGAGGTTCTTGAAGTTGGTGAAGATATTTTTTACGATGTGTTTACTAAGTTTAGTGATAAGTTAGTAAGTCCTAAACCTTTTAGAAGAATTGCTTATAGAGAAGCAATGGAAATGTATGGTACAGATAAACCTGATTTACGTAATCCATTAATAATTCAAGATGCAACAGATATATTAAAAGATACTACTTTTGGACCATTTAAGAAAAGTGTTATTAAAGTTATTGTTGTAGATAATATTGGAGATAAGTCAAATTCTTGGTTTAATGAAGTAGTTGATTATGCATCAAGTATTGGAATGCCTGGTATAGGTTATCTAACTTTAATGAGTGATGGAACTTTTAAAGGGCCAATAGATAAATTTTTAAGTGACGAAGAGCGTGATTCATTAGTTAAAGAGTTTGCTATGAAAGAAAATTCAGTAATATTCTTTATTGCTAATAAGCGTAAAAAGATTGCTCAAAAATTTGCAGGTCAAATTAGAGATGAACTTGGACGTAAGTTGGATTTAATTGATAAAGATAGATTGGAATTATGTATAATTAAGGACTTTCCAATGTTTGAATATGATGAAGAAACTAAAAAGTACGAATTTTGTCATAATCCATTTAGCTTGCCTCATGGAGGGATGAGTGATTATGAAAAATGTGAAGATGTTTTAGATATATTAGCTTATCAATATGATTTTGTATGTAATGGTAATGAGATGGCCAGTGGAGCTATACGTAATCATGATTTAGAATCATTAGCTAAAGGATTTGAAATAGTTGGTTATACAAGAGATGAAATAGAAAATAGATTTAGTTCGATTTTTACAGCGTTTAGATATGGGTGTCCTCCGCATGGTGGAATGGCGCCTGGAATTGATAGAATCTTAATGCTTATTAAAGATGAACCTAATTTAAGAGAAGTTCAGGCTTTCCCAACAAGTGCTAGTGGAGCTGATAACATGATGGGAAGTCCTTCAGAATTAACTCGTGCACAATTAAAAGAGCTAGGAATTAAAATAGAGGTGAAAAAAGATGAGTAAGTTTACAAAAGAAATGGTTGACGATTATGCTGATAAGTTACTTATTGGTTTAACGGATGAAGAAAATAAAATGGTTTTAGATGAATTTGATGTTATTGATAAAAATTTAGATTTAGTTACTCAAATACCAAATATAGATAAAGTTGATCCTATGACACATTGTTTAGATGATTTTGTTTACGAATTAAGAGATGATGTTGTAGTAGAATCTGTTCCAATTAAAGATTTGCTACGTAATAGTGATGAAACTGATGGGGACGAAGTTCAAGTTCCTAAAGTAGTAGGATAGAGGTGAAGATAATGAAATACATGAATAAATCGATAGAGGAATTGCATGAGATGTTAATTAATGGTGAGGTAACTAGTGATGAGTTAGTTAAGGAATCATTAGAGTTATCTCATGAAGTTCAAGATAAATGTAATGCATTTGTTACTATTTTAGATGATGCTAAAGGTGGAGAAGTTACAGATAATTTACTTTCTGGAATTCCTTATGGCGTTAAAGATAATTATTCAACTAAAGATATTTTATCTACTGGATCTTCTAATACTTTAAAAGATTATGTACCATTTTTTAATGCTACTGCTGTTGAGCATTTAAATAAAGCTGGGGCTATAAAGGTAAATAAAACGGCAATGGATGAATTTGGTATGGGCGGAACTGGAACTACAGGTCATACTGGTATTCAAAAAAATCCTTGGGATACATCAAGACTTTGTGCTGGTTCGTCTTCTGGTTCAGCTGCTGCTGTTGCCTCAGGGGTTTATCCTTATGCTCTAGGATCTGATACTGGAGATTCAATACGTAAACCAGCCGCTTATTGTGGTATTGTTGGATACAAGCCAACTTATGGAATGATTTCAAGATATGGTTTATTTGCTTTTTCTTCTAGTTTGGATCATTGTGGTGTTTTAACTCGTAGTGTTAAAGATGCTGCAATAGTTGTGGATACAATGAAGGGAATAGATATTAATGATATGACTTCTTGGGATTCAAGCAATATCAATTTGAAAGATGCTTGTAGTGGAGAAGTTAAAGGAAAAAAGCTATGTTATATTAAGGAAATAGTTGATAAAGATAGATATAAGAATGCGTCAAAGGAACTAATTGATCATTTAGATAATTTTTATAAAACAGTAGAAAAATGTAAGGAACTAGGTATGATTGTAGAAGAAGTTTCAGTGGATGAAGCATTGCTTAGAGCACAACCTTCTGTTTATGTAGTTATTTCTTGTGCTGAGGCAACTAGTAATATGTCTAATTTAACAGGTATTTCTTTTGGCCCTAGAGGAGATGGTGATAATTATATTGATATGATGAAAGACCATCGTACAAAAGGTTTTTCTCCTTTAATAAAGAGACGTTTTGTAATTGGTTCTTATGTATTACAGAAAGAAAATCAAGAAAGATATTTTAAAAATGCGCAGAGAGTTAGAAGATTATTAGTGGATAGATGGAAAGAAATATTTGCAGATTATGATGCTGTTATATTGCCTGTTGGTTCTGGACCTGCTAAACATATTGATGGATCTAAAGATATTTTAGATGAAAATACTGCTTTTTTAGAAGAACATTTACAAATTGGTAACTTTGGAGGATTCCCTTCTATTACAATTCCGAATGGGTTTGTAAGTGGATTACCAGTTGGTGTTAATATTACAGGTAATTGTTATGATGATGAAAATGTTTTAAATATTGCGTATGCTTTAGAAAGTTCTCTTGGCTTTAAAGGACAAATTGCAAAGGAGGTTAAATAATGACTAAGTATTTAGCGAAAATTGGATTAGAGATGCATTGCGAAATGAGTGAAACAAATACAAAAGTATTTAGTGCTGCTAGAAATGAATATAGTGAATCTCCAAATACAAATGTAAGACCTCTTGATATGGGTTTTCCAGGTACTTTGCCTGTAGTTAATAAAGAAGCTGTAAGGCTTGCTTTAATGGCTAGTATGATTCTTAAATGTTCTCAACCAGAATATATGTATTTCGAACGTAAGAATTATTATTATCCAGATATGCCTAAAAATTTCCAAATTACACAGGAAACAAAGCCAATACCTGTAGGTATTTATGGTGAAGTTTTGTTTGAATGTGGCGATGAATTAAAGAAAGTTCGTGTAAATAATATTCACTTAGAGGAAGATGCTGCTTCACTTGACCATTTTTTCTCAACAAGTAATATTGATTATAATAGAGCTGGAGTTCCTTTACTTGAACTTGTTACTGAACCAGATATTCATAGTGCTAAGGAAGCTGTTGCATTTTTAGAACATATGAGAAGTGTTTATCAATATGCTGGAATTAGTGAAGCAGATAGTAAAAAAGGCCAAATTAGATGTGACGTTAATATATCATTAATGGATGCTGAATTGGATGAAAGTAATCCTGAGAATTGGGGAACTAGAACAGAAATAAAGAATGTTAATTCATTTGGTGGTGTTAGAGATGCCATTAATTATGAGATTGAACGTCAGACTGAAGTGTTAGAAAATGGTGGGATTGTTGAACAAGAAACTCGCCGTTGGGACGAAGAATCTGGAACAACTATTCGTATGAGAAGCAAGGCTGATGCCATTGACTATAAATATTTTGTTGAACCTAATATACCTAAATTTAGAATTACTGAAGAGTGGCTAGATGAGATTAGAAAAACAATTCCAGAGCTTGCAATGGATCGTAAGAAAAAATATGTAAGTGATTATGGTTTATCTTCTTATGATGCTGGAGTTTTAGTAAAAGAAAAAGCTATTTCTGATTATTATGAAGAATGTGTTAAAGTGGGAATAGATGCTAAAGTAGCAGCTAACTGGGTTACTGTTAATATAGTTGGTGAATTAAATAAAGAAAATATTACAATTAAGGAATTTTATATTACACCTGTTATGTTAAAGCAAATAATAGATGGAATAAATGAAGGCTTGTTATCTTCTAAACAAGCGAAGGAAGTTTTCTTTAAAGCAATTGAAGAAAGAAAAGAACCTAAGAATTTTATTAGTAAAGATAATGCACAAATTAGTGATAAGGACGAACTTGCTCGTATAATTGTAGAAATTCTTGATAATAGCCCTTCACAAATTGAACAATATAAGGGTGGTAGAGATAATTTATTTGATTATTTTGTTGGCCAAGTAATGAAAAGTACACGTGGTAAAGCTAACCCTGTTATGACGAAGGAAATATTACATGAGGAACTAGATAAAAGATAATCTAGTTCTTTTTTTATTTTTATAAAATATAATGTATTATAATTTATTTTTAAAAATAGGGGAAAATTTGAGATATTTTTATACTTATGCTACAATCTAAACAATTAAGGGGTGTTTTATATGACAATGAATAAAGATATTCGTGATTTTATAGAAAATTCTGATAGTAATGTTGATATTAATTCTATTATAGAATCTGGTGTAATAAAAGCTAGAAGTAAAGATGATGGTGCTAGAAAAAAATTTGAGACTTTTCAATATGATGGTTTTTATTTAGTAAATGAGTATGTAGAATCTGCCTCAGATAGAGAGTTGATTTCTTCAAATGTTATTAATAATGAAAAAGAATTAATAATGAGATCTTCTAGTAAAATAGAAATTATTAAATTAAGTGATTCTAATTATTTGATTAATTCAGATGAACAGACATTAATTATTGAGGTAATAGATGGTGAAGTTGAAGTTTTAACTAGTGCTTCAAGAGTAGAACCTGGAACGATGTATAAGTTAACAGAATATTTAAATAAGAATGGTGTAGTAGTTTTAACAAATTATAGTAAAGATGAAAAAAGAAATTTTGAATATTTATATAATTATAAAACTGGTAAAAGAATTTCCTCGGGTTTTGATACAATTGATGAAATAAATGGTAATTTAAGAGTTACATATGGTCTTGCTACTGGTAATTTAGATTTAGAAGGAAATTTTATAATGGATCCAGTAAGAGAAAGTATTAGACCTCAATCTTTATTCGATAGATGGTTTAACAAAGGTAAATGTTAATTTACCTTTTTTGTTTATTTAATAAAGCAATTATATAGTATAAATAGAACAAAAAAGTTCTTTTTTATTTTCTTTATATTTAATAATTTTAATAATTATGTTAATATATTATTGTATATAATAGAAGAGGTGTTGGTTATGTTTGGTAAAATAAAATTTATTTCAGGAAATGTAGCCCATGTTGAAACAGTTGCTAGAGCTGAAGAAATGGGAGACTTAATGAATGTTCATGTGGTTTTTGAAGCCCCAGATCAAGCTATTTTAGGTGAAGTAGAAGAAGTAACTGATGAAATTATTAAAATAAGATTTCTTGGTGAATTTATAAATGGAAAATATGTTAGTGGTGTTATTAGAAAACCAGTTTTATCTAGTGTAATTAGAACTATTAATGAACAAGAGTTAAGTGCAATAGTTGGAGTATATGATTCGACAACTTTTAAATTAGGTAGAAGTTCAATTTATACTAATTTTGAAGTATGTGTAGATATTAATAATTTATTTGCGAATCATATGGCTGTTTTTGGTAATACTGGTTCTGGTAAATCTTGTGGTGTTGCAAGACTTGTACAGAATATATTCTCAAATCCTAATTTAATTTCATATAATGCAAATATATTTATATTTGATGCATATGGTGAATATAAAACGGCTTTTAGAGATTTGGGGAAATTAAATCCAAATTATACTTATAAATTTATTACAACAAATATGCAAGAAGAATCTGATTATGAACTTAAGATACCATTTCACTTACTTAATTTGGATGACTTGACTATAATGTTACAAGCAGATAAACATAGTCAAATACCTATCTTGGAAAGAGCTCTTAAATTAACTAAAATATTTAGTAAAGATGATGAAGTGGCTGAAAAATATAAAAATCACTTGATTGCTAAAGCATTAATAGCTATTTTGTATAGTAATCAAATAACAGCTAATAAGAAAAATGAAATATTTAAAGTTTTAGAAGTTTGTAAAACTAATGATTTTAATTTTGGTAGTATTATTCAAGGTTTAGGTTATACAAGAACTTTATCAGAATGTTTTGAAATTGATAGTAATGGTAATTTTGGAGAATCTGTTTTGATTACAGAATATATTTTGAATCATATTGATGAAGAAATGGAAATGACTGAAGAACCTACTAATGCTTTTTATTCTATGAGAGATTTTGCTGCAGCTTTAGAATTTACATTAATTAGTGAAGGATTTCAAAACAATGAACAATTATTTGATGATTCTATGCTTTTGAAAGTTAGATTAAATTCTTTAATTAATAGTAAGGTTGGAAATATTTATAAATGTGATACATATATATCAACGGAATCATATATTGCTTCTTTAGTTGCTGTTGGTAATAGAAAAGCACAGATTATAAATATGAATTTAGAAGATATTGATGATACACAATCAAAAATTATTGTTAAAATTGTTGCAAGAATTTTCTTTGATTTTTGTAAAACAAGAAGAAATAGAGCGCAGATACCATTTCACTTATTTTTGGAAGAAGCACATAGATATGTTACAAAAGATTCTGATTTATTTCTTATAGGCTATAATATTTTTGATCGTATTGCCAAGGAAGGTCGTAAATATGGAGTTTTACTTAATATTATTTCACAAAGACCTGTTGAAATAAGTGAAACTGTTATAGCTCAGTGTTCTAATTTCTTGATATTTAAAATGACTCACCCTAAAGATATAGAGTATATTAGGACTATGCTTCCAAATATTTCAGCTGATGTTATTGAAAAACAAAAGATTTTGCAACCAGGAAATTGTGTTGGTTTTGGAGGAGCATTTAAATTACCAATGGTTATAAAAATGGAAATGCCTAATCCTGCTCCAAATTCAAATTCTTGTGATGTTAATAATTGCTGGAAAGTTCAAGGTGGAGCTGGAACTGTACAAGGGGGACAACAAGTTAATAATATGCCCATTCAATCTCATGGGCAAATTCAACAAAATAATGTTTCGAATGGAAAACCAGATTTAATGGTTGGTACACCGATTCAACAAATGCCACAAGGTGGGAATGTAAATGGCGGAGGTTCAATTAAACCGTCATTCTTACCGCCAGTTGGATAATTAAGATAACTCACGTTTTGTGAGTTTTTAATTTACATATATTGTTCAAAAATACTAGTCTTATTTATTTAAGTATGATATAATTTAATTACTCAAGGATAAGTGCTTGCTTTAATAAAAACCGAGTAAGTGATTATAAGGGAATCTAATTGTGTTATGGTGTTGAAGACCTTGCTTTTAAAGTGTAGGGATCCTAAAATAATTCATGTGATGCCCACCTGTTTAGTGCAGGTTTTTTATCACAGGTAAGCACCCCTTGAGTTTTTTTGTGATATAATTTGAAGTGGTGATATTATGCTTGAACGATTGAAGTTGTTAATAGATGACGAAAAGTTATTAAAAGTTTGTAATTCAAAAATATTAGTTGTTGGTGTTGGTGGAGTAGGTGGAGCTTGTTTTGAAGCTTTAGTTAGACTTGGTGTAAAATATATAACTGTTATTGATAAGGATAGTTTTGATTTAAGTAATTTGAATAGACAAATTTTATCTAACATGAATAATATAGGGCAAAAAAAGGTTTTTGAGGCTCGTTTAAGAGCTAAAAGTATAAACCCTAATATTTGTGTCGAATGTATGGATATGTTTTTGAATGAAGCTAATATTGACGAATTGGACTTTATGAAGTATGATTATATTGTTGATTGTTGTGATACAATGACAACTAAGTTACTTCTTATTAAGAAGGCACTTCAATATAATGTTAAAATCATTAGTTCAATGGGGACTGGAAATAGATTTGATCCAACTAAATTGGAAATAACTGAAATATGGAAAACTAGCTACGATCCAGTTGCCAAAGTTATGAGAAAAATGATGCGTGAGAATGGAATAAAAGATAAAATAACAGTTTTATGTTCTAATGAGCAACCTGTAAAAATTAACTCTAGAAAACCAGGCTCTACTAGTTTAGTACCAAATGTTGCTGGTTTTTATATCGCAAGTTATGTATTTAATGATATAATAAATAGTGGGAAGTGATTTAAATGGAACAAAATGAAGAATTAGAAAATGTACAAAAGGTTATGAAAGATAGTACATTACTTAATCCTGATTTAACTTTTTGTGAAAAGACAACTTATTTAGATTTCTTACTTTCTAATGCTAAAAGTGAAGAAGAAGCTCAACAAATAAAAGAAACCATTAATGGCTATTTAGATATATATAATGAAGGTGAAGAGGAAGATGACGAAGGTTAGTCATCTTTTTATTTGGAAAAAGTGGATAAACTTGATATTTTAAGATTATTATATTATAATTTATTTAATTTTAGGAACATAAATGTTTGGGGAGATTTTTATGAAAAATAGCGAAAATAACATTTTTTTACAAAATGACGAGGTACGTCGTAATTATAATCGTTTTAGCAAGAGAGAATTATTAGAGCAAAAAAGAGAATTAATTTTTTATATTATTAGAAAATTAACGTCTTATGATATGTCTAGTATACAAGAAAGCATTCGGGAAATTAAAGAGTTAACGGGAATTGAGTTAACTATGGATGAGATAATCCAAATAAAGTGCTTGAATGCTTTACCTACAGATGATACTGAGCAAGAAAAAAAGAAAAGATAAAAAATAACCAATACATATTGTATTGGTTTTATAATGTTATTTTTTATTAACAAGAAATGAAATTAGTAGTTTTGAATCTTCATTATTCATTACTATTTTATATATTAAATCTATAATAGGCATTTTTATTTTTTTGTTTTTAATTAATTTATAAATACTTTTTAATGTATAATATCCTTCTACTGTATTTTCCTTTAAATGTTTTTCTATTTCTTCTTTTGCTGCTCCAGCCCCTATAACATAGCCGAATGAAAAGTTACGACTTTTTGTTGATGTACAGGTAAGTAGAAGATCTCCAACACCAGCAAATGATGTTATTGTCTTAGGATTCCCACCTAGAGCTGCAATTAAGCTTTTTATGTCGTTTAATGCTTCTGTTATTAAAAAACTTTGTGTTGATTCGGGATATTTCATACCAGCAAGCATACCGGCAGCCACAGCTATTACATTTTTAATACTACCACATATCTGAACTCCAATTAGGTCATTTGTATCTCGAAGTTTTAAAGTATCGTTTTCTAGAACGCTTTTAATAAGTTTGATAGCTTTTTTACTATGTGAGGCGATTGATAGTCCTATAGGATTGTTTTCAGCCATATCTATTGCGAATGATGGACCTGAAATAATTGCAATATTTTTTGTTTTTAGCTCTTCGTATGCGATGTCGCTTAAGAAAGAACAACTAGTGTTTTCGATACCTTTTGAAGCGATACATATGACTGTTTTTTTGGTTATTAGAGGTTTTATTTCGTGACATATACTCCCAACATAGGCAGCTGTTGATGTAATAAATACAATATCGGCTCCTTTTACAGCTTTTTCGTATGACATAGTTAGTTTTATATTTTTAGGGCAAGTTAAACCAGGAATAACGTTTTTAATACACCCTTCTTTTTGATAATCTTCGAATCTTTTTTCAGACTCTGTCCACATTGTTATATTTTTTTCTTTTTTATTTATTGCTGTTGCAATGGCAACACCATATACACCAGTTCCAATTAATGCTACTTTCATTATTTATCACCTTTCATTTCTTCATGTAACTTATATAAATTTTTTTCATATTTATTATTTCTAGGTTTATAGTATATTTTATCTTTTATTCTATCTGGCAAGTATTGTTGTTTAACCCACGAATTTGGATAATCGTGAGGATATTTATAAAGAGGGGAGTTTGTTTTAATATGGTTTGGAAGATTTCCTGTTGTTCCATTTTCAATATCTGCTAAAGCCTGATCTAAAGCGATATGAGCACTGTTACTTTTAGGACTTAAAGCCATTTCTGTTACTAATGTCCCTAATGGTATTCTTGCCTCTGGTAGGCCTACTAGTTCAGCAGCATGTATTGCAGCCATTACTTTTGGTCCTATTGCAGGATTAGCTAGTCCAATATCTTCATATGCTATAACGCTTAATCGACGATATATGCTATCTAGGTCACCTTCGGTGATAAGTCGTGCTAAATAATGAAGCGAAGCGTTAACATCAGATCCTCTTATAGATTTTTGTAACCCTGATAATACATCATAATGAGCATCTTCATTTGAATCAGAAAAAAACACAGCCTTATTATTTATCCCTGATACGACATCTAATGTTATGTGTTTATCTTTTGTACTATAATAAGACACTTCCAAAAGGTTTATTGCACTTCTTAAATCTCCGCTAGATAAGCGCGCAATAGCTGACATTGCATCATTATCTATTTTAATATCTTTTAAAAACTTTGACGCTTTTTTTATTCCGTTTTTTAAATCCTCAATTGTTAATTCTTTTAATTCAAATATTTGACATCTACTTCTAATAGCTGGATTTATTTTATGGTAAGGATTAGAAGTTGTCATACCAATAAGTATAATTAGGCCATTTTCAATATATGGAAGTAATAAATCTTGTTTGTCTTTGTTTAGACGATGAATTTCATCCATTATAATTATCATTTCACCATTCATTTTGGCTTCTTCAATTACAATATCAAAATCTTGCTTATTGTTAATCGTGGCATTTAACATTCTAAAAGGCTTATCTATTTGGCTACAGATAGCAGAGGCGATAGATGTTTTTCCTATACCAGGTTTACCATATAAAATCATACTAACTATATGATTATTTTCTACTAGATTTCTTATTATTTTGTTTTCTCCAACTAAATGTTGTTGTCCAATAATATCATCTAAACATTTTGGACGTAATTTATCTGCAAGTATTTCCATTTATGTATCACCTTTTTATATTATATCAGATTAAAGTGTTCTTTTAGAAAAAATCTAATCTTTAATTATAATTATGTTAAGCGGAATATTTACTTTTTATTATAAATTGGATATAATCTTATAGTAGGGTGGTTACATGAAAAACGAGTATGTTCCTAGTGAATATGTTAGAAAGTATTTGGATTTTTTAGAATTTGAACGAAAATTAAGTGTAAATACTATAAATAGTTATAGAAATGATTTAAAGAGTTTGGATTTGTACTTTCATGGTGATTTAAAATCTTTGACATATAATAATTTACAAAAATATATTTCTACTATTCAAGATTTAAATACTAGAAGTGTTGCTCATCATATTACAGTAATTAATTCTTTTTACAATTTTTTACTTAATGAAGAAATAATTACTATAAATCCTTGTATTAATATAGCTAGCCCTAAAATTCCTAAGAAATTACCAGTTTATTTGACAGAAGAAGAGATTGATAAATTATTAAATATTAATTTGATTACACCTTATGATTATAGAAATAAGGCTATGTTTGAACTTTTGTATGCAACTGGGCTTAGAATTTCTGAACTTTGTAATTTAAAGTTGACTGATGTTGACATAGAAAATTGTTTTGTGCGTGTGTTTGGTAAGGGTAAGAAAGAAAGGATAGTTCCAGTTACAGATTTAGCTTTGAAATATTTAAGTATCTATATTAGAGAATATCGTAATGTGATTTTAAAAGATAAAGTTTCTGAGTATTTATTTATTTCAAATAGTTTAACAAATATAAGTAGGCAAGGATTTTTTAAAATATTAAAAAAAGAGTGTAAAAGAACAGGAATAACTAAAAATGTATCTCCTCATGTTCTTAGACATTCTTTTGCAACACATTTACTAAAACACGGAGCAGATTTAAGAATTATTCAAGAATTATTAGGACATGAAGATATTTCTACTACGCAAATTTATGCTCATTTAGTGAATGAAAAATTAAAAAAAGATTATCAATGTCATCCAAGAAGCAAGATGAATGGAGAAGATTTATGAAAAAGAAAGCAATTAAAATATTTTTAGTAATATTGTTTGTATTAGGAATTTTTTTGGGTAAAAGATATATAGATAGTATGACCTTTGACTACACAGAAATTGTTAATGATAGTTTATCTTCTTATTATGTAAGTGGAGTTATTAACGATTTAAAGCCTATAGTTGAATTACTTGAAAAATACAATAATGATGAGAAGATGAGAAATAATATTCAAACATATAGTTTTAAAATTGTTGGTGGATGGTATACATATTTAGATGGTAAGTATTTTTGTGATCGAGGCAATTTAAACTCTTGTAAGATACAATTTGAAGAGTTTAATGCGTTATCTTCTAAATTAACTGGATTATATAATTATAAAAGTAAAAATGGCTATACAATTATTCTTCCTAGCGGTTTTAATAATCTGAAGAGTGAAGGAGATAAAAAAATTGCAGGTTTAAAGAAGATTATAGAAAGTCCTAGTGCTAAAAATCCGAGTGATAGTGAAGAAATTAGAATAAAAAAATGTAAGGTAGCAGTCGACTGTGAAGGATGCCGTGATGGAGTATGTAAATGTTATTATATTAACGAAAATAATAATAGGGAAGTTGTTACTTGTCAAAAAGAAGAAGAATAAAAAAAGGAACAGTGTATTGTTCCTTTTTCATTTTTTAATAACTATTCACTTTTGTTAGAACTAGATTCTCTTCTGTTAGAGCTTTGTTTTTGATTTCTAGCTTGTGATTTGTTATTTGATTTTTCATTACAACGATTATTTGTTTTATTTTCTTTTCTCATAACAATTTAACCTCCTAATAGTATTATTGTCCAATTATAAAAAAATATAATACCAAATTATGGAATATTTATGAATATTATTATTTTTTTAAAATATTATTTAATATGAATAATTTATATCCAATTTTAATTACTAGTATTGCAGGATTTTCTACAATATTAGGAAATGTTTTATTATTTTTTAGCCTAAAACATAAAGACAAATTAATATCTTTTTCTTTAGGATTGTCATTTATAATTATGTTTTTAATATCAATTATAGAACTAATACCAGAAGGTCTTAAATTGGTTAGGGGTGAGATTAATTCTTTTAGTTTATTTGTTATAAGTTTATCACTTCTTTTTGTAGGATATTTTATCGTAAAATTGATTGATAAAAATATTGAATGTAATGATAGCTTATATAAAGTTGGAATATTAAGTATGATTAGCTTGCTTATACATAATATTCCCGAGGGGATGATATGTGCTATTACTAGCAGTACAAATGTTGATTTGGGCTTAAAAATGAGTTTTATTATATTAATCCATAATATTCCTGAAGGAATTTGTATTAGTCTACCAATTTATTACGCTACTAAAAGTAAAATTAAAGCTATTATATATACTGCTATAAGTGGAATGGGGGAGGTAGTTGGAGCTATTTTTACAGTTTTGTTTTTAAAAGATATTATAAATATTTATACGTTATTTTTCGTTTTAATTATAACTGCAGGAATAATGATTACATTAAGTTTAAGAAAAATATTAAAGGAAGGTTTAAGTTTTAAAAAATATAATTGGTTCTTTGCAGGAGTTATAGTTGGAATTCTTATACTTATTATTACTTTGTAAATTGATTAGTTAAAAAATAGATGATAGTTTCATAAACAGCTATTGCTATTTTATATCGGTTAACATAATATATATTATGCGAATGTCAGTGTTAGATTAAATAAATGTTATTTTTGTATTTTATTCTATAATTTTTATTTAATTTTTGAATATTTTTTAGGATTTTATTATATTATATTTTATTTAATAATAATTATTATTATATTTTAAAATTTTTATTTTAATAACATTTGTTCGTATTTCGGTTTAATATTTTAATATAATGTATTTTTGTTATTTTTTTATTCTGTTATAATTATTTTTAGATTTTTTATTATTTGAAATCGTCCGTGACTTTTTATTAGATGGACAATTAATCACCTCGATGCTATATTTGGTAATTTAATTTAGTAATTGAGATATATTTGCTAAATATATTTTATTATTTATTAGTTGATTGATTCTAAAATTGGAATCGAAATATTTATAAATGGACAATTTATCATCTCGTGGAATCAATTTGTTTTTTTATTTAGATAATAATTAAAGAAGTAATGATTAATTATTGAATTGATTCAGAAAGTGGATTTTTATTCCCCTATTTATTTATGGAATTTTGATAGGGGACTTGGTTTAATAAAATAGATTGTTTTTTTATTTGTTTTTTGATAATTTTTATAATCCACTTCTATTTTATGTTTTTGTTTTTAATATATTGCTGGAAGTGTTTTTAGATAGGTATTTTATGGTTTTTATTTGGTTTTTTAATATCTCCCCTACTTCTTTGAAATTTTTTAAAATAGGGGACTTATTATTTAAAAAAGAAAGGTTATTAAACCTTTCTAGATTGAATTTCTGCAATTTTTTCAAAAACATCTGCAGCATTTGATTCGTTTATTTCTGTAAAACCTAGTTCTTTTAATGCTTGGATTTTTATTGTATTTAATTGCTGTGTACGTGATAATTTTTCTTCATTTTTTTGCTCAATTTCTTGAACGAATCTTTTATGTGATTCAGCTAGTTTAGATCTTGATGCTCCCCCATTGTTATATAGTGTTAATGCTGAGTATAGAATTCCTTCAAAAATAAATTGTTTATCTTCTTGAAATTTGTATTCTTCTGGATTTGTAAATCCAGTTGTTTTACTCATATAGCCAAAAATATATTTTATTTCAGGAACATTGTCTAGAGATTGTAATAAATGGTATAAGTAAAGTATCGCATAATAGTTTTCTTCTTTTGTTTCATCGCTTAATTTTTCTTTTAATAAATATGTGATATCACTTAACAGAATTTGTGATTCTTTATTTAAACCTTTAAAGTCAAAACCTGTTTCTATTTCTGTTGTACTTTTTACACCTTGATTCAATCTACTTTCTACATTCATTAAATAATCTGTTGTAACTTTTATTTCTTCTATTTCTTTTCCATCTGTTACATCTAATAATTTAAACAATAATAATTTTTTTTCTTTTGGCCATTTGTTTATATCATTTAATTCTAAATAATTATATACCATTTGTCTTGAAACTCCTAGGTATTTTGCTAGTCTTACTTTTGATATTCCTAGTTCTTGGAAAAGTTCGTTTAATTTACGCATTTTACCAATTCCCTTCTTTTTTAGTTTACATATTAATTATAGTGCTAGACGTAAATTATGTCAAGGTAATATCAAGAAAAACTAGTTATTTCTCTAACTAGTTTTCCTCATAACTTTCGGTACTTATCCAGTAATATGATCCATTTATTTTTTCAAACGTAGAAATATATTTGTTCTCCCCTACTTCATCTTTGTTAAAACCTTTATAATATATACCATTATCAATATATTTGTAGTTCTCTATTATTTCTATTTTATTATCGTATTTTTTAGCTATTTCAAAACTTTTTTCTGTAAATTTATTTGTATCATTTGTTTTATGAGATACACATAAATATTCATTTTCAACAAAATAGCATAAATTATCTTCTGAAGTATAGAAATTTGTGAAGTTTTTAATGTTTCGATTAAATAGCTTTTCAATTGTTTTCTTTAAAATATCTTTTGTAATATATGTATTTATTGTGTAATAAGATGCATTTACTTTTGTGCCACCACATTGTATGATACTATCTTGAATATTTATTTTTTCGGCTTCTTCACAAGTTATGTATTTTTGATTATTGGAAAAATCGGTTGTTTTCTCAATATATTTGTATGCTATATATAGAAGAGTTTCTTCATTTATATAATCTATTGTTACTTTATCGTTATTTATGTACATACTTTGATATATTTTAAATGTATTAGCATCACCATCATTTAGGTAATTGCGAAGTTCTCTGATTTGTTCAGTTTCTTCTTCAATAATAAATGGAGCTTTTTCATTGTTTATTATATTTTTAGGAGACGAATTTAGTTCTTTAAAAGTTGGTGTTTCATGTTTTATAATATAAAGAAGTGAGGCTAAAACGAGTGCAAAAAATAGTAATCCGATATAGTTATTTTTAGCAATGTTATATTTTTTTGTTTTTTCCATATCATCACCTATATTTTCTTTGAGGCATTTAGTGCTCTTTCATTTCCCCATTTTCTTATTTTTTCAATTTTTTCTGGGTTTGTTTTAGAAAGAGATATTACTTTTGATAATTCTGTAATTAGCAGATTTTCACTTAATGTAATGTCTTTATTAGCGATTAGCTTATAAGCAATATTACGTATTGTTGCTTCAATGTCTGAACTGGCAAAGCCATTTGTAATTTCGGATAATCTTGTCAAAAGAGATTCACCAACTTCGACTTTTAAATATTTTTTTGCATATAGTTTTAATAGTTCTTTTCTTTCTAATTCGTTTGGTAAATCTACAAAGAATATCTCATCAAAACGTCCTTTTCTTATTAATTCTGCTGGTAAGGATTCAACACTATTTGCAGATGCTATAACAAATACAGGTTTTTCACATTCTTGTAGCCAAAATAGAAATTGTCCAATCATTTTTGATGTGACGCTAGAATTAGATTCTTTTAATCCTTTTTCTATTTCATCAATCCATAGTACACAAGGAGAAACGTATTCTGCGGTATCGAGTGCAGCTTTAAGTTGTTGTTCTGATTGACCTACATATTGTCCTTGGACTGTTGCTAGGTCTAAACGATATAGTGGTATATTAAATATATTAGCAATTGCTTTTGAACATAAACTTTTACCACAACCAGGTACTCCTGTTAGGAGAATTCCTTTTGGCGCTGATATACCACGTTTCTTTAATTCTTCTTTTTTTGTTGGATCCATTAATGATTTTTTTTCATAAAGCCATTCTTTTAAGTTTTCGAGCCCTGCGATTTCAAAATCTTTATCTACATTTATTGCTTCAAGGCCTGCAATTTCGTTGAATAAACTTTGTTTAGCATATTTTAATTCTCTTAAATCTTCTTTAGTTATATTTCCTTTTACAATTAAAGAAGAAATAATGTTTTTTACTTCCATTTCACTTAATCCTTGAAGATAGGTTGCTGCATTAGTAAAATCTATATCATCCCATTCTATTTGAATTTGATTTTGATATGGAAGAATAGTTTTTTGAATAATGGTCTTTAGTTCTGTCTCTGAAGGATAATTTAATTTTATGTTAATTCCAAGTCTTTGAATATTGCTCCAAACTGGTTCATTTGAGATTATGATTATTACTCCAGACATACTTTCAGCTTTTTCTATAACATCAGTCAAATAGCGAGAAATCATTGTTGTTTCTGAGATATCTGATATGTCACTTAGAATAAAATTACAATTTTCTTTATGGCTTACTTCAGTAGAAATGTAATCTAAAACACTCATTATTGTTTTGTCTTCGATTATAGTAGTATTAGTTTTTAAATCAACAATTCCTTGAGACATTTGATATGATTGAAAATTCATATTTATTTCTTCGGATATTTCTTTTATTATGTTAAATACTCTATTTTTTTCTACTGAGTTTATTACAATAACAGGAATTCTTGCTTTTAAATATCTTTTTAAATGCTCTTTTACTTCATTATAGTTCATTTTAATCACTCCATTTGAATCTATTATTGATTATTATTTGATAAAATATTCCTTTTGAGTCAATGTTTAAAGCTTTTTCTAATAGAATATCATATGTTTTGTTAGTTTTTTCTTTTAAAATTTTTGTAAGTTCTTCCTTTTTTAAAGGATTTATTTGTTTTAAATTTATTAATTCTAAAATAAAATTAATCTCTTTTTTGAAATTTACTAAAATTAAGTCTAGGTAATTTATATCGCTAAATATTTCTCCTAAATTATTTATTATTTTGGAAATTGAAATTTCAAAACGATTTTTGATAAGTTTTTCTAATTTTGGAAGAAGTAAATTGTTAATGTTAGAATTTATTTCTTCATTTTTAAGAATTTCTAATGTTTTATTGTCAATTTGTCCTTTATTTAGGATGTCAATATATTCTAACCATGTTTCGTAATTCATCATTCGCCTCTTTTAATTTCAATTGGTGGTTCAATATTCCAATTTGGAAGTTCTTTTATAATTTCATTATTTTGAGGTTTGTAATTTGTATTTAGTGTTTCTTTATTTTCATAATTATTATAATTATTATTATTATTATTATTATTATGTTCTGTTTCTTCGAATTTTATCGGTTTTAATTCTTCATTCATTTTATAACTACTCTCCTATATTTATGTTGCGCTCGTTATTATTAATAATATAGTCTTTTGCCTCTATACTGTTTAAGAAATTTATTAATTCAACATAGTGTGCTTCATCATCATTTAAGATATTTTTATAATCAATTGTTTCTGCTAATGATTTTTCAATACTATTAAAGATGGTTGTTCTTAACTTGTTTTTTTCAAATTCACGAATTTTTTTTCTCTTATTTAATTTATTGAATAATATAAGATTTCCTATTAATAGTATAATAATTAATAGTATACTTAGCACCTTATTATTTAGCGTGATGAAGATTCCTATTATTCCAAGAATATTTAAAGTAAGAATAATAAGGAATATATCTTTATCTTCATCATTAAATTGGCTATTAAGAAATTGTTCTAAATCTTTTCTGATTATTGTTTCATTTGTTCCATCTTTTGTAGTTGTGGTAAATTTATTGATTTCCAAAGAGAATGGATCTAAGTTTATTTTTTTTCTTTTTTCTTCATATGCTTTTATAATATAAGGTTTTATTGTAGCTAAAGCAATTTTCTTTGTTTCGTTACCTACTTTTAGCGTATCTTTGTAAATAATTATATTACTTAAAAGAGATAATAAGTCACTTTCATTGTAAATTTGTTTTTGGTTTTTATATATTTTATCTGCTTCTTCTTTGTTTCCGTTACAAGAGATTATTAACTCGTTTTTTAAATTATCTAAACGGTATTGTTGTTCTGTCTCTTCATAATCGTATATTAAGGAATTTAATATATTGTCTATTGATTTAATTGAGGAATTACTTATTTCTATTTCTTTTAGTTCATTTAAAACATTAAGATATGAAGACGTAATTGTTAAATTATTTTTTAAAATAGATACATCTGGTGAGTAAATTTCTAAGTAAGGCATTTTTATATCGCCTTCTTCATTTTGAGTTATATAATTTTTCCATAGTTCTATTTGATTCGTTTGAATTTGTTCTTTTCCATTTAATATATTCTGCCAAGTTTTAATTTTATCTAGAATGATGTTTTTTGCTTCAATTCCTAAAGTGTTTGTTGATGCTAAATCGAGGATTGTAATAAAATCTTTGTTTAAATTACATGGATCTTGCTCCGAAAGATATTTTTTTAGCCAATTAAGAGATGTATTTGTACGTTTAAGCTTGTGATTTACAAAAAAGAAAAATAAACTTGTTTTGGAACTATTTTTTCTGAGTGCGTTATTTAATTCTTTTTCACAATTATTTTTGTCATTTAAAAGCCATGAAGTTAATGAAGCTAAGGCATTAGCTAACCAATAGTTGGGATTATTAAGAATGAGCTCTTGTTGAAGAGATTTTATGGTTGAAATTTTTATAGTTGAGTGGTTAATTGCATCTAATAAAGATTCTGTTGTTCTTCGAACTTTATTGAAGTAACCATATTTTTTTTCTAGTAAAGAATCATTATACATGATGTTTTGACGGGCATTAGTTATAATAGTTGTTTCCCTAATTTCGCTTACTAATTTTTTTACTTCGTCGTTTAAATTATTTACTTTTTCTTCGACTTTATTTACTTGATTATTTACTGATGTAACGTTATTTATGACGTTTGATAATTCATTAGCAACTGTTCCTAAATTTCTTTCAATTGTATCTAAATTGGCTGCTGAAATAGTTAGAGCTTCCATATACTTCACCTCTATTATTTATTATAACATTATACTTAAATAAATGTCATTAAATATGAATTAATATTTGTACTAAAAATAGAAATTATTATTTCATATATTAGTAAGAAGGAAGTAATTAATATGTATTTTAAGAAAATTAATTTTAGATGCTTAAAAGTTTTCTTATCTCTTTTTATTAAAAGTTTTATAATATTTATGCTAATTGTTATACTTATTCTAGTTAAAATTAGTGAGAATAATAAAGGAATTATATGATATATAGTTGTATATATTATGGAGAGTTTAAAATTATATGTGGATAGAAAACTAGAAATAAAACCTATTTCAAAAGGTTTTATAAAAACATTAGATATGTTTGAAAGTTGAGTGATTATTAAAAAGCTATTTATTAAAATATTTACTGAGGATTTTGTTCTTTTTAAAATATTGTTTGTTCCAGAAGATAAATCTTTTTCTATATTGATTGATTCCTTGATGTTTTGTTTGATGGAATCGTTTTGAACTTTATAGTAACATAATCCTGTTATAAAACCGATTAAAGTTAAAATTGAAATAAAAAGATAAATACTATGATACTTAACTATGTTCTTTGCCATGTTATCACCTATTAAATTCTATTTACTTAAGTATCAAAATATGATAAATTATATATAGTTTTGAGGTGAAAATAATGAGTAAGAAAAATGATGAAAAGAATATGAGTAAGACTAAAAAGCAAGTAAAACCAAAAAAATCTGCTTATGAAAAAAGAAAAGTTTTTATGAAGATTGCAGGTTGGATTATGGCGTTAATAATGATTTTAGGCTCTATAATTTCAATTTTTGGAATGCTTATTTATTATAGATAAAAATAAAAAACATCATTTTGATGTTTTTTTGTTTTCTTGTAATAAATCTCTTATTTCTTCTAATAATTTAACTTCATCACTTTTTTTAGGTTTTACAGTTTCTTCATCTTTTTTATTTTCTTTTTTATCAAATATTTTATTTAAAATTTTAATAACTATAAAAATGCAAAATGCAGTTAAAAGAAAATCTACAGTATTTTGAATGAATATTCCATATTTTAATTCTACTGTTCTTTCAAAAATATTAAATGTATAGGAAAGGCTTGTAAAATCAAACCCTCCTATTATAACTCCAACAAGTGGCATTAAAATGTTATCTGTTAAACTTGTTACAATTTTAGAGAATGCATTTCCGACTATAACACCAACAGCTAAATCCATTACGTTTCCGCGAGCTATAAATTTTTTAAATTCTTGAATAAAACCATTGCCTTTTTTTAGTTGTTTTTCAATATTTTCCTTTATATCTTTGTTAGTTTTTTTTTCATTACTTTCACCTACTTTATATAATCTTCATTGTTTCTTTTTATTTCTGCAAAGTTTTCATCTAAGTTAGAATATGCATCATAAAAGGCATAACGTGTTTCAGTCTTTATATCATTGTTGTCAATTATTCCTGAAAATTTGTCTAAAGAATCTTTTAGATCTGATACATATCTTTCGTTTAGCATGTAATCAACTACTTCTAATAGTAGTTTTTTGTTACTAAAAAGGAATGAATATGCGTTATATAACTCTCCTATTGTAGCATATGCTACTTGTTCTATCATTTCATATCCTGTTAAATCCAATCTATCAATTCTTTTTTGATTAATTAAAAATTCTTCATCAGTTATATTAAAGTCTTTTCCTCTTAATCCAAATGATGCCATACAATATTTAATTAATATATGTGCTAAATCATCTTTTTGAAGTATCATTGCTTTTTTACGAGCATTATTTGAACTTGAAATGTATAAATATTTATTTTCATCTGGTTTTTTACCTTTAAAAACTGTTTCATCATCAAATAAGACATATTTTATTGCCATAATAGCATTATTATATCCTTGACTCTCTTTAGTTGCATAGAAAATGTCATCAAGTTCACTTGTTCTACATGTTTGTAAATCTCTCATAATTTCACCTACTATGTTTATTATAACATATCTTTTACTTTATTGATAATGCTTTGAGTTTGTGAAATGTTTTCGTTTAGTAATTCAATTCTATAAGTTCCAAAATTTTTAAGTTTACTTTTGTTTTCGAGTAGATTTATTGGCTTATGTTGGAAAATATGTGTGTAGTCATTTTCGAATAATACAAGGAATTTTTCACCTTTAGTGTTAACTAACTCTGTTTTTTCATTTTGAATATTAAATATATTATTTTTTATAATCATACATTCTGGAGTTCCGTATACAATGATTTCACTATCTTTTTTATTTTTTATTTGGCTTAAATCGTATGGTGTTAGCTCAACACTTAATGTAATACTGGTTGAACCCAATTTGTTTAATTCATTAATTGTGTAATCATTTGCAACATTTAAATAATAATCTGTTCTAATTGTATTGAATTTTGAATATTTTAGAACTGAGCCGAATTCAGTACATAGAAGACGTTCATTTGTATATTCTTTGTGTTTTATATTTACTCTTTTTAATCTAAGAAATATGTTTTTATATTCTTTGTACTTATTATATAGTTCTTCACTTGTTGTATAAATTATGTCTATTTTATTTGCTAAGGCTATTTTTAGTTGGTCTTCTGTACGTGTTAAAATGCTTATTTTTTTGTTGTTATCTATTTTAACTATTGGTTCTGGAACAATAATGTTCTTCTCACTTGTTTTTTGACCTTTTCTTAATTCTGTTAGTTTTTCTGTGGAATTTCTTCGAAGTTCGTTTAATTCTTTTATACTTATAAAGATATTTTTATCCATTTGTATGTCAATATTTTTAGCTACAAAGGGAGTTGATCCTAATTTATTTAATTGTTCTTTGATACGTGATTCTTCGATACTAGAAGTTTTGGCTTGTTCAACGATTTTTCCTTCAATAATTATATTGTTTACATTGTCAGTTATTTCTAATTTTAATTTATTACCGATTTTAGCTGTTATAGAAATAGTGATTGGAATTTTCTTTTCTTGAATATTATTTAATTCTTTATTTAATTCAACATCAATTGTTTTTAGGACTTTACTTCCAAGTAAATCTTTTATCATTATTCTTTCTTTATTGTCTAATTGACAAATATTTTCTTTTTTTACTTCTGAAACAAGTGAACCTTTTTCATTGTATAAGAAGTTAATAAACATTCCACTGCTTGTTTTATCAAAGCGAATAGCATCTTCTTGGTGAATATTTTCGGTTAATTTAATTGTTATTCTTTTATTGTTTACTCCAATTACTGTACCAATTGGAATACCTTGATGGTTTGATGTTCTTTTATTTATAATATTTTCTTCATTAAATAAGTATCCACTAGTGAATTCACGATTATATGTTTTTAATAGTTTTGTTTTATCTTCTTCTGTATAAGTGATTGGTTCGTTATTATAATAGCAATCTATTAATTTTCTAAATGTTTTTGTAACGATAGCAACATATTCTTTACTTTTCATACGACCTTCTATTTTTAAAGAGTCTATGTTGGCATCTAATATTTCTTTTAAATTATTTAATGTGTTTAAACTTTTTGTACTTAGTAAATAGCCTGAATCTTTTATTTCTCCGTTTTTTAATAGCGAATATGGTAATCTACATGCTCCTGCACACATTCCTTTATTTGCACTTCTACCACCATTTAAAGCACTAAATAGACAATTGCCTGAATAGCATATGCATAATGCACCATATACAAAAACTTCTTTTTCGATATCAACATTTATACTTGTTATTTCTTCTAATGAAGATTCTCTGTCAAAAACAACTCTTGTACAGCCGATTTTTTTGTAAAAATTTATTCCCGATTCGTTATGATTATGTGCTTGTGTTGATACATGTATTTCTAAGTCTGGTATTATTTTTCTTGTTAAGGCTATTAAACCTGTGTCTTGCATAATAACAGCATCGACTCCGTTTGTATGAAGAAAATTAAGGTATTCTATTACTTCACTTATCTCATTATTATATATCATAGTATTAACAGTAACATATATTTTTACACCATATAAATGGCATAGCTTTATAGCTTCACACATTTCTTCTTGATCAAAGTTATTAGAGTATGCACGTGCACCAAATTTTTTACCACCTAGGTATACTGCATCTGCTCCATTATGTATTGCAGCATATAAACATTCTTTGTTTCCTACTGGTATTAATAATTCCACTTTTTTCATTTGTAAATCACCAAAAATATTATACAAAAAAAGTAGCTTATTGGCTACTTTCTTCTTCTAATTTTTTTATTTGTTCAGCTAGTTCTTGTTTATATCCAGGAACGTTATCTATAGCTGTTGATACTATTTCTAAATATGCTAGTTTTTTATATGTATCTGAATTTTCACTAACCTTTTTTACAACATCTTGATTATCTTTTTTATATGTAGATAGAAAAATTATATCTTCTGGATCTAAATCATAATCAGGAGTAACTCCAATTGCATAGAAATATTTTTTATCATTTTCTTCTTCAAGTTTCCCTAAATCGTGTATTAAAAGATATCTTCCACCGTTAGATAATGTTATAACCCTTTTTTCTTCCATCATATTGCTTTTCCTCCGTTTTTTATATCTTTAATTCCTTTTAACATTTCTTCCATTAGTTCTTCCATTATTAATAGTTGTTCTTTTTGTTGTTGTTTTAAATTGTTTAATTGAATCATAGTTGTTTGGTATTCAGGTGTACCAGGAACTAAATTTTGTAAGCTTAAATTTACAACTGCAATTCTTTTTTCAATTTCACGATACTGCTCAATATTTATACCAGCTTCTTCAAAGTAGTAATCAAATTCAGGAGGAATTACTGATTTTTGACTTTGAACAGGTGCAGGAGTTGATTCTGGAGTTGAGATTGGATTTTGTGGAGATTGTCTGCCAGGTTGTTGTGACTCTTGAGTGCTTGGTTGTGGTGTAGGTACAGGTGGCGTTTGTTGTCTTGTTGGTTGTTCTATTTCAGGTTCATCGTCATCTTTTTCTATTTTTGGTCCATATAGAAAACTATTTATTTTTTCTCTTAAGAAATTTATTGGTTTTCTTATTCCTTTAGCTATTGCTACTCCACCTAGAATTGCTCCACCTGTGACTAAAGCTGCTATTGGTGAAGAATATACTAGGAATCCTGCGCCACTTACTAATAGTGCACCTACTGCTCCTGTTTTTATTTTTTGCCAATTTGAACCACTTTTAAAGAAGTTAGCGAATGAAGTTAACCCAGCTCCTATCTTTTGTCCAAGTGGTGTTTTTTCGAGATCATCAGACTCTCTTACTGTTAATTCGTCATCGTCATTAATGCGATTATTTCTTCTTTGAGGTTGATTATTTGCTTGACTTTGTCCTCTATTTTGACCTGGCCATAATATTCTTAAATGTTCTTCACGAATGTAATCTAAATAGTATTCAGAATGAAAGTTTTCGTTTATTGAATTATTTATTTTGAAATCTATTTGTTCATGAGGATATGGTTCACGACCTATTCCGTTAGGATTTTGAGTTGGTTTAATATTATGATTATTATAGAAGTCAGAAAGATATTGTTCATATTGTTCTGGTGTTTCGCTCATTAACTTAGGTCTAGGAATATCATCTAATTCGCCATTTATATTTATTTGTTTATATTTTGACTTGAATTGATATATTTGAGCTGGTAATTCGATACCTAATAGTGCCTCAAATTTTTCAGCTTCTTCAGCAATTTTGCCAATATCTTCTTTTCTTATGTATAATTTGACTTTAGTCTGTGCATTATTCTCTTTAATGGTTACCCCAGGAATTTCGTAAGTTTCTTCTAATGCAAAAGTGTTAAATTCTAGGTAGCTTTTTAAATTGTTTATTGCATTATATTTATCTTGATCATCTTCTTTTATGAAAGCTGTATTGTTTCCACTTACATCAATGACATTTCCTGAAAGTTGCGATTCGATTTGACCACTTTCTAAAATTTTATCTCTTTGTTTATCTATATTTTCTAAGAATTTTTGATTTAGTTTTCTTCCTGTACTCATATTTTCACTTCCCTTTTTCTAAATTATTATAACATATTATTTTGTTTTTGATAAGCTTTTAGCCAATCATAGTCTTTGTTTGGCAATATTTTAGCAAATACTTGATTAGCTTCTTTTTTAAATGTAAGAGTTTTATCTTTTAATTTGATTAGACACTCTTTTCCTGTAGTTTTATAGTAGTTTACGTCACTTGTCTTTATAGCCATATAGACAACATTAAAATAGATAACATTTAGAAAAACATGAAAATATCCGTTAGCTACCCAAGTTAAATAACAAGCACCTTCATTTGTGTAAACTTTATCAAAACTATTACTTATTCCTAATGAATATTTTAATTCTTCAAATTTTTCAATACATTCAGGATTATTATTTATTTCTTTTATGTCGTCTTTTTCTTTTTTGTTTTTGTTTGCTGTTAATGAAAATATATTTTTTATACTTTTATTAATAAAGAAAATAAATATAATATTGGTTACGTTAATTATTTTTATGTAATCTTTTAAAAATGTTGAAAATCCTATAAGTGTACAAAGGCCTAGCAAACATATGATAAGATGATTAATATTTTGTGATATAAATTTAGAATTTCTTTGATTTTTTTTCTCTAATTTATGTTTTACTGTATGCATGTATATTTCAAAGTCATTTATGTAATTTTCTGGTGTGAAATTTTTTATGTTTTCTAGTCTTTTCTCTTTTATTATTTCATTTAATATTGGAAGTGAATCCAATTTTAAATATAATTCATCTGTATCACTCTTTAAAATTATACAATTTTTCATATTATCTATTCTGAAGTATCTTATTGATGATATTTTTATAGATTTTATTTCTGGTTTAGATTTTTTTTGACAATTAAGTAAATTTATGGTGTCTTGATTTTGATTTGTCCAAATGTAATAGCCTTCACCATCTACACTAAATATTTTCTTTGTTGTTTCGTTTATATTATATTCTTGAATTAAATCATTTAATAAAATACTATAATAACCATTATCGCCAGTTATATATTTTTTTAGTTTTTGTTCGTAGTCTTCGATGTTAAAATATCCAAGTTTTCTTATTTCGCTTTTATAATTTTTAGTTTCTTCTAATTTAAGTAATGAGGATAAAATGGCGATTAATATGTTACTGATTATAATTGCAATAATTGCAATTATGTAGCTTTTTATAGAAAAATAATTTTTTAAGATTATAATTATAGCGATTAAGAACGGTATCATTAACAATGATAAACTTGGTGATATTAAGTCTTTTTTCTGGGATGTAACAAGATTTTTGTAATATTTTGTTCTTAAATCTTTTATGTCATTTTCGTATTTTTCAATAAAAAATTTATGTTTTATTTTCCTGTTATTCATATATATTCCTCTATTCTTTTTTATTATAATATAAAAGAGAATATAATAAAAGAAAAAAGTAGGAATTACCTACTCTTTAACGTTTGTTTGTATTACTTTTGTTTTGCATATTATATCATGTAAGCCTCTTTCATCATCTCTAAATATCATGAATCCAAAAATTATAAATATTATTAAGTATTCTATATTGCCAATTATAGATGTTAAGTTGTACCATGTTGATGAAGTAAAATACATTGTTACTATAATTAGTGCTACTCTTGGTATAACATTTGTTACTATTATTTCTCTTAGTATGAATAATCCAGGATTAATTGGATTTTCGTTTGATGATACGATTTGTAAATGCATAATTTTTTTACCAATAGTTTGGCCTTTACAAAGAAATCCAATAACACCAAAGTATATTATTAATAATCCTATTGTAATGATACTAACTGATTGAGAAGAAACTTGGATATTGTATGTTATATCAATTAGATCCTCTTTTGTTAAATCTTCTGAACCACTATTCATTATTTTTTCAGTGTATTTAGTGATTGTTTTTTGATATTCTTCATAGTCAGTATTTAAAATAGGAAGATTCATAATTAAAGATGCTATAAAAGATATTATAGTTATGTCTATTAAGTATGCTACTAAACGTTTAAATTTCATTTTTTCTCACCTTTTTTAATTATATCAGAAAAAAATGTCTTTTTTTATTAAATTTTATTAAATTCTACACTTTTAATTTTTAGATATACTAAATAATCAATAATGTTTCCTGTTTTTTCAAATATTTTCCATGCCTCTTTACTACTCATGTTTGACCTCTTTTCTAGAATAATTTCTCTACCTTTATTCTATTTAATTTTATCATTTATTAAGAGTTCTTACAATTGTCAAAACGTACAAATGTTTTCTAAAAATGTCGAAGCCTTTTTTTATCGTGTCAATATGATTTACATAGTAGAAATTTTTTATTAGTATAATTTATTTATAAAAAAATAAATGCTTGAATTAGGCATTTATTTTAATTATTTTTTTGCATTTGCTTTAAATTCATATAAAATTTTGACTTTTTTATTATTTTCTATGTTATTTTGAAGATATTTGTATTGGTTTTCGTTAACTAATATTGCTCTGAATTTTTGATTATAAAAATCGTAGAATAAGACATTTATATCATCATATTCAATATAATCTACTTTATCTAACTTTGTGTTTAATTTTCTTTCAATATTAATGCAATTATCTTTTAATAAGCCAATATTTTTATTGTTTAAACTATATATACTTCTATTTGAAACATTATCAAATGTTACTACATAATAGGTTTTATATTCATAAACTTTAGAATTTAAGTTTCTTATAAAATCATAAGTGTATTGCATCTTATATATAGCAAAGAACATTCCTATACATAAGAATATTGTGAAAATTTTACCACTTGGATATTTATTATAAGAAATAGCTATAATCATTAGAAATAATATTATGCAGCATATGTAAATTATTTTACCAGTTTCTAAAACATTTATTCTAATAAGTCCTATTAAAAGAATTATAAAGGTTAGAATTAATATAGCGCTAAATATTATATGAATATTTGTTTTTAATTCATATAATAAACGTAAAAAAATGTTTTTCTTAGAATTAGTTTGAGTTTTTTTGAATTTTGGTAATTCAATTTCGTTTTCTTTATTGTTTTTATTACTAAATTTGTTTTGAAACTCTTTTAATATTTTTTTCCAGTTTGATACAATAATCTTTTTTTGTGGATTATGTTTTATCTTTTGGTTTACTTTTTCATTCGAAATAACTTCTTTTTTTGTTTTTTTGGTGGTGTTCTCTAATATTGGTTCTATATTTTTTTGTTTTTCTTTTGGTAATATTTGAGTATTCTGCGCATTTTGTTGAAGTCTTTTAGCTTTTTTCTTTATATTTTGTTTATATTTCTGAGTTTTAGACTTTTTTTTCGCCATAATTATTCACTCCTAAATCTCAATTAATAATATACCATATTTTTATAAATTTTAAATATGTAAATCATGTTTTTTTGAAGTTTTTTTGTTATACTTTAGTTAGGTGAAGCTTAATGATTAAAAAAAGTAAGAGAAAAGTCATTTCTATTATTACAGCGACTTCTATTATTGCTGCTACATTTTCAACTGGAGCTAAAATTCTTAAAGATGGTTATATTTGTAGTATTTATGACGTAGAGCGAGATGATATGATAGATGATTTTGATATTAATCAATTAACTGATTTTTATAATGAGGATAGTTTATTTTCGTATACGAAATATCCTTCTTTTTCTAGGGCAATTGTCGAGGAAATGAGTGCTTCTTCTTATGATGATATGGTTCCTCAAGGAATTACTATAATGAATAATTATATTTTAATTAGTTCTTACGATTATAGTAAAAAAAATAATTCTACTATTGACGTTTATAAGAAGGATGGAATAAAAATAAATTCTTGTGAATTAGATATTAAATCACATGTAGGAAGCATTGCTTTTGATAGAAATAACAATCTTGTTTGGATTCCTTCTAATGATGGCAAAATAAACGCTTATCTAGCCGACGATTTCTTAACTAAAAGTAGTGTTGAAGCAAGTTATTCTAATTTTGATATTGGTGATGGGTTACTTAATTATCAAAATCCATTAAAAAATTCTATTGCTTATTTAACTATTAAAGATAATTATTTATTTGTCGGGAGTTTTTCTCTTGTATCACATGGCCTTGTGAAAGTTTATTCTATAGAAAACGAGAATAATTTTATTAAATTAAAATATAATAAGAGCTTTAATGTTCCTACACGAGTTCAAGGAATTGAGTTTTATAAATATGATGGCAAGGACTATGTTATTTTTAGTAGATCTTTTGGTAAAAGAAATTCTTCTTTGTTGCAAATTTTCCCTTATGAAGAAGAAAATGTAAATTATCATGATGGTTCAGTTAATTCGGTGTTTTACGAGGCTCCATCTATGATGGAACAAATTACTATAGATGATGCTAATTTATATGTGCTTTTTGAATCTGGTGCTAAAGCATATGAAGCTTGCCAAAATAAAATCAACGATATTTGTGTTTTAGAAGCTGATAAGTTGGTAAGTGAATATATAAAAAAATACTAAAATTAGATATAGTATCTCATTTAGTATTTTTTATTTGGTCAGATGAAATAATTCTTGTTTTGTTTTTGTAATTACTTTCTACGTTTTGATTATTGTATGTGCTCTCATCAATTATAAAGCTTTGTATTTCTCCTTGTTCAAGGGCGTTTATTATTTCTGGTAATGAATCATATATTTTATAGTTTATTTCTACTTTATTATTTAAATATTCTTTTACATTTTGATTATTATTTTTTAACATTCCTATTTTTTTCCCATTTAATTTGTTGATGTTGTTATAAGTTGGAGTTTTTTTCTGAACATATATATTATAAGTACTATATTTGTATTCTTTAGTTATTAAATTTTCTATGTAGTTATATTGGTTATTTAAAGAAATTATGTTATATATTATAATTATATTTAAAAGAAAACTTAAAAATGCACCTGTATTATATAGATTTTTTTTCTTAGAAAGATACGCAAAAATGGTAAATGATACTATTGAAATAAGAAGAAAAATAATAAAAATAGTTTTAATTGGAGTTAAAAATTTTATTGTTATAATACCTATTACTAAAATGAGAGAAGAAATAATGGAAATATTTATATTTAAAGCTTCTAATATGTATTTTCTTTTCATATAAATCCCCTTTTCTGGACATATATTATAATAATATGATTTTTTTTGCAAATTTATTATATTATTCTAATAAAAAAAGGACTTTTAGTCCTATTTATCTTGTAACATTTTTAGTAAGTCGATTTTAAACATATCTTTTGAAGCGTTTTGTTTAGAAATCATTATGCCTTTATATGTTGTTAATTCTGATTTATGACCTTCAAGTAATATATCTGAAGGAGTAATAGTATTTAACATTATTGTTTGTTCTTTTACATAAACAGTATATATTAATTTAACATCTCCATGAACTTGTGAAAACATAGCATCGCTAGGCAATTTTAATTCATATGTTTCTGTTCCAGCTTTTTTATTTTGACTTGTTAAACTACCTACAAATTTACCATTTCTTAAAGCAGGATAATATTCAAAATTTAATTTTTTATATGCTAACATGTTGTATTTTTTTAGTGCTCTTTCAAGTTTTTTAAACTCATTTTCGTTAATGTAATCTAAAACAAATCCTTTCATAATAATACCCCCTATTTTTCTTTTTCATGCTTACATTCTAGCATGGTTATATATGCCCGTCAAATTTTGCTTCATTTTTTTCAAAAATGTTATATTTTTAGATGGTTATGGAAAGATATTATAGCAATATAGTATTTAAAAAGCAAGAAAAATATTATTTTTTATCAAAAAAAGACCAATACTGGTCTGTTATTATTTTAATTCAACTATTGTTTCGCCGTCATTTAGTCCATTAATATAATATTTTGATACATTTTTATGTCTCTTTAAATAATTATGAGTAGCTTTTTTTAATACTCCACTGCCTTTACCATGGATGATTATTATATTTTTGTTTTTTAATTTGATGTTATCTTTTATGAAAGAATCTATTACTGCAATACATGTTGAGGAAGTTTCCCCGTGTATGTCTTTACGAGGAAAATGAAATGTAAAAGGATCTCTAATAATTTTGCTCATAGAAATTTTTTATTTCCTCTAAGGATGGCGCTGCTTCAGTTGCTCCAACTTTTGTTGCAGTTAGCCCTGCTGCAATACACCCTATTTTAACTGCTTTTTCGATATCTCCTCCATTAGCCAAAGTATGAGCGAAAGCTGCTCTAAATATAGTACCACAACCATGTGTATCTACTACATTTACTTTTAAAGACGGACTTATTTTTATTTGATTATTGATACAGTATAACGCGCCTCTTTCACCTAATGTTATGACAAACTCTGTTTTTAAATATTTTTTCTTTAATTTTTGATATACATCTACAAGAGTACTTACTTCTTGAAAGTCAATTCTTGTATTTGTAACACTTTCGGCAAATTCTTGAGTACATACTGCATATTTTACTTTTTTTAATAATTCCATTACTGGTGTTGTGATTAAACTTGCATCTAGTACTGATAAACAGTGAGGAAATCTTTCTAATAGGTTTTTGGCTTGAACAGTATCATATCCGTCGACACATATTAAATCAGGAGTAAAGTCAAAGTCACATTTTTTAAGACTTATATATTTATCTGATAAATTTGTTATTGTATGTTTTCGATTGGATTTATTTATTTGAACGATTGAAATAGATGTATCATTATCATATGAAGGTTCAATATATCTTGTATCAATGTGCATTTTGTCGAATATCTTTCTTATACGTGTACCATTAACGTCGTTTCCTATAACACAAGCAACTGCAGAATTTATTCCCCATCTTGCAAGACAATAACCTATTATTCCAATTGTTCCTCCAAGACTACCTTTTTTATCAAAAAACTCGTTTATTGATCCTTCTTCTGGTATTTTGTCCACAACAAGATCTATTTCATAACTTACTCTTCCTAAACATATAGCTTTTAACATATTGAATCACCCTTTATTCTTTTATAATTATAATATAAATCATTTTGTATATCAATCTTATATTTTATACTAGAAGAATTATCTTCCTAAGTTATTTTTGTTGTTTTTATATTCATCAGCTAATCTGAAAAGTTCATTAAAGGCAATACTTCTGCTTTCAAAGTCTCTATTCATTGATATGTGAAGATTACCATCTATTTCATATGGTACCGCCTGAAATATCATACCAGTACTTACGTCTTTTAATTTTTTGAAATAGCGTAAGAATATATCTGTAATATTGCCTTGAAGTTGCTCTTGTTCTTCTTCTTTCTCTTCAATAGAAAAGTCTTTATATATTTTGGCTTTATTGTAAATGGCTATTCTTTTAGCATTCCATCTTTCTATTAAAAATGGAATAACTTCAATTTCTTTGTCGCTACATAGAGATAAACATATCATTGTAGCTAGAAAATAATGTTCTGGTGCACCATTTATTTTGGCAATTAAACCTTTTCTTATTTGTTTTAAATAAGGTCTTTCATCTATTTCATTTTGATTTTTTGATGTTTTTTGAATACCATAAAGTTTGTATTTTGTGTTGGTATTGCCTATGTATATTTCTGGTAGTGTTAATTTAAATCCATCATCAAATTGAAGATAACATTTAATTCTGTAAGGTGTTTCTGACTTTATTGGACTTATTTCTTCAGAGATGTATAATCTTGCTTTGATACTTTCGATATAACCAAAATCAATTTCTTCTTCGGTTCTTAGAATTGGATTGTCAAACATTTCTAGCCTTGATTCTATAAAAGATATTGGATTTGTGAAATCTTCGATAGATGCGTTAGCAAATAATGTGCATATAATATATTTTGTTAAACATTCTGATTTAGTCATGTTTAATTCTTCTCCATAATTTAAGTCGATATCATCTATAAAAGAAAAGTCTTCTAGTCTGTAAAACTCTAGAGCTTTTTTTACATATTCTATTAGTAAACTATCAAAGGTATTTTTATCAGTGATTTTTAAAGTTGGAATTAATACTCCGTTTGGTAAGTTTTCACATCGACTTATTTCTGTATTATTTATTATAACATTAAAAGCTATATTCATTATATAATAGCAATCTATTCTACCTTTTTGTGCTTCGGGAATTATTTTATTGTAAAAAATTTCTAGTATATCTGTGTTATTCATATTTTCTGCCTTCCTTTAGAATGTCTTATATTTTTATTATAACAGAAAAAGACTAAGATTTAAATTATCTTAGTCTGATTATTGTGAATTAAATTATTTTGCTTGTTTTTCTTTTATTGCAGCTTGAGCAGCAGCTAAACGAGCTATTGGTACTCTAAATGGTGAGCAAGATACATAAGTTAATCCTACGTTATGGCAGAACTCTACACTTGATGGATCTCCACCGTGTTCACCACAGATACCAAGTTTGATATTAGGTCTTGTGCTTTGACCTTTTTCTACTGCTAATTTAACAAGAGCACCAACACCAGTTTGATCAATTCTTGCAAATGGATCTTGTTCATAAATCTTAGTTTCATAATATGATTTTAAGAATTTACCAGCATCATCTCTTGAGAAACCAAATGTCATTTGTGTTAAATCATTTGTACCAAATGAGAAGAATTCAGCTTCTTTAGCTATTTCGTCAGCTGTTAATGCTGCTCTTGGAATTTCAATCATTGTACCAATATGATATTCCATATCAGAATTTTTTTCTTTTTTAACTTGTTCTGCTGTTTCAACAACTACATCTTTAACAAATTTTAGTTCTTTAACTTCCCCTACTAATGGAATCATAATTTCAGGAATAATTTCAAAGCCTTCTTCTTCTTTAACTTCAATAGCAGCTTCCATTAAAGCTCTAGTTTGCATTCTAGCAATTTCTGGATAAGTTACAGCTAGACGACATCCTCTATGTCCCATCATTGGGTTGAATTCATGTAATTCATCACATTTGATTTTTACTTGTTCAACTGTAACATTCATAGCATCTGCTAATTGTTTCATCTCAGTGTCTGTTTTTGGAATGAATTCATGTAAAGGTGGGTCTAAGTAACGAACTGTCATTGGAAGTCCTTTTAGTTCTTTATACATAGCTTTAAAATCACCTTTTTGATAAGGAATTAATAAATCTAAGTATTTTACACGATCTTCTACAGTTTCAGATAGAATCATTTTTCTTAAATTGAAAATTCTTTCTTCATCAAAGAACATATGCTCAGTACGACAAAGTCCAATACCTTCTGCACCTAATTCGATAGCTTTTTTAGTATCAGTTGGTGTATCTGCATTGGTTCTAACACCTAATTTACGGTATTTGTCAGCCCATGCCATAACACGACCAAATTCACCAGCGATTGTTGCATCTACTGTTGGGATAGCACCATCGTAAATGTTACCAGTTGTTCCGTCAATAGAAATTATGTCACCTTCGTGATAAACTTTACCAGCTAATGTAAATTCTTTTTTAGCTTCGTTCATTTGAATCTCGCCACATCCAGATACACAGCAAGTACCCATACCACGTGCTACAACAGCAGCATGAGATGTCATACCACCACGAACTGTTAAGATACCTTGAGCAGCTTTCATACCACTAATATCTTCTGGAGATGTTTCAAGTCTAACTAAAATAACTTTTTCTCCTGCTCCACCAAGACCTTGTTTTTCAGCTTCTTCTGCAGTGAATACAACTTTACCACAAGCAGCCCCTGGAGATGCTCCTAAAGCTTTTCCGATTGGAGTAGCACTATTTAAGGCTTTAGCATCGAATTGAGGGTGTAATAATGTGTCTAAGTTTCTTGGATCAATCATTAATACTGCTTCTTCTTCTGTACGCATTCCTTCATCTACTAAGTCACAAGCAATTTTTAATGCAGCTTGAGCAGTTCTTTTTCCATTTCTTGTTTGTAACATATATAGTTTACCATGTTCTACTGTGAATTCCATATCTTGCATATCTCTATAATGTTCTTCTAATGTTTTACAAACTTTGTTAAATTCTTCGAATGCTTCTGGGAATTTTTGTTCCATTTCAGAAATATGCATTGGTGTACGAACACCAGCAACTACGTCTTCTCCTTGAGCGTTTGTTAGGAATTCCCCGAATAAACCTTTTGCTCCAGTAGCTGGGTCACGAGTAAATGCAACACCAGTACCACAGTCATCGCCCATATTACCAAATGCCATAGATTGAACATTAACTGCAGTTCCCCATGAATAAGGAATGTCGTTATCTCTTCTATAAACATTAGCACGAGGATTATCCCAAGAACGGAATACAGCTTTTATTGCTCCCATTAATTGTTCTTTTGGGTCAACTGGGAATTCTTCACCAATCTTTTCTTTGTATTCAGCTTTGAATTGGTTAGCTAATTCTTTTAGGTCTTCTGCACTAAGATCAACATCTTGTGTTACTCCCTTTTCTTCTTTCATTTTGTCAATTAACTCTTCGAAGTATTTTTTACCTACTTCCATTACTACGTCAGAATACATTTGTATGAATCTTCTATAGCAATCCCAAGCCCATCTAGCATTTCCTGATTTTTCAGCTAGAACATTTACTACTTCTTCATTTAGACCTAAATTAAGAATAGTATCCATCATACCTGGCATTGAAGCTCTTGCTCCTGATCTAACAGAAACTAGTAATGGATTTTCTTTATCTCCAAACTTTTTACCAGTTATTTCTTCCATTTTACCAATGTACTCGTTAATTTGAGATTGAATTTCTTCATTAATTTCTCTTCCATCTTCATAATATTGAGTACATGCTTCAGTAGTGATAGTGAAACCTTGAGGTACTGGTAGACCAATGTTAGTCATTTCGGCTAAGTTAGCACCTTTACCACCAAGAAGGTTTCTCATATCAGCGTTACCTTCTGTAAATAAATAAACATATTTGTGCACAATGATTTCCTCCCTTGCATATTATGTCACATTCAATATTATATCAGCTAGAAATAAAAAACAGGAGATTATTCTCCTATTTTTACAATTTTTTTACGATAATGTTTTTTTCGTTTTAGTTTACTTTACGTTTAGTTTATATATTTTATTTTTAACTTCTTCCTTGCATTAAATTACTTGATGAATAGTTTTTTAATCCTTTGTTGAATGTAATAAAGGCTAATATTACAATAGATATTGTAAATAGTATTAGTATAATTAAGTTGATTAGTTTAAAATCCATAATTAAATGAACAGGAATCCATGAAGCTAAAGCACTAGGAATAAGGGTGAAAAATATAATTTTTATTCCTCGATTAAATATTACATCTGGATATAGACTTCCGTTTAAGAAAGCATCTCTTAAGGCGTCTGTTATGAAACTTGATCTGTAATAGTAAAATGATAATGAATTGTATATACTTACAAAACTTATATATATTAAAGCTCCAAATATAATTAAAATAGTATATAGTAGTATATTTTTGATACTGAAGTTAAATATTATTAATGCTATGTAACCATATATTAAATCTCCAAATGCACTGGGTTCTAAACTTGATGTTGCTAGGTAACATAATGGATTTTTTGGTACTGTTAGGTATGCATCTAATTTACCAGTTTCTATATATTCAGGCATTTTTATAATACCATTAAACAAAATATGAGCTAAACCGAATCCGCCACTTGATATGGCCCAGAATAACATTACATCATTAAGTGAATATCCGCCAAGACTTTCTTTAAATGCAAATATTGTAAGCCATTGAATTATAAATGATGCATTATTAACTATCATCATAATTACAGAAGTAGCAAATGCAACATTATTTTCCATAGCTTTAATTAAATTGTATTTTATTGAAATAAACATTATTTTTATATTGTTTTTAACCTCCGTTAACATTTAATTTTTTCACCCCTCTTTCATATATAATAAATATTAATATTGATACTATTAGTATAATAATTATTTGTGATAGTAAGATTTCTTTTAATATATGATAACTGAAATTTATTACTAGTTTAGCTGGTCCATAACTTACACCATATATTGGAGAAAATCTTATTATTTTTTGAACGATATTTGGAAACATTTCTAAAGGAAAAAAGACACCAAACATTAAAATTATTTTATTGTATACCATTTGAAATGGTTTTGAATCTTCTACCCAAAATGAAGTTAAACTAATTAATATTTTTATTAAACCAGTTATTAAAACTGCTAGTAAGTATACTGGTATAGCACATATTAAAGATTCTATATTGAAACATTCAATAGGGCCAGCATATATTAATCCTAAAGAAATGGCTATTAATAAAAACATAATAAATCTTATAAAAGTATCAGCTATGTATTTAAATACTGTATAAATTACATAATGATATGGCTTATTTACTTGATATGCAATATTGCCGCTTTTAATGCAATCCCTAATTTCATCAGTTGCTACTTTGCTACCACTACCAAAAGTTATTATCTCAGCAAGTAGTAAGTACCAGATCATTTGATTAAATGTATAGCCATTTATTATATCGTTTCCATCTTTGTATAAAAAAGACCATAAGCTTACTAAAATTGACATTGTGATTATAAAACCTATAAATCTAAATATTAGACTTGATGTATATTGTAGTGAATCATTAAAAGTTGTTTTCATTACTTCTAAATATTTTTTCATTTTTGACTTCCTTTATATATAGAACTAATAATAGTTTCTAATGGTGTGTTTGAAATATTTATGTCTATTATTTTATCTGGGTCTAACATTTTTATTGCGTCACTAATGGTTTTTTTAGTTAAATCTACTTCTAATTTTAGATTATAGTCTTTATCTTTTAGAATAGTTATACCTTCTTCTGCGTCTAAATTTAGTTTTGTATTCATTTTGGCTTCAATAACTTTTTTGTTTAAATAATGATATTTTAAATTTTCCATAGAATCATCTAAAACGATATGACCTTCATTAACAATAATTACTCTTTTACATAGTTTTTCGATGTCTCCAACATCATGACTTGTTAGAAAAATAGTTGTTTTCTTTTCTTTATTTAATCTTTTTATAAAAACTCTTATTTTTTCTTTAACTACTGGATCTAGACCGATAGTTGGCTCATCTAAAAATAAGATTTCTGGTTCGTGGATTAAAGATGCTACTATTTCACAAATCATTCTTTGTCCTAGAGATAAACTTCTAACTGGAGTATTTATGAAACTTTCTAGTTCAAAAATACTAGAGTATTCTTTAATTCTTTTTTCAACTATGCTATTTGGTATATCATATATTGCTCCAAAGAATTTAAAGTTGTCATATGGAGTTAGATGAATCCAAAGTTGTTCTTTTTGCCCGAATACAGTTCCTATTTTATAGGATAATTTTTTTCTTTCTTTTACTGGGTTTATTCCCATGATTGAAATCTTTCCGTTTGTTGGGAAAAGAATGCCAGTTAACATTTTTATGGTTGTTGATTTTCCTGCTCCATTTGGACCAATAAATGCTAATATTTCCCCTTTTTCGATACTGAAATTTATATCGTCTACAGCTTTTTTCTCATTATAATTGGGCTTAAACATAGCTTTTATACTACCTTTAAGACCTTTTTCTTTTTGTTTTGATTTAAATGTTTTTGATAAGTTTTTTACTTCTATTGCTAACAAATTACTTCCTCACTTTCTTTAAGTTCTTACTTTGACTATACAAATTATAATATTCTTTTAATGATTTTGAAACATTTATGTTGTATCTTTGACATAATAAATTATTTTCGTCAATGTATTCTGATATTAATTTTCCACCAAGAGCTTGCATTGTTTTGCTTGAACCGAGATTCTTTTTTTCACAATCTAGTATTACTTCTTCTAATCCGTATTGGTGACATATTTCTAGTGCCAAATACAAATTAATTTTGTTATAGCCTTTTCTTCTTTCTGTAGGTCTTATGCTGTATCCAATATGTCCTCCGCTTCTTCTTAATTGGTCATTTAATTCTAGTCTAATATTAATCATTCCAATTATTTTGCTATCACTTTCTCTTATTAAAAAGTAAATTAAAGCTCTGACTCGACCTGGCCCTGGATTTGATATGTCATTTTTTAGTTTTATTATCCATTCTTGATAGTTGTTTAGATATCTGTCTAATCCGCCACTTCCATGGATATTTGAATTATATCTATAGTGTTCTTCTATATATTCAATACCAGATTGTTTGTGTTTTAAAGTAGGTTTTACTAATCTTAAATATTCCATAGGTATCTCTCCTTTCTTTTAGATTTTTAATTCCATTTTTATGCTTTTTTCTTCAAAACCTAAATGTTTGTAGAAATTAAATGCATTTTCGTTAAATGACCATACACTTAATATTAATCCATCACATTTTTCTTTATTGGCAAAAGATTTAGCAGTAGAAATTAAATTTTTTCCTATATTTTTCTTTTGACTCTTTTTTAATACTGCCAGTGTTTCGATTGCAAATAATTTTCTTGGCAATGTGAGATTAGACTCTGTTTCGATAACTTTTCCTATTAAAAAACCATCTATTTCTTTATTATTTTCGGACACAAAGATTTTTATTTCTTTATTTTTTAACATCTCTTTAAAAGATGTACTATTTATTGGATCTGTAAATTTAAATATTTCTGGTTCATTTTCAGCATGTAGATTTTGAACTTCTTTAAAAATTATTAGTATTTTTTTAAAATCTTTTAATTTTCCTAGTCTTATCATTTTTTGTTCTCCTTTCTATTCTATTTCTTGTCTTAAAATAAAATTATTTATATCAAAATTACCATCTTTAATAACATATTCGTATAGTTTCTTTAAGTTTTCTTCATTTTCATTATTAAAGCAATTAATAACTAATTTATTAAATTTATTTCGAGGAAATTTATTTAATTTATATTTTTCTCGGTATTTTTTATCTTTAAAAAATCGTTCTATTTTTTGCTCTGGCAAGAGATTGTAGTTATTGTTGTACATATATGCTTCAATTATATGTTTTAAACATATGTAGTATTGCATATGGTTGAAATATTTTGCTGCTTTATAGTCATCATATGCACACCATGCAGCGTAGTATTTCATAATATCTTTTTTGTTTTTGATTTTTTCATATTTTATTGCTTCTTTTTTTAGTGCAGGTATAATGTCATTTTTATCATATAAAATTTTACAGTTTTTTAGCATATTGGCTAAAGGGCCACCATGCCCTCTTTTATCTAATCTCATATATTCTATTAATTTTTTTTGAGGATTTATAAAATATTCGATTAGATAATTGTCTATTAAAACATTCCCTCGTTCACGATATTTTTCTTGGTCATTAATGATAATATATACATCTATATCACTATATTTGTCGTTATTTCCAACAGCATAACTACCAACTAATAATATCGCTTCGACATTTTCATTTTTTTTGTAATTTTTAACGAATTTATCTAAAGCTAACTTCCACATTTTTTCACTCCTTTCTATTTTTATTTTTTTAATGAGAGTTTTAAATTTTTTTCATAATATTTTCTTAAATATTCAAGATATGATTCATAATAATTTTTTAAATATTTATATAGATTCTTTTTGTAATATTCAAGTTCTTCTCTTGTATAAGTTTTCATTTTAATTCTCCTTTCTTTTTAAACAAAAAGAGCCACATATAATAATGTGACTCCGATTTCTCGTGTAGGTTTATCACCCTATGTAGCTCGATAAAAATTAATCTTATACATACTCACCAAGAGTACGAAAACATAAGAAGGCGATACTTTTAATAGTCAAAGTGTAGATTTGCCCTGTTGTTTTCTGTACTATAAATTTTATTTTTAATACTTTTTGTGTGACATTATACCCGAATGACATCATAAATATCACCTCCTTTTCTAGTTCGTGTTTTTTTGAATACAAAAAGCCACGAACAAAATATTCGTGACTCCGTTTAATACGTGTAGGTATTGTACCCAGCACAGCTCGAAAGTTCTTATGTGCTCTCACTTGTTTATGAAAATAACACTTTTTTTTATATATGTCAAATTTTTTGATGAATTATTGTCTTGGAAAAGATTTTAAGTAAACGCTTCTTAATCTTTCGTTTGTTATATGTGTATATATTTGTGTTGTAGATAATGATGAGTGCCCTAGTAATTCTTGCACACTTTTTAAGTCTGCTCCGTTATTTAACATATCTGTTGCAAAAGTGTGCCTTAGAACATGTGGCGATATCTTGTGTTTTAATGCAGCTTCTTCAACAACTTTGTTTACTATATTCTCTACGCTTCTACTAGATAGAGAACCGCCATTTTTATTTAAAAAAAGAATATTAGGAGATTTTTTTGTTGCTAAGATTGGTCTTGATTCTTCTAGATATAGCTTTAAGTATTTCAGCGCATATTCACCAAAGAAAACTATTCGATCTTTATTTCCTTTTCCTGTAATTTTTATTTCTTTGTCATTTATATCTATATCGTTTAAATTTATACTAGTTAATTCCGAAACACGTAGACCTGTTGCATATAGTAATTCAATTATTAAACGATTTCTTATTTCTAAAGGAGTTTCGACTGAAAGTGATTCGAAAATTGTTTGTATTTCGTTAGGTTGGAGAAAATTTGGAAGCTTTTTTTCTTTCTTAGGATTTTTTATTAATTTGAAGTTATTTATTTTTATTTTATTTTGTGTTATTAAATAGGAATAAAAATGTCTTAAAGTACTTAAAGTTCTTGATATGGAATTTTTTGATAATTTTAGTTCGTCTAAATATTTTAAATATTCTCGAATTTGATCTTTATTAATAGTTATATAATTGATTTTTTTGAGGATTATATAGCTATAATAATTATCTAAATCTCTTTGGCAACTTATTATGGTGTTTGTTGAATATCTTTTTTCGTTTTCTAAATATTTTATAAATTCTTTTATATCTTTTGATAAATAATTCATTTAATCACCTACTATATTTTGATTATAACATTTTTTAATAATAAAAGAAGCTTTATTTCTTTAAGCTTCTTTTGTGTCTGTTATTAAATAATTGAATAACGTTTTGAAGATTTTTTAGTTCATCTTCTCCAAGACTACATAAAAAATCGAATGTTACTTCTTTGCCTCCAATTGATATTTTACTCTCTAGAATAGTATCAATCATAATAAATCTTTCTTCTTCGCGGTCGTCTTTTATAGGTTCTTGATATTTTATAGTGTCAGAAACTATGCCACGTTTAGCTAAATCTTCAGGGGTAAGTTCTTCATCACTGTACATTTCTTTTATTTCATCATCTGATAAAATTTGTAAATCTTTTTCTTCATCGTTTTGAATAATTGAAACACATAGTTGACTTGTTTTTTGACTTTCAACAAAATCAATAGATAATTGGGATGCAATTCCAGCTGGCTCTGATTTAATGACTTTTTTTCGTGAACTTTTAATTCCTAATTTTTTTCTTAAATTTACAAGTTCATTGTAAGTCATAGTATATATATCGCTATCTTCAAGAGACAATGATACTTCAGGATGAAGATTAAGATATTCGATTATTTCTTGAGGGTATTTTTTCATTGCTGCTTTTATATTTTTACACATACTAGCTATTTGATATATAGATTTTGTTGAAAAAAGTAAGTTAACGTCATATGTTGTGTTTAAACTTAAAAATTCTTTAAATTCTTCTATCTCTTTTTTTGTATACATAACATTCACCTAGTCTAAATATAAATTAAAGTTTAATTTTATGCAACTTTATCTTCACTTTTTGAATAATCTCTTTTTATTAAAATGGGATTTTCATTATTATTAAGACACTTTTCTATTATTTTTCGAGACAACTTGATTATAATACTTCTTTTTATAGCATAGCTTAAATCGTTTAAAACACTTAGAGCAGCATATGTTACTTTCTCTCCTTGAATTTTAAAATAATCGATATTTCTTATTATATATTTTATTTCTTCTAATTTTTTATCTTCAATATTTAGATTACATATATTATATATTTCACTTAGATTTTGTTTGTTATCTATATTCGTTATTATGTATCCGATTATTGCGTTTATTGATAATATATTGGTGTCTTCTTTAAAAATTGGACCATCTTTTAATTCACGATATTTGCCTTTTTCATGATATATAATTGCAAAGCCTTGATATTGTTCTTCTTTATCTACTATATTTGCTCTTAATATTGCGTTAATAAGATCTAATCTTGTTATTTTTTTAGTAAAAGAATCTATGCCTTCAAGAGTAAGAAGGTTTTCACCACTATATATATCTAATAAATGCCATTCTAGTGGAAGATAATCGTTATTATTTCTTTTTATGGCTAATAAATATGCTCTATTAGATAATTCTTTCATAAAAAAACCTCCTTAAGAGGAGAATTATATCATAATTTGAAAACTATAGTCAATTATTTAAAGAAGCTACCTATATAGTCAAAAAATTTTGTTACTTTATTATTTATAAAATCGTTAACCCCTTCACCGATATTATATCCGAGATTTGTAATAGGAGTTGATGTGTCAATGTAGGTTTCCTCAGTGTAATCTTTTATATCCACGAATTTTCCATCTCGAACATCACTTTCAAATTCTTTTATTTTTTCTTCTGTTAAAATTGTTTTGTTATTTATTTCATTTTTGTAATTTCCACTTTCTACTTGAAAATAGTTTATTAAAAAAATGATAAATAAAAGTAATACGATTCTTCTAAAAATAATCCAGGCTTTTTTGCTATTTTTCATTATTCACCTTCTAAGTATTTTAAAATTACTTTAGATAAGATTTTAAGAGAATTATTTAACTCTTCTATTTCATTATATTGTCCTCCTAGCTCAATTAGAACACTATTTGAAGATAGATTTTGATTATATATGCCATTTACTCCAGGACCACTTTTTTTACTTATGCCACGCGTTATACCTGGTATTTCTTCATTAAGATAATCGTTTAGCGTTTGAGCTAAATTATAATTTTGTTCATAATTTTCGTGTTCTGCACCAACTACAAATAATATCTTGGCATATGGAATTTCTTTATAAGTCATAAGTGTTTTGCTTAAAGGAGCAGAATCTCTATGTAAATCAATTATTAACTTAAGTGTTGGGGTTTCATTTATTTTCTTTTGAACTAACTCTTTTGAAGCGTCATAACTATATTTATAACTCCAGTTATTTTTCTTCAAAATTTCAGTGACGCTATTTTCTTCAACTAATACATTTATTCCTAAATCATAAAGATAATCTTTTAGGATGTAACTCATTGTTTTTACTGTTGGATTTATGTTGTAAACTTCAAGATATTTATCGCTGTAGCTTTCAGTTTCATGAGTACTATATATATAAACTAAATTATTTTTAGAAGTTGTATTATCTACGTTAATAGTATTATTATTGTTGTTTTCAAAAAAAGTGAATTCTGTTTTTAAAATATTCTCTGGTTTTTGATATTTACTTAGAAGTGGGGATTTTTTTTCGTTTTTTGTGCTTTCTATTATGTGATTAATAATTTTTTCATTTGATAATTTTGATAAATAGAGATTGTATATTAGGTTATAGAACAAATTGAAAGATATATAAATAGTTAAAATGAACATTATTATCTTGAACCAATTAAATTTATTTTTTCTTTTTGCTTTGAAATGCTTTTTCAATATTATCACCTTGGGATAATATACATTAAGAAAATATAAAATTAAGTCGTTTTTTTTACTTTTACTTGCAATTATATTCAATATTTAGTATAATTCTATTTGTATTCAAGGGAAGGAGCGACGAAGATGGCTAATATTAAGAGTTCTAAAAAAGCAATCAAAGTTATAGCTAAAAAAACAGAAGAAAATCATGATTATAAAGCAAGAGTTAAAAATTCTATTAAAGCTTGTGAAAAAGCTATAGCTGCTAAGGATGTAGCCGCTGCTACTGAAGCTGTTAAAAAAGTACAAAAGAACATTGATAAAGCTGTTAGCAAAGGTGTTATCAAGAAGAACACAGCTGATAGAGAAAAATCAAGATTAAATACAAAAGTTAAAGATATGAAGTGATAATTGCTTCATTTTTTTATTGATTAATGTTTATTTATTGTTGATGTGTTATAATATTTAATATGGTGATTTTATGATAAAACTTAAAAATATACTTTCTTTTTTACTTTCTTTAGTAGTTATAGTGACGATAATTTTAAATTTTGATATAATAGTTGATAAACTTAAAGATATTGTCTATGTTAGACCAGAATTAGTTATAAATCCTAGTAATGATTATACAAAGAAATATGATTTTAATTATGTTAAACAAGTGGATGAATATATTCCTTATAATTATAAGGATTTAGAAAATATTTTCTTTAGTGTACTTAATCAAGGATGGGATGAATTTACATTTTATTGTCCTAAGGAATATGAGGAATGCTTAAATGATGTTGCTAAACTAAGCTATGATGAAGTTTTATTAAGTGATATTAATAACTATGTTCACCCTTATAATAGCTATTCTACTATAAGAACTTTATATGATGATACTGGAGAAATTACAATAAAAATTAAACATTTATATAGCGATAGTGAAATTAAAAAAATTGATAATGATATTGATCTTATTATGAATAATCTTGTTGATGATAAGATGGATGATAATGAAAAAATCAAAGTGTTGCACGATTATATAATTAACAATACTAAATATGATGTTTTAAGAGCTAATGAAGGGACAAGTTCATATGATTCTTCTAGAATATTAGGTGTTTTGTATGACCACTACTCTATTTGTAGCGGTTATACTGATATTATGGCTGTTATGTTATATAAGTTAGGTATTCCTAATTTCAAAGTTGCTAGTGAGACTCATGTATGGAATGCTGTTTATTTGAATGAAGAGTGGCTACATTTGGACTTAACTTGGGATGATCCGGTTTCTACTTCAGGTAAAGATATTCTTGATCATACATATTTTTTAATTAATAATGATATTTTGGAATCTCTTGAAGATACAAAAGAACATACATATAATAAAAATGTCTATTTGGAATTAAAATAAAAATCTACACTTTTATTTTGTGTAGATTTTTTGTATATTTTTACTTTGTAAATAAGATTTTTTCACTATTATAAGATTTTATTATATATGTTAAAACTATTATAATATAAATAATTGTTGAGCCAATCGTTAAGAATATATTGTTTAAAGTTGCGTTATTAGTAAATAAATCCATTAAAATTTGTTCAAAATTGCATATTGGAATTAGATAGTATATATTAGTTAATTCCATTTCTATCAAAGATACAAACATTGGGATTATACAAATCATTTGAAGCATTGCGGTTGAACTTTGTGCTTCTTTATATGTTTTAGAGAAACTTGTTAATGCTAGTGCTACTCCTGCTATAAAGAATGATGCACATATTACGATTAATAAACTTCCAATAATTGTTTTTAAAGATAATATCAATTCAAAACCATCAAACATACTATAAAAGTTCTTTCCTATAACTATACTTGTAATTGTAAGTATTAAACCTATAAGAGATGATACAAATCCTAAAATAACAGAAGATAGATATTTACCAGTTAGAAGTTCTGTTTTCTTGATTGGAAATGTCAAAATTGTTTCTAGTGTACCATTTTCTCTTTCTACTGCTGTTACGCCTGTAGCCATACTAGAAGTTGTCATACAGATAGCCATAATGATATATGTAAAAGATATTGATAAAAGGATTGATAACATATAGTTACTATTTCCTAAATCTTCGTAAGAAATTTCGAAATGATTATATGCTTTATTTAAATCGATATTTTGATTCAATAAGTATGTGTTGGTTAGTAATTGACTATAAGAACTTAGATATTCTTCTATTATTGCACTTGTCATCATACCATTTGTACTACTTGAATCTGTATATATTTTGTATGTGTTTGAATCTTTGTTATAAGAAATATAACCTTCTATTTCTTTGTTGCTATATGATTCTTCTAGACATTCTTTTGAATTACACTCGATATAATCTATTTTTAATGTATTAAATATTTCTTTTTCTTCTTCACTTATTTGGTAATCTATACCTATTTTATATGTATTATCATTTGTATCTTCTATTCCTTCGTACATGTTTCCGTAAAAGATAATCATTGCTGGAATTATAAGAGGAAATAGCAACATTCTTATAATTGTTTTTTTATCTCTAATAATACTTCTTAGTTCTTTTTTTATAGTAATTAAAATGTTTTTATTCATTGCTTTCATCTCCTATAAGAGTAAAGAATGCATCTCTTAAGTTGGTTGTTTTTGTTTCTTTAATAATTGATGCTGGTGTACCCTCTTTTATTATATTTCCTTTATGAATTAAAACTACTCTATCACAAATATTTTCTGCTTCTTCCATATAATGTGTCGAATAAATTATACATTTGTTTTTTGTTTTCTCCTCTTTAATGAAGTCTAGAATGGTTTTGCTGGAAATAATATCAAGTCCACTTGTTGCTTCATCAAAAATGTAGTATTTGGGGTTATGTACAACACATCTTGCTATGTTTACTCTTTGAAGTTGGCCAGTAGATAAATTTTCAATTCTTTGGTGAAGAAATTCATCTAAATTAAACCTTTTAGAAATTGCGTGTATTTGCTTTTCTAATTCATTTTTTTCTATGTTGTAATATTCACCACACATTTTTAATAATTCGTATGGAGATATATCTTTGTATAGTTTTGTATTACCAGATAGAAAAGCAATTTTTCTTTTGATATTAATCTCATCATCCTTGTAATTTGTGTTATCTATTTTAATAGTTCCTTCTGTTGGTTCCATTACTCCTGCTAATATTCTAAGAAGTGTTGTTTTGCCTGCTCCATTAGGACCTAAAAGACCAACTACCTCACCTTCTTCAGCTCTAATAGTTATATTTTTGTCAGCATAGAAAGTTTGGGTTTCTTTTTTATTTATTTTTTTGGTAAATTTTTTTGAAATATTTTTTATCTCTAACATTTTACTTTTCCTCTTCTATTTTTTCTTTTGAGATTTTTTTAGTTTCTATAAATTGTATTACTTCATTAATTGTATCATTAAAATTATCGAAATTGACATTAAACCAATTAACATTCAATTGATGATTAAAAAATGTATATTGTCTTTTTGCGTAATTACGACAACTTTTTTTAATCTTTTCTGTTGCTTCTTCTAATGATATTTCTTTATTGAAATATGGAAATAATTCTTTATATCCAATTGGTGTTAAAACAGCTTTACTTCTGATTTTTGTATCATATATTTTTTTTGCTTCATCCAATAATCCATTTTTTATCATTTCATCTGTTCGCTTATTAATTCTATCGTATAAATTTTCTCTATCGGTTGTCAAACCAATAAATATACAATCATATAACAATTTAGATGCTTTCTTTTTTTGACTTAGTGGCTTGTTTGTATTGTTAAAATAGTTTAGTGCTCTTATAATTCTTTGACGATTATGTGGGTGAATGCTTGTTGTTGCGTCTATTTTTTTTAGTTCGCTATAGAGTTCTTCTGTAGTTATTTCATTATATTCTTCTCTTATTTGATTTTCTTCTTCTAAATCATAATCATAAAGAGCAGCTTTTATATAAAGTCCTGTTCCTCCTACTAGGATAGGAACTTTTTCTTTATTTTCTATTTCTTTTATTTTGTTACGACAATCTTTTTGATAATTGTAAATTGTATATTCTTCTTCTATATCTTTTATATCAAACAAATGATGAGGAATATTTTCTTTTTCTTTTTCTGTTACTTTAGCTGTTGCAATATCCATTCCTTTGTATACTTGTGTACTATCTGCGTTTATTATTTCTCCGTTTAATTTTTTGGCTAATTCAACCGAAAGTAACGTTTTGCCTACACAAGTTGGACCAACTATACATATGACCATATACACTCTTCTTTCTTTTTTATCTTTTATTTTTTATAAAAAAAAATTAGAATTTCGTTTCTATTATATCACTTTATAACTACTTTTTTTATATTTTTTTCGCATTGAAATTTCGAGTGCTTAAATTTGAAAAGAATATTTAGGAGATAAAATGTTTTTAATTTATTTAAGTTATGGTATAATGCTTTCTTAAAGAGGTGAAAATATGACTAAATACTACTCTAATAATAAAGAAAAAAGACATAAAACTTGGGATAATTTAAAAAAGACATATAAATATGCAAAAAAGCAAAATAAAGAATTTATATTGTATTTTATATTTAATATTTTGTTAGCTGTTATAGGTGCTATTGCTCCAATGTTTTCTGCTAAACAATTGCTTAAATTAACAGATGGTCTTTTAAATGAATTATTTCTTTTTACTATTGTAATTTTAGTGATAGAACTTAGTAGAAATTTATGTCATTTCTTAGCAAGAAAATATTCACAAATATTTGCTGCTGAAGTTTTAAAAAAAATACAAATAGATGTAGCTCGTGAAGTTTTGAAAATTGAAACTAGCGATTTGGATAAAAAATCGAGTGGCGTTTTTATTGATCGTTTGATTAAAGATACTGGTAGAATTGCGGATATATTTTTAGACTTGAATATGTCTATTACAGATTTTATTACTAATTTAGGTATTTTATTTGCGGTTTTTATGATAAGTAAACTCTTATTTCTCTTTTATATTATTTCAATTGTTATTATATTCGTTTTAGAGAAAATTAGAATAAGTGAGTATATTAAAGCAGATAAGAAATATAGGAAACATGCTGAGGTTGCAACTGGACTAATTAGTGAACTTGTTCGTGGTGTTAGAGACGTTAAGGTTTTAAATGCTGAAGAACCTTTTATGGAGAAAATTAGTAAAGATGTCTCTAATCTTAATGATGAGAGATATAATATGGGAAAAATTAGAAGGACTTATAGTCTTCTAAATGGAAGTGTTAGAGATATATTGGATTTTGTTTTAATAGTATTGGCGATAGTTCTTATTACTAATAATTATTTAACTATTTCTAATTTTGTTATAGTTTATATGTATCGTGGAAAAATATTTAATTTGCTTACTTTAACTAGTCAATTACTTGAATGGATTAAAGATTTTAATCTATCTGCTGAACGAGTATTTGAAATTATCGATAGTGATGTTTTCAAAAAAGAAAAATTTGGAACAAAACATATTGATCAAATAAAAGGTGATTTTGAATTTAAAAATGTTCATTTTAGTTACAAAGATAATCAAGAAGTTTTAAAAGGAATAAGTTTTAAAATCAAACATAATCAGACTGTTTCGTTTGTCGGGAAATCAGGTGCTGGCAAATCTACTATATTTTCTTTACTTGCTAAATTGTATGTACCTGATAAAGGAAATATTTTTATTGATGGCATAAATATTAATGAACTTGATTGTGAGTCTATTAGAGGAAATATAAGTATTATTACACAAAATCCATATATATTTAATTTAACTATTAGGGATAATTTTAAAATTGTAAAGAAAGATATAACTGATGAAGAAATTATAGATGCTTGTAAGTCTGCAAAATTGCATGATTTCATAATGAGTCTACCTGATGGATATGATACATTGGTTGGCGAAGGGGGATTAACTTTGTCTGGAGGTCAAAGACAAAGATTAAGTATAGCTAGAGCATTAGCACAAAAAACTGAAATTATATTGTTTGATGAAGCCACTAGTGCATTAGATAATGAGACGCAACAAGGAATACAAGATGCAATTAATGAAATGAAAAATGAATACACTATACTTATAATTGCACATAGATTATCAACTGTTATTAATAGCGATTTGATAATGATGGTTGATGATGGAAAGATTGTTGCAACTGGTACTCATGAAGAATTGCTTGAAAATAATAAGGATTATAAAAAAATATACAATATGGAGTTGCGAAAACGTTGATTTTAAGGCTGTTTAACAGTCTTTTTTGATAGATTTGATATATTATTCTCCTTGTTATTGTAACGTTATTTAATGGAGTTTTATGGTATTTTATATAAGTTCATTTGACTATGTATTTGGTAAAACTTTTAATATAATGTAAAAAGACTATTTATAAATAGTCTTTTTTTAATTCATTGCTCTTTTAAACATTTTTTCTAAATCATATATACTAAATTTTATGATTGTTGGTCTTCCATGAGGACAATTGTAGGGATTATCAGTGTTCACTAGTTCGTGTAAAATTTCTTCTTGTGCTTCAATGCTTATTCTTGTGTTTGCTTTGATAGACATTTTACATGCCAGCGTTATTGCAATATGTTCGTTAAATTTTACTCTATCAAATTTGTTCCCAATACTAATGATGGAATCGAATATTTTATGAATGGATTCCTCTTCGAATCCCCTTTTTAACCATGTTGGATGTTCTTTTATAATAAAGGTATTTAATCCGAATTCTTCTATATTAAATCCTATCTTAGTTAGTGTATCAAGGTTTTCTTTTATTGTTAGAAAATCGCTGGTGTTTAATTCTATATTAATCGGAAATAATGGAGCAATTGTTGTTGTTACTTCTTCTTTTAACGCTTTTAGATATTTGTCGTAGTTTATTCTTTCTTGGGCTGCATGTTGGTCAATTAAATAAACTCCTTCTTCATTTTGAGCGATAATATAAGTACCTAAAGCTAATCCGACTGGATATAATACTATTTTTTTTAATTCTGGATTTATTATTATATCTTCTCTTTTTGTTGGATGATATTCTTCTTGTTCTTCTTTGATGCTTAAGTCTAACTCGGTTTGATAGTTTTTTTCACTAATTTTATTTTCGTTTTCTTCTAATTTCTCTGTAACAATTTCGTTTTTAATCATTGCTACAGGCAGTGAAATTTCAGTTGCTTCTTCTTTTAATGCGTTTGGAATAAGTAATTCCTTATATAGTTTATCTTTAATTGTATCAATAATCATTTTATATAATTCGTCAGTCTTACTTAGTTTTATGTCTTGTTTCGTTGGATGAATGTTAACATCTATTAAAGTAGGATCTGTTTCAAATTTTAAAACGACTATTGGAAATTTTATATCTGGTTTGTAAGTGTAATATGCATCATTAATTGCTCTATTCAAATCATTGTTTCTTACAACACGTCCGTTAACGATTGTAATCATATGGTTACGATTTGATTTTAAAATTTCTGGTTTACAGATGTAGCCTTCCATAGTATAATCATCAGTTTCGCCTTTCACTTCAAGCATTTTACTAGATACATTCAATCCATATATTTCATGAATTGTTTTTAAAAGATTGCCTGAGCCACTAGTTTTTACTAAGGTCTTATCATTATTTGTTAGTTCGAATTTGATGTTAGGATATGATAAAGCTAGCTTTTCAATAAATGATACAGTATTTGCAAGTTCATATTGTTCGCTTTTCAAATACTTTAATCTTGCGGGTGTATTGTAGAATAAATTCGATACACTTATTATTGTTCCTTTTCTCGCATCTGATGGCTCATTAATTTCTAATTTACCGCCTTTTATATGAATATGAGTTCCTATTGTACTTGCACAAGTTGTTAAGTCGACTTCAGATACCGATGCAATTGAAGGTAGTGCTTCGCCACGAAAACCTAGGGTGTTTATAAAAAATAGATCATCTTCGCGAATAAGCTTGCTTGTTGCATGTCTTTGAAATGAAAGTAAAGCATCTTCGCTTTCCATTCCTGCCCCATTATCTGTTATCTTAATTTCTTTTAATCCACCATCTTGAAGATTTATTTTGATTGAATCTGAAGCAGCGTCAATACTATTTTCGACAAGTTCTTTAACAACTGAGGCACATTTTTCGACGACTTCTCCAGCTGCTATTTTGTTTGCGAGATTTTCACTCATTACTTTTATTTTTGACATATTATACCTCCTTTTTTATTGTTTGCCTTTAAACATTGAAGTTCTTACTTCGAATAGACTGAAATCATTAGCATGTATTGTTAGTGTACAGGCCTTTTTAACATTTATAAATCCAAGAGATTTTATGACTAAGTCACTATTTGCTGGTATTTTTATTTCTTTTTTTTCTAGATCTGTTAGTTTTCTATTCTTCTCGAATACTCTTTCTGTTTTTATATCATTACTTATATAAAAGGTTAGACTATTGTTAATTGATGATTTTAATCTTATTTTATCTTCTATTAATATACTAGCAATATCTTTTAATTGATATGTTGTTGGCTTTAAGAAATTCTTAGGATTTACTTTTTTTATAAGTTCAAATTCGTCTTCATTGTAAATTGTCCTAGTTAAAGTGAATCCTGGAGAGTCAATAATTGATAAATTATCATTTAGTTTAATTTTAATGAAATCAATTGTAGTATTTGGAATTAAACTTGTTGTTATTTCATTATAGTTTTCTTTTTCATTACAACATAATTTGTTTATAAGTGTAGATTTGCCAGCGTTTGTATATCCTAAGATGTAACATTCATTTATATTTTGCTCTTCTAATTTTTTTGTAATAAGTTTTGTGTTAATATTTTTTTTGGTACTTTGAAATATGATGTTTTCATTTACGTTATAATTTTCTTTTAGCCAATTTACAATTATCGGTTCTTTGATACTTTTAGGAATAATGTCTGTTTTACTAATTATTAATGTTTTTGGAACGTTGATACTTTGAAATGTATTTATTGTTTCTTTGTTTATATTAATAAAATCGATTAAAAAATAGACATATTCGGCTTTTTTGTTTACTATATTCTTTATATAGTCATTAATGTTTTTTAATTCTGTTACTATTTTTTTGTTATAATGAATTATTTGAAAACATCTTTCGCAATAATTTGAATTAGTAATCTTGTTTGGTGGGATATATCCTTTGTCTTTTTGATTTATTGATTGAAGAATTGCTCCACATCCTGAGCATTTTTTAGTCATAGTACTTCCCTCTTTCTATAATCTTTGTCTTTTTTATTAATTTAGCTTCTTTTAAACGATTTATTTTTGTGAATATTGATTCATTAGTTGATAGTTGGTCGACTAGAATACTAGTTATTCCTAATCTGTTAGCTCCTTTGATGTCAGTATATAATTGGTCTCCTATAGCTGCTATTTCTTTTACGTTGCAATTATATTTTTTTATAATGCGAATATAATTTCTTTTTGATGGCTTCCACGATAAATAGAATGTATCTACTTTTAAATGTTTTTTAAAACGGATTGCGCGAGATGGTATAGCGTTAGTTAAAATTATTATTTTAAAACCATTTTTTTCTAGTTTTTTAAATAGATTGACAACACTGTTTTGTGGTATATATTCGTTTGTCTTGGCGATTGTGTTGTCTATATCGAATAATAATAATTTGATTCCTTTTTCTTTTAACTTTTTGTAATTTATACTATAGATACTGTTTGAATATATGATTGGTTTATATTGGTTCATTTATAAATCGACCTCGTATATATTATATCGTATAATTTATATTTTAAAAACATATTTGCAAATTAAAAAGCCACTATTGTGGTTCTTAATTTGAATTATTATTGCTGCAAGTTGCATTACTACGTGCATATATTTTTGAACAATCAGCGTCCCCACATAATAGTCCATCTTTTATATATAACATTTTTTCTTTTAAATCTTGATTTTCTGGGGTAAAAGTAATAATTCCTTTTTTTATTTTATACTTACCATTTTCTAACTCTTCTTCTTTTGCTTCGTCAGAATTTGTGTAAGAATATTTTCCCCAAGATTTTAAATTGTATAAAGAAATGTTATTTTTTGCATTACTTTGTTCTGCTTGAAATACGCCATCCATGTCTTTTAATTCTTCAATGTATGTTCCGATAAAATCATTTGAATCAAATGATACTACAAAGGTTTCATAAATATCAGGATTATTTCCTAATTCTTCTTCATAATCGTCTTTAGAATAAAAGTTTATGCCAGATATGTTTTCTAGGCTTTTTATTTTGTCTTCTATTTTATTTTTTTGTGAATCTGTTATATCTTTATCGAGTAAAATAACTATTGTAGATGTTTCATCATAACGACACCAATATCCCTTATAATTTGTTTTACATCCTGTAAGTAGAAATGTTAAATTTATTAGTACTAAAATAAGTATCTTTTTTTTCATTTTTTATCACCTTAATATGTATTGATATTCTTTTTTTGTTTTTAAGTTAATCATATCTAGATTTTCACTATCAAGATATGTTATTTTGTATGTTTCTTTATATTTCCCTGATTCTTTATCGCTGGTATAAATTATATCATCTTTAATGTAATAATATAATGTATCGTAATCATCTGGATATGAAGGTTTTTTAAAATCTTTATTATATTTGGATTTTATTAAAGCGTGACTATAAGTGTTTGAATCATAATCGAAACTTATATTTTCATAATATACTTCTTCTGTCTTGCTGTTTATGTATTCATATCTTTCCCATGATTTTAAAATATTATAATATTTTCTGGTATTAAAAGTTTCTTTTGCTTCTTCTAAGTCCCAAGCTAAATTTAAAACATTAATTGATTTAGATATTTTTCCTTCATCATAAAGTGTTTTAGCTTCTTCTATTTTTTTTAATTTTTCTTCTTTTGATTCTATTTTGATATTGCTCTTATACCCAATTTCTTTTAATGTATCATACATTGTTTTATAATCTTTATATAAATCACTTACTATAAATTCGCCATTTATACGAGCGTAGTAAGTGTTGTAATCTATACTTAGTATATCAAGAGATGAAAGAATGAAGAAAGAGCTTGTATCAATGTGATTAGAGTCAATATAATAAATGTCTAATTTAGCAGTTGATGATGTTCTTTTTAAGTCTTCTAAGAATTGCTTTGCATCTTTTAAAGAACTATTATAAAATGCAAAAATAATATTGTTATTTTCTTCTGAAAAAAGGGTTTCTGTTAATTCAGATGCTGTAAGTTCAATTAAGTTATATTCCTTTTTATCAGAACATGAACATAATGTAAATGTAAAAACAATTAAAAATATTACTCTTAAGTATTTTTTCATATTATCTCCCCTTTTATAATTATATCATTTTCAAGTGATTAAAAACAAGTTTTTAAATATAATTTAATAGGTGATATGATGTTTTTGAAAATTTTAAATTTGTTAAAAGGTTTCTTTTATTTTACAGGAAGTTATTCAAATAATGTTTTTCCTCCTCCACTTTCAAGTGAGGAGGAAGAAAAATGTATTTCTAAAATGCTAGAGGGGGATATTGAGGCAAGGAACAAACTTATTGAACATAATTTAAGGCTTGTAGCACATATAGTAAAAAGATTTGAAAATGATTCAATATCTAATGATGATTTAATTAGTATTGGAACTATTGGTCTTATAAAAGGAATTGATAGTTATAATCCAAGTAAAAAAATAAAAATAACTACTTATATTGCTAAGTGTGCAGAAAACGAAATTTTAATGTTTTTTCGAAGTAATAAGAAATTTGGTGGGGATATTAGTTTGAATGAGTCGATTGGAATAGATAAAGATGGAAATGAGATTTCTTTAATTGATGTTATCCCTAGCGATGATGAAGACTTAGCGATGCTTATTTTTAAAAATACTAATATCGAAAGACTTCATCAATATATGAAAGTTTTAAATACAAGAGAAAAAGATATTATTATAAAGAGATATGGATTATATGGAAGCGATGTATATACACAAAAAGATATATCTACTATGTTAAAAATATCGAGAAGTTATGTTTCTAGAATTGAAAAAAGAGCTTTAGTTAAATTATATAAAGAGTTTTATAAAAAAGGAAAAAATAAAGAGGATTAATATCCTCTATAATCACTTGGTATATCGTCAATATCGTCTACCATTGTTAATTGTTCTTCGATTGTCTGTTTTATACGAGCTTTATAAATTTTTAAATTTCTACGCAATTTATCAACCTCTATGTTAATTTTTTCTGCTTCAATTAAAGCATCGTTTACGATATGAGAAGCATTTTTTTTTGCATCTGTTACTATCGATTTTGCTTCTTCTTTTGCAATTTGTTTTATTTGTTTTGATGAGTCCTCAGCAATACTTACTGCTTTTGTTAAAGTTGTTTCTAAATCTTTATAATGTTCTATCTTCTTTTTTAAAAGGACTATTTCACTATCACGTTCTTTTAATTTGTTTAACATTTTTTCATATTCGTTTGTAACCTCTTTAACAAAAGTGTTAACTTCGTTTTTATCATAACCGTTTATGATTGTATTAAACTTTTTCATGACTCACCTCATCTTACGCATGATGTCTATTCTACCACTCTGGATTTTCTTCTTTTGTATCTTGGTCTTTACTATCTTCGCTTATTTTTCCTTGAACGTTAACATTTTTTGGTGTACATAAATATATTCCAACACCTATTTTTTGCATTGTTCCACCAATAGCATATATACATCCGCTTAGAAAATCTATTATACGTTTTGCTTGATCAGATGTAACTCTTTTTAAGTTAACTACTACACTATTACGATTTTTCAAATGATCAGCTATTTGTTGACTTTCTGAATATGCACGTGGTTCTAAAAGAATCATTTTATTATTTGCATTTTCAACTTCTGTTGATTCTGATGCATAATATTCGTCCTCTGTACCATTCAATCTAACTTCTTCGTCTTCAGCTTCGAATATTTTTTTTATACTAAATGCCATTTTTATGCCTCCTATACTATTTTACCTATTAATTATATCTAATAATAATTCTTTTTTCAATAATATATCCAAAAAAGAAATGATTTTTAGTCTTTTTTTAAGCCTTTGTAATCTTTATCTGTAATTCTTGTTGTTTCAAATGTTAATGATTGAGTTATTAATTTTTCACATATTGCTTCGGCTTTTTTTTGTTGTTCAGTTTTATGGTTTTTTAATAAATTTTGTAATTTTAATAATTGCTCTTTACTAAAACTATTATAGTTTTGTTCTAGTTTACTATCTACAAAACTTATAATAACTATATTTTTTCCATTTTTAGTATATAAGAGGCTTAAATTAGTACCAGATAAGCAAAAAAGATCTATACCATTAATGTTATTTATTTTTTTGTGCTCAATATTACTTTCTTTTAATATTTGCAAAAGACTATGTGCTTCTGGATATAAAACTATATCCATTGTTTCTATGTTTCTTAAGATTATTGGGAATTCTTCATTATCTGTTAAATAACTTGCTGTATCATCTATAGTTTGATGCTCATCTATATTCTGAATCAATAGTTTTAACATAAATACTTTATTTGCTAAAGCCTCATATGTTGTTTGGAGTTCTTCTGGTGGACAAACCTGAGTAATATATTTGCATATTGATGTGACGTCTTTAAGAAAACGATTGAATAATGCTTTTGTTTCAGGTACTTCTATATTTTTGGCTATATTTTGAGCGTTTTGATAAACATCCTGCTCTTGCTCAGATAGAAAGTTCTTTAAAACAACATTATTTGTTTTTTCATTTTCAGTAGCAATAAGAACTTCCATATCTGCTATGTAATTCATCGCTTGAATTCTTGGAACTGAGGCAATGTTTAGAAGTGTTTCGAAATATTCTATAGTTGGGGCTGGATAAACTATTTTTCCATCACAAATATATTGTTTTAATTCTGCTATTGCTTTTTTCTTTGTTTCCAATTCGTTTTTTTCATCTTGATTTCTAGGTTCTGATAGCAAACTTAAATTTATTTCTGTTAGTAAACTATTGATACAAATGCTATATTCTAATTGCTCTTCTTCGCTTAAAACTAGTAACAGAAGTTTTTCTACTAAAAAGTTAACGATACTTGAAGTATAATTTTTCATAATTCTATAATTTTCATCATAACTATTGGCAATGCGATTTTCTATTTCGATGATTATATTAATATTCTCTTTTGGATTGTTTTTGAATAGACTAATTAGAAGTTTTATTATATCTTCAATTTTTGTATTTGACTTTGATGAAAAAAATATAATATTTTTGATTAAATATTTGTTTGGTATAACAGGTGCATGAAAGGTTCCTTCTGAAAACGATTGAATTCCTTTTAGTAATTGATCTAATTCTTCAGTTAGAGAAGCTTTTTTTTGCTTTAATTTACATGATTCTAATTCAAGAATATAATTTTTCAGTTCATTTTCTGATGGTTTGAAAATTATGTTTTTTAATTTTCTTCCTTTGTCTTCGTAGTATCTTTTTAAAAGTTCTTTTTTTGTTCCGCTATATGTAATTGGTTGTGTGGTTGACTCGAGAAAAGTTATTTCATTTATACCTTCTTCTATCTCTTTTATTCTTTTATTGCAATATTCTACAAAATTCATTTTATCACTCCCTTTTTAAAATACTTTTTCTATTATATAATACATAAAAATACTGGGCAAACGAAAAGATGGTATATTACCATCTTTGACTATAATTTTACACTAAAATTCAATTTTTTCTTTAATATAGCTTGATAACTCGTCTATATTCAATTTTATTTGTTCCATTGTATCTCTATCTCTAACTGTTACAGTGTTATTTTCGATTGTTTCGTCATCTATTGTAATACTAAATGGTGTTCCTACCGCATCATTTCTTCTATAACGCTTTCCAATTGAACCTGATTCGTCATAAGATACGTTAAATTCTTTGCATAATTTTGCATATAATTCCATTGCTTTAGATCCGTGAACCTTTTTTATTAAAGGTAATATTGTTGCTTTTACTGGAGCTAGAGCTGGATGTATTTTTAGAACTTCTCTTGTATCTCCATTTTCTAGTTCTTCTTTTTCATATGCATTACATATAAATGCTAATATTGCTCTATCTAATCCTAGTGATGGTTCTATTACAAAAGGTGTGTATCTTTCATTAGTTTCAGGATCTAAATATCTTAAATCAGCTTTTGAATGTTCCATATGAACTGATAAATCGTAATCTGTTCTATCAGCGATACCCCATAGTTCTCCCCATCCCATTGGGAATAAGAATTCGATATCTGTAGTAGCTTTACTATAGAATGATAATTCTTCTTTAGTGTGATCTCTATATCTTAAATTATCTTTTTTGATACCTAAAGATTTTAGCCAATCTATACAATAATTTTTCCAATATCCAAACCATTCTAGGTCCGTATCTGGTTTACAGAAAAATTCAAGTTCCATTTGCTCAAATTCTCTAGTACGGAATGTAAAGTTACCTGGAGTTATTTCATTTCTGAAACTTTTTCCTGTTTGTCCAATACCAAAAGGTAATTTAGCTCTCATGCTTCTTTGAACATTAAGGAAGTTAACAAATATACCTTGAGCTGTTTCTCCTCTTAAATATACTTTATTTTTTGAATCTTCTGTTACACCTTGATGTGTTTCAAATAATAAATTAAATTTTCTTATAGGTGTAAAATCTTCTGCACCACACTTTGGACAGGCTATATGATTTTCTTTCATGAAGCTTTCAATTTTTTCGTTTTCCCATCCATCTCCTGTTTCGGCACCATTTGTATATTCTTCAATTAGTTTATCAGCGCGATGGCGACTTTTACATTTTTTACAATCTACTAATGGGTCGTTAAAATTAGTTACATGTCCACTTGCTACCCAAACTTCAGGATTCATCAGTATTGCTGCATCTAGACCATAATTATAAGGATTTTCTTGGATAAATTTTTTCCACCAAGCACGACGAACATTTTCTTTTAATTCTCTTCCTAATGGTCCGTAATCCCAAGTGTTTGATAATCCACCATATATTTCACTTCCTTGAAATATAAATCCGTATTGTTTACAATAATTTACTATGTCTTCCATTTTTATTTTTTCCATATTTTTTTCTCCTTCTATTTTATTATATTCTTTTTAAAACTTGTTCCCTCGTTCTTTTTCTAAATAAGCGATAACTCGTTTCATATTAATCACTCCTTAAAATAAAAAATCTAGAAATATTGTAGGAACGAATATTAATCCGCGGTTCCATCCTACTTATTTCTAGAAGAAATCAACTTTATTATATATAGCTCGTGGTTGCCAACCCAGTCATCGCTTGTATGCATTAATTATAACAAATTTTTTTATTAAGTCAACATTTACTTACTATATAATTATTTTTTTAATTGCCATTTTAAAATTGGTGAATCACTATGTGGACATATTTTGGCTTCTAAATTTGATATTTCTTTCGTTAAATTTAAATTTTCTATAGCAAAATTGTAGGCAAGAGCTTCATTTATTACAAATATGTCTACTATTTTTTGACGTATTGCCATTATTTCATCTTTATCTAAGGTTTCTAAAGGTAATCGACATAACTCTTGGAGATTGTTGTGTTTTTTGCTGAATGAGTATTGCTGTGGCTTTATTATTTGATATGCTCTTGTTGTAACAAAAGATACTTCTGCGATATACTTTTCTAATTCCTGATTTGAGTCTTCGCTTTTTCCACATAATCTTGATATTGTTGGATCATAAATAAATTTATGATTGTTATCTGCTATTCCTACTACCCCATGACTCCATTGTAATTTTTTAAAATCTTTTATACTGTTTAGATTTTCTATGCTTTCGGCACTTGATACGGTTAATATTTCTGCTTTATTGCCTAGTTCACTGAAGCAGTCTGCCGCTAGTGCAGACATATGACGACATACCGATGCACCTGAAAGTGTTCTTGCACCAAGAGTTTCAACTATATAATTTTTATCATATTCATAATTTTTATAAACATTTTTAAAGTTGGAAGATAGAAAGCCATTGGTTAATAGAATATCGAAGAAAAATACTATTTCTTTTGCACTTTCTAAATTAAATTTGGAAATAAAATCAGCTAGTTTTTTTATATATTCGTTATATAGTTCTATACAGTTTTGATAGTCAGATGTTTTGCGAATTTCTTCTGTAAGAATGTCTCTGACATCGTCAAGTTGGCGCCAATTTTGATATAATTTTTTTATAATGAGTGGAACTAGTATATTTACAAATGCAATATAAGGTATACTTCCTGTTGCTAAGGATGAAAGTTCGTATGCGATAATAATTGCTATTTGAGTGATGTTTGATTTTCTTTCGAAAAAACGACGAGATTTATTTTTTTTAAGAGTTTCAATTAATTCAATTAAATTTAAATTTTCTTCCATATTAAGTTCCTTTCTAATTAAAAATATTTATTGATGCAATTGCCATTTTAAAATTGGTGTATCACCATGAGGTTGAAGTCTTTGTTCTAAATCGACAATTTCTTCGATTATGTCTCTAGCGTTTTTTTTCAAATATTGGATTTCATTTAATGTATCACGATATAATTTTGTTGTTTGTTTTACTAAATTAAGAAAATCATTTAATATGACTTCTTCAAATGGAGTGTACCATACATTAATTAGTTCTTTTTCATACTCGGTATTAACTAAACATTGTTGAGGATTTAATAATATAAGATCTCCTACTTCGGTAAGTGATGTAAAACTTATAAATGTTTCAGCTATTCTGCTACCTGTTTTAAGTGTATATTCTTTATTTTGGGGTTCGGATGCAAAAGAACTTGAAGTTGGATCGTATATTATTTTTCCGTTCTTACCTATAAGCCCGACTACAGCATGTAAATATGGATTTTCTTTTTCTAATTCCTCTGGGCTTTCGATATATCTTACGTTAAGCCAACTTGCGTAATGTTCAATATTTAAAACGTCTGCGGTTAAAGCTGACATATGTCTGCATACACTTGCACCACTTATTGCTCTTGCACCTAAAAGTTCTGGCAAAAATTCTTTTTCATATTTGAATAAATGATAATCATTTTTATTTGTTACTGATAATATTCCGTTTCTTAATAATAAATCAAAGTAAATAATAGCAGCTTCAGAATTATTTATTCCTACAGAATGGATATGATGAGCTATCTCGCATACAAAAAAGTCATATAATCTCTTACATCCGTAATATTCTTCTGTTGTACGTAATATTTTTCCAATAGCTTCATATCTGTTTGCATTATTTAAAACATTTTTGTTTATTTCTTTTTCAATGGTTAACATATCTAATAAGTTATTCATAAAAATCACCTATAGAAAGTTATTTTATATTAGAAATTATTTTTTTACAATAAAAAATTAGCCTAATTGGCTAATCTTTTTTAGAAAGTTTTTGCTTTTTAAATATATCCCTGTATATCTCTCGTAGTATTTGTCTAAAAAGTAGTTGATTTCATTAGCTGTTGTATTTTTTATTTTAATATCTGTTATGGTGTCAATATCAATTAAGTAATACATTCTTATTAGCTTTATGCTTTTGGGATTGATTATTACTTCGTTTTTATAACAATTTTGACAAATAAATCCCCCTTCATCTGGATCCAAAGTTACAATTTGTGTTTTATTTCCACATTTTATACATGAATTTAAATTAAGTCCAACTCCTAAATGTTCTAAAAACTTTAACTCTAAGATATTTGTAAGTATTAAAGGATTTTTTCCTTCGTTAATTTTTTTAATTGTACTTATATATATATCAAATATTACCGCTTCGCTATTTTGCTTTGCGACTTGATATGTAAGATCAGTTATATAACTCATAAAGCTAATTAGTTCAATGCTACTTTTAATAGTTTTAAAATTATCTATTATATCAATATCTATTAGTTTAGATAATTTGTTCTCATTGTAATTGATATGGAAGAATCCGTATGTAAATTTAATGGTCTTAGTGCGTAATGGATTTTTTAAACTTTTAACATTATTGCACATTATTCCTATTAAACCATGTTCACGTGTTAATATATTTATTATTTTTGAATTATCACCATATGGTGTTTCATTTATTATTATTCCTTCAATTTTACTTATCATATCAATCACTTCTGTTGCTTATTTTATTTTACCTTTATATTTTAAATAATATTCTATTTTGCCTGTTTTTTTAAAAAGTTCCCAAGCTTCTTGTTTATTCATAAAAAGAACCCATCCTTTCTAATTATATAATGGGTTCTTTTTGTTATATTTATTCACTAATTTATGTAATCTTTTTCGTTGAAACCTAATTCATTTAAATATCTCTCTTTATCTCGCCAATTATTTATTGTTTTGACATAAAGTTCTAAATATACTTTCTTTCCAACTAAATTTTCAATATCTTTTCTTGCTTCAATACCTACTGATTTTAGTAAAGAACCTTGCTTGCCTATTATGATTTTCTTAATTGAGTCGCGATCAACAATTATATCGACAGTTATATCAATTATTTTACTTTTTTCTTCAAATTTTGATGTTATACATGTTACACTATGTGGTATTTCCTCTTCTGTCATTCTAAATATTTTTTCACGAACAAATTCGCTAACTAAAAAATTCATTGTGCTTGTTGTAATCATATCGTCATCAAAATAACGCATAGTATCGGTCATATATTTTTTAATAACGTTTAATAATTCATTAACATTTTTGGTAGTAATTGCTGATATTGGAACGATTTCAGCAAAATCATACAAATCTTTATAATCATTTATAGTTTTTATAATGTCAATATCATTCATTTTATCTATTTTGTTTAAAACTAGTATAACTTTTGAGTCTGTACCTTCTAAAGATGAAATTATTTTTTTATCTCCTTGTCCTATGCCTGCAGCAGCATCAACAAGAAATAGTATTAAATCAACATCTTTTGTTAAACTTTGAGCTTCTTTATTTAGTACTTTACCTAGTTTATTTAATGGTTTATGTATTCCTGGTGTATCAACAAAAACTATTTGATATCCGTCTTCGTTATATATTCCTTGAATAATGTTTCTTGTGGTTTGAGGTTTATTTGATGTGATGGCAATTTTTTGATTTATTAAAGTATTTAGTAAGGTTGATTTTCCAACATTTGGACGACCTATTAAGCTTACAAATCCACTTTTCATATTATAATCCTAATAAAGCAATAATATATGGAACATATACTACTATCCCAATTGCTCCTGCCATCAAAGCTAATACAAATGTTGCAGCACTACCACAATCTTTTGCTATTTTAGCTAGAGGGTGTATTTCTAATGTGACAAGGTCGACTACTGCTTCTATTGCAGTATTGATTAGTTCTGCAGACAATACCATTCCTATTGCTAAAATTGTAATTAACCATTCTATACCTGAAACATGAAAAAAGAAGTTAGCACTAATTACACATACTGTCGCTATTACATGTACTAACATACTTTGTTCATACTTATAAGCGTATTTTAATCCTTCTATTGAATATCCAAAACTTTTAAAAAATCTTCCAAAACCACGTTTTTTTATTTCATCTCTTGATATCTTTGTCATTTAAAATCAACTCCTGCAACGAAAACATAACTTTTTCATCTTCTTCTTTCATATGATCATAACCTAATAAGTGTAATAATCCGTGTGTAGCTAGAAATGAAAGTTCTCTTTTTTCACTATGACCAAAATCTTTAGCTTGTCTTTTCATTTGTGGGATACATATATATATGTCACCAAGCATTCGTATACCATTATACATTAAATCTTCGTTATCTTCAAATGCAAATGATATGACATCTGTTATTCTGTCAACTTGACGATACTTTTTGTTTATATCATGTATTTCTTCGTCTCCAACAAATACTATCGAAAAAATTGCGTTATTTACTTTTTCATGTTCTAAAGTATAATCAATTACATCGTATAAATAGTTATAATCGTTATATAAATTGTTATCTACTATTGTATAATTATTTTCTTTCATATATAGAACCCCCATATGTTTCCGAATAAAACTATTAGTATTATTATTACTAATATGGCTAATAAATTATAAAATATATTATTTTGTAAGAAATCTGGTAAATGATTTTTAACTGCTCTTACGCTGATGTACACCATAAATCCAATTATTGAACCTAAGACATTTAAAATTATGTCATCAATATCAAAGGCACGTCCTATTTTAAACTGAATAAGCTCTGCTGTCAAACTTATTAGAATGGAAACGAGTAAAATATGATGTATTTCTTTAGCTTTTAAGTAGTCTGAAACAAAATATCCAAAAGGAATAAATAAGGCAATATTTCCAATTACGTTATAAAAAAATGCTTTGGATCCGATACTATATCTTGTCATTTCTCTAAAAGGGACTAAATTCATTCCACTTGCTGCATTTTCAGTGCTTAACAATAAATGATAAAGTAATAAAATATAAATTATAAATAATAAATTATAAAATTCTTTATAAAATATAAACTTATCCTTATTTATAAAAACACGAGACAATTTTAAAGTAATTAATATAACGGCAAATAGAGTTAACATTGGCCATGTACTGTTTATTGCTGCATAAAATGTTTCATAAAAAGGTGATAAGTTTTTCATATTGCACTTCCTAATCTATTTTTTCTTCTGGTTGTTGTTGAGTGTAGGTTATTTTTCCAATTTCCTCTTCTACTACTATAAACATATCTATATCTATTCTACTATTATTATCGTTTTTTTTCAAAACTTTTTGTTCAAGTATATTAATATTTTTATTTAAATTATTGCGCATCTTCTCTTTTATCAAACTATCAGTTAGTTGATTTAATTCCTCATCACTATAATTAGAGATTTCTTTTGTTACTTCTTTTTCTTGTTGCAAATATATTCTGATGCCAAAAATGTTAACTATCTCTTTGTTTTCATCTATAAATTCATTTATTCTTGGTTTAAATACTTTATATTTATTGTTGTTATGTTCAATCATTATATTATATCTTTTTTTATTGGTTGGAGTTATTATTTCGTGAGTTTTGGGAATTGAAATATTTATTGTATACCAAGTTTTGCCATATACTGAACCTTTTGCGCAAACTTGGGATTTAGTTTCTTCATTTAATTTTATGTCCCCTGATATGATTGTTTCGTTCTCTTTTACATAATCGTTGATTTCTTTTAACTCCACTCCTTTTTCTGTTATAATTCTTGTGATTATTGAATCTTTAGATGATACAATATTACAATAATTACTCTCTTCTTTCTTTTCTTTTTGTATTTTGGGCTCTATGTTTATTATATATTTCATACCAACTCTTTCAATATTTATCCATTCTATAGTGTTTTTATTATTTTTTAATATGTTTTCTTTAATAGATGATATTTTTTGTTGATTTTTACTGAAACTATATTTTTTTATAGAATTTATATCTAATTCATTAGTAATTAAACTATATAAATCTTTATTATTAGTTAAAATATTTATATCTATAATAATATGAGAATATAAGATGATTAAAAATATTATCGAAATAAAGATTAAAATTGATTTTTTTTCTTTTAATATATTATTCTTTATGTTTTCTATCCCATAAATGTTTATTATTTTATAATTGAAGTATTTTTCTATTTTTGTTATATCTTCTTTTTTTATTATTATTAAAATATTTTTTTCGGTATATTTTGTACTATATATGTTTATTCCAAGATTTTTTATGTATTTAATGGTTTTATTAGGTGATTTTGTTTTAATACTTATTTCTACTTTGTTATTTATAAATGTATTCCATACTTTCTATATGACCATTAAATAAAGCTTCTTTATCTATCATTTTTTGAACTTTAAAGTCACTTCCGTTTATATTTAAGGTAAAATCTTGAAATTGAATAGAAATTCTATTGTCATTAATAGTGATAATATCTTCATAATTATTTATATATATTTTATTAGGCACTAAGTTTATTTTATAGGTATTCTCTTTTAGATACTTATTTATTTTGGACGTTAACATATTTTATTCTCACCCTATTTATATATATGAGGATTTTTCTAAATTATTTAAATAAGTATTTTTTCAATAAAAAAAGATGATAAAATATCATCTATTTAGTTAATCTTTCTTTTACAAGTTTACTTACTAATGAACCGTCAGCACCAGCACCAAGTCTTGATGTTGCTTCTTTCATTACTTTTCCCATATCTTTCATGCTTTCAGGCTTGATTTCTTCAAAGATTATATCTAATGTTTTATTTATATCTTCTTCACTTACTTCTTCTGGAAGATATTTAGATAGTATCTCAATTTCTTTGTTTAAATCAGATACTTCGTCTAATTTATTATAATTTTCATATTCAATTATACTATCTTTTCTTTGTTTAACCTGTCTTTTTATAACTATTGTTGCTTCTTCATCTGTTAATTCATGTTTTAAATTTATTTTTTCCATTTGAAGTGCACTTTTTAACATACGTAATACAGATAAAGCAAATTTATCCTGTGATTTCATTGCTTCTGTTAAATCTTTTATTACATTTTCTGTTAATGCCATATTTATCACCTATCTATCGTTTCTTTTACGTTTGCGTGAATTTCTAATCATTTCTTCTTTAGCCTTACGTCTTTTAACTCCAGGTTTATCATAGCATTTTTTTTCTTTAAGTTTAGAAGGGACTCCACTTTTTGCAACTTTAACTTTGAATTTTTTTAATGCTGCATCAATGTTACCGTTTTGTACTACAACTTTTGTCATATAATCTCCCTCCCTTCATTAACTATTATTGATTATATCACTACATCTTTTTTTTGACAAGAAAAAACAAGTAAAAAGCGCTATAATTACGAAAAAAGAAGAGTTTTTACTCTTCTTTTATGAACATCTTTTTCCTGATATTACGGTTTTTATAGCTGTACCAATAGATTTTCCTAAATTATAAAAGGCATTAATCCCTCTAGCAACGGCATTTAGAAATGACGCACTTGTATAAGAAACTGCTCCACCTATTGTATTAATTAACTCATTATTATTCATTTTTCACCTACTTTTCTATTTTGAACACATGCTTGGACCTACTAATCCGTTTATAGTACCTATTATGAATGAAATTATTCCTCCTGCTACTAGGAATTTACCCATAGATAGCTTTAGCATTCCACCATTTATGTTGTTTAATTCTTCGTTTGTTAATTTTTGCATTTTATTCCCTTTCTATGATAATTTCTTTTATTTTGTTTATTATTCTTTGCTTATTATAAAGTATTTGAAATTCGATTATTTTGTCTTTACCTGTAATTTCCAAAACAATATTTATATCTTGATATGGTATTTCGTTATTTAAGTATGGTTCCTCATAAATTATTTCCTCGATATTATACTCCTTGTTTAAATATTTTATCTTAGATTCTTTATTTAGAATGTTTACTTTGTTGTATGGTAAAGTTATATTTACACTACATTTAGTGTCACATTTTACTATCCCATAAGTTTTGTACGAATCATAAGTTTTTATAAAATATGAAAGAAATAAGGAAGTTAATGATAATAAAGAAAATACACAATATATTAAAGGATGATTTTTAGGTTTTTGATTTAGTAAAATGATTTTATTTGTCATTGATTTTTTCCATTTCTATTATATTATTAAAACAATTAGTATTTGTGTGTGAAATATAAATAATGGTTACATTACTTAAATATCTATCAATATTTGTCAATATTTCTTTTTCTGTTTCTGAATCTACCTCACTTAAAGATTCATCTAATATTAATATTTTAGGATTTTTTATAAGTGCTCTTGCTAAAATTATCCTTTGCTTTTCTCCTCCACTTAGATTAAAACCTTCTGCATATAATATAGATTCAAGACGCAAAGCCTTTTTATCAATTATTTCATTTACTTTTGTAATACTTAATATTTTATTTAAATTACTTTTAGAAATTTTTTTATTCAATGTTAAATTATACATAATAGAATCTGTGAAAATCTTTTCTCTTTGTGATACATACACTATATTTGATCTTAAAGTATTTAGTGAATAATCTCTTATATTGATATTATTGATTTTTATTCTTCCTTTATAATCATTTATATTATGATTTAACATTTTACATAGTGTACTTTTACCACAACCTGTTCCTCCTTTTATTATGGTGTGAGAATTTTCTTCTATTTTTAATGTTAAATCAGATATTATATTATTATAGTCGTTGTATGTATAAGAAATTTCTTGGAATTCAATATCACCAGTAGAAAATTCTTCTATTTTACCAACTTTTTCTTTTTCAATATTTAAAAATTCACTTATTTTATTAATTGATAATTTTACTAATTGTAATTTAGGTAACATATCTATACAGTTTTCTATTGAGTCAATAAAGTATGTTAAAAGTGTGTTAAAAGTTATTAATGATAGTATATTTAGTTTATTTCGACTGACAAGATATATTCCCATACTTGTTATTATAAAAAGCCCTAAATTATGGATTATGTTTTTTATTGTTATTGTACAATTAATAAATTTTTGATAGTTAAATAAATTTTCTTGATAATTGGTAAAATTTTCTTCTAATACTAATACTTCATTTTTTACAATATTAAGGTTTTTGATTGATTCTATTGCATCTATTTTTTCGCTTAACATCGAATTAAAATCAGTTTCTAGGTCAATGTTATCGTTTAACTTTTTAAGAATTATTGGATTTATTACTATACCAGTTATTACATATAAAATAGCTATTATGCAAAGAATTAAAAATAAATTGCTATTTATAGAATATAAAAAGTATAATGAACATATGGCTAAAAATAAGTCCAAAATAATTGTTATAAATATTTCTCCAAACAAGTCTTTTATATACGTTATATTTTTGAATCTTGTTATTATTTCGCCGGATGTTCTTGAAGTGATAACATTTAAAGGGAGATTAAAAATATGATTGATAAATTCTGGTATTATTAATAAATCAATATTTTTATTTAAATATATTAAAAGATTATTTTTTATGTGGTTAAAAATCTCTTTAAATATATTTATTGTTAAGAATAAAAAGATTATTAGTAAGGTTGTATTAATATAATTATTTTCAATACTTGATGCTGCTATTTTTAAATAATAGCTTAATATAATTGAAAGTGCAGTAATTAATGTATTTATTATTACTATCTTAAATATTAATTCTTTTTGATTAGATATGATGTTAAAGAAGTATGTTACTATATTATTTTGAATTTTTTGAAGAGGTATTTTTTTATATGGTTTAAATATTAGGATTATATTTGTCCAACTTTTATCGAATTCTTCACAAGATATTTTTACATAACCTTTTGCTGGATCCATGATTGTAACATGTTTTTTACTTATTTTATATATTACAACGAAGTGATTTAATCCTTTTTCTGTAATAATATGAGCGATAGCTGGAATTAATATATTTTTATCTTTTAATTTGACATTTTTTCTTCCAGTTGCATTAAAACCATATTTTTTAGCTGTTTTTATCAAATTATATGCTGTTGTTCCATTATTTCCTGTTTTTGTATCTAGTCTTAATGTTTCTAATGGAATAAATCCGCCATAATATTTTATTATTGATTCTAAACAGCAGATTCCACAATCTTTTATATCGTTTTGCCTTACTATATATTTTTTATTCATAATTGCTCCCTTCACTATACTTATTAAACATTTGGGAGCTGATTTCCTTCTTTTTTTCGAAAAAAGTTTTTTTAATAAAAAAAAGAACTAAAAGTTCATTTTTGTTTATTAATCTGTATATATTACGGGGTCTGTAGTTGGTATTGTACAATGATCTGTGTCTAATAGACAATTAGTGCATTGAGTAAAACCAGTTGTATCATATCCCACTAATGAGTCAAAAACAAAGTCTAGTAAACCAGGAATGCAAAAGATTACTAAACCAGCTATTCCTTGTTTTACTACTTGTAATATACTTGTTTTAAAGTCTTCCGGCTTACCAGTTGTTACAACTTTAAAAAATGATACCATTGCTGTTGCAATAAGAATTAATGGAATGATTATTTTTACTAAATTGATTATTATTCCAATTACTTTAAATGTTCTTCTTACACCAGAATAATCACAAAAGCTTATTTTGGATGATGTTGCGGCATATACAACATTTACGAAAAGGAACAAAATTATGAATGTTGCTAAGTATAATATATATTTCTTGCTTGTTTTATTTTTTTTCATCGAAATCACCTAGTAATATAATAATATAAAATAGAAAATTAGTAAATATATGTATAATTTTTTTTGAAATTTAATATTATATATTAGTTATGGAGGAAGAAAAATGATTAATAAACAAAGTATATGGTTTACATTTTTATTTAGTATTATTTTAGTACTTAGTATTTTTTATGTAACAATGAATGATAGCGATTTGTCAGAACTCATTGATCCAATTGACACTAGTGATACAACTTTGGTAGTTAATGAAAGCACTGAACTTGTTTCTTTAAGAATAAAAAATGATGAAGAAACACTTGAAACTATAAATCATCTTCAGGAAGTGCTTTTAAGTGAAACTAGTGATGCTGTTAGTAAAAATGATGCATATAATGATTTAATAATGATTTCTAATAATAAAAGTTTGGAAGAAAAAATAACAAAACTGATAGAAGAAGAATTTAAATGTGATTCCTTTGTTAAAATAAATGGAAATAATGTTACAATTGTTGTTGAGGCAGAGAAAGATGATTATGTAATAGCTAATAATATAATAAGAAGAGTTACAGCAGAATTTGAGGAAAGTAAGTATATTACTGTAAAATTTAATTAACATATTGTTTATCTTCAACATAAAATATAATAGTAAGAAAGAGAGAAATTTATGGAGAAGATATTAACCCGACGAGAAAAAGATGTCTTTGACTTGCTTACAAAAAATTATACCACTTCTGAAATTGCTGATGAATTGAATATAACAAAGAAAACAGTCAGGAATCATATCTCGAATGTTATACAAAAATTGGGTGTTTGCAGTAGAACTCAAGCAATACTCGAATTAATAAAATTAAATGAAATAAATTTTTAACCCTCAAAAAGAGGGTTTTTATTCTGAAATAATTTTTATTAAATATAATTTAATAGGTGATTGTTAAATGCTAAAAAAAATTACGTTAAAAAAATTTTCTATTACTACTCTTCTATTGTTTTTAGCTTTGATTCTTTATAACTATCCAGAAGAAATTAATAATTTAGAAAAAAATAGTGATTTTAAAAAACAAATTAATATATATCTTATTGATGAAAACGATTTTGTTTCGTTAACTGAAGTAAATAGTGACTCAACTGACTTAAAAGAAAAAATTTTAGACATTATAGATGCTTTAACGATTGGAAGTGAAAATGGTTCTGCTTTACCAGAAGGATTTAGGGCGATTATTCCTGAAAATACTAAACTTATTGATTATGATATTAAAGATGGCTTATTAAAAATTAATTTTAGTAAGGAATTTCTTGATGTTCGTCCAGAAGATGAGAATAAAATGATTGAAGCTATTATTTACTCATTAACTACGATTAAGGGCGTTGAAAAAATAATGATTTTTGTTGAGGGAGATTTGCTTAAAGTACTTCCTCATTCTGGCAAAAAACTGGATTTGTATCTTGATAGAAGTTATGGGATTAACAAAATTGTTGATATAACATCTTTTAATAATGTTAATATGGTTACAATATATTATGTTTCAGGAAATGATAAATATTATTATACACCAGTTTCTTACCTTACTAATGACACAAGCGATAAAATTGAGATAATAATAAATAGTCTAAAGAGTAATAGATTGAATGGTAGTGATTTGAAAAGCCATTTGAATTATCAAGTTGAATTAAAGAATTATACAGCTGCAAATAATGAAATAATTTTGGAATTTAATGAAGTTCTTTTAGATAGTGTATATGATGGTAATTTAAAGGAAGAAGTTAAATACGCTATTTCTTATTCAATTTATGATAGTTTAGGTAGTGAAAATGTAATATTTATGGTTGATTCTAACAAAATAGATGAATTTAGACTTGAAAATTAATTTTTTATATTGTATAATTAGTTTGTTCCGTGAGTTATGACCTCGTAGCTCAGCTGGATAGAGCAATCGCCTTCTAAGCGATCGGTCAGGTGTTCGAATCACCTCGGGGTCACCACTTAAATAATAACCACTATTAGTGGTTTTTTATTTTTATAAAAAAAGAAGTTCAAATTCGAACTTCTTTTTATAATAATTTAAATTTTTTAGAATCTGCTACTGTATCACTAGTCAATACTAATTTTTTTACATGACCTTCTTGTAATAGTAGCTCGTGTTCTGCGTCAGCTAATGATTTTAAAATAAGATTATTTAAGTCTCTTATACTTCTATCTTTCTCATTTAGAGCAGCGATTAGAGCTTCGATATAACTATCTTCGGCCATTAGCTCAACGTTAAATTCTCTTTCATAACGCTTTTTCTTCATTAAATATTTACTTAATTTAGATTTTAATATTATATCTCTTTTTATTTCATCTGTTAATTCATAGTATGGTATAACATGAGGTATTCTAGAAATTAATTCTTTTGAATAAATGTTTTTTTCGTACATGCGATTAATGTCAAATTCTCTTCTTGAATTTTGAGAAGGACCTTGACCAAAACCGATTGATTTTTCTTCTGCAAATAATTCTTCAAATGCCCCTAAGAAAAGTTTTGATAATAATTTTGTATCAATGTAAATATCTCCTTTTAGCCTTTCTATTCTATAAGTTGTCCCTTCAATAAATTTAAGTAGGATATTCTTTATTGGACCTTTTATATCTAAATCTGATTGGCTTAGTTTATCAAATTCATCAAATGCTATTATTCCTTTTTCAGCTAATTCTCTTTTATTATCAGCCAATGAAAATAATGAATATAGTTCATCTTCGATTGATGTTCCTTTTATACCTTGTGCAACTAGATTACTTGTATCTACAATTTTAAATGGTATTCCTAAGAATTCACTTGCTGCTTCAATTGTTGCTGTTTTACCTGTTCCAGTTGGCCCTGGAATAAGAATTGATTCTACACCATCTTCTTTTGTAGCTCGTAAATTCATAATTAAAATCGTAGCTATTTGTCTGATTTCATCCGGATGACCAAAAACTCGTTCTTTAATGTAATTTTCAAGACTTGTGACAGAAATTGTCTTAGGATCGACAGGTGCTCCTAAATTTATGTTTACTTTATCCATTTTTTGATCATAATCATCTTGGTCAATGCCAACCCCGATAATATTTTTATCGATGTTGACTTCAGTTACATGTCCGTTTTGAACACAAACTTTAGTTAAGCTATCTTCTTCATTTTTTTGTGCAAATGTTTTTACTGTTTTTTTGTATCGTTGTAATTCTCTTCTAATTGTGTCTATATTTTCTAAATTTAATAGATGAGTAAGAGCATTATCGTTTAAGACTACACTAGGTTCTGATTCTGCTAATCTATATGTTTCTTCAATGTTTGTGCATCTAAATGTATCAAGATTTATAAATATTTTTCTTATTTCTTTACCGCTCGTGTCAATTACAATTGCTTTATCTTTTTCCTCTTCGAAAAAATATGACTTAACAAACTCTTGATCATCAAATTCATATATATCGCACAAGTCCTTTATACTATATATATTATCAACTAATTCTTCATTCTCTTCGATTATTTCTCTTGATTGTGGCATTTTATGTTCTGCAATGCTATAAAATACTGGACTTACTGAATAACCTGAAATTAACTCTTCTGGCACTAGTAAGTATAAATTATCTCCTATTTTATTTTTTTTATATTTTATACCAATTTCTTCTAAACTATTCATACAAATCCCCCTTGTACTAATTTTTTCAGTGCTATTTATTATAACTTAGAGACAATAAAAAAGCAAACATAATGTTTGCTAGACTGTCATTAATTCTTCCTCTTTTTCTTTTAATTTATCTTCTACTTTTTTATTGTAATCGTTAATTAATTTTTGAACTTCTTCAAGCATTACTTTTTCTGCATCTTCAGTAATTGTTTCGTCAGCTTTTATATCTTCATTTGCTTCTTGTCTTACTTTTCTTAATGCAACTTTTGTTTCTTCGGCAATTTGTTTTGCTTGTTTTACGTATTCTTTTCTTCTTTCTTCTGTTAATTGAGGAATTGTTAAAATTACAGTTTCACCATTATCAGTTGGATTAATTCCTAAATTAGCTTCTTGAATAGCCTTTACAATGTCTTTTAAACATCCTTTATCAAATGGTTTTATCATTAATGTTTTTGCCTCTGGAACAGTAATGTTTGCAAGACTTTGAATTGGTGTTGGTGTTCCATAGTATTCAACACTTATTCCATTAACTAAAGCAGGATTAGCACGTCCAGCTCTAATGCTTGAAAGTCTTGTATCCATTGTTTCAAGTGCATGCATCATTTTTAATTCGATATCACTATCTATCATTTTTATTTCTCTCCTTTAATGTCTTAATTATAAAGCAAAATGACTATTTATTCAAATAATATTTTTCAATTGCATCAATCACTTCTTCTTTAAACCTTTTTTCTTCATCTGTAGTCCAATAATCTTCGAGTGAATCTGTATTTTTCATTGCAACTGTTTCGATATTATAGTATTTTACTTTTCCGTTATCAATTATATATAAACTTGGTGCTAAAAGGTTATTGTTACTCCCATCAGTAGTTATAAGGTATCCATTTAATAGTTCTCTTATATTGTAGTAATTTGAATTCTTTTGTGATTTATCATTATTTATATCGTAGTAATATATTTTATCTATATCATTATTTGTTAATATTTCTTCTAATAATGATATGTATTTTTCAGAATATTTTGATGTACCACTACCAACAAATATAATGCTTTTACTATTCTTTATTAAAGATGCAAATTTTTGTCCTCTTATTACTTCAAATTTATCTGTTTTTATATTGGGGTAATAATCATTTATAGTAAATACTTTAGGATTGCTATTATCAGCGTATTTTTCACTTAAATAGACAAAAGCTACAACCATAGCGATAAATAGTATACCATAAATTATTTTTTTAATTGTATTTTTAGTTTTAGATTCCATAAATCCACCTCTAGATTATTATACCATGAAAAAGTTTATATATTATGCTTTAAAAAAGACACTTGTAAAAAAGTGTCTAATTTTATTAACTGTTGATTTGAGCCATTACTTCTTCAGCAAAGTTGTCAGAACGTTTTTCAATTCCTTCTCCTACTGAGAACATAGTCATACCAACTAATTCTCCTCCATTGTTAGTTACATATTTAGTTACATCTATGTCTCCATCTTTAATGAATGCTTGCATTGAAAGACAAATTTCTTTGAAGTATTTGTTTAGTCTACCTTCAACCATTTTTTCAGCTATATCAGCAGGTTTACCTTCATTCATAGCTTGTTCTTTTAAAACTTCTCTTTCGCGTGCTACTTCGTCAGCTGGAACATCTTCTTTAAATACATATTTTGGTTTCATTGCAGCAGCTTGCATTGCAACATCTTTTGCAACGTCAACATTTGCACCTTTAACTACTGTAACAACAGCAATTTTTCCACCCATATGTAGATATGTACCAAAATTTTCGTCGTCATTTTTTTCAATAACTGCGATACGACGGAAATCAAGTTTTTCACCAATTTTTGATGTTTTAGCAATCATCAAATCTTTTATTGTACCTTCTTCACAAGCTAATTCATTAGCTTCTTCTAAAGTTTTAGCATCACTGTTTAAAACAGTTTCACCAACAGTTTTTATTAAATTTTTAAATTCTTCATTTTTACTAACAAAGTCAGTTTCAGCGTTTATTTCGATGATAACTGCTTTATTGCCATTTACAAATATATCGGCTAAACCTTCAGCAGCAATTCTTGCTTCTTTTTTACCAGCTTTAGCGATACCTTTTTCACGTAACCAATCAACTGCTGCTTCAAGACTTCCATCGCATTCAGCTAATGCTTTTTTGCAGTCCATCATACCTGCACCAGTTTGTTCACGTAGTTCTTTTACTAAGCTTGCGCTTATCATAGACGTACCTTCTTTCTAAAAATTAAATATTATTCACTTAAAGATGCTATTAATTCATCTTTTTTCATGTTTGTGTATCCTTTGATACCAGCTTCTTTAGCCATTGCTTTAAGATCAGTTAAAGTTTTAGAACTTAAATCTTCAGTTGCTTCAGTTTTTTCTTCTATTACTTCAACTACTTCTTCTGCAGTAGCTTCTGCTTTAACTTCTACTTTTTTAGTTTCTTTTTTAGGCTTTCTGTCTTCTTCAGTAATGTAGTCGATTATTTCTCCTCCGTTTGCTTCTGCGATAGCATTTCCTAAAACACCTAAAACAACTTTTACAGCTCTAACTGCGTCATCATTTCCAGGAATAACGAAATCTACATCATCTGGATCACAGTTAGTATCAACTATACCAAAAATAGGAATATTTAATTTTCTTGCTTCTCTTATTGCATTAATTTCCTTTTTAGGATCAACAATAATCATAGCTTGTGGTAATTTATCCATAGAACGAATACCACATAATAATTTATTTAATTTTTCGTATTCTTTCTTTAATTCAATAACTTCTTTTTTAGGTAAAACATCGAAAGTACCATTTTTTTCCATGTTTTCAATTTCTTCTAAACGTTTTACTCTACTTCTGATAGTACGGAAATTTGTTAAAGTTCCTCCTAACCATCTTTCAGTTACATAATAAGAATTTGTTCTTTCTGCATTTTCTTTAGCAGCTTCTTGAGCTTGCTTTTTAGTTCCTACAAAAAGGAATGTTCCTCCATTTGCAGCAATTTTGTTAATTTCTGCATATGCTTCTTCGATTTTACTTAAAGTTTTTTGTAAATCGATAATATAAATGTCATCTCTAGTTGTGTAAATGTACTCTTTCATTTTTGGGTTCCATCTTTTTGTTTGATGTCCAAAATGAACTCCAGCTTCTAATAAATAACTTAATGAAACTACGGCCATAAAAATTTCCCTCCTTCGTTATACATCTGTTTGCTTCTTCTTTAGTGTTCACCTCTTCGGCACTCGAGCACTAAATCCACATACATGTCAATTTGCTTTTTAAAGCCGCAATTATTGTATCAAAAAAAAGCACTTATAACAAGTACTTTTTTGTCTTTTTTATCTGTTTTTTGGTACTAAATTTAATGCTCCTACACATTGGTTATTTTCTAACACTGCATTATCTGGTACATCAACAATTAATACCATATCGTTCATTTCAGAAAATTGTTTTGTTTGACGTTCATCAATATTTATTATTTCGAAGTTTCTTACTCCTTCTAATGTTATATTTGAATAATCTCCAGTTTCACTTTTTGGAACTACTTTTACTACTGTTTCAGTTACTGTTCTTATTGCTATATCCCCTTCTAATTCATATCCAGCTGGTGCCATATAAATTGTTGCTCCATTAACCACTAATTTTTCTGGTTTTACAGATTCAACTTTTTCACCTTCTAGTGTTACTATAGCAATATCTCTACCATCCATAGTGTAGTATTCATCGAAAATTTCACAATATTTAACATTTGATGAAGACATAGCTTGTGCTAAAACCTCACCGTCACAATATCTACAATCGTATGCACGATCAATAATAACTGAATCTGGTGCATTAAATACTCCGTCTACTGTATATTCTTCTACTAAACTATTAGCTAATTTAGATTCTTTTGTTCCTAAAATTTTTGAAAAATCAATTCCGCCTTTAGCTGCAGCATATCCGCCAATAGCTAAAGCAGCTACAAGACCACCAACTGCAAAAAATTTACCTACTTTTTTTGCTCCTGTTTTTTTCTTTTTAGTCTTTCTTTGTTTTTCTTCTGAACGACTATCAACTTCTGATTGTTGAATTACATTATTCATATATTTTCCCCCATTTCAACATCTGGCTAAAGTATACTATATCATAAAAAAATAAGCAAATTTTACTTTGCTTTGATAAATAAATTATTTATATTTTAATATTTTAATGACAAAACCGCCTTTTTTAGTGGTCTTTTTTATCTCTTTAAATTTGAATTTACCAATTTTTCTAATACTAAATATATCATTTAACTTAAGAATCTTATTTGGCTTTATTTCTGAGTTGTAATTTAATATTATTTCTTTGTTTTTAAATCTTTCTAATGTAACTGAGCGACTTTCTCCAATTATAGTGCTAATTATGTTGTCTAGCCTAAGGGAAGAAACAATATATTCTTTTTCAATATATTCTTGAATAAAATTTTCTGATATTTTTAATTCTATTTCTGTTAAGGTTATATAATTTCCTTTTATTTCATTTAAATTATATATAAAATATTCTGCTAAATGTGGTAATGTAAATATATAAAAAGATCCTTGATACTTTATAATATCGCCAAAAGTATCTTCTTTTACTCCTAAAGAAAAAATTGTACCTAGAATGTCTTGGTGCTTTAATTCCGCTTTTGATACAATTTTTAGTAGTTTTATACTAGGAATATTTTTTTTATAAAGTATAACTTTATTACTGTCTTTATAAAGATTGTATATTTTATACTCGTTTTTATTTAATTTTCCTTTGATTAAATTAAGATCTTTCTGATTTAAAAAGTTAGTTGAACCTTTTTTGTAGAGTGCATCAATTATTTTTTCAATATTATAATTATTTTTCATTATTTCTTTTTACTATTTTTATTATTTGATTATTTAGTTTCATTGCAACAAAAACTATTAGATAATTAAAAAAACTGTATCCGAATAAAATGTAATATGTTGTTACATGATTATTTTCCCCTGCAAAATATAATAAAGGAATACAAACAAGTAGTAGTATGATTAGTATGGTTGAAATATCTCCTGTTCCTATTTTACTTTCACTTTTATTTTTATCATAATAGCGATTAAAAAATAGATATAAATTTATTGCTGAAAATAATAAAACATCAACTAACCAGATTTGATTAGCGTCATGATAATTAACTGAAAAATAAACAAATATCAAAAATAAAATTATATTTTCAAAATGAAAAATCTTAAAAATATTTTTTTTAATCCAATCTTTGGTTATCTTATTTTCTTTTAAATCTTTAATTGCATTTTTGCAAACTGAAGAAAAATACAATAACCATGGAATAAATGTTAAATATACAATAAATTTATGCATAATAACCACCTCTTTTACATTCTATATTATAATATAAATGTATTATTATACAATCATTAATTTAGTTACTTTACAATTAAATTTCCATTATATTTAGCATTATAATCATTTATCAAATCGTTTATTAAAGTTTTATCATAATATGATTCGTTTATTATGTTTATTTCGATATTATTAATGCTATATGAATCAATTATTCGATATAATTTTTTTTGTAATTTACTAATTAAAGTAAAATTTATTCTCTCTTCTACATTTATATATAATGTGTTGTTACTAAAAATCATTTCCATAATATCACCAGTTTTAATATATCAAAAATGATTTTTACCTGCTATATATTCGACAAAATATGTAAAAAATATGTATTTTAAAGATATAATTTATTTTTTTCTGTTATAATTTTTACAGGTGGTGTTGCAATGAAATTAGGATTGTTAATTTTTATAAATAAATTGGTTACAAAAATATGCAGACTTTTTAAAAAGAATGGTTCTGTATATCCTGGTTATATTATTTATGATGTTTTAAGGCAAAAAAAAGTATTGGAAAAAATAAAGTATCCAAAGTTTGTTATTGCTGTTACTGGATCTTCTGGCAAGGGATCTACAACAGAGCTAGTAAATTACATTTTAACGAAGAAAGGTTATGATGTTTGCTATAATAAAAATGGTAGTAATGGTGTTTTAGCTGCTACAACATTGATTTTAAATAATTGTAATTTAAAGGGTGAATTTTTACATGAGGTATTGCTATTGGAATGTGATGAGCGCCATTTAAAATTAATTTTTGGCAAGAATAAAATGACACATCTTATTATAACTAATATGACACGTGATCAACCTGCTCGACATGGAAATTACGATGTTGTTTTTGGGGATGTTTTAAAAGGTATTGGTAATAATACAACATTAATAATCAATGCTGATGATCCGTTGGTAAATCGTTTGAAATTTACTCACAAAAATGAGGTTATAAGATATGGAATGGCTAAAACTAAAGATAGTTATATTGGGTCTAACGCTGATTTAACTGATTATGCTTATTGCCCGATGTGTAATAGAAAATTAGAATATAAATATTATCATTATGGCCATATAGGCAATTATCAATGCCCTAATTGTGATTTCGGTCGTGGGAAAGTCGAATATGAAGCTACTGATATCGATTTAAAAAAACAAAAAATCAAAATAAATGGAGAACTTGTTAATTTAGATAAAAATGTTTTGTATGCTGTTTATTATACTTTAGCTGCTTACACTTTATGTTCTACTATTGGGGTAAAAGAAAAAGATATTTTGAGTATTTTAAATAATAATAAGCATGAGAGCAAACGTGGTAAAGTATCAAATTTTGATGGACGTACATTACTTTCTCTTGAATCAAAAAACGAAAATAACTTAAGCTATTATCAAACTATAAAATATATTGCTGATCAGAAGGGTAAAAAAACTGTTGTCTTAGGTTTTAATAATGTTTCAAGAAGACATCCTCATAATGATGTTTCTTGGTTATGGGATATTAAGTTTGAGCTTTTAAATGATAAAAATATTGATAAATTCTTTTGTATAGGAAAATTCAGATATGATGTTGCTGCAAGACTTTCTTTTACTGGTATAGATATAGAGAAAATTGTTTTAGTTGAAGATATGGAAACTTTACCAGAAGAAATAAAAAATAAAAGTATTGGTGATATTTACACAATGTGTTGTATTGAACTTACAAATATAATAAAAAATATGCTAGAGGATGATGAGAATGGAAAAGATTAAGATTGCTCATTTATATTATGATATAATGAATCTCTATGGCGAAAATGGAAATGTGAGATTTTTGAAAAAGAAGTTTGAAGACCAAGGAATTAAAGCTGATGTTTATTTTCTAAGTATGGAAGACGAAATAGATTTTAAAGAATATGATTTTTATTATATTGGGGCTGGTACTGATAATAATAAAAAAATAGTTTTAAATAATTTAATCAAATATCGTGATAAAATAAAAGATGCTATTTATACAAATAAGTTTTTCTTAGTTACAGGCAATGCTGTTGATATGTTTGGTAATTCTATTAACTTAGTTGATGGTGGTAGTTTGGAAGCTTTGAGTATATTTGACTATATTGCAACTGAAGAAGAATTTAGAATAATTGAAGATCAATGTTATAGTTGTGATATGATATCAGAAAAAATAATTGGCTTTCAAAATCGAGCATCAGTAATGAGCAAATATAGTAATAATTTATTTAAAGTAATTAAAGGAACTGGAAGTAGTCCTAATATAGATACTGAAGGAGTTAAATATAATAATTTTTATGGTACTTATTTGATAGGACCATTATTAGTTAGAAATCCCTACTTTACTGATTATTTGGTAAAAGATTATTGTAAGCAAAAAAATATTAAATATAATGAGTTAGATAAAGATGATTATAGCTATAAAGCTTTTCATGAATTTGTTAAAAACTTTTATGAGAATCGATGAGATTCTTTTTTTCTTTACTTTTTTTCAAAAATTAGGTATTATACGATAAAAAGGGGGATATTATGGGAAACGAAAGAATAAAAAAAGACGAAAGAAAATTTGCTATAACATCAAATGTTGCTTTTAATAAAGCTTATGAAACATTGGAATTTTATGAACCAGATTATTATAGGGTATATCATAATAAAACATATTATTTTTATGATATATTAGCAGATTATGAAAAAACATACAAAATGTTTAAGGAGGCTAATCCTAATAGCATAGTTACTATATTTGATAAAGCTTTATGCTTTGCTATGGTATTACGCAAATATAAGACATTTGGATGTATGGCATGTACTAATGTACCAAAAAGAGTATCATTACTTAATGAAAGATATATTGCCGAAGTAATGCTTGGAATTCTTCATTTTTCTGAGTATTCAGTCAAAGCACCTGGAAAACAAAGAGGTTTTGTTATCGAACCTACTCCATTTGATTTAGACACACTATTTGCTGATCATAAAGAAGTGTTGGAAGATAAAATAAGAAAGCTAATGGTTAAATTATCTGAAGAAGAATTCAAAGCAACAGATATTTTGAATATGCTTAAGGAAATATATGATTTGGCTATTTTATATGGTAACGCATTTGATGAAAGTGATTTTGAGCGTGCTAGAAAAAGAATACGTTCTAAAGAAACGTCAGCAGCACCTTGTTTAAAGTTTGAACAAAGCGAATCATTTAAATGGCGTCAAGAATCGTTGATTAAGAAATTTTAGATAATAAAAAAGCACTATGACTGTGCTTTTTTTATTTCTCGTTCTTCTTTAGAATATATACATCCGCAATAGTCTTGGCGATATAAATTATATTTTTGAGATAACTCAATACTGTGTTTATAGCCTTCTTTCTTTTTGAAATCAGAGAATAAATATTTTATATCATATTTATTACTTAAATATTGACCTATTTCATTCAATTTATGACTATTTTTTAATGGACTTACTGTTAAAGTTGTTGCAAAATAGTCAAACTTTTTTTCTTTGGCTAAGAGCGCTGTTTTTTCAAGTCGAAGATAGTAACATTTTATACATCTTGCTCCACCTTCTTTTTCTTTTTCTAAGCCTTTTATAGTTTTATGGAAAAGTTCGTTATCATGATCACAATCCATAATAGACAATTCATTTATATTTGGAAAATTTTTAATAAATTTTATTTCTTCGTCTTTTCTTTTTGAGTATTCTTCAAATGGTTCTATATTAGGATTATAATATAAGACAGTTATGTTAAAATAAGGTGTTAATGTGTCTATGACGTGTGATGAACAAGGAGCACAACAACTATGTAATAATATGTTAGGTACTTTACCATTCTCCTTAATTTTAATCAATTCTTCTTCCATTAATTTATTATAATTCATTTAAAACACCTTCTTTATGAGGTTGGTTGTTGTTGATTTTCTTCATTTGCTGTAGTTTGCTCAGCTGCAATTGTCTCATAACTTTTTATATATATTCTATCATCGTTTATTGTATCTAAGTAAATTATTCCGTGTTTTGAATCCATATCTGGCGATGCAATTATTGTTTGATATTTGTTTAAATTCTTTATATTAACAGTATCTATCATAACAGTATTTGTGTCATTCATTTTTAAAGTGAAATGATTATTATCAATAATAGTGCCATCAGCAGATTTATAAGGGGTATATTCTATTTCATTTATCATTTTGATAATATTGTAATCAATCTTGTTAAGCCCATTTACAAAAGATTCAAAGACTGTGTCTGGTGTAAAGTTTATTAAAGTTGGATAACCATAACATTCCTTTTCATCAGTTATTGAATTTCCGCTATTAGTTATATATTTGTTGTTATATTTATAGAAGAATAGAATTTTTTCTTCTTCTATTTCGATTGTAAGTTTTCCAAAAATATTTCTTTTTATCTTTACATCTTTTATTAATGGAATCTCTTCTAAAGTTTTTTCTGACTTTTTTATATTTAATTTATATATGTAAGGATAATCAGATATATTGATTTTTTCAATAATATCGATATCTTTTATTTCTGTTGTTCCTAGAATTTTTATATTTTTTATTTTCAAGGTTAAAACATAAGATATAAGCAAACCAGCTATAACTAATATTAATAGTGCGTTAAATACTACATTTAATTTTAGTTTTAGTTTTTTTCTTTTTGTTGGCTGGTTCGTTTTTTTCATTTCAATTACTCCCAATCTATAAATTCTTGTTCGATAACTAAATCAACATTGGTTTTTTCTTTTATTGTGTCGTGAACATAATTAATTAAGTTATAAATATCTTTTCCGGTGGCATTATTCTTATTAATGATGAAATTAGCATGTTTTTCAGAAACTTCTGCTCCACCTATTTTATATCCTTTTAAGTTGCATGCTTCTATTATTCTTCCCGCATAATCACCATCAGGGTTTCTAAATACTGAACCAGCAGATGGATATTCTAGAGGTTGTGAACTTAAGCGACGCACTCTTCTGTCTTCTATAGTTTCTAGAGAGTTTTCTTTGTCTCCTGATTTTAAATAGAATTTCGCAGCAACAATAATGTATTTCTTTTCTTCTTTAAACATTGATGTTCTATAAGAATATTGAATATCCTCATGTTCTAGGACTTTTAACTCTAATTTTTCATCTAGAACTGTAACTGATGAAACATAGTCAAGAATACAAGAGTTATATGCTCCAGCATTCCCATAAATAGAGCCCCCAACAGTACCTGGAATCCCTGCAGCAAATTCTAAACCTGTTAGTGATTCGTTTATTGATTCTAAAGATAATTTAGGAAGCATTGCCCCTGCTTCTGCATATGCCATTTGCATATCTTTGTGTATTTCGATTCCGTTTAAATTATTCAAACGAATTATTGCCCCATCATATTCACGGTCATTTAAAATTATATTAGAACCATTTCCTAATATAAAATATTTAACGTTATTTTCCCTTAAGATCTTTATTGTATTTATTAAATCATTTATTGAATATGGTGAAAGCAATAATCTTGCCTTTCCAGCGATGCGGTATGTATTTAAACATTTTAAATCAGCATGTTCTTTTATATCACCATAAAGTTTTAATGTTTCATTCATTTTATCAAATCCTTCAATTCGCTATAAATTAACTCACTACTATTATTCATACTCATTTTTTTTAGATTCTTTTTCATATTGGAATAATGTTCAGAGTTTGTAAGCACTTCATTAATTTTATTCGAAAGAAGTTCTGGTGTCAAATCTTTTTCTTCTATTACTTCACCGCCACCATTATTTTTTATTTCCATAGCATTAAAATATTGATGATTATTAGCTACATATGGTGATGGAATAAAAATTGCTGGTAAATTAAGAGATAAGATTTCACTCATTGTCGAAGCTCCAGCTCTAGTTACAATTAAGTCTGTGTTTTTTAATAAAGCAGGTAAATTATCTAGATATGGTAAAACCTTTACGTTGTCTGGAAATTTTTCATCTTTAATAAAATCATCATATAAAGATTTCCCTGTTATGTATAGAACTTCATACTCACTTTTTTGCGCATTATTTAAAAAACTTTTCATTTTTTCGTTTACTGAGGCTGAGCCTAGGGAACCAGCGACTATAACAACTAATTTTTTGTTTTTATTTAATCCTAAAGGTTCTTTGTTCATTGGTTGAAGCGATAACGCGTTTTCACCACAAGGATTACCGCTGTAAAAAACTTTTCCTATAGCTTTTTTAAATTTTTTTTGAGATTCTTTGAAAGAAACACCAATCAAATCTGCTTTTGATTGCAAAGTCATATTGGTCTTTCCTGGTAAAGAATTTTGTTCATGGATAAAAGTTTTGATTCCTAGTTTATGAGCTGCACTTATCACTGGATATGTTACATATCCGCCTATTCCCAGTACTAGGTCTGGTTTAAATTCTTTCATTATCTTTTCGCACTTTTTTTTGGCTTTTTGAATTAAAAAGACATTTTTTATATCTAGAAGAAGATCTCTTTTTGAAAAACCATATATTTCTAATTCTTCATATTTAAATCCTCGTTTGGGAATAATTTCTTTTTCCATTCTGTTATGAGTCCCAATATAGAGCACTTCTAAGTCTTTTTCTTTTTCTTTAAATTTATTGATGATGGCTAAGGCTGGATATATATGTCCACCTGTTCCACCTGCTGAAACTATAATTTTCATGTAATCACCTAATATAATTATACTATATTATTTACTAAAATTGACTAATAATAAAAAAATAAAGTGTAAATATAAAAAGTGAATTTATTGAGTAAGATTTTTATAAATTTATTTAGGAATACGTTGTATTTATGTTATAATATATAATAGTGAATAATAGAGAGTTGCGTGTGAAATATGAGAGTATTATTACTTGATAGTGAGAAAATAACTAAGTTAACATTACCCGAAGAAGTAGATGGCTTTTTCACGATGAATTATAAACCTATCGATTCAAAAGTAATAAAAGATATAAACATCGAAGCTGTTGACGGAACGTGGCGTATAAAAAGTAATGATACGATTAATGTTGTTAATAGAGGACAAATTGAAAAAGAAGTTGTTTTGCAAGATTATTTAAAAATAAGTATTTTCTTAATAGGTCGAGATGAAATGCTTGATTTATATTGTATGCCGACTTATGATAAAACATATTTTAAAGTAAATGTTTGTACTAATCAGATAACAATTGGTAGTACTGGCCAATGTTCGTTGGTATTTTCTAATTTTAGTGTTGAAAGTGTTTTTGCGGGAATATGTAATTCAAATGGTGTTTGGTATGTTGCTCACCCTGATAATGATAATAGCTTTCCTATTTATTTAAACGATAAGGCAATTAAAGAGAGTACTGTTTTGAAAACAGGAGATATTATTTTTATAAATGGTCTTAAAATTATATGGATGCAAAATTTTATGCAAATTTGTTGCTTACAAGGGACTGTTAATGCTAATCCTATGCATTTGACTAACTATACTATAGATTGCAATTATGATAATACAGCTTATGATCCTGTTTCTGAAGAAGATCAAAGTTTAGAGTTATATCAACCTGATGATTACTTTTTTCATAAACCCAATTTAAAAGAATATGTAAGAGAAGAAGAAATATTTATTGATTCCCCTCCTCCTAAGCAAATTCAGGAAAACGATAATTTTCTTGCTACTTTTGGAGCTAGTTTTACAATGATTGCATCTTCTTTTGTTTCTGTTATTAATCTTATCAATAACATAAATAATAAGGCAAAACCTTTGACGATAGTTACTTCTTCTGTTATGTGTATATCTATGATAGTAGGAAGTTTACTTATTCCAAAAATTGCTTCTCGTATTCAAAAAGAAAAGGAAAAAAAGAGAGAAATATATAGAATAAATAAATATACTGAATATTTGAAATCTTGCGATGAAAAAATAAAACATATTATGGCTAAGCAAACACAAATCTTAAGAGATACTAATTTGCGTGCAGATAATTGTATAAACCTTATTAATGGTTCTTCTGCTGTATTATGGAATCGAGAAATTAAAGATGAAGATTTTTTAATTGTGAGATTGGGAATAGGAAATGTTCCAGCCAGAATAAATATCAATGCTCCTGAAGAACACTTTACTTTGGACGAAGATTTCCTATTGCAGAAAATATATGAAGTTGTTAATAGTAGTAGAATTTTGGAAGATGTTCCAGTTACTTTTAACTTTCAAAAAAATAGAGTTTCGGCTGTTATTTCTAACGCTGGATATGGTCAGGCTTTTATCGATTCGATAATTATGCAATTTGCTACATTGCATGGCCCTCAAGATTTAAAAATGGCTTTTTTTATTAATAACGATGAAGATGATTTTGATTGGGATTATACAAAATATCTACCACATACTTTTAGTAATGATAAATCGGTTAGATTTTACGCAGAGTCATATGATGAAATGAAAATATTGTCAACTAAGTTAGAAAGTGTCTTGAAAGAAAGGATGGAAAAAGTTAAGGCTAAAGATAATAATGGTGATATTATTGAAGAATCTAATACTTATCGTTCTTTTGATGATTATTATGTAATAATCACAAACGATGTTTTCTTAGCAAAAAGTTTGTCAATATTTGAGTTATTAATGAATTCACAAGAAAATTATGGTTTCTCAGTTATTTTTGTTAATAAGGCAATGAACAAACTTCCTAAAAGATGTAATGCTTTTGTTGCATTATCTGAGGAAAATGGTTGTGTTATGGAGAAAAGTATTAATAGCCAAACAACTTTTGTTCCTGAATATTTAAGTAATATAGATTTGAAACTTGTATGTGCTAAATTAATGAATATCCCTGTTATAAATGCTGATGTTCAGTCTTCTTTGCCTACTTCTATTTCTTTTTTAGAAGTATTTAAATCATCAAAAATTGAACAATTAAATATTATTAATAGATGGAAATTAAATGACCCTACAATGAGCTTAGCAGTTCCAATTGGAGTTCACGCAAATGGTGAGGAATTTATATTGGATTTGCATGAAAAGTTTCACGGACCTCATGGATTGATTGCTGGTTCTACTGGTTCTGGTAAATCAGAATTTATAATAACTTTTGTGTTAGCAATGTGTGTTAATTTCCATCCAGATGAAGTTCAATTTGTACTTATAGATTATAAAGGTGGAGGGTTAGCTGGTGCGTTTGAAAATAGAGAAAAAGGAACTGCTATCCCCCATTTAGCTGGAACAATTACTAATCTTGATACTTCTGCTATGAATAGAAGTCTTGTATCTATTAATTCAGAGTTAAAAAGACGTGAGCAAATGTTTATGGATGTTCGTGATATAACAGGTGAAAGTACTATAGATATCTATAAATATCAAAAATATTATCGTGAAGGAATTATTAAAGAGCCAATTTCTCATCTTTTTATTGTAAGTGACGAATTTGCCGAATTAAAATCTCAACAACCAGAATTTATGGCAGAGCTAATTTCTACAGCTCGTGTTGGTCGTTCTTTAGGTGTTCATCTAATTTTAGCAACACAAAAACCAAGTGGCGTTGTAAATGAACAAATTTGGTCGAATACTAGATTTAGAGTATGTTTAAAAGTTCAGACATCTGGTGACAGTAATGAAATGCTAAAAAGACCTGATGCAGCTTCAATTAAAGAAGCTGGTAGATTTTACTTACAAGTAGGATTTGATGAATATTTTGATATTGGACAGTCTGGTTGGGCGGGTGCTAAATACACTCCTACTGATAGAGTTATTAAGAAAAATGATGATTCTTTGGTTTTTATTAATAATGTTGGAAATGTTATTAAATCTATTGATGATTTTGTAAAAAAAGAAACAAGTGAAGATATTGGTGATCAATTAACAAATATTGTTAAGCATTTGGTTAATTGGTCAACTAAGGAATCTTATACTCCTAGAAAATTATGGTTAGATCCTATACCTGAATTAGTCTATATTGCTAATTTAGCTAAAAAATATAATTATACTCCTTTGCAATATGTTATTAACCCTATTATTGGTGAATATGATAATCCTTCAAAACAATTCCAGGGACTTTTAACATTAAATTTAAATGAAGGGAATACGTATATTTTTGGTAAAAGTGGATCTGGTAAAGAAGATTTATTATCGACAATCATTTATGGTTCTTGTATAAACCATAGTCCTGAAGAAGTTGTATTCTATATAGTAGATATGGGTGCTGAAACTTTAAGACAGTTTATTAGGTTTCCTCATGTCGCAGATGTTTGCACTGTAGACGACGGAAATAAAATAATTGATATGATGGTTTTGCTTGAAAGAGAAATATCACGTAGAAAAGATTTGACTGTTGAATTTGGAGGAAACTATAAAAGTTATAACGAATTAAATGAAAAGAAATTACCGTTGTACTGTGTAATAATTAATTATTTAGATATTTTTACCGAAAACTTTTCTAAGGTTGCTGAATTAATTATACCTTTATATAGAGATGGGTCGAAATATGGCGTTAATTTTATTGTTACAAGTTCTGCTACTTCTGCTCTTAGAGCTAGAGTTAGAGATTATTTTGTTCATCATATTTGTTTACAAATGGCAAATAATGATGACTATTCTGTTGTTTTAAGTAATCGCTCTAGAAAACTCATTCCTTCCTATTATAAAGGTAGAGGATTGATTGAAATGAAAGAAGCAACTTATGAATTCCAAACAGCGTTAATATATTTAAGAAAAGAAATACCTAATCTAATAAGAAATACGGCTGATAATTTGGCAAATAAGTATAAAAATTCGATAATTCAATCAATACCATCTATTCCTAAAGTTGTTACTGTTGAAAGTTTAATAAATTTTGTTAATGGTTTGGCGAACGTACCTATTGGGTATAATGTTGAAAGTAAAGATAAGTTTTTTTATAATTTTGAATCTAATAAGGCTAATATAATTGTTGCTAATTCTTTTGAACAACATAAAGATTTCTTAAATGCATTAATGCTGGAATTCAAAGCTATAAAAGATTTGGATATTAAAGTTATTGATTTTAGTGAATTGTTTGATATTTTAACAATTGGCTTAACATGTTACCAAAATAACTTTAATGATGTATTTGGGCATATAATTAATGATGCCGAGACACTTATTAAAAATACTTTATATATTATTACAGGTATTAGCAAATTAAGATCGAGCGTAAAACAAAATAATATTCCTTTCATTAACCAATATTTTATTGACTCTCTAAAAAATAAATATATTCATTTCTTATTTGTTGATTTGTACGATGAATTGAATGGATTAAAGTTAGAAGATTGGTATGAAAAGATTGTAAATCCTAAATATGGAATTTGGTTAGGTGAAGGTGTTGGATCTCAATTATTGATTAAATTTGATAACCTATCTTCTGAAGATAAGAGAGTTGATAATCCAGATTATATTTTCGCTGCTAAAGATGGAAAAAGAGTTATGGTTAAAAAGGTTGTTATGAAAGATGAAAGCGAGGAAATAGGAAATGGAGAATAAAGTTTTAGTTAATTTGATTGTTCCTAGTTTAGAGGCTTCTTATAATGTTTATTTACCTATTTCTAAGAGAGTTGGAAATGTAATATTCTTATTAGTAAAGGCAATAAACGAATTGGGAATTAGTTATGAGTTTGATAATTCTCTGGGATTATTTAATCGTAATACTGGAGAAATGTATAATCCTAATGATTTAATTTTTGAAGCAAATATTCGTAATGGAGCAGAAATTGTTTTGTTATAAATAATAAAAAAGTACCAATAAGGTACTTTTTTAATTTACTTGGCTCCAAATTATAATATTCTTTCTTTTTTTGATATCTCTTTTTTAGGAATTCTAGAAATGTAATCTTTATTTTGTTCTTCTACTCTACTAAAATTAGATTCGAGATTTTCTAACCAAAGTATATAGTTTATTAACGAACTTTTAACACTTGCTAATGTTGATTTTGTTGCATATATATCGCTTTTTCTATTAAAATCAGTTGGAATGCTGATTGATTGAATATTTTCTAAAATGCTACTTGTTTTATTTTTTATATTATTTACATCTTGTTTTATGATAGTTTTTATTTTTATCGAATCGTATTGAATTTTCATTACTTTATTGTAGTATAATTAGCAGTATTTTCATAATTTTGAGCATTTGTAATAAGTTCTTCACCATATGCATTTAAAGTAGCTATAAAGCTATCTAATTCTAGAAGTTGTGAACTTACAATTGTTACGAATTTATCTGCTGAATTTCCTTCCCATTCATAAGTTTCTGTAGTCATTTTTTCAATTCTTTTCTTTAAATTAGCAATATCTTTAGAAAAGTATCTAGTAGCAACTATTATATTATTACCAGCTTCTTTCATTTTAGTTGTATCAACATTAATTTTTTCCATTATATTCCCTCGCTTTTTCTTTTCTCGCCGCTTCTTCGGCAAGTTTTCTTGCTTCCTCTTCTTCTCTTATGGCTGCTTCAATTTCTTTCGTTATAGAACTAATTTTTGTTTCTATTGCGGGAATTGTTTGTGTTATTAGAAGATTATATTTTTCTTTCAACTCTGCTTGTATTCTTTTTAATTTGTATTTATCTCCAGAATCCTCATCTATAATATAAGTTTCAACAATATTTTTTATTGGACTATCTAATTCATCAACAATTGACTTTATCTGTGAGGCTGTGTTATTTATATTTTCTTTAAAAGCGTAGTAAATACTACGCTTATTAGATAAATCTGATGATTTACTCATTTATTAGTTTGATCCGTTGTCAAAGTCGTATTTTGCTGATGAAGCGGCTGTTTGAATATCAGATGCTGTTGTTCCTACAGCTCCAATAATGTTTTCACCTTTAGCACGGTAAGCAGCTGCAACAACTTTAATGTCTTCTTTGAATCTATCTAATTGACTTACTATTGATTTGCAAGCTTCTTTCATTGCAACTGTAAATTCTTGAACTTTTGCGCCTACTTCTGGTCCGAATCCTGCTCCAGCAGACTCTAAAGCATTTAATTTTTCTATTTCAGTTTTAACTGTTGTAGTATATGTATCAATTCCGTTTACCATTGCATTTACAGATGCCTCATCTGTATTCATACCTACAAGTTGTGTTCCTGGGTCTGCATTTGTTTTCCACCATAGAGCTCCTGATTCTGCTACTGCACCTGTATTAATACCTGTTGCATTGCCTATAGATGCTAATGTATCTGATATACTATTAAGTGATGTAGTACCAGATTGTGTTGCTGTTAAATTTGCTTTTTGCATTTCTTCTAATCCTGACATTATTCACTCACCTCCACCATTAACTTATCTTGTTCAATCCATGAATTTGCAATAGCATATAATTCAGCTTCTAAAGAAGCTTCTGCTGCTTTTAATGAATCAACTGTTTTTTTAATTTGTCTATCGAAATTTTTTTCAAAATTAATTTCTGCTTGACCAGTCCATCCATTTCTTAGTGCTTCATGTAATTGTGCTGTACCTTGTTCAAGGTTTTCACATGCGTTTTGAATTACGATTGTTTTGATTTCGTTGATATAGTTTTCTATTCCTTGAACAGACATACCTTGGAAACCTTGATCAGTTACTCTAACTGTACCTTCATGTTCTAATGCCATCTTTTTTCTCTCCTTTACTTATTGCTGATATTGGCTTCAGCTATTGATATTTTTGCAATTGTCTCATCTTTCAAACTGATGAATTTGTTCTTTGCCTCTTTGAGACCATATGCAATGTTTTCGATGTTAAAAATGATATTTTGAAATGAATTCGATAATTCATGAAATTTAGCTCTGTATTCTTTGCCTGATTCTGATTGATAAAATGCTTCTGTACTTTCAACGATATCTAATATTTTATTTAAACTATCATTACAACTTCGTGCATATTCTAGAACTTCTAACTTAAGAATATCTATACTACTTTCATTTATTGAGATTCTTTTTCTATTGTTTTGAATTGTATCTTTATCAAATTCTGTTACCATTTCAATTCCCCATTCTGTAACATTGATTGACAATACCATTTCTATCGTCATTTTTATTTTATCATAGCTTAATTAAGTCTTCAAGAAATACGAATTTTTTGACACATTTTGACATAAAAAATATATAAGATTATTTTCTTATATATTCATGATTACTTATGTCATAGACATTTCTTATATTATTTGTAAAACTTGTTATGTTATGAGTTAAAATATTGTAGATAAATTCTCTTTCTGATTCTTCTAACCATTCTAAGCTTGAATTTCTGCTATATATTCCATCTTCACTTTTTATAACCATTGCATATTCGTTAAATAGTTCTATTACTTTATTTTCATCCATACCATTATTTAATGCAATAGTTTTAAAAAAGTTATTTTGTATTTCTATGTATTCATTTAAAAAATATTCATTTTCTTTTTTTATAGATTCGTCGTAGGATTCATCGTATAAAATATGTGTATTTAAATCGGCTTCAAATACATTTATTAAGTAAAATACATCCTCTAAACTTATATTATCACTATTTATTCTTTCTGCTAAATTTCTGTAAAAATATTTTGCTAATGTTGTACAAACACTTTTTTTCATTTCATATTTTACTTGTAAACTTGAATTTAATTCTGAACCAGTTTCTCTTTCGTATTCTTTTTCAAAATCTTCCCTTTTTATTTGAATATAATCTATAGAATACATTAATTTTATTATTTCTTTTTGCTCTTCAATTGTTTGTGCACCAAAGATATCAAATAATTCTTTTGGATTGTTATTAAGCGTGCTTAATTCTATTGCATTTTCTTTGTAGTTAGGATTAAGTAAAGCGATTAAATCTAGACTTCTTAAATAACTTACAAAGTTTTTATAAACAACGGCTTCTTGTGTATTATATTCACTCATTACCATTGATTCAGACGCTGCTTCATAATGCCATCTCCAAAATAGTGGATTTACATTTAAATCATTCCAAAATTGAGATATCCCAACAATTTGGTAATTATTATCTAATTCATCTTCACAAACTCTATGATATATATGATTTATTTCATGTTTGTATGTTTTGGCTTTAGCTTCTTCATCTGGTAATAATGCAATTTGTTTCTTATCAATAACAATGGTATTGTCTGTACAATATTGTGCATTAATTATATTTCCTCCTGGATTTATTTCGGGATTAGCACTATCGAATCCTACTATTTTTAAATTACTGATTTGACAATATACTCTATCAAGGGTTTGTTCAGTTAAATTTTCTTTGTTCATTTCTAAAGATTCAATAATGTAAGATGCAATTTCTTTTATATCCTCTGTTGTTAAACTATAAAAATCAGGATATTTTTTTAAATATTCTTCATTATTATTTATAATTATATTAACTAGTAAATCTAAATTTATTTCTGTGTTGCGTGTTATAAGAGTATGTGTGTGCTCTGAAGGTACAACTGTGACTGCTGTTTTAGTTAGTGCTTCTTCGATGTTATAATAATCTTCATATATATATATTACATCTTTACTTGAAATGTATTCTACAAAAGTACTTAAATCTTCTTCGCTAAGACTTATCTCAGTTCTTTGATATGTTCCTGTTGCTAATCTTCTGTCTGCATTATTACCGCTTTTGGAAATACCATCAGTTTCATTATAATTATTTAATGTAATAGTCGAATTAATATCATCATTTCTTTCGTATAAAAATCTATTGTAACTTAGTGAATAATCTGCTTCTGTAGTTTGTGTTATTGATTCTATTTCTGAATTATAATTTTGACTTTCTACTATACCTTCTGTATATACTTTCTCATTTTGCATTTCTTGAATGGATTTCGCGTTGTTAGAAACACTACATCCAGTAAGTGTAGAAATAAGGATTGCTGTAGTTGATATAGTTAATAAAGATTTTTTTATTTTACTATTACTAGAAGATTTACCTTTTTTTATTTTCATTTTTTGTCTTTGATTTATTATTCTATCATATAGATTCAATTTCATATCTTAGCCCCTTCTCTTGTATAAAATTATACCATTATAGAATGTTTAGAGCAAATTTTACTTTATACTTAGATAAATTTGCATTTTACTAAGTGTAGTGTTAGTATACACGACATCAAGGGGGAATTGTCATGAAAAAGAATGTGTCTTTTGATACTTTAATAAACCATATTATATATACTATCGATTATATATTTAAAGATGATGACCCTCCTCAGAAACTTAAAAATTATTTATATTTAGCTGTTGCTGGTATGGCTTTGAATTATGAAGATTATTTGGTGGAAGATATTTATGATACTTTAACTAAAATAAAATTTAAATTGTTGTCAAACCAAAAATCTATTTCAAAAGGGATGTTTTATAATAATTGTTTAGATAACAACTATCTATTTAGAAAAATTGATTGCGATAATGGAAAGTCTTCTTTAAATTATAAATATGAATTAATTATTGATGATTTAGATGACTCACCTATTAAAACTTTAGAATTTTTGGTTTATCAACTAAATAATATAATGTTCTATAAAAAGAAGAAGATTTCTCTTGGAGAAAGTATAAAAATTAAATTTGATTACTTAAGAAATGAAATTGTAACAAATAATGATATGAATGAAGGTACAATGAGCAAAGTATTTAATGCACTACAATCAGAAGATATTATTAAAAAAATATTGGAACTAAAAAATGCTGATTTAAAAAATAATAAATTTATAGAGGCTTTAGCAATGCTAGATGATATTGATATTGAGTTATATAAAATAGAAGGTATGGATGCTTTAGTTAATTTATTTAGACCATTATATTGTTTAGATGAAATAAAAAAATCTATTAATTCTTTGGATAATATAAACTTACTTGAAAAAGAAATTGATTCTATTTTAGGTAGAAATACATACAAAAAAATAAGTAATAAAATGGAATTATTAGATGGTATGATACATCTATGTGAAAAAGGTATTAATCATAATTATTATGAAATATCATTAGAATATGTAAGTATCAGAAATGAATTTATAAAAAAATATATAAAACTTAAATGCGCTTAGATATCTGAAGATATCTTTTTTTAAAAAAACATACTTAATTTAAGTATGTTAATTTTGGTTATTATTAAGTTTTTCAATAATAGAATCTGCTATTTCATACATCTCACTTGGAAGTGGATCAAAATTAACATGTTCTATTTCTTTAGTTAGAAATCTTTTTAAAACTCTTTCTAACTCTTTTTTTTCAATTGGTTTTGATAAATAGTCATCAAATCCTTCGTCAAGATATTTATCTTTCATTCCCTCTATTGCGTTTGCTGTTAAAACCACGACTTTATCTTTAAATGTTAGAATTTCTCTTAAAATATGAAGAGTTTCTGTTCCACTCATTTTTGGCATCATATCATCCATAAAAATTAAATCATATTTACTACCATTTTTTATTAAATCTAGGCACTCCAGACCTGATGTACATGTTTCAATAGTTATACCATAGGTTTCTAACATTCTTTTCGCTATTTTTATATTTAAATCATTATCATCAACAATTAATACTTTTTTGTCATATAGTTCTAACTTAGTAATACTTTCCTCTTTTTTTATTTTGGGTGCAGATTTACTAATTTGTTGTTTTATATAAAATGTAAATTTTGAGCCACTACCATATACAGATTGTACTACTATTTTACCTTCCATTAATTCTACTAATCTTTTTGTAATAGCAAGACCTAAACCAGCTCCTTCGATAGTTGTATTTCTGTCTTCTTCTAAACGTTCAAATTTATTAAATAATTTATCTATTTTTTCTGGTTTAATTCCTCTACCAGTATCTTCTACTGATATCATAAGAGAACATTCATCGTTTTTATTTATGCAGTTAATATCTACGTTAATAAATCCTTTTTCAGTATATTTTGCAGCATTAGTTAAGAGATTGCTCATAATCTCTTTAATTTTTGATTTATCACCATATAATACTTGTGGAATGTCTGGTGCTATAGTTAAATTCAAACTTATTGGCTTTTCTCCAAGACGAGGCTTAATTAGTTTTATTAATGTTTGACATTCTTCTCTTAAATCGTATTCATTATTAATTATCTCCATCTTATTTGCTTCTAATTTAGATATGTCTAATATACCATTTACTAATTCAAGGAGATTTTGAGAAGCTAAAATTATATCTTTTGCATCTTGTTTAGCTGCTTCTAAACTTTCTTCTTCCTGTATAGCTTCTGAGAATCCTACTATAGCATTAAGTGGAGTTCTTATCTCGTGTGACATACTTGATAGAAAATCTGTTTTAGCTGCGTTAGCTTTCTCTGCTTGGTCTTTAGCAAGAGATACTTGTTCTAATAATTTTACATCGGGGTTTTCGATGGTGAAGTACATAACGAGAAGCGCAAATGATACACAATAGGTTTCTGTAATTATTTCAGGATAATGAACTCTAAGTAATAATCCTATGCAAAATAAACAAACTAATACAAGAAATGGTATTCCTTTTTTTATATTAGTTTTGTTACATAAAAAATACCTTATTATTAATAAAATTAATAATAAAAAATAAAAAGCTATTGCACTAATCGAAATATAATATGCTATACCTCCTACATCAAGAATTTCATCATAATTGATTACTTCAACTGGAGCAATAAATATGAGGATAATAACTATTCCTAAAATTATTTTATTAATCATATTTATTTTTGATTTAGCATTATCTTTGAAATTGTTTATTTCTATATTATATGAAAGAAATAGGTAACCTATTATGTCTAATAAAGATAAGTGGATTTTTTGCATAAACCCTACAATATTATTATTTCCAATAGTTTTAGCAGTTACATATACTGCTAGTGCATTTAAACAAAAAAGAAAGTTTATAATTAAAAGTCTATAATATATTTTTACTTCTTTGTTTGAAACGTTTTTTTTCGTAAAAAAAATGATAGTCAAAAATAGACTGATTGTTAGTGCTGATGCTGGAAGCCATACTCCGCTCATACTACTCACCTCTATTATAAGCATATCATTTGTTTTAAGTTTTTTCAATTATTTCCTTTTTTTCAAGTATCCTATTTTTTCTAATGAATTGATAGTTAATTCTGATGGACAATAAACTTCTCTCATTATGTCATCAATTGTATAATAAGAAGGTACATCTCTCATTGTGAAGTCAATCCACTTTTTATATTCTTCTAGACTATTCGGATTAGACAAGAATTCTTCCTCTGTTGGCTTTCCTCCGCCATATATTGACCATATTTCTCTCTTTAAGAGAGTCATTTCTTTTTGAATAAATGTAGCGATTGTTTCGGAGTCGTTTACACTTGCACCCGTTAAGTTGATACTTTTACCTATATTTAAAACATAATTTTTAATACCTCGAGTTTCATATTGCTCCATACTGACTGGTACAATTCTTGAATTTGTTTTTATACCTCTTTTTACTAATCCAGGGTGAATCTTCCCTACTGGATTTACAGGGTCTAAACAATATGCTGCCTCTCCGAAGTTCAGTTCATTTCCACCTTGACATAATATTTTTAACTGTCTTTCATTAACTGTATGTGCATCAAATCTATTTGCCATTTCAAACCATGAAACTCCATTTGCTCGCAATAATAAACCATCAACATTTTTATAACTTTCTCCTGGATCTGCCATTATAAAATAACTACTATCGTTGAGTCCGTATATAGCACTTTCGATATCGTATCTGCCAATGTGAGTACATGTATAGATTCTTGATTTGTCTCTTTGTATTTTTGAGCCATTAAGTCCTATTGTTCCAGTATATTCTTCTCCTGATTTATAATCTAAAACAACATTTCTATTGTCTGCTAATATTGTAACTTTTCTCCTTTTAGATATTGCATCTATTTTTAAAATTAGACGAATTAACTGATAAAGTTTTCTCCTTATTTCTATTCCTTTTATTGGATTATCTTCAATATAAAGCTGTCTTCTCAATTCTTGGTAATAAATAATAACTTCTTCTTCAGACATTCTAAAGTATATTTCAAAAAGACTTTTTCTTTTAAACTCCTCCATAGTGTTCCCCCTGTGCTACTTTGATTATATCATTTTTATTTATTTAAGCCAAATTCTGCCAACAAAATTACTTTATATAATTTTATAAAAAAACCAGATTTTCATCTAGTTTTTATGATAATTTATTGTCTTTTCAACTACTGCTTTAATTTTAGTTTCGTTAAAAGGTTTATTTAACATATCTACAATTTTGTATTCAAAGGCTTTATTTATAGCTTCGCTTGATGAATCACCACTAATTATTGCTACTGGCATAACGTCGATTAATTCTTTTACTGTTAAATAGTCTAATACAGCGAATCCATCTATTTTAGGCATATTTAAGTCTAATAGTATGGCTTTTATTCTATTATCATGTTCATGCTCTTTTATAATACTTAAGGCTTCTTCTCCGTTTTTTGCTGAGGCAATCTCATAAGAACCATCAAATATTTTCTTTACAAATATTCTTATTACTTCTGAATCGTCTGCAACTAGGATTATATCGTTTGGTGTTAAGTTTTTGGATTCTTGTTTAGAATATAACTCTTTTGTTGAACTTGTCTCATCTAAATATTCATATACGATTCTTTTTACTTCTCTTGCTTCTTCAATTAAATTTTCAAAATTCTCTTTTACATAACTAATATCGTTAGCTTTACTTTTCATTTCATGTTCATACGCAATGCTTGCTAATTTCATGAATCCAAAATATTTGCAGTCACTTTTTAAAGAATGAACATATATTGCATAATTTGGCATATCGGTATCGTTATAATATTTTGTAATTTGATCTAATTTACCTTCAATGCTATTTTTAAATTCTTTTATAGTTTCGTTATATGTTTCGATGTCACCAAATAATTCTAAACTCTGATTTACATCGACATTATTTTGTTTTAAAAAATTAATATCTTTCATTTTATACCATCCTTATTTTTAGTTTTATCATATAATAGAACTTAATTCAATGTATTTTCGATTATTTTATCTAATGAATCTTTGTTGAATGGCTTACTTAGATATCCATTAAAGCCATGTTCTATAATTTTATCTTTAACTTCATCTTCACTTGATGCAGTCATCATTATAACAGGAATATTAAAGTCTTCAATTGTTTTTAAGTTATCTAAAGTGGTGCATCCATCCATCTCTGGCATCATTTCATCTAATAGAATTAAATCAAATTTATTAGTTATAACTTGTTCAATAGCTGATGAACCACTGTTTACTGAAGTAACATTTACATTGTATTTTCTTAGTGCTAATTCGGCAACTTTTATATTAAGTTCATTATCATCTACTAGAAGAATGTTTTTACTATTTTCTTTTTGTATTTCTTTATTATTTTGTGTAGTAACTGATAATACTGGTAATTCAATAGTTAATTCTTTATCTAGTAATGATTTAGTTCCTTTAAACATATTTGTGTTAGCTGAAGCACTATTCATTTGATTCACATATTTTTTTATTACTCTTTCAAGTTCTAATTTTTCTATTGGTTTAGAAAGATAATCATCAAATCCACATGATAAATATTCTTGTTTCATACCAGTTATAGCATTAGCTGTTAAAGCTATAACAGGAGTTTTAAAGTTGGGTAAATCTTTTAATTTTTTTATTGTTTCTCTACCACTCATACGAGGCATCATGTCATCTAAAAAGATAATGTCATATTTTTCATCATTTTTTATTTTGGCTAGACATTCAATACCACTTGTACATGAATCAATATTGAAGTGATATTTTTTTAGAAGTACTGATGCTACTTTTATATTAAGTTCATTATCATCAACTATTAGAATTCTTGCCCCATTAGCATCGACTATTTTACTTTCTGATGCTGCTTTTTGTTTTGATACTGGTTTTTCTATAGCAATAATTCTTTGATCAATTGAAATGGTAAACTTTGAACCTTTGCCATATACTGATTGAACTATTATTTTACCATTCATTAAATCTACTAGTTTTTTTGTAATAGCAAGACCTAGTCCTGTTCCTTCGATAGTTAATTGTTTTTCAACATCAAGTCTCTCAAATTTAGAAAATAGTTTTGGAATACTTTCTTCTTTAATACCTATTCCACTATCTTCAACTGATATAATTAGACGACATACGTTATCTTTTATTACAGATGATACAGTAAAATCTATGAATCCTTCTTTAGTATATTTTACAGCATTTGTTAAAATGTTTAAAATTATTTGTTTTAATCTAACGTTATCTCCATATAAAACATTTGGAATTGATTGGTCTAAATTAACTTTAAATTCTAATCCTTTGTCACCAATACGTGCTTTTGTTAAAGCAACTAGTTCATCTAACATACTATGAATATCATATTCTTTATTTATTATTTCTAATTTATTAGCTTCTATTTTAGATATATCTAGAATACCATTTACTATTTCTAATAAGTTATTAGAAGCCATTAAGATATCATTAACTTTTTCTTTTGCAGAATCTGGTATGTTATCTTCTTTTAAAGATTCTGAAAATCCTACTATAGCATTTAGAGGTGTTCTTATTTCGTGTGACATGTTAGATAAGAAATCTGATTTGGCGTGATTGGCTTTTTCAGCGGCTTCCTTTGCTAAAGATACTTGTTCTAACATTTGAACATCAGGGTTTTCAATGGTAAAATACATCATTATTGTTATGAAAGTTTCTATAAATGTAATTAGTAATAATTGAGGATTTAATCTTTGTATATACATGGTTGTTGCCCCAATTATTATAAAGCAAAAAATAGGAATATATTTCTTTATTAATCTTTTGTTGAATTTTATAATAAGTACGAATATACCGAAAATAATGTATATGATAGAAATAGCATAAATATAGTTGACTGATGGTCCATATGTAAATAAACCACTTTCGTTATTATTTGAGTAAATTGGCAATAATAATAAAAAAAGGAAATTTATAAAATTTATAAAAAAAAGGAAAGAGGTACTGCTTATTCTTTTTTTATAAATTTCTTTTGTTTTTTTAGAAATTTCAATAATATATGCTATTAACAATGATAACCATATTAATAATAGTAATAGATATCCTTTTGTAACTATTGTGTTTAAAAATGGAAGTTTTTCTTCGTTCCAAATTGTAACAAAACTTAATATATGCATTATTTGACATGCAAAATTTGATAAAATAATATTTTGGTATAATTTATTTTCAGAGTTTTTTATTCTTTTTTTTGAAAAATAAACAACACAAAGCATAAATATTTCTAAAAATCCAATGAGTTCAAAAAAGAATGATTCCATATTTATCACCTATTCTATTAAATTTTACCATATTATTTTAGAAAATGAAATGAAAAAAATCAGTTAAAAAACTGATTTATATATTAATTTTTCTTAAAGTTTTATAATGTGTGTAATCTTTTTTTCCTGCATCTGTTCTTTTAGTATAATCTTCTAGTATAAACTCTGTTGGTCTTGCAAATATTTCTAAACTCTTGCACATTTCTTCGATATCTTTTATTGTTTTTTCAGCTAAGCTTTTATCTTTAAGCGAAATATAAGCTATAGGAGACGGAGTTGCTCCATTATCAGACTGAACTACTACACAATTTTCTACATTTTCAACACAAGAAATAACATCTTCAACAGTGCCAGCATAAACTTTTATAAAATTTCCTTGTTTATCACTGGTAATGAAATACTCTCTTACCCTTCCTCCTAATTTTATTAATCTTTTTAATTTTCCATGTACAGATCCGTATGTGTCAGATATAAACCATTTATCATTATTTTCATCAAAAACAAAAGATTCAGATGTTGATTCGATATCATTATAATACCCATCAGCAATTGTTGGAGCATTAAAACACAATAGTCCTTCTACATCTAAAGGAAGTGTTTTGCGTGTTACTGGATCGATTGCTTTTGCTCTTATTCCGTTCATCAGTAAAAAATAATCATTTAGACCAAATTTCAGTGCTGTAGCACTTCCTAATTCCCCAAAGCCGAATCCATCAATAAGAAGTGGCGAAAGTCCTATTTTTTTAAAAAAAGTTAATAATTTTATTTTTTCTGATTTTAAATATCGTTCACCACCAGATATAATTGAATTTAATCTACTTAAACTTGTAATATTTAAACCTTTATTTTGATTATATATTTCAAGTAATTTATAAAAATTTGGAATCGCCTGAATTCTATTTGGCAGATTTGAATTAAGTTCATTAAAATCTATTTCGTTTCCGTTATTATGTGATGGCATTATTAGAGTTTTACCCATCATTAAAATCATGATGGTACAATTTATTGCAGCATACGGATATTCATGGGAAACAACTCCTATAACTCTTTCGTTGTCACATTTTTTTATGCTCGTAGTCTTACAAACTATATCTAACATGTTTGTATAAACTTTATTTGAAATTGAAATTGGTTTAGGTTCTCCGCTTGAACCACTAGTATATAAAATTGATGCTAAATCACTACTTTCTACTGTTTCGTGATAAAAAAATTCTTGAGCATGGCCTTTGATAATTGCATCTTGATATTTTACTATGTTTATATTTGGATTTTTAGCCCTAAATCTTTCCATTTTTCCGTCATCACACTCACTAATAATAATGACGTTTTTCACCTTAGTATTTTCAATAATTGTGGTTAATACATCAATATTATTATCGTCAACCAATATTGTTTCTGAAGCAAAATTGTTAATATTTTGTTCCATTTTTTTAGCTTGAGAGCCATTAAAAATTCTTGCATTAACTAACCCTAAATTATTTAAAGCAAAAAAGGCAACTATTCCTTCTATGGAACTTGCTGAACAAATTGAAACATTATTTCCTTTTTTTTCTTGTGCTATAAAATGAAGATAATTTGATAATCCTTCTATGTCCATCATTAATTCTCGATATGTGATTTTTTGATCTTGAATGATTGCAATTGAATCCATTATTTGAGGATTATTACCTAGTAATTCTCTAAGATAATAATATGGCGTTTTTATACCATTAATCAAATTTCCTTTCCTTTCTTCTTTTATAATTTTCCAATGATTTGGCAAATTCTTAATTTCAAGGAAATGTGTAATAAAATAACTTATTAATTCTCCATTAATTGAAAAGTTCAATTCATTTTTGCCCATTAATCAACACCCCTGTCAACTAATTTAAGTTTACACTATATTTTTTATATTAGCAAATATTGGTTAAATAAATTGCTAAAATTTTATTGTTTTTCTATGATACTTATTGCTACTTTAATACCATCAACAGCAGCAGATGTTATGCCTCCTGCATAGCCTGCTCCTTCGCCACATGGATATATACAGTCTATATTAGACATTAAGTCTTCATTTCTTGGAATTGTTATTGGAGATGAAGAACGTGTTTCTACTCCTGTTAAAATAGCATCTGGATTTGCGAATCCTTTTATTTTATGATCGAATGATAAAATTCCTTCTTTTAATGTTTTAGATACAAAATTTGGTAATATATCGTTTAAATTACATAACGTGTAACCTGGTTTATAACTAGGAATAATACTACCAATATTAGTAGATTTTCTATTATTTATAAAGTCTTCTACTCTTTGAATTGGGGCATTATAATTGCTTCCACCTAAGATAAATGCTTTATGTTCTAGTTCTTCTTGGAAATACATACCTGCTAATGGATCATTTCCTTCAAAATCGGTTGTTAGTACATTAACTAATAAGGCAGCATTGGCATTTTCTTTATCTCTTTTAAATACAGACATACCATTAGTTACGATTGATTCTGATTCACTAGATGAAGCGATTACTTCTCCTCCTGGACACATACAGAAAGAATAACAGCTACGATCATCTTCGCCGTGATAAACAAGTTTATATTCGGCTGGTGGTAGATTAAGTTTAGTAAACGTTCCATATTGAGATTCATTTATCATAGATTGTTTATGTTCGATACGTACTCCTACTGAGAAATTTTTACGTAACATATTCATATTTTTTTCTTTTAACATTTTGAAAGTGTCTCTAGCACTATGACCGATTGCTAAAACAAGTGCATCTGTTTCGAATTCACCATTAGTTGTCTTTATTTTAACAATTTCATTTTTTGATTCGATATCAGTTAATTTAGTATTAAAATAATATTTACCGCCTTTTGATTCAATATATTTTCTGATATTTTTTAAAATGTTAATTAAATTGTCTGTACCTATATGAGGTTTATTTAAATAAAGAATTTCTTTTGGAGCACCAAATTTATGAAAATTTTCTAATACTCTTTTTATATAAGGAGAATTAATGCCAGTAGTTAGCTTGCCATCACTAAATGTTCCTGCCCCTCCTTCACCAAACTGAACATTACATAGTTCATTTATTTTACCAGTAGATTTATATTCCTCAACATACTTTATTCTATCTTCTACACTTGAACCTTGTTCAATAATTATCGGCTTATAGCCGTTATCTATAAATGTTAAGGCACAAAATAATCCTGCTGGTCCTGAACCAATAATTATTGGTTTATATTTACTATTTCTATTTTTGGATATAGGGACTTCTTTTGGAATTTCTATATGTTTAAAGCTATATTTTGATTCATCTTGTAGTTTTATATTAACTGAATAATTATAATGAACATTTCTTTTATCTCTAGCATCAATTGATTTTTTTACTATATCTAAAGATATGAAATCATTTAAAGATATTTTGTTTTTATGTAATATTTTATCAATCAATTCTTCCTCTGTTAAGTCTTCGTATATCTTTATATTATCTATTCTAATCATAGAACCACCACTTCTTATTTATTTTATCATACTTTAAGTTTAAAAAATCGATATTTTTATATCGATTTATTTTTTTACTATTGTACCTATTTTTTCTCCTTCGATAACTTTTTTTAAGTTACCATGTTTGTTTATATCGAATACTATTATAGGTATATCATTGTCCATACATAATGATGTTGCTGTTGTGTCCATTACATTTAGTTTTTTATTTAAAACATCAAGATAAGTTATTTCATCTATCTTTGTAGCACCTTTATATTTTTTAGGGTCTTTATCATAAATTCCATCAACATTAGTAGCTTTTATTAAAGCATCAGCGTTGATTTCTGCTGCACGTAAAGAGGCTGCTGTATCTGTTGAGAAGAAGGGAGACCCAGTACCACATCCGAATACTACTACTCTTTTATTGGATAGATGTTTTATAGCTCGGTCTTTTATGTAATATTCAGCTATTTGACGCATTTCAACTCCTGTTTGAACTCTAACATCTTGGTTAAGTTGTTTAAATGCATCTCCGATTGCTAAAGCGTTCATTGTAGTTCCAAGCATTCCGATATAATCTGAAGTACATCTATCCATTTGTTGATTACTACGACCACGCCAGAAATTACCTCCGCCAACAACTATTCCAACTTCAATGCCTAAACTCGCTATTTCAGTTATTTCTTTGCAAACTTCTAAAACTCGTTCAAAATCTATTCCTGTTCCTTTACTACCTGCAAGAGATTCTCCGCTTAATTTTAATAAAATTCTTTTATATTTCATTTTTCCTCCTATAAAAAAGACATATTACCAAACGATAATATGCCTTTTAATAAGAGAGATAGATTTTAAAAATGTAGTTTGTTTCATATCTATCTCCTCCTATTTATATAATACTATAATAATTTATTTTATTCAAACTCTTTTGTTAATTTTGGAGGTTCAGAGAAGTTTATTGTTGTTGCTCCAACTTTTGAAATCTCGATTGATTCAGGATTAGAAATTATGTCAGAAAGAGTCATTGCTTCACTAAGATTATCTTTTCTTTCAGAATCACCAAATGAAAGATATACAGACATTCCTGTTTTAGAATTAACGCCATTATAGACAAAAGCATTATCAAAATATGGACTTGTACCATTTATATTAGAAATCGCTGTATTGTATTGAGAATTTAAGAATAAATATGCGTTTCTTACCCTATCAATTACTGGTCCTTCTAGATTATATCTTATATAACCACGGTTTGTTCCTACTATTGCAAATGTTTCGAATTCATTAATGGTTACGTTTGGCCATACAGTTATTATTATTCCTTCACTAGAAATTATTTCTGCTAAACGATTTTCAATAGTATTTTTTAAGTTATTTGATACAGTACGACATGAAAATAATGTAAAAGCATCTATAGCTGCTAATTCTTTTATGTGTTCTTTGCAAAATTTATTTTCTCTTCCTCTTTTTAAAGAACGATTGTATTCTCTGTATAACTCATTTATATCTAATCCAACTATTTCGTCTAAGTCAGTATTTGATAATTCTGTTGGTCCTGGATAATATTCGTTTAAAGCATCAGATAAGATTATTGCTTTTTTTATTTCTTCTAATGATATCTGTCTTTCTGTACAATTATTAAATAAATTATCTAGGGTATTTGCTTCTGATAATTTAATAGCAGAACGATCAACATTATATTCAAGATCTCCTTTAATGTTTTCTTGAGGAACACAAGCGTATACTGGAGTTGATAACATTCCAGCAATTATTAGTGCTGCTCCTGTACTTCTAATAACATTCCATTTTTTATTCTTTTTTAGTCCTTGTTCTAGACTTAAATTTTTTATTTTCATAAAAACCTTCCTTTTATAATTGCTATTTTATTAGCTATTATATAAAATGTCAAACTTTTAATTTATATCTTTTAAATAAATATCCATATTATTTAATATTTCGTATATTTTTTCAACTGGGGCACCTAATATGTTGTAATAGCTTCCTTCTATTTTATCTATGAAATTTGAAGCTATATTTTCAATTATAAATCCAGATGCATACATTATATCTGGTTCGTTTTCTAAATAGTAATCTATGTCATTATCATTTATTTTTTTAAAGTAGATGATAGTTTCTTGATGTGTATTTACTACTTCATTAGTTTTTTTATTAATTATAGAGATACCAGTGATTACTTTAGAAAAGTTTGAAGAACTATCAACTATATTTTGTCTTGCTTCTGCAAGAGATTTAGGTTTTTCAATAATTTTATTGTTTGTTAGGACAATTGTATCAAGTCCTATTATTATATCTGTGCTTGCTTTATCTTTAATATTTAATGCTTTATTGTTAGCTAATTCAACAACATAGTCATATGGATTAGTTAGTGATGATGTTTCTTTACAAGTTGAAGCCATGCATGTATGTTTTAATCCTACTCTATTTAGTATTTCACTTTTAAATTTTGATGTACTTGCTAACGTTATAGAAATCATATTATATTTTCATCCTTTCTTTTATAATTATATCATAAGAAGAAATATAAAAAGAAATTGTTATTCTTTTAAAGCAACAATGATGTAATATGAATCTTTTTGACTGTAAGAACAAGTTTGAAGAACTAGTATGTCAGATGATTCATCAAATTTTAAATTACGATTATTTATACTATTTTTGTTCAATTGATTAATATGTTCTATTGTATTAGTTTCATTTATATTAACTTTCATATGCTCATAATCGTCTTTAACTTCTTTAATTAGCATGATGTGATATTTTAATTTTATATTATTATCTTCTAAATATATATATTCATTTTTGTTAAAGAAATCTTTTTGTAAAAATTTTTCTAGTTTTCTAAATGGAAGATTATATGTTTTTGAATTATGACCATATATATTTATTTGTTTACTATTTAAGTCTGTACGATAATCCATAAATTCTGTTCCTTTTTTATCACTTTCTTTATTGATTGAATGATTTAAATAGAATTCATTATTATCAGTTTTAGTTATTAAAATGTTAAAAACATTTGGTATTTCTAATTTGGCAATAATATCATTGTTAGAATATTTTTCTTTATAAAATTCTAGGTTAAAAGTGTTATTTTCTGTTATGTTTTCTACATTATTAGATAGCTCTGACTTATTAGTTTCTTTGTTCGAATGAAAATAGATAAAAGATATTGTACTAACTATTGTTAGAAGTATTATTAATATAATGTTTTTTTTATTATGCATTTTTTTACTCCTTTAGTAGTAGATATATTAAATTATGTATTTTATGTTGTCAATTGTTTTCTTTACTAATGCTTAAGATTATACCAATAGATATCATACTTACTAGGAGACTTGATCCACCATATGATAAGAAAACACATGTGATTCCAGTTGTTGGAATTGTTCCAGTTACTACAAGAATATTTAAAATTACTTGAAGAGTTATACCAAAAGATAAACCAAATGAAAGATATTTTTTAAAAAGGTCTGTTTGATTTAGGGATATTTTCATGGAACGATAAAAAATAATAACAAATAGTGATATTGTGAAAAAGACACCAAGAAATCCAAATTCTTCAGCGATTATACTAAAGATGAAGTCTGTTTGAGGTTCAGGTAAGTAGAAGTTTTTTTGAATAGAATTACCAAAACCTGCACCTAGTAAACTTGAGGGGCCGATTGCATATAGACTTTGGATAATTTGAAATCCGCTTCCTAAAGGATCACTCCAAGGATTTAAATATGAAACGATTCTTTGCAATCTGTATGGGGCTATGGCAATTAATATAACTATTCCTATTAAACCAACTAAGCCTATTTTGATAAAAAAAGATAATTTTGGACCTGCTATAAATATTAAACCTACAAGAGTTAGGATTATAACCATCGCTGTACCAAAATCTGGTTCTAACATTATAAGTAAGAAAAAAACTAGAATGACAAGAAATAATGGTAATAAACCTTTTTTTATATCTTTAATATTTCGATTGTTATGTGATAAATATTTTGATGTATATATTAAAAGACCTATTTTAGTGAATTCAGAAGGCTGAATTCCTAAAGGACCTATACCAAACCAACTTCTTGAACCATTTCTTACCTTTCCAATACCTGGTATTAAAACAAGAATTAAAAGAATAAAGCAAATAAAAAGAATTTTATTTGAGTATTTTTCGTATAAACTTGGATCAATTTTAATAAGAATTTTAATTAAAAATAGTCCAACTATAAAGAATATGAATTGTGATTTAACAAACTTGTATGGATCATTATATTTATATGCTGCCCAGATGTTACTTGATGAATAAACCATTATAATTCCAAAGCAAATTAATATAATGGTTGATACTAATAAAACTTTATCTATTTTCATTAAATCACCCTATTAAAATATATTAATTCATATAAAAAATAATACTATGCGTATTATTTAAAATCTTTTTTTCTCAAAATTCATGATGTTTGTACATAATAAGACAATGATAATGAATATAAGTGCAATTATTATAATGATAATAATTTTTGATTCTTTTTGATATGAAAATATTTCATCATGAAGATAAACATGATAAGTATCAATTATTTCGTTATTTACTAAGATATCTACATAACCTAAATTATCACCTATTTTATTTTCTGGAGTAAGTTTGTCTACTATATGGTAGTCAAAGGTAACATTGTTGTATTCTTCGTCTGTTAATGTTGCTTTTATGTCTTTATCAATCATAATTAAGTATTCACTGATGGTGGAATTGTGGGTTTTTATCTTTTTTAAGATTGTTCCTTTTTTTATTAATGTTTGTTCTTTGAATTCAATATTTTCTAAATAGTTATAAATTTTATAAGAATCTAAAACATGTTGAGTTAAATAAGTGTTTTCTTTGGATTTACATGTTATCAAAAGATAATTTGTTCCTTTTATAGTTGCAGTAGACGCTAATAGTAAGCCTGCTTCTGGAGTATAACCAGATTTATTTCCGGTAATTATTTTAGAGTCTAAGCCATGAAATGTTGCAAGAGATGCTGTATAATTAACTACTTGAAGACCATTTGTCATTGTATAGTAATTAGTTGTAAATATTTTTTTAAATGTTTCATCTTCAAGAGCTGTTTTTAATAGAAAAGACATCTCTCTAGCGGTAGATACGTTATTATCATCGCCACCATATGAATCTGCAAAATTAGAATGCCTAAGACCAACTTTTGATGCTTCTTTATTCATAAGTTCATTAAATGCTTCTTTGGAACCACTTATATGTAAAGCTAGTGCTTGGGATGCGTCCGCTCCAGAAACTAACATCATCCCATATAATAAATCACGATAAGAAACTTTATCATTTAATTCTAAACCTGCACAGGTAAAGCCATAAAGATTAGCTAAATCATCTTCAGTTATTGTAACTTTTTTATCTAAATTTTCTACATTATTTATTACTGTATAAGCTGTCATTATTTTAGTTAAAGAAGCTAATATTACTTGATTATCTGGATTTTTTTCGTAAATTACTTCGTTAGTGTCTAAGTTTAATAAAATAACGTTTTCAGCAGTTACATCTACTGGAAGTTGGAGAGCATTAGGAAGTGATATAAGTATAACGAAAGATATAATTGAAAAGAGAATTTTTTTCATACTTATCACTCCTTATTATTCTAATTTATTTTATCAAATTTATCTTTTAGTTGCAACTTGATAAAATTTTTAAATTACCTTTGAAGAAGGAACTATGTATTGATTAATAAATAAGTAATTAGATTACATTATTTTAATTTTTTATATAACTTATTATTAATTTGTTGCTTAAAACTAGTTTAGTAAAATAAATTCTGTCTATTTAAGTAGATATTTTATTATTTTCTTAAATTTTACATATTATTTAGTGGTGAAGATTATGTTTATGAAAGATAAGCAGTTTAGAATTAAGATAATATTAATTTCAATTATTGTTATATTTGTTTTTATTTTAGGAAGAATATTTTATATACAAGTATTTAGTTATAGAAAATTAAATAGTTTGGCGGAAGCTTTATGGCAAAGAAATTTGCCTATCACAGCTGATAGAGGAAGAATTTTAGATAGAAATGGTAAAGTATTAGCTACTAATATAACTACAACTACTTTATATGTTGTACCAAATCAGATACTTGATAAGGAGGAAACGGCTAGAAAGTTAAGTGAAATATTAAATTCTGATTATGACAAAATGTTAGCTCATTTAACTAAAAGAACTTCTTTGGAAAAAGTTAATCCTGAAGGAAGACAGTTAGATAGTGAAACGGCTGATAAAATAAATAACTTGAATATTGATGGTTTATATTTGATGAAGGAGTCTAAAAGATATTATCCTTATGAAGAAGTGTTATCTCATGTACTTGGATACGTTGGAATAGATAATCAAGGTTTATCAGGTTTAGAGCTTAAATATGATGAATATTTAACTGGTAAAGATGGATCAATAAAATATACTTCTGATGGTAAAGGAAATCGTCTTAAAACTAGTGAGGTTTATGAAAAGGCTCAGAATGGAATGGATATATATCTGACGATAGATATAGAAATACAACTGGCATTGGAGAAGGAACTTGAAAATACTTTTAATAAATATAATCCTGAGCAAGCTTTATCTGTGGTAATGGATCCTAATACTGGAGAAGTCTTAGCAATGGGTTCCCGCCCTACTTTTGATTCAAACAACTATAAAAATTATGATTTAGAAACAATAAATAGAAACTTACCGATTTGGAAAAATTATGAACCTGGTTCAACTTTCAAGATAATAACTTTGGCAGCTTCTTTGGAGGAAGGGACAATTAATTTGTTCGATGATCATTTTCATGATGGTGGTTCTATTACTGTTGAAGGAGCTAGAATTAAATGTTGGAAAAGCGGTGGTCATGGTAGTGAAACAATGCTACAAGTAGTTGAAAATTCTTGTAATCCAGGATTTGTAGTGATGGGGCAAAAACTTGGTACAGAAAGACTATATAATTATGTTAAAAATTTTGGATTTATGGATAAAACTGGTATTGATTTAAATGGTGAGTCTAAAGGTATTATGTTTGATTTAGAAAATATAGGTCCAGTTGAACAAGCAACCATTTCGTTTGGGCAAGGTATTAGTGTAACCCCTATTCAACAAGTTACAGGAGTTAGTGCTGCTATTAATGGTGGGACTTTGTATCAACCTTATGTTGTCAAATATATTGCTGAGCCAGAAACTAGTGATGTAATACTTGAAAATAGTCCTAAAAAAGTTCGTCAAGTAATTAGTGAGAAAACATCTGAAATGGTAAGATTTGCTTTAGAAAGCGTTGTTTCTTCTGGTACAGGAAAAAATGCTTATATTGAAAATTATCGAGTTGGTGGTAAAACTGGTACAGCTCAAAAAGTTAATAATGGAATATATATGAGTGGTAATTATATTGTTAGTTTTATGGGATTTTTACCAGCTGATAAACCTGAATATGTCGTTTATGTAGCAGTAGATAATCCAAAAGGAATTACTCAATATGGTGGGACTGTTTCTGCTCCTATTGCCAAAAATATAATGAAAAATATTATAAGTATAAAAGGATTAGAACCTAGTAGCGATGTAACACCAAGAGAATACACATGGCTAGATACTAAATATGTTAAGGCTCCTAATGTAGTTGGGATGACAAAAAAAGAAGCTGTTTCTGCTCTTAAGGGCTTTACGATTGAATATAGTGGTGATGGAGAAACTATTATTTATCAGGAACCTAAAGCAGATATCTATATAAAGGAAAATTCAACAATCAAAGTTATGCTTAATTAAGTTGTATAATTTAAAGATGTATTATAGTAAAAATGATTAATCTATTGTATATGGAATGTCAATTTTAGATTTTAGGCTAAATATGTATAGTATTTTTGTAGTATAATCAGTTAAGAAAGAGGTGTTTTCATGCTCGTTTTAGCTAAAGCAGCAATGGCTATGATGTTAGGTTTTATCCTTTCTATTATAGCTGGATTAATTTTAATACCTATATTAAGAAGACTAAAGTTTGGACAAAATGTTAGTACAACTGTTGGAGAAAGGCATATGAAAAAAAACGGAACTCCAACTCTTGGTGGATTAATATTTATAATTCCAACTATAGTTACTTTACTTTTACTAAAGGTAAAAGGTAGCATTGATTTATCATATAATTTAGTAATTATTTTAATAGTTTTTGGAAGCTATGGTTTACTTGGTCTGGCCGATGATTGGTTAAAAATTAAATATCACAATAATAAAGGTTTAAGTATAATGTTTAAATTATTGTCGCAAATGGCAATAGCATTGGTATTCTTTTATATCTATATAACTAATGGTGGCTCCCCTACTTTGGAAATATCTAGTTTGGGAATATACATTAATTTGAAATGGTTTTATGGATTATTTATTTTGTTTTTTATTGTTGGAACTTCAAATGCAGTTAATATAACTGATGGTCTTGATGGATTAGCTGGTGGTTTATCTGCAATAGCTTTTATGGCTTATGGAATGCTTGCTTGGAATGCAGCGTGGATGAGTGGCCATCAAGAGGTTGGTATATTCTGTTTTGTACTTGTTGGTACTTTACTTGGATTTTTATTATTTAATTCATATCCAGCGAAAGTTTTTATGGGTGATACTGGAAGCTTAGCTTTAGGTGGAGCTTTAGCAGCGACAGCAATACTAACAAAACATGAATTATCACTTGCTTTAGTTGGCGGTGTATTTGTAGTTGAAACATTATCATCATTAATTCAAATGATTGCTATTATAAAATTTAAAAAGAAAATATTTTTAATGGCCCCATTGCATCATCATTTTGAGCAACTTGGTTGGGCTGAGACTGATATAGTTAAATTGTTTTATGTAATAGGCTTATTACTTGCAATGGCAGCTATCACTTATGGTGTTTGGTTATAACGTACTTTTAGTACGTTTTTTTTGTATGAAAAAAGATTAACTATAAGTTAATCAGATATTTTTCTTATTTTAGCTACAAAGAAGCCTTCATATAATTTTGTTGGTCGAACGCATAATGTTCCTTTTATTTCTACTGGTAATGTAGGTATTCTATTATAGTTAGATAAGTCTAATTGGACTAATTCAAGATTTTTATTTTCATTTAATAATTCTTTTATGATATATTCGTTTTCTTCTTTTAAAATACTACATGTTGAATATATTAATTCTCCATTTGGTTTTAAATGTTTTATAACTTCTCTTATAAGAGTTTTTTGAAAATAAATAGAACGTGTTAGTAATTCTTCACTAAAATTGTTTATAGTACTTGGTGATAAGGTTCCAGAACCACTACAAGGAGCATCTAAAAGTATTTTATCAAACATAAAGTATTCATCAAGATTTCTTGCATCAATATTTAGAACTGATATTTTTTTTGCCCCTAAATGTTCAATATTATATTTTAATCTTTCAAATCTTTTTTTATTTTTTTCGGTTGCAGTAATTAATACGTTATTATTTGCTAGAGCCGCCAATTCGGTTGTCTTTCCGCCTGGAGCCGCAGTCATATCTAGGATGGTTTCGTTTTCTTTAGGATTAACAAATAATGGTGGTAGTTGGGAGGAAAGACTTTGCAAATAGATTTTTCCTTCTTTGTAAATCTCTAGTTCTTTTAAAATTTCTTTTTGATTTTCTTCTAATATCAAAGAAAAGTTACTCCATTCTACTTCGCTATATGCAATATTATTTCTTTTTAGGATATCTTTTATTTCATTAATATTACTTTTTATAGTGTTGATTCTAATAGTAGTTTTTCTTATAACACTATAATTTTCAGTTATATCTAATGCTAGTTCATTTCCATATTCACTTATAAGTTTATTATTCAAGAATTCTTGTGTCATTTTATCATCTCGCTTATTATTTTGTATATTTCATTCCAATCATTTACTCTTTTTATGTTATTATCTTTAATATTTTCGTTCATTTTAGTAGTAACTAAAATAGTTTTTATCCCTTTTTCTTCAAGTTCTTTACAAGTTTCGTAACTATCTTCTATAAAGAGTTTTATATCATTATCCAAGCAATATTTAAGTTTATCTTTAGCATTAACTATTAGTTTATCGTATGGTATGTTGTATTTTTTAAATGTTTCTTTTGTTATATTTTCAGCGTCACAATTAGTTATATTTGTAAGACGTGCTGTTATGAAATATATTTCATGTCCATCTTTCTTTAATCTTCGTATAATTTCAGGCGAGTTTGTAAATGGAAAACATTCTTTTAAAACATCTTTATAGTATTTATTAAAAAAAGCAAATTTTGTTTCATCATCCCAACCATATAAAACTTTTAAATAATATCTATTTTTTATAAGACCTAAATTACTATTGGTACCTTTTCTTCCTAATTCTTCAATATCAAATTTGTCTGCATATTTTATCATGGAATTGACCGTTACTAGAGTTGTATCATCTATATCTATGCCTATTCTCATAATAATCTCCTATTTATCATAATCATCTAAGAAAGAGTATTTTTCTTCATCTTTACGATATCCTAATATACAATTCATGTTAATGTTGTCAAGTGCTTTGAAAATATTATGATCTGTATCTTTATTTTTAGTTCTTAATTCTGAAATTAAGGATTTCATTTCTTTTCTTTTACTTAGTGATTCATTTTTTGAAGCATTTTCGGTAAATTTACAAGCACAATTTAAGAAAGATAATTCGTTATAGTTACGCCAACTGATAATATCTTGTTCTTTAACTAAATATAATGGTCGGATTAACTCAATTCCTTCAAAATTATCACTATGTAACTTAGGCATCATTGTTTTTATTTCTGCACCATATAACATTGATAAAAGAGTTGTTTCTATTACATCATCAAAATGATGACCTAAAGCTATTTTATTACATCCTAGTTCTTGTGCTTTATTATAAAGATGACCTCTACGCATTCTAGCGCACATATAGCATGGGTTTTCAGGATTTAACTTATTTGCGACTTCAAAGATATCTGTTTCAAATAAGTCGATAGGAATATTCATGTCTTTAGCGTTATTTATAATGTAGTCGCGATTTATTTTGTTATATCCAGGATCCATTACAACGTAATATGCTTCGAATTTTATTTGACTATGACGAACTAGTTCTTGAATGCATTTGGCTAGTAAGAAGGAATCTTTGCCTCCGCTTATACAAACCATAACTTTATCATTTTCATTTATAAGTTTATAGTCTTTAATAGCTTTAATAAATTTAGACCATATTTCTTTTCTGAATTTCTTTATAATACTTTTTTCTATTTCACGATATCTTTCCATAATTGCACTTCCTTAATGACATTAACATTTTATCATAAATGTTTTGTCTAAGCAAAAAAGACACGCTATACTGCGTATCTGTTTATTTTAAAATAGATGTTAATATATCGATTATTTCTTCTTGTGTTAAACAAGTTGCTCTTATTTCATATCTTATATCATTGTGGTTGAAAAACATCTCTGTTGTAAATTCTTTTATTTCTCTATTATTTTCTACTATAGGAATTTGATAACTTATACCATTTACTTTCAAATCTCCTATGTTTTTAAATTTTTTAGGAGTTGGATTATATTCTACTTCTTTAAAATCGTAACTATAATCAATTTCATTATAAGAATAATCTTTTTGTGTATTTGATGTAGTGAGCTTAATGGTAATATTAAATCCTTTATATCCTGGTCTTGTTTTGTTGCATTCTCCATTTGTTTTTGTACAACTTAAAACATAATCTTCGCTCCTTATTAGTAGTCCACCTATTTTTCTTTCGTTTGTTATCTCATTATAGTAGTATTCATAATTTAATCCTTTTATACCTAATAATTCAATTCCTAATTTATTTTCAATATCTTCTATTTTTTGATTATTAAAATATATAATTCCACTAAGACTCTCTGGCGTAAAGCTTGAAATGAATTCATAATTATGTTTATTATTTTTGTTATATTCTAATATTTTTTGATAAGTTTCTTCATCAAATATATAATTGTCTAGCTTCGTCACAATAGGTGCTATACTATTTAAATTAATATCTGTTTTTTTACCTTCTTTTTCGTAAAAAGTTACATTTGTTTTTCCCCATGATTCTATAATCTTTTTTATGTCTTTAGCATAGGCAATTCCTACTGAAATAGTGCAAATTAACATTATAATTATAATACTGTATGCTAATCTAAACTTTTTTACTTTTTGATTTTCTATTTTTCTTAGTAATTTGTCTTTGGATTTATTGGATATTTTATATTTATTTATTTCTTCTTTGTATTTATTTGTCATAATCTAAAACCTCCTTTAATATGTCTTTTAAATTTAATCTTGCTCTGTGTAGTCTTGTTTTTATGGATGAAATACTTTTATTTAAGATATTTGCTATTTCTTCAATACTATAATTTTCATAATAATATAAATGAATTATTATTCTATCTGTTTTTGGTAACTTAGAAATACAATCAAGAAGATTATTTTCGTTATTCTCTACTTTTATATTGTTTTCTTCGTTATCTTTAAAAAATAATATTTTCTTTTTCCAATATGATACTGATAAGGATTTACATTCATTTATCGTAACTTTTAATAGCCATCTTCTTAAATGGGTTTCATCAGTTATTTTACTTATGTTTTTATATAGCTTTGTAAAAGTGTTTATTGTTATATCTTCAGCATCTGCATAGTTGTTGGTATAACTAAGAGCTAAGCGAAATATATCATCTTTGTTTTTTTCGTAAATTTTGTCAAAATAATCTTCCATTTTTATGCTCCTTATTGAACTAGTTCTATTATGATAACTAATATAAGTCATAAAAGGTTACAAAAAAAGTAAAATTTTTACAAATTCTACTTTTTATTTTTTTATTAATTTCTTTTTTGTTCTTATTTTAGATAAAATTATAAATAGTATAAAGCTTATAAATATTAAGATCACATATTTGTATGCTATAAGTAATTTTATGATATCTAATTTTATTTCTGTTTCTAAATATATTTTTTCTGTATCTAATAGAATATTATCATAGTAAAAATTCACCTCACCGATATATTCATCTTTTTTATTTTTGAAGGATAGTTCTTCTAGACCTAAATATTCAATTTTAATTAGTGACTTATCATAGTCGTCTGGAAGATATTTAGTAATATTATTGTGTTCTATTATTTTGTATGAATCTATGTTACTTAATTTTACTGGCAATGTTTGAATTACTTGATTTTCTTCGACTAAATTTTGGTAATGATAATTATTATCAATGAAATCTATTAATTCTAATGCATCTGTAATATGTGTTGTTTTATAATCTGGTGATACTCCTAAAGTAACTAGTAACATTTCGTGGTTATTTGATTCAAAGTATGCGGAAATACAACGACCTGCATCTAGTGTAAAACCTGTTTTACTTCCAAGAATTCTTTTTGTATTCCCATTGTATGCAAATAAAGTACTTCGAACAAATAAGTTGTTTGATAAGGTATATGTTTTTGTGGTATATATTTTTTTAAATTGTTCATTTTGTAATGAATACTTTAGTAGTTTTAAAATATCTTCTGCTGTACTGTAGTGATTTTCAGCATCAAGACCTGTAACATTTACAAAGTTTGAACTATCCATTCCAATTTTTTCAGCTATATCATTCATTTTCTTAACAAAGTTGTTTATTGAACCACTAGTTGAAATAGCAAGAGCTGTTGTGGCATCAGCCCCAGATGGTAAGATTGATGCGTATAATAAGTCTTTGTATGTTACTTGGTCTCCTACTTTAAGACCAGCTACAGATGCGTCCCATCTTACTAGCGAGTCCATTTCTTCTGTATACGTAATATACTTATTGAAGTCATTAATGTTTTCGATAGCTGTTATAGTTGTCATTATCTTAGTTAGTGAAGCTATACTCGCTTTTTTATCACTATTCATAGAATATAGTACTTGATCATCTGTTATATCATAAATAATTGCTTTATCATAATGAAGTTCTGGGTATGTTAAGGCACATATATTTATTGGAATTATTAAAATAAATAATGCATAGAATATTTTTTTCATAATAACCTCGATTCTTCTTTACCATTATAACATAAATATAAAAAATAAGAGTTTGATTCCTCTTATTTTTTTGGTTGATAATTTTTACTTAAGTTAACTACTTTATTTGTTTGTGTTCCTATTTTTTCGTTAATTTCTTTAATAATGCTTTCAATATCTAATCCAGTGAAACCTACTTTTTCAAACATATGCATTTGATTTAAGTAACTATGTATGGTAATAGATTGATGTTTATGTAATAATGCATATGCGAAAGTGTACCTTTGAAGAAAACTCATATAATCATAAAATCTATTTTCTAAGTTAACCTCTTCTAATCTTTTGAATATTGTATCAAATAAGGCATCCCATTCCTTGGGTGTTATAGGCATCTTAGGTATATTATAACAATTACAATAAGCATCGTATTCATATACTATTTGTTTCATTACCTCATCTTTGTTAAGACTAGCAAAATCATCATCGATAGATACGTTTTCTTTAGGTGGTTCAACAACTTTAATTGATTGTTCTTCTTTTTCGACAAAGTTTTTGAATTCTGGTGTGTAAAAGTCTGAATCGCTCTTAGTAATTATTTTATCATGAATTAAAAAATCTATAGGTTTTTCAGAATCTAAAATTAGGACTTTGCTATTAGGATTTAGACTATTTAGATATGCGTTAAATTCCTTATCATGCTCTTTATCGTCTTTTATCATTTTTATAATAGCACTTAATGCTAGACAAAGCGTTCCTCCAGATATAAATATTGGATTTAAGGTAATTAGTGATAAAATAATTCCAATAATCATTGGGATAATTGCTTTTAAGAATTCTTTTTTATTTTTATTTATTTGATTGTTCATTTTATTTTCTACTCTTGTAACATAGTCTTCTAGCTGAACCATCATTACTTCTTCGTTTAATGATTTGATTTTCTTTGACATTATATCCCCCTCTTTTAGTAAAAATAATCTATCATATTTTGTTATTTTTAGCAAATTAAAAATATCTTAAAAAGATATTTTATTTAATTGGTGGTGATTCTATACTTGGTGTGTAGTATTTATCCCAAACTTTTTGAGGAATTAATACCATTGTTATGTGAGCACTATCTTTATTTGGACTTATCTTTACATCAATTATCTTAGAAAGATTATCACAGTTTAATAGGTATTCTGTTTGAGCTGGAGAATAACTTAATTCACTTGTTAGTAGAGGTACACCATCTTTATATTCTTCTGGTACAAGATATTCTATTTCAATATTACAAGTATCATGCCATTCTAATGGTCTATTAAAAAAGCTTCTGCCTCTTAAAAGTGCTGTACTAGTAAAACCTCCATCATAATAATATTCTCCTTTTAGATATACTAATTCTTCTATTCTGGTTATTCCATAATCTCTAAAATTAGATAATCCTACTCCTCGATATACTTTCATATTTATCGGAACTTCTGATGACTTTAGAATTATCTTTCTTATTTTTTCAGCAATTTCTTGACTATATTTTCTCTTTTCTTCTGTTAGTAAACCATTGTAGTCATATGTCCAATTATTTCTTAAAATGGCATTTATATCTTTAAATGATATACCAGAATAACTTTTTAAAATGTCTAAATCGTCATATGAAGTTGTTTCATATAAATGTTTTAGATTATCTTCAAAGTACACATCAAGTTCATCTTCTGATTGAAATTCATGAAAGTCTCTATTTATAACACTGTTTATAAAAAGTTCTGTTTGATTTATATTATCTTCACCAATTAGTCTTAATATTAAATTTAATTTTCTGTTTGAGTTACTTGATATCATATGTATTCCCCTCTATTTTAATTATATCAAAAATGTATATTAGTTGCAGTAAATGAAAATACATTATGTAAAATAAATGGTAGAAGTTTTGGAATAATACATTATTTTAATCATATAAATTATTAAGATTGGGAGAGGATTTATGAAGAAAACGTATATTTTAGCTATAGTTGGTGTAGTTGGCATAATTACTTTTATACTTGCTTTAGTTGTCTTGCTTATCAATAATAAAGAAATATATACAATGAGTGGAACTATAATGAGTGTTGATGGAAAAAGTTTTACTATTTTGGATGATAATAATTCGATTTATACTCTTAATGGCGATGATGATTTGAAGTTTATGGTAGGTGATAAAATATTAATTGAGTATACTGGTTTACTTGATGATGCAAATAGTATACAAGATATTAAAGTTATTGATTATAAAGAAGCTCAAGAAGAAACTAATAGTAGTGGAATTCCTAAAAGTTGGTTAGATAATGGAATTTTTAGTAAGTATTATAATTTAGCTTATGATAAGTTACAGAAATTAAGTTTAGATGAGAAAATTGGTCAGGTTATTTTAGCAAGATATCCTGATAGTAATGGTGTTGAAGATTTAAAAAAATATAAATTAGGGGGATTTTTATTCTTTGCAAAGGATTTTACCGATAAAGAAAAAAGTGAAGTTCAAAGTATGATTAAAAACTTACAATCAAACTCCTCTATTCCACTTTTAACTGCAGTAGATGAAGAAGGAGGAAAAGTTGTTAGAGTTAGTAGTAATCCTAAGTTGGTTAATGAAAAATTTAAATCTCCTAGAGAACTTTATGATATCGGTGGGTTTGAAGAGATTAAACAAGATACAATTAATAAAAGTAAGATTTTGAAAGAATTGGGACTTAATTTTAATTTAGCACCTGTAGTTGATGTTACGACGTCTAATTCTGCTTATATGTATTCTCGTACTTTAGGACTTGGCACAAGAGAAACTTCTACATATGCAAAAACTGTAATTGAGTCCAGTAAAGGAACTGGTGTTAGTTATAGCTTAAAGCATTTTCCTGGTTATGGAAATGCTGAAGATTCACATGATGTGATTACAAAAATTGCTGATAGCTATACTGATATAGTAAATAACTTTTTTCCTCCATTTGAGGCAGGAATTGAGTCTGGTGCTGAAGCTATATTAGTTAATCACAATATCTATGAAAATATAGATAAGGATAATCCTGCTTCATTATCTTCTATAGTACATAATGTGTTACGTAATGATTTAAAGTTTACAGGAATCGTTATAACAGATAATTTAGATATGGATGCTGTCGGAAGTATAAATGATGCAACATTAAAAGCAGTTCTTGCAGGAAATGATATAATTATTACAACAGATTATGCTGGTAGCTTTAACGCTATTAAAGTAGCCATTGATAATAAAACCTTATCTGAAAATACAATTAATAAAATGGCATTTAGAGTTATAGCTTGGAAATATTATAAAGGGTTAATGTATGAGAATCAAAAATAAAAGGAATCATTAGTTGATTCCTTTTATTTTTTTATCTTAGTAATTTTCAGATTTTAATTCAAAATAACTTTGTGGATGAGCACATACTGGGCATACAGATGGAGCTTGTTTTCCAACTACTACATGTCCACAATTTCTACAAATCCAAATTGCGTCTTCATCTTTACTAAATACTACTTTATCTTCAATGTTATTTAGAAGTTTACGATATCTTTCTTCATGATGACGTTCAATTTCTCCTACCATTCTAAATTTAGCTGCGATAGATTTAAAGCCTTCTTCTTCAGCTACTTTAGCAAATTCCTCATACATATCAGTCCATTCGAAGTTTTCTCCTTCAGCTGCAGCTAAAAGATTTGCTTCTGTAGAAGGGATTTCTCCACCATTTAATTCTTTGAACCACATTTTTGCGTGTTCTTTTTCATTATTTGCTGTTTCTTCGAAAATTGCAGCGATTTGTTCATAACCATCTTTTTTTGCTTTTGAAGCGAAATAAGTGTATTTATTTCTTGCTTGTGATTCACCTGCAAAAGCAGCCATTAGGTTTTGTTCAGTTTTTGATCCTTTTAATTCCATAATTGAGTCCTTCTTTCTTATTCATTTATATTTCAGAGATTAACTCTTAATATATTTTTTTACTTTTGACATCTATTACAAATTCCATAAAAAACATAATTACTATTGTTAACTTTAAAATGGAATTTATTTTCAATGTCATTAATTAATGATTGATATTTATTATCATATAAATCAATGATATTTCCACATTTTTCACATATGAAGTGTCCATGTAATGAAGTATTTATATCATATAGATATCCCATTTTTGTAGAAATTTTCTTTACTTTTCCAGCTTTTACTAGCTTATTAATATTACGATAAATAGTTGCTTGACCTATGTTTTTATCACTATCCATAATAATTTTATTTAAGCTTTGAATGTTAGGATGTATCATATTTTCTTTCTTAGACATAACTTCTAAAATTAATTCTTTTTGTTTTGTATTTCTTGTTTCCATATCCAATCCTTATTGATAACAATTATCAATTACTATTATAGCATTTTTATAATTTAAGTCAATTGATTATATCAAAAAAAATAAATAGTCATTAAACTATTTATTTAGCTTTTTTATTTTTACTGCTGTTCCATATGCAATAACTTCTGCTGCTCCATTCATGACTGATGAAGAACCATATCTTATGTTTATTATAGCGTCAGCTCCAAGATTGTTTGCATCATCAACCATTCTTTTGGTAGCAAGTTGTCTGGCTTGCATTAACATTTCTGTATATCCTGCTATTTCACCCCCAACTATTGTTTTCATACCAGCCATAAAATCACGTCCTATATTTTTGGATTGAACAATTTGACCTTTTACTAAACCTAATGCTTCAGTTATTTCATATCCTGGAATATAATCAATATTTACTAGCTTCATCTTCTTCTCCTCCATTTATTTCTCTTATTCTAATTATTAAATTATATATTATTCCACTTATTGGGAACATAAAAAACATTATTATAAAACCATAAATAAGCCATGGTATTTGGTCTTCCCCCTTTAGTTGAAAAATAGTTATTATTGTTGGAATAAACATTATGAATATTCCGAATATAATGCTTGGTATTACAGCTCCTATTATTTTTTTAGTTTTATTTGTTTTTGTGTTGCGCATCGTAAATCCTTCCTTATTCAATATATTAATCTCTTTAAAATGTTCTGGGGTATTTAAATTATCAAATGTGTCTTCAGATTCAGATAATTTTAAACATATATTTTTGATTTTTTGATATTTTTCTTCTTCAGTATTTATCTTATTTAAACGTTCTTTCATACAATTTTGTAAAGTGATTTTCTTATTATTTAAATCTTGTAGTTCTTTGATTGATACACCTAGTTCTCTTAAGAATTTAATAGTTTTCAATTTCTTTATATCTTCTTCATTATATATACGATAGTCATTTTCTTTATTTCGCTTTGGATTTAGTAAACCATTTTCTTCATAATATCTGATACTTTTTTTAGATAGCCCTACAATGTGTTCTACTTCGTTAATAAACATATACTCCTCCTTTCTTCTTAGTTATAAGCCTTGCCCTAAGGTTAAGGTCAAGAAATTTTTTTATATTTTTATTATACTATATTTTATTTTATAAAAATGTATATTTTAAAAAATATTGTTTATATTAAAATTAATGGTGATTATTATGTACTACTTAAATAATTTTTTTCTTTTTTCAATACTTGGGCATTTATTTGAGACAATTATATTTTTAGTTATCGGTTCTAAAAGAAAAAGTGGTTTTTTATATTTGTGGTGGACGCCTTTTTATGGTATTGGTGTTTTATTAAGTATTTATTTTGATAATAAGTTAAATAAATTTATTAAAAGGAGGTTTGTAAAAAATATTATTTTGTTTTTTATTTACCTTATTATCTTTACAGTATTGGAAGCTAGTGGTGGTATATTGTTACATTTTATATATAAAAAAGATTTTTGGAATTATAGCAAGGTACCATTTCATATTGGTAAATATGTATCTCTTCCTACTTCTTTATTTTGGGTGTTTTTTTCTTTTATATATTTAAAGTTTATTAGAAAATTTAGTGATAAAGTTGTAAGTAAAATACCTAAATTTATAACATTTATTTTAAGTATTATATTTATTGGTGATGTGATTATATCATTTTTTAAAGCTTTTAATTAAAAAAGTATACTATCGTATACTTTTTTAGTCATTATAATTCAGTTACTTCTAAAACATTATCAATTGCAAATAGTTCCTCAATAATTTTACTTTTCTTTAAATATCTAGCATCATAGCAACCTGTTATTTCGATTGTTTCTTTTGTTCCTTCTTTGTCATCTTCTTCTGTTCTATGCAATCTTTTTAATTCAATTTTCTTTTGTGTAAAATATTCGTTAATGTCGTTTATAGCTTCTGCTTCTTGTTTTTCGATAACTATTTCTAAACTAATTACTGAATATCTTTCAAAGTTGTCAGAAATGTTGTGAGCATATGCAAGAACTAAATAAACTATTATAGTAGCTATTACACCACCAACATAAAATCCCGCACCAATTGTTAGACCAATACATGTTACGGCAAGAAGACCAGCAGCGGTTGTTACACCTTTTACATTATAACCATTACGCATTATGGTTCCAGCTCCAATAAATCCTATTCCAGATAGTAGTTGGGCTGGAATTCGTGACATATCAATATCATAATTTAATGTCATATATTGGCTACAAACTACTACTAATACGGCACTTACACCAAGTAGTGCATGTGTACCGAAACCTGCTGGCTTATTTAGCGATGATCTTTCTAAACCAATTAATCCAGTAAGTAATGTTCCTAAAATAATTTTTAAAAGTGTTTGAAATTCAAAAGTATTTAACATTTCTAATACTATATGCATATTCATCTTCCTTTGCTATTATAACTATAAATAGTTTATCATATTAAACATTTTGAGACAATTATTTAAATAGAAAAAGTTCTACGATTCGAGAACTTTTTGATAATTTATTCTTATTTATTAATTTTTATACTTGTTTCAACTTCAGTACCATCTTCAGATTCATTATACTCTAGATCGATTTTATCTAGGTACTCATCTGCTACATTTATTCTGGCTTCTGTTCCTTTACCAGTTAATTCTTCTGGCAATGTACATGTTATGGAGCCGTTTGTCTCTTTATAACAATTAGCTTCATATTCATTCCCATTAGTTTTTACTCTTAAAACAGTTTTTACCTTTTCTGTTATAGTATCTGCTATTTTATTGTCTGTTAAAGCATTAGCAGTGAATGTTCCACCGATAATTATACTAAATACAGCAATAGCAATAGTTAAATGAGCAAGTTTCTTTTTTCTCATTTTTTCCTCTCTTTCATAAATAGCAAAAGTTATTTTTTCTTTTGTTAATCTTTTTATATTTGAGGTATCAATTTTGACCATATTATTTTTCCTCCTTTATTTTTTTTCTTAGACGATAAAGTTGAACTTTTAAAGTAGCTACGTTTATATTTAACATTCTTGATATTTCTCTTATCTTTAATCCTTCTAAATAATACATAGAAAATAAATTTTTTTCATAATGGCTAAGAGCATTTAATTTTTCTTTAATAATTAGGAGACTATCTATGTCTTTGCTATTATCAATGTCTTCTATTTCTCTATATTCAAATTCAATTTTTGATTGTCTTAATTTTTCGTAAGCACAATTTCTGGCGATTGTAGCGAGGTACGATTTTAAATTAGTATTTATAGAAGAATTATTTTTCCAAAGTAGATAAAATGTATCAGATACTACTTCTTCTTTATCTTCATATGGTAAAGAAGTACCTATTATATTATCGATTATTTTATAGACATAATTAGAGTATTCGTCGATTATCAAATCTATATTAAATTCAATGTTGATCATAAAATGGATACCTTCTTTCGAATCGATTCATTATATAGATGTAAAAAAAGACAAAAAGGTTACAAATATTTTTTATTTATTAAACGATTTATAGATTTTCTTTGAAATATAAATGAATGGTGTATCTAAAATTGCTATTATAAATTTAGCTAAATATGTAACAAGAATTAGGTTAAATAATGTTTTAAATGAATATATACCCAAAAAGGAAATTGTAGTAAATAAAATACTGTCTATTAATTGACTTATCATAGTTGAACCATTATTTCTTAACCATAAAAATTTATCACTTGGTTTTTTCTTTTTTATAAATTCATAAATATAAGTATCTATTGTATTGCTAATATAATAAGATATTAAACTACCTATACATATTCTTGGCATTAAGCTAAAAATAGTTTTCATAGATTCGTTTACTAAGTCTTCAGTGTTTGGAATAAACATAAGATCAATTTGAATAAGGATTGTAAAAACTATCATAGATAGGAGATCAATATTTATGGCTTTTCTGGCTTCTTTACCATTATATATTTCGCTTAATATATCAGTTGCTAGAAATGTTGTACTATAGGCGACGTTTCCAAGTGTCAAGGAAAGGCCAAACAGGTCAATACATTTAGTAACTTCAATATTTGCTATAATAGTTGAAATAGCTACCCAAACAAATAAGCCTGTTTTTTTAAAAAATTTATATGATAATAATATTCCTAAAAAATTTATAATAATTGAGACAAAAAATAAAAATTCATTCATATTATCTTCCTTTCTATTAGTATTATAGCATAATAAAAAATAATATCTCTTCTCAAGATATTATTTTTTATTATTAAAGAAATCTCTTTTATTGAATGCACATGTCATAAAACGAAATGCTGCTCTACTATTTGTTAGCCAAGCAAATTTTACATTGTTTTTTCTATTCTTGATTATTTTGTCGACCATATATTCAGCTATGGTTTCTGGATAATCACCTAAGATATTATAAACTTTCTTTGTTTTTTCATCTAGCTCTATTTTTTCACCATCTCCTAAAGATGTTTCTATAAAATTCGTAATCATGATTCCTGGAGTAATTTTACCAATTAAGACATTTGTTTCTTTTTCTTTTGATTCGTGAGCTAAAGCTTCTGTAAAATATGTTATTGCTCTTTTAGATGTACCATATAAGGATAAACCTGTTATAGTTGCATCATTGCTTCCATGTCCTTCAACATTATAAATCTGGCCACTATCTTGTTTTATCATGGTGTTCATGATTAATTTTGAACATAAAATTGTTCCTTTTAAATCTATTTCTATTAGTCTGTCAATTGTATTTTTGTCCAATTCCCAAATCGGTTTATTGGGCTGATTGACTCCAGCGTTATTAATCCAGATATCTATTGTTTCGACATGAGTTAATAAATCATTTATTAAGTAAGTTACTTCATCTTCTTTAGTAATGTCTACTTTGTATTTGAAGATTCTTCCATCACCTTTTACAATCTCTAATTTGCTTTCAGCAAATTTTAAAGATTCTTCATTTATATCACATAATACTACATTAAAATCTCTTTTTCTGAAAAGTTCGAGCATTGCATAGCCAAAGCCACGTGCACTTCCAGTAATTACAACTGTTTTCATATTTATACCATCCTTATAGTTTGATTATAACATTAAAATTAGAAAAGTGGATTAAATAATAAAGATGTTTCAGTCTATTTCCTCTTCAAATAATCTTTTTTGCATACCATATGGATTATCTAAATACATTTTGTATACTTGATACACTTCTGTATCTTCATATTTTATTTCTTCAAAGTTATTATTTAAGTCTAAAATTTTACCATTTATATAAGAAATAAGAATTGGTGAGTGAGTGGCTATAATGAATTGAGAGCCTTTTTTTACTAAATCGTCTATTAAACATAAAAGTGTCATTTGTCTTGTTGGAGATAATGCTGCTTCTGGTTCATCTAATATATATAAGCCATTTTCTGTAAAGCGGTTTTGAATTAGTTGTAAAAAAGATTCTCCGTGAGAACAAGAATGTAAGCTACGTGTTCCGTATCCTCCTACTCTTAGGTTATCTATCTCTGTTGCTACATTATAAAAACTTTCAGCACGTAAAAAGAATTTAGTTTTACATCTTTTTTGAAATGTTGGGATGTCTATATAATTATGTAGACATGAATGAGTCTCTTTGGTGCTAAACATAAAGTTTTGAGTTCCACCTTCTGGATTTAAACCACAAGAAACTGCTATTGCTTCAATGAATGTTGACTTACCTATTCCGTTTTCTCCTATAAGAAAAGTGACTGGTGTATTTAAATCTAATTTATTGAAGTTTTTAATTAACTCTATATTAAAAGGATATATATTAAAATCTTCAACTAACTCTCTTTTAAAAATTATTTCTTCTATAAATAGTTTATCTTTCATATAAATGCTCCTATAAATTTATTGAATTTATTATATCAAATATTATTAAGATAGATGAAAAAAGATTAGCGATGCTAATCTTATTCATAAGATATTATCTTATTATATTCTGTTTTAGACAACTTATATATTCCATCATATGGAATTTCTATATAGTAATTATTTTTTCTTTTATATAGATATAAGAAAGCAGAGCCTTTTTCTTTATAAATAAAATTTATTGTATATAGTTCTTTTGTGTTAGTTGGACTGTCTTGATTACTTTGTTCTTTTGTTTTCTTGTTGCTTAAAATTTCAATTATTTCTTTTATATCATTATAGTCTTCAATTAATATATTTTTGTCTGATTTTATTTTTACTATTTCAACACTATCTATATCGCTTATTGAAGGAAGATTTAAAGTATATTCTGGTTTATTTTTTATTAATGAATATACTCCTACTATAATAATTAATAATAAATTAACTGATAGAAATATAATATCTTTTGATATACTCTTTTTCATCTTATTCCTTATTTTTGTACTTATCTTTTACTTTTTCTGGTAATTCATCATATTCTACTTCCATCCAAGAATGAACCCCAAAAGTTCGAACTTCTAACTTTAAATAAGCTGATTCTCTTAGTTCTCTATTAGTTTTAAAACTTAATTCTTTTTTTCGACCAGATTTATCATAACTTTCTAAGTTATATTCATATTTCATATCATCTTTAAAATCAAGTTTTTTTATTTTAGCATTATCTATCTGAGTATAATATATGTCTTCTTTATTTTCCATGTATGTAAATGTTCCTATAAAAAGAGTGATGAATAATACTATACCAAATATAATAAATATTTTTTCTTTCATTTATAACTCCTATTCTATATCAATTTTAATATTTCCACTATAATTTTCTGTTTTAATCATAAGATAATTGCTTCCATCTTTAATGTTAAACTCATATTTGTATGATCCATCTGAGGTAGCTAAGATTTCTTTTTTATTTTTTAACATCATATATATTTTTATGTTTCCTTTTGAGTTTGTTATTTCTAAATTTATGTGTATTATATTCCCGTTGACTCTTTCTATTGTTGTTCCGCCAAAAACTATTTCTTTACCTTTGAAATTTTTGTATTCTACTTTATAACTACCTACATAGTGATCTATTCCAAAACTTCTATTTCCTTTTAACCTATAGTCTCTAGTTAAATTTAAATCACCTATTATTCTATTTGTTTTATCATAGGTATTTAAAATATCATCTTTAGAACAACCAACACATAATGTAATAGAAATTATTGTTATAAGAATTAATAATACTTTTTTTATTTTAATTAATTTATTAATTATAGATGTTCTTAATAATGTTTTCATTTATAATGAGTAGTTATTATTCTTTATCTTTTCTTATTAAAGCTATTATTATAAATATTACAAATAGAATACTTAGTGGAATAATAACGGGTATCCATGTATCTTTAATACTTTGGATTACATTGTTCCAATTAACTAGGAAATACATTATCTTTTCTCCTTAATAATGTTTTTACTACATAAATATGTAATTATAAAATATCCACCATAGATTAAAATTATAAATACAGCTGTCATTATTATGGAAGGTAATAATTGTTCATTTCCAAATGTTTCTAATATTAATGAACAGAACTTTATTCCAAAGATTGAATGTATTACTGCAATAAGTAAAGGGAACATAAAGAAGATTGCTATTTGATTAAATAAGGCTTTATTAATCATTTTCTCATCTGTACCTATTCTTCTTAACATATTAAATCTTTCTTTGTTATCACTACTTTCAGATAATTCTTTTAAAGCTAGTATAGCAGCACTTGAAATAAGAAAGATAATTCCTAAATAAAGACCAATGAATGTTGCTAAAGCACCTAGACCAATACTTGCTTCAGCAATAGTTAGCTTACTTGTTCCTTCTATTAATAAATTTTTATCGTTTATTTTATCTGATGCTTCTTCACCAACCAGAATTTTTTCTATTTTAATTCTTTCTTCTTTGTTACTTGCGTTATAATTGGCAATAAAATAGTTAGTATAAAGGGCTGACTCGTCTACTATATTGTCACTAACTATAAATATGCCTGAATTTACATGATTACTAGACATTTCTACAAATCCATCTTGGCATTCTGTGTATTTTGGTTTAAGAATATGACCAAATATTTCGACTTGTTCTTTATCTTTTAATGCGATATTTCTTAGCCCAAGCATAGATTCAAAGTCGGCAATAATTATATATTCATCTTCATTTAAAGTATATTCTTCATTTCCATAAAATTTTGCTAATTTATTATATTCACTTAGTTTAACTATTATCTCTTGTGTATCATAATTCATAAATTTATATTGATTTTGAATTAAATCTAGTTTACTACCTAAAGTAGTTCTAAGTGTTAGATTTTTAGTACGATATGTATTTATTTCAATATAATCTTTTATATATTTATTAATATCAATGTCTGCTTTTTCTAATTTCTCTTTAACCGTATATTTTGAATTTTCTTTTTGAATATCTGTATAATTAGGATTATCATTGCTAATGTTCATTAAAGAAACCAATTCTAAATCTGCTGGAGCTAATTCATTTATGTTTGATGTCATAGAATTTTTTAAGCACAATGAACTTGATAGAACACAAATTGTTACAAATAACATTAAACATATAATAGTCATTTGGAATACTGTTGTATTTATTTTGCTACTTATTTGTCTTAATGTAAAACTATTTAAACCTTTATAATAATGTTTTTTACTACTTTGAAATATTCTTAATAATAGACCTGATAAAGACCAGAAAATAAGAAAAGTTGTTATTACACCAATAGCTATTGGTTTATAGATATCATTTGCATTTTGAATATCCTTAAATCCGTCCGTTACTAGGTAATATGCATATCCTAAAGATATACTTGAAATGATAAAAATTATTGTACAGAAAATTGGATTTTTTAATTTAATTTTTTCACTTTTTTTATTAGAATGTAACAAATCAATAAGTTTACATTTGCTAATGTTATAAGTATTAAATATCATTACTAATAAGTACATAATACCAAAATATATTAAAGTTTTTATACAAGCACTACTAGAGAAGACAAATTCAAATTTAGTCATATCTGCTTCAAACATATTTGATACTAGTAAACTCATAAATTGTGATAGTATAAGACCAATTCCTAGTCCTACTACTAATGAGATTATTCCTATTATGATGGTTTCAAGAAATAAAATCATTGATATTTTTCTTTTACTCATACCAAGAGTCATATAAATACCAAATTCTTTATTACGTCGTTTTATTAGGAATCTACTTGCATATATTATTAAGAAACCTAGGATAAAGGAAACAAAGACACTTACACCAGATAACATATTAGTCATAAGTTTTATTATTTCCATTGTAGATGATGTAACATCTAATAAAACGGTTTGACTTTCTATAGCATTAAAGACATAGAATATTGATACACCAAGAATAAGAGTAAAGAAATAGATGGCATAATCTTTAAAACTTTTCTTGATGTTTTTTAAAGATAACTTACAAAGCATCATTTAAATCGCCACCTAGTAATGTTACAACATCAATGATTTTATCGAAGAATTCTTTTCTTGTATCATTGCCACGAATTAGTTCGTTAAATATTTTACCATCCTTTATAAATATTACTCGTGATGAATAAGAAGCTGTAAAAGCATCATGCGTTACCATAAGGATTGTTGCTTCAAGTTCACTATTTAAGTAGTTAAATCTTTCTAACAACATTTTTGCTGATTTAGAATCTAATGCTCCTGTTGGTTCATCTGCTAAGATAAGTTTTGGGTTGGTTATAATAGCTCTAGCAGATGCGACTCTTTGCTTCTGACCACCACTCATTTGATATGGATATTTTTTTAAAACATCCTTAATATTTAAATCGTTAGCTACTTTTTTTATTCTCTCGTCTATTTCTTTTGCGTTAACATTTTGAATAGATAAAGCAAGAGCAATGTTTTCATAAGCTGTCAGAGTATCTAATAGATTAAAATCTTGGAAAATAAATCCTAGTTCCTCTCTTCTAAATTTATTTAGATTGTTTCCTCTTAATTTAGTAATATCGTCATTGCTTACATAAATGTGTCCACTTGTTACCTTATCTATTGTAGAGATGCAATTAAGTAGTGTTGTTTTGCCGCTACCAGATGCTCCCATAATTGCAACAAATTCTCCTTTTTCTACTTCGAATGAAATATTATCGATAGCTTTAGTTAGAGATGAACGACTACCATAATATTTTTCTATTTTATCAATTCTTAATATATTTTCCATATATTTTCTCACCTCATAATCATAATATCTTATATGGATAATAATGTCGTTTTTTTTATATTACACTTTATTACAATTTTGTAATGTATTTGTAAATAATAGATTTACATTTTATTATACTAGTTTAGATAAATTATACTAGTTAAAAAAGTAGCTATTAGCTACTATCTTTATTAGTTTTTATTTTTTATTACATCATAGAAATTATTTTTGTAAAAAGAAATTGTTACTTTAGTGTAATCATTTACTTTTGAATCTATAGATATTTTATGACCTAATTTGATACATAAATTTTTGGCTATAAATAAACCCATACCTGTAGATTTGGAAACATTTCTTCCATTGTTACCTGTAAAAGTTTTATTAAACACTCTTGGTAAATCGTAAGATTCAATACCTATACCATTATCTTCAATAATTAGATTAATGAGATCTTTATCTTTATTATCTGTATATATTTTAATATAGGAATTATCTTTGTTATGATATTTTATACTGTTGTTTATGATCTGATTAAGAATAAATTCTAGCCATTTTGAATCTGTATAGATTTTTAAATCAAGGTTTTCAACAATTAAGTCTATTTTGTTTTCTAATAAATCATTTTTATTTTTTAGAGCTACATTACTTATTATTTTACTTAATTTTGTTTCCTTTATTAGATAGTCTTTTTCGGCATTTTCAGAACGAACATAATATAATACTTGATCAACATAATCCTCTATTCTTCTTATTTGTTCAATAGATTTTTTATCAAATTTATCACTATGATTGTGAGCCATCAAAACTAAAGATGAAATTGGTATTTTTACTTCATGGATCCACATTTCAATATATTCTTTAAAATCTTGAGTTTGTGATTCTAATAGTGTAATGGCTTCGCAAAATGACTTATTTATTTCATATAATGCTTGATATAACAGCTCTCCCTCATAAAATGATGGTTTTGTTAAAGTTTCTAAAACAAGATATGCTTTTTCTAAATTATCTATATTACTCAATAAATCTTTATAGAAATTATTTTTTCTGAAATAATCTATTGCAAAAGTGATAATATAAAATATTGTAATTATAGAAATTATTGAAATGTTTAGGTGTCTGGGCGTTTTAAACGCTATTAATAACATTATTATAAGTAATACTGAAATTGTATAAGCAACTATGCTGAATAATTTATCTTTTAGGTAAGTTGTAAATTTCATGATAAAATATAACCTATTCCTTTTCTGGTTTCGATAGCATCATCAAGACCTATACTTTTAAGTTTGTTTCTTAATCTACTTATATTTACTGTTAGGGCATTATCATTTATATATTCATCATTATTCCAAAGATCAGTCATTAATTCATCTCTTGTTACTATTTTGTTTTGATGCGTTAAAAGGTAATTAAATATAATCATTTCATTTTTAGTTAATATTATTTCTTCATTATCTTTTTTTATAAGGCCTTTTTGCATATTAATTGTTAGACCTTTATATTCTATAGTGTCACTTGTATTTTCAAGACGTTTAAAAATAGCATTTATCCTTAGCAGAAGAATTGTTGGATTATATGGTTTTGTTATATAATCATCAGCACCATAAGACATTGATAATACTTCATCTATCTCTGTATTTTTACTTGTTACCATTATAATGGGGATGTTTGATGTTTTTCTTATCTTACTTAAGAGAGCTTCGCCATTTAAATATGGAAGATTGATATCTAATAAAACAAGGTCTGGATTAATAGACATTATTTCTTCATATGTATTTGAAAAATCAACAAGTTCTATCGGTTCGTAGTTAGATGAAGATAAGAGATTTGCCAGTTCATTACTAATTGTTTTATCATCTTCAACAATTAAAATCTTTTTCATATAGTTACCTCACTTAATATTTATTATAACATTATTTTTGCATATTTAGACTTACAAAAATGTAAGATAAAACAAGTGATTACTCACTTGTTCTTTTTAAAATATTTTCAAATTTATTTATATCTTTTAAGTTTTCGTATTTTATTAAAATTGTTTCTAGGACCTCTTTTTTCATTCCTACACTAAAACCTTCCATACTTTCATCACCAATAATATAATATGGGACTGTATATGACCATTTTTTTTCGCCTAGTTCTTCTTTGAAACTATCCATTATATCTTGATTAATTTTATTTTTTGATACCTCGAAGCCATATATATTGAATACATTTTTATACTCTTTTTGTAAAGGTTCTAAATACTGATATAATTCTTCGCAATGTGAACAATTTTCAGACCAAAAGACATATATATTTACTTTATCTTCGATTTTTATATCGTTTATTGTAGCGTTTTTGTTAAGTATGGATGTATCACGATTTAGAAAAATATAGACTATTAGTGATACTGAAATTAATAGAAGTAATGATATGATTATTTTATTTCTCATTTTAAAATTCTACATATTCATTAGTATTATACATTGTTCCATTTACTTCTATATAAATAGAATATTTACCTTTTAGGTTTTCTTTATTTATATACTTAGTTACTACAATACCGTTTTCATTTTCTTCTTCTGAGAATATATCAACACATAAAGCAGTATAAGGTTTTTTACTTACTGGAAAGCTATAAATATGTGATTTCATATTTTGATATAAAATTATTTTTACATCTGTTCCTTTTTTAAACTGACCTTTTACAGCTAAACGATCTATTTCCTTAGTTAAAGATATATTATAATTTTTATATGTGTCATCTTGTTTGTTACTATTTATAATAGGAGTAATTTTTTCTTCGAGTTTCTCTGTTTCTCCTAAAGAACCAATTCTTGATGAAGAACCTAAATGGAAGTTATCTTTGTTTGTATAAAGACTCATTTTTTCAACTCGATAGTTATTTGTTGGTAGTATAAGTTCGAAAACAACTTTATTGTTAATTAGCTCTACTGTATCTGATACTAAAGTTGTATTAGTACTAAATCCTGCTGGTTGATTTGAATTTTTACCATCAACGTATACTATTCCGCCTGAATGAACTATATAGTGATTTTTATCTAGATAATCAACATCTGAAATGTATGGAGAATAGAAATCACTTCCTCTATTTTTTCCATATTCCCATACTTGTTCTATTGTCATATTGTCAGTATCAATTTTATACATTACTCCTCTTGTATAACTATTTTCAGCTGCAACATATTCTTCTTTTATTTTTGATTTATTATTACCGTTATCTAATATGAATACATACCCTTCAGGTGTAATCATTGCTGCATGTTGACTCCATTGCCATTCAAAATTCTTTCCAACTGGCGTAAAGAAATATTTTTGATATTCTTCGCTCCAATTTGTCGAATCGCCAATTATCCAATTTAATTTACCGGTTTCATAATCGATATTAATTACAGCATCTTGATGACGTCCTGATAATGTAATTGAATTTGTGTTTTTGTCAAACCATACAGAATTGTTATGAAACCAATCATAATTTGACCAATTTTCACTTTGACCATCTGTCATATTTAATATTTCTTTTAAATCAAATTTTTTGGTAATTTCTCCTGTTTTGCGATCTAATTCAACTATATAATCTTCTACTGTACCAAATTCATTACCAAAGTCATCACTTGCAACTAAGATATTTCCATTTTCAAGTTCAAAATAATCATGGTGATATCCTCCTGGAAGACTATATTCTACATATATTTTTCCTAATAGATCAATTTCATATAGACCTGTCATATAATAAGGTGCATTTACAAGTCTCTCTGTACTAACCATGAGATGTCCATTTTCTAATCTTGTGTTATCCCATAGAGCATAATTAGTTAAATACCATCTAACATCACCATTAACATCATATGCAGATGTGTAGCCAATACTTGATGGTGTAAAAAAGTACAAATCATTACTTAGTTTACTTTTGTCTGCTTTTACTGCATCTGGTAAAACCATATTATCTGGTAATTTATCAGTTTTTATAGTTAGTTTTTTATTTATTTTTTTACCATCTTCATTGTATTCTATTATTATTTCATTTTCAGTATCAGCATATAAACCATATATTGGTAAATAATGTTCTTTATTTTCATCAAATGTATGTGTAAATGTTGATAATTCATCTTTACCTTTTATAGTGACTGTTGGAGTTACATTCTCTTCTGTCTTAAATATTACTAAAGCTGTTAGTGGAGATGCATCATATGGATTTAAAATAATATTAGGATTATCAATCGTATATCCTTCTATTTCAAAATCTCTTTCTAACTTTGCTTGTTTCTCTGTTAAACTAATAGCTGTTTCTACTTCCTTAATATTTTTTTCTTTTAGTTTTTGAATTTTTAATGTGCTTACTGACACTATTAAAATAGTTATTATTGTTGTAAGAATTATAATACTTTTATTATTCTTGAAATGTTTTTTATTTTTTTCTTTCTTCATTTTATCTTCTCCTTCATAATAGCGATTATAGGCTTTATGTATTATTTTTACAATAAACTTGAGGTTGAAAAAGTCTCAACCTCAAGTTGAGATTAATCTATGCAGTTTTCTTCTAAAGTTAAAGGAATCTTATATGTTGTTATTTTGTCTTCTATATCAATTGCGTTTATTTCTAAATATAAAGAGTTTTCTTTATAAGTTTTACATGTTTTTTCATAATTATCAATGTTGAAAGTTATATCTTTTAGATATTCTTCTAATGTTATAATATTATCTTGATTATAATTAACTTTGCTTATTTCTGTTTTTGTTTTGTCATTAGATTCGTATAAAGTACATTCTATTTCTTTGTATTTTGTTGTATCTTCTTTTCCACAATATATGATATGAGATATGTATATTGATGACTTTGAATCATTATAAGCAATACTTCCATATAAATTAAAATCAGTACAATTTGATGAAAGAGTCTTAAATTCAAAATTATTATTTGACTGTCTTTGTGTTATATAAAACGATAATATCAAAGTAAAAATAGTTAAAATAATTATTCCTATAATTATATATTTAAATTTGTTATTAAACTTTTTTTTAATTTTTGTATCTAGAAAATCATTTAAATCAAGATTATAGTCTTTGCATATTTCTTTTATGATTGTTATATCAGGAATATTTTTGCCATTTTCCCATTTGCTTACTGCTTGATATGTAACGCCATATTTTTCAGCAAATTTCTGTTGACTAAGATTTTCTTTTTTTCTAATCTCTTTAATAGTTTTACCTATAAGTTCTTGATTCATACAAAGACTCCTTTAAAAATTTAATTTGCATATTTATTATAACATGTAAATTTCTTTTTTATATGAATATTTTATGAAAATAAAAAAGTAAATCCGTTGATTTACTTTAGTCAATCGATACAAGTTCGTATTCACGAGTTCCGTATCCTAATTCGGCAGCAGCCTCAATAGTATGAACTCCATGTCTAGAATTGATTCTCTCTAATAAATGGTCACGTCCAGAATCATCAGATTTTTTTATCAAATCAATACATGCTTGATCAATAGCAATTGGATCTGTTGATGCTAAAATGCCAATATCATTCATACATGGATCTTCTGCTACGGCGCAACAATCACAATCAACTGACATGTTACACATAATATTTATATAAGCAATATTTCCTTTGAATTGTTCAACTACACTACTTGCTGCATCAGCCATAGATTCTAGAAATTGCAATTGATCAACTTGAAACATATCATCAAACGAACCAAATTTTCCGACACAATGGATGTAGTTTTTTCCTGCTCCTGATGCAACACCAATTGACAATTGTTTTAATGCACCACCATATCCACCCATAGGATGTCCTTTAAAATGCGATAAAACTAGCATTGAATCATAGTTATCGATATTTTTTCCAACATAGTTTTCTTTTATTCTTTTACCATTTGGTATTTCTAAAACTTTATCTGGTCCTTCTGCATCCATAATGTCTACATTAAAACTTTTACTCCAACCATGTTTTTCCATAAGTTCTATATGTTTTTCAGTTGTGTTTCGTGCACCTTCATATGCTGTATTACATTCTACTACTGTTCCTTTAACATGATTAATGATATCTTCGACAAATTCTGGTTTTACATAATTTTGATTACCTTCTTCACCAGAATGAAGTTTTACTGCAACTTTTCCTGGCAATTTTACTCCTAATGCATCATAAATACGAACTACTCCTTCAGGAGTTAAATCTTTTGTAAAATAAACTTTTGCTTTTTCCATTTTGTTCATCCTTTCATATTATTTATTTTATCATTTTATAGATTATTTACTCAACTACTTTTTTATTTTTATAGATGATTAGTTCTTTTTCTTGAATATATTTAGTTAATAAGATAGAATATTCAGTAATTATTTTTGGGGGTGTTTTTATGGAAATTAATTATAAAAAGAAAAATGATGTTCTTTTTACAGCAAATAAAGGATATATTGATATAATGTTGGCTTCTATTTATTCTCTTTTAACTAATGGAAATTTAAGTAATATTAGACTTCATATAATATGCGATGGATTTACTGATGAAGAATTTAAAAGGATTGAAAAAGTTATAAAGAATTTTGGAAATGCTGAAGTTTATTTTTATCCTATGGAGGATTATAATCTTTCTAAGTATAATATACCAGATTGGCATGGGACACAAATTGCTAATGCTAGATTATTTTTTGGAGATATTTTAAAACCTCATAAGATGAATATCGAAAATTTATTATATTTAGATGCTGATACTATTACTGTTGGTGATTTAAATGGATTATGTAAGTATGCTGATAACTTGCACGCAGTACGTGATGCTGGACTAAAGCATTATAATAAATCTTTAGACAATCTTGATACTTATTATAATTCGGGTGTTATATATTTTAATGTTGATGAATGGATGAGTAAAGATTACCAAAGAAAAATTGTTGATTTGCTAAAAGAAAATAGAATTAAATTGACCTATCCTGATCAAGATATATTTAATTGTGCTATAAGAGATGGAATAAGTGATTTACCAGTAAATTATAATATTCCGCCTCATGCTTATATGTTTGATGGTATATTGGCAAAAATGTATTTTAATAGTAAACTTAGGAATGTTGGTTATGAAGAAATTGGTGAAGCTAGATTGGCACCTAAAATAATTCATACTTATGGACTTACTGGTATAAAGCCTTGGCAAACTGATTTTAATCCTTTTTATGATGAATATATGAAATATATAACTGCTATTAATCATGATTTTATTCCTACTGATTTAGAAGGATTAAAAAAGGTTGTTGTTCAATTTCCTAATTTTTATAAAGCGCTATTAATTGCCAGAACTTATATGACAGAAACAATTGAGAAACCTGTAAGAGCATTAGCTTTAAAGTGTCATCAAAGTAATAAAAAATACTAACATAAATTGTTAGTATTTTTTTATAATAGTTCATAAACTTTTTTTATATTTATTTCTTTTTTTGATAACTTAATTATATTTTTTATAAATTTGTCATAGTATTTATTATTTATTGAGTAATATATATTTATAATTTTTACTACATCTTGTTCTGAAAGATTAATATTAATATTGTTATTTACACATAATTTTAGTAATTCAATAAGATTATTATTAATTTTCTTGTTATCATAACAATCAAGGCTTAAACCTTTATATTTATATGCTCTTCTAATGATATCATTTAATGTCATTGTATCACTTCTTTTTTTACTATAATATAAAACTGCAACATATTTTTATTATAAAATTTATAATTATTAAAAAATTAAATTGTTTTGCTAATGTTAAAAAACTACTGTATTATTGTGTAATTTTATTTTTATCTTTAGGCGGGAAAATGTATGGAAATATTCCAGCTTTTGAACCAATTATATGGAATATTGGAAAAGTTATAAAGATTATAAGTAATTCAATCAATAATGTTGTTCCTTCTACATAATATTCTGCAGGTATTATTTCTGCTTCTCCTACCATATCAATATAGAAACTCTTGTTGCTAAGTTTTTCTTTATATTCAATTTGATTTATAAATGTTGGCTCACTAGATAAATCTGCTTCAACAATACGTCCTACGGGAAGAATTGAATTGCCACTATATATAGATTCTCCGTCTGTTGTTACTGAATCACCATTTATACGAGCAGCAACTATTTCACCAGATGGTAAAGTTACAGCATATAAAGACATTCCTTTAAAGAAACCAGCACCTTTATTTTTGTATTCTATTCCTTTAGATACAATAGTAAAAGTATCGTGTGATAGCAAGTCTTCTATGCTTTCTGCTCTGAAAACATCTTCTCCTGCTATTCCGCCGATTTCATCAGAAGCCACTTTATGCTCCTCAGTATAAATTTCATATTTTTTCTCTAGGATATTATTAGCAATTTTGCCTATACCAAAGCCAAGCAAAACACTAAAAAGTAAACAAAGCCATATGTCAAATCTCAAAATATGATAACGTCGCATGGTATAGTCTCCTTTCTTTTTCTATTAGAGTAACTCTATTGTTTTTATTTTTCAAGATAAAATTTTAGAATATCATTATATACTTTTTCTTTATCCTTTTCTCCTAATATTTCGTGACGCATATTTGGATAGTCTATATATTTTAAATTATTAAAACCAACACTTTTCAATTTATTTATAGAATTTTGTGCTCCTTTTTGGCCCCCAATACAGGGGTCATCTAAACCTCTTAACATTAATAATTTTAAATTTTTATTAATGTTTTTATAATTTCTTGCTTGATTCATTTTTATAACCAAATGGTATAAATCATTATAAGCACTACAAGTAAATCCTATCCCACAATAAGGGTCTCTTATGTATTCAGTTATAATGTTTTCGTTTTTGCATATCCAGTCATAATTTGTTTTAGGATTAGATATTTTTTTGTTGAATCTACCTATACTTAAATCAGTTAACATTTTGGATTTATATTTTGGACCGTAAATAAGTTTTATGATATTTGATACAATAATACCAATATAAGATGCAATTTGGAAATTGGGATATCCAGATAATACTATTTTGTCGTAATGATTAGAATAATCCTTTAATAAAACTCGAGTTATAATTGTTCCCATAGAATGTGCAAAAATATATTTTTTTTGATTATAAAAATTTTCTTCTATATATTTAGTGATTAATTTTTGATCTTCAATTAATTCTATATATCCTTTTTTATCTTGAAAGTGTCCTAAATAAGGTGCATTTGGTCCATGTCCTCTCATGTTAGAACTTACTACATTAAAACCATTTTTATTTAAAAAAATGATAAATGGTTCATATCTTTCTTGATGCTCTTCCATCCCATGAATTAATTGAATTGTAGCTTTAGGCTTTTTTATCTCAAATATATGTAATTCAAGCTCATACCCATCTTGAGCTTTTAGAAATACTTTTTTCATATATACCTCACTTTATTTCTAATTCCATTTTAATATGGGGAATCCCTTCTTCTAAAAATTCATCAGATGTAGTGAAAAAATTAAATTTTTGATAAAATCCAACAGCTTGTTTTTGTGCATCTAAACATATTATTTTGCAATCAATATTCTCTTTAATGTATGTTATAGATTTTGTTAATAATTCTTTACCTATTCCAGAACCATGCATCCTAGTTAAAACTCTACCTATTTTTAGCCTCTCTTTGCTTTCGTTTTCATAAAATGCTCTTAAATAAGCTATAATTTTATTATTTTGTTTAAAGAAAAAATGATAACTTTTATAATCTTTTCCATCTATATCATTATAGTGAATATTTTGTTCTGTAACAAAAATATCCGCTCTAGAAGAAAGAATTTCGTATAACTCTTGTGTCGTTAATTCTTCAAATCTCTTAGTTATTAAATGCATTATTCATACTCCTCTTCTTCGTATATATCTAAAATATCATAAAAATCTATTTTTGTCTTATCTGTAAAAATAATTTGTCTTTCATATAAATCTACTTTTTTTATATTTCCTACCTTCTTATGATATTGACCACCAGCTTTTTTAGTATCATTTATAAAATAGGTTATGGAAACTAGAGGGTGATTTTTTATATTAATTAATATATTATTAATTTTATCATCTAATATACTTTTATAGTTTTCATCAATTATTTTTTTGCTGTCAGTTAACCTTTCTGTTTCTTTAACAGCTTCTTCGTGACCTGTTAGTGCTGCAAATGGAGCAAATTGAGCTGCACGAGATTCGATAGACATAGGTTTATGTTTATTGGATATAGGTCGTTGTAAATTAATTATATCATCATATTCATGAGTTTCTATCATCTGATACCTCCTATGCTTTATGACCACCTATTTGACTATTTCTTTCTTTGGCAGTGGATCCTTCTTCGATATTTATTCCTTTTAATATTGCATTTTTACCAAATTTGTTTCTAAGATAAATTATAGTCTCTTGGACTTTCTTTTCTTTTTCTAAATTTTCTTTTTCAGTTTTTTCTTGATACTCTATTTCCTCATAATTGGTAAATAAATCAAACTGCTTTATTTTCTGTTTTTCTTCTATATTATCTTCGTTTGATAAATTTGCAACATAAATATTTATTTTTTTTATGAGCATTCTCTTATTAATTATAGTGTCATATAGTTTTAAAAAGCCTTCAATAATAAGTTTTGTAGAAGAAGTTTTATCTTTTAAACGTATTGTTCCGTGAGCTGGTTTAGGAACACTTCTTCCATATCTATCTTTTACTATTTCTCCATTGTAATGTTTTTTGATTTCTAAATTATTTAAACACTCTATATCATAATCAATATGAAGAACTAACTGATCAGTGACATATTTTTTTGTGACTAAATCTAAACTTATACTTTCAGCCATTTCTTTGATAACAATTTTTGTCTTTTCATAGTCATAAGAACATAATAAAACTTGACCTGAACATAAACTCTTTGCAGAAGGTTTATAAGACTTAATATCTTTGATTGTTGTGGGCTCATATCCCCAGCTATGGTCGATTAAAAGTTCTGCATTAATGCCAAACAGTTTATATAATAATTCTTCATTATAAATTGAACATCTTGCTATGTCTCCCATAGTATAAATATTATATTCTTTTAATTTGTTGGCATAACCTTTTCCTACACGCCAAAAGTCAGTTAGCGGTTTGTGAGACCAAAGATACTTACGATATGATTTTTCATCAAGTCTGGCAATTCTTACTCCTTCTTTGTTTGGTTTTATATGTTTAGCTAATATATCCATTGCAACTTTGCATAGATACATATTTGTTCCTATTCCAGCTGTGGCTGTTATTCCGGTTGCATTATAAACATCAACGATCATTTTTGTTATTAATTCCTCTGGGGTTAACTTATAAAGTTTTAGATATTTAGTTAAATCACAAAATACTTCATCTATAGAATATACATAAATATCTTCAGGAGCTATGTATTTTAAATATATGTTATATATTTCAGTGCTATATTTCATATAATAAGCCATTCTTGGTGGTGCAATAATATAACTTACTTCTAATTTAGGGTTATTTTTTAGTTCATTATTATCGTATGACTTTCCAATAAAATGACTTATTTTATTCTGGAATTTTCTTTCTTTATTGATTTCTTTTAATTTTTGAATAACTTCAAAAAGACGCGCTCTTCCACCAATTCCATATTGCTTTAAAGATGGTGAGACAGCAAGACATATTGTTTTTTCAGTTCGAGTTGAATCTGCAACAACAAGGTTTGTAGTTAATGGATTTAAATTTCGTTCTTGACATTCGACTGATGCGTAAAATGATTTTAAATCAATAGAGGCATATATTTTGTCCATTATTCATCACCTTCACTTATATTAATATATCATATTTTTTATTTTATATAAACATACGTTTGGGTTGGCGTAATAAAAAAAGTAAATTATTAATTTACTTTAATAGTTTTTCAATATCTTTTGGCGACATATTTATTATGGAACTTATATCATTTATTGATATATTGTTTGATAACATATTATTAATTATTTCTCTTTTTCCTTCCAATCTACCTTCTTCTATGCCTTCTGCAAGTCCTT
>CAJUBJ010000002.1 GCA_910584655.1 uncultured Bacilli bacterium
ATAATTTTCAAATAACTTTAACATCTAAAAAAGTTTTTTAATAAAAAAAGAAAAAAGTAAATCGAACTGATTTACTTAAAATTTAACAACTATAACTAAAGTCTTATTTTTATATTCAGCATTTATAGTTCCATTATTTAATTCAACTAATTGTTTAGCAATAGAAAGACCAATACCACTTTTTTTTCTAGCATTTTCTACTGTGAAATATCTGTTAAATATTTTTTTTACACTGGTTTTATCTAAAGATGTAGCATGGTTTGAAATTGTTATCTGCCCTTTATCATCTAAATTTAAGCAAAAATCTCCATCGCTATATTTTATTGCATTTGAAATAATATTATCAAATATTCTATTTATCATACTTTCATCTAAACTTCTTATTATTTTATATTTAGTTATAATGATTTTCGGTTCAATATTATTGGATTTAAATATTGCATAGTATGACCCCATAATATTTTCTAGAATAAAATTAAGACAAACTTCTTTTTTATTTATAACTTTGTTGATTTCTATATTTTGGGTAAACTCAAAGAGTTGTTCTGTAAGAGCCACTAAATCTCTTGCCTTAGCTTCAATAAGATTAAGGTATTCCTTTTCTTTATGGCTAAGATTATTTTTGTCAATCAATTCAATATATCCACTTATAGCTGTTAATGGGGTCCTTAAATCGTGTGATATATTAGTAATTGATTCTTTTAGTTCTACATTACCGTTAATGTATTCTAATTCAAGATTACGTAAACGTTGTAAATTTTGATTAATTGTGTTGGTTAAATGTATCAAATCTTTATCCTCAGATGATATTGTAATAAGATTATTAGTATCGGTATTAATAATTTGAGGTAGTTTAGACTCTATATTGCGAATTTCACTTTTAATAATTATTATTTTTATTACTAAATAAATATTAATAATCAAAACAACTAAAAACATATAATACCAAATACTCATTAAATTCACCTCTACTTTAAATCTTTTTTATTAAATAAAATTATTCCTGTTCCTGTAAATACTATAAATACTCCTAAGGAATATAATGGTAAGACTTTTAAGTTAGCAGTAGTTCTACCTGCGATTTGAAACATTTGTCCTGAAGGTAGAATGTCTACTATTGTTTGATAAACATTCCTTTTTAATTCGCTTGGATATCTTGGATTTTGCACTTGCTCATATTTAAGCTCTCCGTTATCATAATAACCTTGTGGAATAGTTGGCTCTGCATTTATGACATTAAAACAAACAACTGATATCATCATCATACCCAATGTTAGCATTATACAAGTTATTGCTGTAATAGTTTTATTAGAGATTAGCATTGCAATAAAAGTATATATACTAGAAAAGGAAATTATCGTCATAAAAATGCATCCTATTATTTTTAGTAAGGTTGATAATTTCATTGTGAGTCCGCCAAATAATGGTATCCCGATAGCGGATATAACTGCAATAAATAAGATATAAGAAAATAAACTTGTTATTATAACAGTTAATAAATTTGATAAATATATATTTGCCCTTTTATGCCCTATAATTATCTTATTTCTTATTGTTCCATCAGAATATTCTACTCCTAAAAATAAACTTGTAAATATGGCAATTACAATTCCTACTATAGTTGAATAATTAATCATTAATTGCTCTACTTCAATTACTTCATTGTATAATTTCATATCGCTGTATCTTGTGTAAATCATGAATAATGCAAATAATATGCTGAATATGGTTAACAACCAAAATATTTTGGTTTTTCTTAATCTTGTAAAACTAGCATTTAAAAGCTTAATCATTGTTATCACCTCCTATTAAATTCATATAATAATTTTCTAATGATTCTTCTGATTGATGAATGTCTTCGGGTGTTAAATTATTTTTAGAAAGTTCATTAATGAATTTAGGGAGATTTATTTTTCCGTATACATTTATAGTATTTTTATCAATCACTTCATATGAAAATTGTTTTTCTTCTAAATATGTAGCGACTTTTTTTACATTATTAACTTTTAATTGTATTTTTTGTTCCATCTTTTTCATAAGTTCTTCACTACTTATTTCTTTTATGATAGATCCATTGTCTAAAAAGCCATAGTGAGTTGCAATTTTTGATAGTTCGTCCAAATAATGACTGGAAATTAAAATAGTAATTCTTTTTTCCTTATTAAGTTTTAGAATTAATTCTCTAATTTCAATAATTCCTTCTGGGTCAAGACCATTGATTGGCTCATCTAAAATTAAAAAATCCGGATTACCAGCAAGAGACATTGCTATTCCTAAGCGTTGTTTCATACCTAAAGAAAAATTCTTAACTTTCTTTTTTTGTGTGTTTTCTAGGCCTACTAATTTCAATAGTTCATCGATGCTATTAAGATTTGGTATTCCAACCAGTTTGTATTGTTCTATTAAATTGTCTTTAGCATTCATCTCACTATAAATTGATGGGGCTTCTATTATAGCTCCCATTCTACAACGAACGCTTTCTATATTACCATTTTTATTGCTTTCACCATAAATTGAATAAGTACCTTCAGATGGTTCTTGTAGTCCGCATATTATTCTGATGAGAGTTGTTTTACCTGCGCCATTTTTTCCTATAAGACCATAAATAGAGCCTTTTTCGATGTTCATATTCAAGTTTTTCAAAACTTTAAAATTTCTGTATCTTTTTTCAAGATTTCTTATTTTTAAAACTGTATTCATCATTTTCTTCCTTTCTTGTTTTTATTTTAATAAAAAAATGTTAAGAAAATGGTTAATAAATTGTTAAGAAAATGTTAAGATTTATTCTTTAATTTTAAAGCCAATCCCCCAGACAGATTCAATGTATTCTTTGTTAGTATATTTCCTTATTTTGTGTCTTAAGTTACTTATATGAACCCTTAAGGAATCTTCGTTACAATCTTCTGTATCGATACTAATTAAATCAAGTAAGTTATTTTTAGTAACTACTTCTTTAATATTAAGTAATAGTTGTTTTAAAATGGCATATTCTGTTTTAGTTAAACTCACTTTATTTTCATTTATTAGCATTGTGCGATTATCTGGTAATAATTTTATTTCTTTGTATTCAAGTTTAATATCACTATTATTTATTCTCAATTGAACTTTAATACGAGCTAAAAGTTCTTCTTTATTAAATGGCTTAGTTATGTAGTCATTAGCTCCACTAAGCAAACAATTTACTTTATCTTCATAATTTATCTTAGCACTTAAGACTATTATAGGTAAATGATTAACTTTTTTTATTAATTCTTCACCACTAAGACCTGGAATCATTAAATCCAAAAGTATTAAATCAATTTTATTTTTTTCTAATATTAATAATGCTTCTGTTCCTGAATATGCATTTAAAATGTTATATTTTTCGATGCTTAATATTTCTTCTAATAATTTATGAATACTTTCATCATCTTCAACTATAAGAATTGTTTTCATATAATCACCACCATTAAGTATTATTATACACCAAAGATTAAATTGGTATATAAAAAAGCAAAACTTTTATTTTGCTTTTAATTTATTCTTCTAAAGTGAGAATTATTTCTTTTTCATTTTCTGTTAAATATTCATATTCAATCATTAAATTTAAAATTTGCTGTTGCCTTTCTCGTGCTAATTGGTTGTTGTTACCATAAATTGAAGGTGCATTTGGAAGACCTGCAAGCAAAGTGGATTCATAATCATTCATTTCTTTTGGATCTTTATTAAAATATCCTTTGCTAGCATCTTTTATACAATAATACCCGTTTCCAAAATAGCTTGTATTTACATATAACTCTAAAATCTCGTCTTTTTCTAATTCACTTTCTAATTTAAATGCCATAAATATTTCAGCTATTTTTCTTATCAATTTTTTTTCTTGAGTGAAATAGATATTTTTAGCAAGTTGTTGAGTTATTGTGCTTCCACCTTCATTAAAATTTTTATTCTTAATATCATGATATAAAGCACGACCAATAGAAATAATATCTATTCCATTATGTTTATAGAAACGATGATCTTCAGCAGATATAACAGCATTTATATAATTTTTTGGTAACTCTTCGATTGATGTATAATTATCATTACTTTTTATATCCTTAATTTTTTCAGTTATAGAAGTTTCAGTTAATGCTTCTTTATACATTTTATATCCATTAAAAATGAAAATACTAGAAAATATAAGAAAGATTAATAATATACTTAATAAGATTTTTAAGATTTTCTTCATATAATACCTCTCTTTATATTATTTGTTTTAAATTTATTCATCTAGTTCTTGATTTTTATTATGTAGAACTGTTATACAAAGCGTTGCTATAGCTCCTATACATGCTATAATAAATATTTTTTTCTTCATTTTTCTTCATCTCCATTTTCATTATATCTATTAAATGTGACTTTTATGTGACATTTAAAAATTAAATAAATTCTATTATGATTCTATCTTAATAAAGATGACTTGTCGTTTGTTTCATATTACATAATATTACAAAAATGTTTCAAACAAAGAAAAAAGTGAAGTTTAATTCACTTTATACACCTACACTCATTGTTTCTGGTAAGGTACTTCCACCATCGATTACAAATTCATGCCCTGTAATGTATGATGACTCATGACTTGCTAGGAATGCTGCAAGTTCACCTAATTCTTCGATGGTTCCAAGACGTCCCATTGGAATTCCAGCTGCGATTCCGTCAATTACTTCTTGAGGATTATCAGGGTTTGTATCACGTCCAATTCCTTCTACCATAGGTGTTAAAATATATCCTGGCAAAATGGCGTTTGATCTAATATTATCCTTGACAAATTCAACAGCTATAGCTTTAGAGAACCCCATTAGAGCTGCTTTAGTTGTAGCATAAGCAACTTCTCCTGAATCTGCAACCATTGGCCCTGTTACACTTGAAAGATTTACTATACTTGATTCAGTATTCTTTTTCATGTATGGAATTACTGCTTGAGTTACATTCCATGTACCTTTAATATTTATATCAAAATGGAAGTCTCTTATTTCATCAGACATTGTTTCAAATGGTTCAAGTCTTGCTACACCAGCGTTATTTACTAAGATATCAATGTGGCCAAATTTACTAGCAATATCATCAATGCAATCTTTAATGCGCGCTTTATCCCTAATATCTACTTTGTATCCGACTATTTCGCAATTAGTGTATTCTAATTTTAATTTTGTTATTGTATCTTCTATAGTATTAGCATAATCTAAAATAGCAACTTTAGCTCCATAACGTAGAAAAACTTTTACTATACCTAGGCCATTTCCCATTGCTCCGCCAGTTACAATGGCAACTTTATTTTCTAATTTCTTCATAATTTATCACTCCTTTATTATGATAATTATAACATAATAAAGGTAATCTTATATAAACTTGATAGTATTTTAACACTTTTTTTAACAATTTTTTATGTTTTCTATAAACTAATATTTATCATTTTATTATTTTTAGTTTTTACTATTTGATAATTGACTTTAATAATGTTATAAATTCTTCTTCTGTTAATTCTATACTTTCAATAATATAATATTTATCTTTGTATTCAAAAGTAGCTTGATAAGTATTATCAAATTTATAAATTGATAACTTAGTAGATTTTATTTTTGAATATTCTACATTATCTATTTCATTAATAGGAATAATATCTTTATTAGAATACATTATTAATAATTCTCTATCTTCTTTATTATTTTTATATACTAATTCAGTAAAACTATGATTGTAGTCGTATGTTGATTTATTACTTACTATTTTTAAATCATTTGGAATATCGAATTTATTTGTTTTCGAAAAATCATTATTGTTATTTTCTTGATTGTCTTTTGAAGTATTCTGATTTTCATTTTCTAATTTGGAATAAAAGAAACTTGGATTTTCTAAATGATTTATTTTTATTATTTCTTCACTTTTTAAGAAATTTGTATAAAGTATTTTATTAAAATTAATTGAAAATAATATTATAAAAATGATAATTATGGGTGCTAAGATAATATATGTTGGTGTTATAATACTTTTTTCTTTTTTGTAATTTATAACATGATTGTATATGTCTTTTTTATTTATTTTCTTATCGAATATGTTTTTTATTGTATTCATTAAATATCACCTTCACTTTCAAGATATTTATTTAATTCTTTTAGTGTTCTGTATAAATAATGCTTAGTATTTGATTCGGATATATTTAAATATGTAGAGATTTCTTTAATAGTTAAATCTAATTTAAAGTATAAATAGAATACTTTTGATATAATAATTTTTTTCTTTTTCAAATATCTCCAAACTAATTCTGTATCGTATTTTTTAGATGCATAATTTTCAAGATTGAAATCAGCAGGAATATTTTCCTCTGTTATCTTTTCGTTTTCTGAAAAAAAGGAAATTATCTTATACTTGTATATAAAACGATAATAATCTTTGACTTTGTTTTTGGCAATGCCTAAAATATATGATTTATTTACTTTTATATTTTTTTCTAAACATTTAAAAACGTCAATATAGATATTTTGAATAATATCTTTAACATCATCAATATTATTACAGTTGCATACTACATATTTTGAAATATCATTATAGGTTTTCTCATATAATAAATCAAATTTATTTAAGGTTTCTTTACTAGTCATAATATTCACCTCATTAATATAATCGTTAGAAATTAAGCATTTGTTCCAAATTTATATTAATTTATAAAAAATAAAAAAGCAATTTTTTTAATTGCTTTATTTTGTTTGTAACATTTTAAAATATTAATTATCTTTTATCATTTTCTATTTTATCATTTGTTATATCCCCATTACCACTTACAGGAATTGATTCTCCTAAATAAGTTGGTTCTGGTTTAAAGATACATTTGACAAAGTCTTTATTACGAGCTAGTATTTCTCTTATTTCACGGAAAAATTGACCACCATATTTACGAGGGTTTGATGGGACTCCATAAGCTTCTAAACCAAGTGAGTTGGCGATATATAATGCTCTATGTAAATGGTATTCTTGTGTTACGATTAATATTTTCTTAGATTTGAAAATTTCCTTGGCGCGATAAATGCTATCATAAGTTGCAAAGCCTGCATGGTCCATAAATATATCATTACTTGGAACACCTTTTTCAATAGCAAATTTTTTCATAATATTTACTTCGTCATATTCTTCTCTACCATGATCTCCTGACATAATTATTTTTGATGAAATTCCATTTTTATATAAAGAAATTCCTTCAAGTAATCTATCTTCTAACATATGACTAGGTTTGTCTTCCCATATTCCTGCTCCTAAAATTAAAATACAATCAATATCTTGTAAGTTTATGTTTTCAATATTTTCTATTATCTGATTTTTAGTAGAAAATACCACATAGAAATTTATACCAATTACTAATAAAATTCCAAGTAAAATTGTTGTTACAAATATAATTATTATTTTTTTCATATTGTTCCTACTTTATATATGTAATTTATTAAGTACGAGCTGCACCATCTACTGATAAAATTTCACCAGTTATATAACTTGCCATATCACTTGCTAAAAACAAAAATGCATTAGCAATATCTCTTGGTTCGCCAATGCGACCTAAAGGTATTGATTTAACGATTGGTGCAAGTTGTTCTTCTGGTAGATTAGCAATCATATCAGTCTTTGTAACTCCTGGTGCAACAGCATTTACCCTAATATTTGATGATGCTAATTCTCTTGCTAATGACTTAGTTAAGCCGTTTACAGCAAACTTACTTGCAGGATAACCACATCCTGATGGTTGACCATATAAACTTACCATTGAACTAGTATTTAAAATTACACCACTGCCTTGTTCTTTCATATAAGGCACAACTGCTTTTGTCATATTAAATATAGCATTAACATTTAAATCCATTATTTTAGAAAAATCTTCGCTTGTTGTATCTTCGATTTTTCTATTAGCTGAGATACCAGCATTATTTATTAAAATATCAATATGACCATATTCTTCTTTTATTTCTTTTATAGTTTTTTCTATTTCTTCAAAGTTATTTAAGTCTGGATAATACCCCTTTACTTCCATACCACTATTTTTTAATTCTGTAACTGCCTTTTCGACAGATTCTGCTTTTGAACCAAATAAAATTACTTCTGCATTTTGACTTTTAAATAAACGAACTGTTTCTAGCCCTATTCCTCTTGTACCACCTGTAATTATGGCAACACGATTTTTTAACATATTTATTCCTCCTTTAATATAATTAACATTGTTCTTTTTTATTATATCACTATATTAAAAATTAATGGATGAAAAAAATAATTTATACAATTATCTTTAATAATTGATAAAAATAGTTCTCTTTTATCCAAATATTTATAATATAAAAATTATAATAAAACTTTTTGGTTACTTTTTTATGCTATTGTTTTAACTTTTCTAGTTCATCATCTTCAAATAAGGAATATGCATTACCAGTTTCTATTACTCTATTAATAAATTCTTTATCTTTAGTTTTAACTATTTTATTTAATAATTTAGACATATTTAAATCATCTTTTACTGCACTAATAAGTTCTGTTAAGTAATAATCATCTCTTTTTTGAATAAAATAATCTTCAATAAGAGTAAAGTCTTTGTTTTTATGATTATAATTGAAAGCTAAACGCCATAATGACTCTCTTTTGTCTTCTTTTATTCCTGCTTCGACTAAATCATTGAATCCTTGTTGGTCTATTTCTGGCGGAAGAGGAGCTGATATGTAATGAGTTATAAATTCTAAAAGTTCTAAATCGTTCATTTCACTTGCGTATTTATTTACAACACTGTTATTAGTCATTAGCTCAAAAATACTTGAATATAATTTTCCACCATCTCTTATTGCTTCTTTGTCACTCAATAATTGCTTATGTTGTTTTTCTATAAATTTAATAGCAGATTCATCAAGATTTTCACTTGATTTTGCTTTACAAAGTAAATCTATCATATGATCTATGTTAGAAAGTCTACTAGCTTCAATTTCATCTAATTCATTAGGAATATTCTTTTTTATTTTTTTTACTTCGTCAATTAATGTCTTTATTGTTTTTTGTTCTGATTCAGAATATTTTTTTATATCTAATTTATCTAATTCTTTAATTAATGTATCACTATTAATAAATTTATTTATATAACGATACATTAATGTTACTAGTTCCATATTATCACCTTTTTCCATTATTAATTATATCTTATTTTGAATAAAAGAAAAAGACTAGATAAACTAGTCAAAATTCAATTTTTACCAACATTTATAATTGTCATTTTTACATTGTCTTTATTTTAAAGAGACAAATTATTAAGTTGATTAAAAAAATAAATATAAATAATATTATAAAGATCTTAATATCAATTAATCTAAGTGAAATTTCAAATATAATATTTAAAAGTATTTTTATAAACAGAGATAAAAAATAAGATAGTACTATACCTATAATATTAAATATAAATAATTTTTTTCTTTCTAAAAAAGGATTTTAACAAAACCATTCTACTCATCCTTTAAAATATCTGATATTGGGTTTCTTAAATGTTTATTAAGAAGAAAATAATTGACTGATTCTGAAATTGCAATTACAATCATAAAGATAATGAGTAAAACAATAATATTATTTGAAATGTTAAAACCTATATATTTATAATATTTAAAGAAATTATTTTCTAGTAATTTAAATATTGATGAAAATATAACTGTGCTTATAATAAAACTTATAAGCATAACAATACTATTTTCAAATATTTCACATATAATTACTTGTTTTTTAGTATAACCGCAAGACCTTAGAACTCCTATATATTTGGATTCATCTTTAATTTTTTTGTTTATATAATTTTTTAAAACAAACAATATTGTTATAATTATCGTAAGTCCTATAATAAATGTTACAGAAAAAAGTATACTAGTAAATCCTTTATCTATATATGCTACTGTATTTTCGGATATTTCGTATCCTTGAATCTTATTTATCATATTTTTTACTTTTTCTACATTTTCTTCTTTGTCTACTACTACATTAAAGGGATAATACATTTCATTATTTGAAGAAGCATTATATGCATCTACTATATCTTTTATGTCATCTGGAGAGGCATAACATACATTGATACCATTTCTAAAAATTGTTTCATCATATAAACCAACTATTTTCATTTTTTTTGTTAATTCTGTTTTTTCTTCAACTACTTCATTATTTACTATTTTAGTATTATTAAGATAATATGCTAGTACTATTTCGCGATTTAATGTGTCTTTGTAACTTAAAAATTTGTTTTCATCAATATTTAATGGATTCCCGAAGTCTCCATCAGGATAAAATTCATATGGACAAATTATTTCTCCAGGATTTATTTCGCTAACCTGTTTGCCTTTAATGGATTTTGGTACTGTATTAATTGTTCCATAGTTAAGACCAATCCAACCATCTGCTCCGTTATCATAAATATTACTTTGAACACCAATACTATTATAAAGACCTTTATAAACATCAGTTACATGTTCAATATTTTTTAATGTCGATGTTGCCTCTTCGTCTGATTCTATGTTATAAAAAACAGATAAGGTTCTAAAGCCAATATTACTATTAACAGCATAATCATAGTATTCATAAAAGTTTTTAATAATAATTGTATCTATAAATAATAAAAATAATAATAAAGTAAAAATTACAATTAAAATTTTATTTTTCTTATTTCGTTTAATATTTATTAAAGATTTTTTTAAATAATCATTTATCATTTTTTACCTCTTTTAGAAGACCCTCTTCTAATAATAAATTAATATCTGCATATTCTGTTATTTCGCTACTATGACTTACTACTATTACACATTTTCCTTCATCTGCCATTTGTCTTAGTAATTTGAATATTATTTTTTCGTTTTCTTTATCTAAGTTTCCTGTTGGTTCATCTGCTATTATGATACTTGGATTGTTGGCTAGTGCACGGGCTATGGCAATACGTTGTTGTTCTCCTCCAGATAATTCTTTTGGAAAGTGATTTTTTCTATCAAGTAATCCTACTTTTTCTAATAGTGAATCTGCTATGTTATTTCTAGATTTCTTTTCTATTTCTTTGTTTACTATCATTGGTACGATTATATTTTCATCTGCTTTTAAGTATGGATTTAAATTGTAATCTTGAAAAATAAAACCAATATGTTTTAAACGATAGTTTGATGCTTCTGTATCATTTAGATTGTCTACTCTATTTTCAAATAATAGGTATTCTCCTTTTGTAGCTTGGTCCATTAAACCAAGTATTTTTATTAGAGTTGTTTTTCCACTACCACTATGACCTTTTATAGCATAGAGTTTTCCTTTTTCAAAACTATAATTTATTCCTTTTAAAACTTCTAGTTTTTCATTTTTGGTTTGATAGTTTTTTACAATATTTTTTAATTCAATTATTTTGTTCATTTGATACTCCTTATAATTCTATTCTTCTTGATTAAGTTTTTTTTGTAGAATATTTACTACAAAACATATAATTAAGATTATAATTACAATGCCTGTTATTAAGTTTATGTAAGCAAGAAAGTCAATAAAATCTCCTAATGTATATAATTTTTTTGAAAGACTTTCTGATACTTGTGAAGATGGATGCGATAAGCTATAAAAAGAATTATTTTCTAATTTTTCCAAATTGGTGTATATTTTCTGATGATTTCTATAAGTGTCAGTTTTTATATCATAAATATAATTTTTTTCTTTTTCTATTAATTCGTCATATAGTTCATCTGATATACATATGAGTGAATAAATATCAAATAAACCTATTTCTTTTATCTTTAAAGGTATATGTTGGTCTTGATATTTGAATATTATCTCTTTATTTAGAAATTTTGAATATTCATCGGTATAATAATTAAAATTAAGAGCTACTTCATATTTTTCTAAATCCATATTACAAGTCGTACCTCGATATGCTGTAATAATATTGTTATTTTCTGGAAAACTATCCCAATTTAGTTTTGTATTATCAAATGGTTCTTTATAACTTATACTACCATCTGGATTCAATACTGATTCGGGTTTATAAATAGTATCATTATCTTCACCTATAGAAAATGATAAAGCTCTTCGATATGATATTATTACATTTGTATCATCAAATAATTTTTGATGGTTTTCTTTTCCATAAATAATTAAAGCTGTACTTTCATTTTGGATTTTGTCGTAGTTTTTTCTTGTAATGTAATTAACTCCCAAAAGTAATATAAGATATAAACATATAATTATTATTTTTTTGTTTTTTGAAATGTATTCTTTCATACCGCTATTCTCCTTATTTTTAACATAATAAAGCCTGAGAACATTGAGGTTTCAACGTCCTCAGTAAACTAATTATCGACCATCACGTGCAGTAAATCTTGCGTAAAAACTTGTGTTCCCTGTCCAGTCTTCCCAGGTAATTTTAAGTTGATTTGTTTTAGTATTATATGTAAATAAAGCTCCAATTGAGGCTGTTGTTGGTGTAGGATACACTGGTACATATACTTCTTGTTTATTAGTAGTAACTCCTAAGTTAGTCTTCTTTACAATAGTTTTAACTCTTATCCCGTCTTCAGCATTTATACCTGTAACGTTTTTTACATCATACATTCGAGTAGTAACATCAGAACCAAATGTTGCACTTCCTTCAACTTTATTCCTACTTGTAGAATTTCCATTTACTACATTCGATAAAGTCTCTGATTTATCAATTTTGTAACTCTCTGCAAGAACTATCCTAGCAAGTGCAATAATAACTACTAATGTAAATACTATTTTTTTACCTTTTTTCATTTTCTTACCTCCATTCAGCAATATGCATATATTTTAAAAATTGTACTTCAACAATTTTTAAGCTTATTAATCTTTCTTTTTCTATAATCAAAATTTATACAGAAAATTTCTATTTTGTAAACCTCTTATTGGGCGAATTTAGTAGAGTTTGACTCTACTTTGGTAGAGTCAAACTCTACTTTTGTTATTTTTGCTAATTTAAAGGGTAAATTTTAAATTTTTTGGTGTTTTTATAAAATTTAAAAAGACTAGATAACCTAGTCTATTTTCGAATTTTCTAACGTTGTAATATTTATTATAGTAAATATAAACTCTACTATTATTGTAAAAATTACTATTAATATATAATATTTTAAATTTAATATTTTTATATTTAAGCTAAATATAAGATTTAGAAGAAGAATTATTATAGTTGTGATAATTATAGATAATACTATTACAATTAAGTCAAAGACTAAAAGGTTTTTAAGTGTGTTAATGAAATTTTTCGAATTATTGTAACCAATTTGCTTTAATAGTAATATATCTGGTTCTTCTTCTGATATTAAATTTTTGATAGTTAGTATCGTTATTATTATAAATACTATAGTAGCTATTATATTTATTACTAGTAAAGCAATACTAATTTTTTCTATCATTTTGTGTTTTTGCGTTTCTTCGTAGTTTAGCTCGTTTTGAATATTGCTAATAATGAAGTAATCATTTGATTCTAAATTATGCCAGTTATCTTTGGCTTTTTCTAATGCTTCATGACTTGAAAACTCAATGTTGTAAATGTAGTTTTTTTCTTTTTGTATTAATTCGTTATATAGCGAATCTGATATACAGACATATGATGCTGCTTTAGGTTCGATAATATCTTTTATAATTAAAGATATTTCTTTATTTTCAAAATTAAATTGAATATCATGATTAATATAATTTGATTTATATTCTTTCTGGTAATAAAAACCTTCTATTAAAGCAAGAACAACTTCATTTTCTTTTAAATTTAAGTTACATGAACTTGATGAAAATGCTAGTATACCATCTTTGTATATTAACTTTCCCCATTCTAATTTACTTTCATCTACTAATTCTTGTATATATTCTGTCTCCCCATATTCATTTATTCTAACTGGTGCGTCATAAATAATATTGTTGTTGGGGCCTTTCTCTAAATTAACAGCTCTACTATATGAGTCAACGCCTTTATATTTCTTTATTATGTCTTCGTGATTGTTTTTGGCAAACATAACAAAATTTTCATGACTTAACTTATATTGATTTGTTACTTTTTTTGTGTAATCTCCTAGTACATTTAATAATATAATAGCACTAAATAAAATTACGAATATTTTTATATTTTCTTTAGTTTTACTTTTTCTAAAAAAACTTTTTATCAATAACATTTTATTCATCTCCTAATAGCTTGGTAATTTGGCTTTCTGTAGTTGACTTTAAAATTTTTATATTTATCAATAGTGAAAACAATATAATAAATAATAAAATTATAAATAATAAGAATATATTGTTAGAAACTTTAAATCCTACATAAGATATTGCTTTAAATAATTCTACTTTAGGTTCTATAATAGCAAATGATATTGAAAATATTATAGAACTTATTATAAAGCTTATTAATAATATCATTGAGTTTTCTATTAGTTGCTCAGTTATAACTTGATTTTTTGTATAACCACAAGCTCTTATAATACCAATATATTTTGATTCAATTTTTATTTTCTTTTTTATGTAACTATATAATAGATATATAATTGTAAATGTAATTACAATAAATATTGATGTAGATATAGATACTATAATTGCTATTGTTGGCTTATCGAATTCTATAATAGCAGAATCACTAATTTCGTAACCTATTTTTTTTATCTCTTTTTTAACCTTATTTAAATTAAATGGTTTATCTACTACTATTCTATAAGTATAAGCTTTTTTTTCTCTTGTTGGATTTAATGTATCTACAAATATCTTTATATCCTCTTCTATACCATAACATTCATTAGTATAATTCATGATTGTTGTATTGTCATAAAAACCTACTATTTTAAATTTTTTTGATAAAGTTTCTTTTATTTCTTCACGTTCGCCATTAACAATATTGTTTGTATGATAAATCTTAAGATAAAAAACATTAAATTCTTTATCAATTATTTCTTTTGGAGTAATAATTTTTGAATCATCAATTTTGTATAGTGATGCCCCTTCATTGGGATAAAAATTATAAGGACAAATCATTTCGCCAGACTTCAAATCTCCTACTTTTTTTCCTTCGATAGATTTCGGAAAAGAATTGCTTATGGGGTGTAATATTGTTATATCTCCTGATACATCATTTATATGAATATCACTTGTAAGAGGAAAATTAGAATATTTTGCGTTGTATGCGTCGCTGATATGCTTTACCTTTTTTAATTCAGCTATTTTTTCAGATTCAGATTTTTCAGAAAAATTATAAGCATTAAATGATCTAAAGTCAACATTCTTTATTGTGTATTCATACATATAACCATAAATATTTTTCATAAAAATAATATCTATAAAAAGGATAAATAATAGTAATGTAATAATTGCAATTAAAATTTTATTTTTTTTGTTTCTAAAAATATTTTTTAGAGATGATTCAATGTAATCAATTAGCATTTGAAACCTCTTCTAATGTGCCTTCTTCTAATAACAAATTAATATCTGCATATTCTGTTATTTCGCTACTATGACTTACTACTATTACACATTTTCCTTCATCTGCCATTTGTCTTAGTAATTTGAATATTATTTTTTCGTTTTCTTTATCTAAGTTTCCTGTTGGTTCATCTGCTATTATGATACTTGGATTGTTGGCTAGTGCACGGGCTATGGCAATACGTTGTTGTTCTCCTCCAGATAATTCTTTTGGAAAGTGATTTTTTCTATCAAGTAATCCTACTTTTTCTAATAGTGAATCTGCTATGTTATTTCTAGATTTCTTTTCTATTTCTTTGTTTACTATCATTGGTACGATTATATTTTCATCTGCTTTTAAGTATGGATTTAAATTGTAATCTTGAAAAATAAAACCAATATGTTTTAAACGATAGTTTGATGCTTCTGTATCATTTAGATTGTCTACTCTATTTTCAAATAATAGGTATTCTCCTTTTGTAGCTTGGTCCATTAAACCAAGTATTTTTATTAGAGTTGTTTTTCCACTACCACTATGACCTTTTATAGCATAGAGTTTTCCTTTTTCAAAACTATAATTTATTCCTTTTAAAACTTCTAGTTTTTCATTTTTGGTTTGATAGTTTTTTACAATATTTTTTAATTCAATTATTTTGTTCATTTTGTTACTTCCTTTACTTACAATTTAATTTTATAATATAAAATATTATTTTGTACACCACTTGTTGGGCGAATTTAGTAGAGTTTGACTCTACTTTGGTAGAGTTTCGCTCTACTTTTGCTATTTTTGCTAATTTAAAGGGTAAATTTTAAATTTTCTGGTGGTTTTATAAAATAAAAAAAGACTAGATTAACTAGTCGATTTTACGTTTATTATTGGATATTATAATAGAAATAATTATAAATATTATGGAAAATATTAATAGAACTCCGCTATTTATAATAAATGGTTTTATAGAATCAAAGTTAAATACTTCGATAGTCTTTATTAAGTTATTTGAATTAATGAACCAATATGATGGTAGAATATGAGCAACTTTTAAAACACTAGTAGGTAAAAATTCTGTTGGAACAAATGACCCACATAAGAAGCTACTACCTAAAGCCACAACATTTACTATGCCATTTATTGCTTCTTTATTATTCATTAAATTGCCAATCAAAAAAGCAATGGTTAAAGCACAGAAAGAAAATATAAATGAATTTATAATATATAGAAGTCCATGTAAAGTAAACATTATACTTCCTACTGTGATGAAACTTATTATTACATAGAACAACCACAAGATTGTAGCAAATAAGCTGTTGGATATTAATAAATACATATTATATTTTTTGTCACTCATACTACTTATGATTGTTCTCTTTCTAATTTTTTCGTTTTTGAAACTAGATAGAATCAAGCATATAACATAAATACTTCCACCTAATAAACAGTAGTTAGTAAAATTATAATATGATGTTGCTTTAGTAAGTGATGTTGTATCTAATTTTGTTGTCATTTCTATATTTATTTTATTATTTAAGTTTTTATTCATTTTAGATAGTAATTCTTCTTCAGATATATCATTATTCAGATAAGCATTAGCTGTTTTTAAATATCTTTCTAGTAATAATTCTGCTAGACTTGCCTGATAGTCTCCTGTACTTTTAATTTTTATTTCTGGATTTTTCTTTGATAAGAAATCTTTACTATAATTTTTAGGAATGTATATAACATAGTTTACATCGCGATAGAAAATAGCATCATTTATTTTTTCTTCAGTTGGTTCTATATCAATAATATTGCTATTCTCTGTCAAATAATTTATTAAGTTCTGGGTAAATGATTCTGAAGAATCATTATTTATTATTAAAATATCTGGACGCTCTGCAGTAAAATCCATTGTATTATCATTAGTACTGGTATTAATAGTACTAAATAGGACAAGAATTGCTGTATACAATATTATTGGTCCTTTACATTTATTAACAACACGTAAGAATGCTTTAAATACTATCATATTTTTGCCTCCTTAAACAATAGATTGATATTGCTAGACACAGAGAAGAAAAGATTAATAAACTTATAACATTAAAGTAAAATCTGTCAAATGTCTCATAGTAATATAGTGAATATAGTCCATCAGTAATCATATTAGCTGGGTTCAGTTTGTTTATGATTGGAATATTTTTATCTATAACATATTTCATAGTAATTCCCATCATACCTGAAAGAAAGCAACCTAACATTGTAAAGGCGATAATAATACCTGTTTTGGTTTCTTCGTTTGATTTGAACAAACAAGAAACAACAATACCTAAAGATAGTCCAGCAAAGCTACCGACTATACTTAATAAAATAGTTAGTGGTAAATTAGATCCGTAATCTACTTTAAGAATAAAGATAGTATAGATAAATAATAGAGCTACACCAACTAGTTGTGCTATGAAAGCTGCACTTGCGCTACTTAAAACTGTTATTAATTTTTTGGTTGGGGCAATAGATACTCTTTTCCCTGTACTACTCATGTTGGCTAGGTTTTTATTAATAGCAGTCATTCCAAGTATTCCACCATAAAGACAGGTCATTGCTATTAAAGTATAGTATTCTATCATAGTATAACTTAAATTTTGATTTGAAATATTTTTAATATTAGCTTGGCTATCAGTTACAATCGAAATTGCTTTATTTATTATTGCTTCATAGTCGATGTTATAGTTTTGATTTTCTAAAGATTTTTCTATTTCGCTTTCAGCAAGATTGGATATTAAATTAGAGTTTTCTATTATTTCGTTAGTTACTTCAGAAAAGACGGTTTCATTTATTCCGCTAGATGTGACAACTATTTTGGGTTCATCTTCAATAATAAGATATCCACTTATTTTTCCTTCTGCAAGTAAAGATTTTGCATACTCTTCATCTGCATATTGTATGTTGAATATTTTATTATCATTATTTTCATCACTTAATGTTTCAAACGATTCTTTTAAAATATTGTTATTTTTGAAATTATCATTATTAACAATTGCAATATCAATAATATCTAGTCGTTCATTATTTTCAATATCAGAAAACGCTAAATTGAAGAAAGTTCCTAAGATAAGAGGAAAAGCGAATGTCCAGAAGATTAATGATTTGCTTTTAAAAAGTGTTTTTAAACTATATTTAAAGTTATGAATAAACATTTTAATCTCTTAGTCCTTTCCCTGTTAATTCTAGAAAAACATCATTTAGTGTTGGTCTTTCTGAGAATATTTTGTTATATGCAATTTTTTCTTTTTTTAAATAATCAATCAAATCAACCAAGTTGTTTTTTCCTTTTGTATAGGTAATCAATAGAATATTATTGTTATAAGTAACTGAGTCAACATTTTTTATCTTACTTATTTTGTCTATGTAGCTTGTATCTAGGTCCATTACTTCAACACTTATTTTTTCTTCTATTTTGGCTAGTGATTTTAACTCATCTATAGTGCCAGTTGCAATAATTTTTCCTAAGTCTAGTATTATTACACGATCACATAATATTTCTACTTCTTCCATATAGTGAGTTGTATAAATTATGGTTGCTCCATTATCTCTTAATTTTTTTATTCCATCTAAAATATTATTTCTGCTTTGAGGATCGACAGCAACAGTTGGTTCATCTAAAAATATTAGTTTTGGTTTATGAGCTATTCCACAAGCGATATTAAGTCTTCTAAGTAATCCACCAGATAGTTGTTTTGGATAGAATTTTTTGAAGTCTTCAAGACCTACTAATTTAAGTGCATCTTCAATATATTCTTTACGAACATCTTTATCTTTTATATATAATCCACAGAAATAATCAATGTTATCATATACATTTAGTTCATCAAATACAGCGATATCTTGAAAAATTACACCTATTCTTTTTTTTATATTGTAAGCATTAGGAGACATATCTGTATCAAATATTTTTATATTTCCCTCGTAATTTAATAATGATAAAATACAGTTTATTGTAGTTGATTTACCACTACCATTTGGACCAAGAAGTCCTAGTATTTCTCCTTCTCTTACTTCAAGTGATAAATCATCAACTGCTTTAAGACTCTTATAATCTTTTGTTAAATGTTTTACTTCAATTATTTTTTTCATAAAATATTCTCCTTAATTTATTTGATTATACCATAAGTTTTTTATTTTTATTATTTTTTATATAAAGAAAAAGTACTCTATATGAGTACTTAGTATATTCTTTCTACTTCGATAATTGAGTTATCAGTTTCGTAATAACCTATTTTAATAGTGTCTCCTACTTTTGTGAATGGAAGGTTATCACTTAAACTAATAGACATCTTATATTTTTTGGATGCTGATGTAACATAGTAGTTTGTATATCCATTTATAATGGCAGTATTAATGTTTTCTACTTTTATTTCTTCAATAACTAGTTCGTCATCTTGAGCTTCTTTTTTAGTACTTGCTAAGTAATTATCTTTAGCTGTTATTATACCTTTTGATGAATCAGTAACTACAACTTTTTGATAGTCTTTAACATCGACAAATCCATACATTTTTACAAGACCGCTTGAATCTTTTAAACTTACTAAATATGTTGGTTTACCATTTAAGTTAATTAGTAATGGGAAAGTTGATTTATATCCCATATCTTGAACTTGACCTTCAGCACTACTCATAGCACTATATTCTTCTGCTCCAGGGACATTGTAATATGTAGTTTCACCAGTACGCATGTTAGTTAGGATAAATCCTAAATTTGATTCGTCACTTACAACACTAGTGATACCAGTATACAAATAAACGTCATCGTTCATAGCTAAATAGTTATAGCCTTCTGTTGTATTAACAACATTTTTTTGACCAAAAATACTATTGAAGAAACCATTTTTGTATGTACCCCAATCATCTACTTGTTCAATAATTAAACTAGCTGAGTATGCAATATCTACCCATGTTGGAATGTCTTCATTTTTATATTTTTTAGATTCTCCTGTTATTGGATCAAATATTATAACACCTGTTACTTTAGCTTTTAATCCTACTGCAGTATATTTAATCGTTGGAATTATATAGTATGGTTTTCCTTCATTATCTATTTCAAATGAGATGCGTCCAAAGTTTGTTGTAGGATAATCAAATCTTAATTTTCTTTCTAATTTTTCGTTAAACATTGCACTAGTTGAATATTTCATACCTTTTTCCAAACGAACTAAATTTGATTCTCCAGTTACACTATCTACTGTAATATAACCTACTATTCCACTTTTACGATTAGTAAACCATTTAATTTCATCGGCGTATTCTAATGGAGTTACTCTTAATATTGAATTATTATAATTTATTTGTGTATATAAATCAGATACTTTGTATTGAGATACTAGTTCACTCATTTGTCCCATTACTCTATCTCCTAAAACTTGAGACGAAGCTTTATCAAGTAATGGCAATTGACTAAAATCTACTTCATGAATGTCCTCTGTAAAATTGCCATTTTCATTTACAGATATTCTTGTTTGATAACTTTTAGCATTAAATATTGGAGAACATATAAAGTTAACTACCATAATTATAATGAATACTCCAAATACTGCACCAAAGCCATAAATTAATGGTTCTGATAGTGAATTGGCATTTATTAATTTTCCTTTTCTAAATAAGACTGTTTTATTTCTTTCAATACTTTCTAATAAAGTAAATATGATTATTAGAAATCCTATAAAAAAATAGAATCCAATATTATTTAAATTAATTGCTGGTAATGTAAAATAATATAGTATTGCTCCTAATATTAATGTTATTACGATATTTATAATCCTTTTTATCATTTTTTCACCTATTCTTTCTTAAAGATATTGTAACATACTTTCTATAATTATATTCTTAAATATTATTAAAAATTAAAAAAAGACCTGCATTGGTCTTTTTAAGCTATTGTTGATTAAAACTACTTTCATAAATATCAATAATACTAGAAATAAATCTTGCTTCTGCTTGCTCTTCTTCAGTTCCTGCAACCACTTGCAATCCATATGTTTTATAGGTGGAGGTTTATAGTTATTTATCTTTCCAATACCACCATTTTAGTTTTTCCTCATTTAAATTTTCTTTGTTTTCAGCATAATAAACAGCCATTTTAAACAAGTATAATTGACATTTGTCTACTTTAAAACCTTTTTTATTACAATCTAATTTGTATAACTCTTCAGGATTTTTTCCTACTAAGTCTTCAACACAATTAATGCCAATATCTATCAATGATTCTTTGGTTCTTTTTCCAACGTTTGGAATTGTTGTAAGATTTGTTTTCATTATAATTTTTCCTTTTAGTATTCTATTAATGTTATATTTTCTTTAAATTCTGTTGCTTGATGGTAAAGAAGTTTTAAATTAGAATCCATTGTCCATATTGATGTACGATAATATATTTTATCTTGGGACTTGGTTATATAATGGATTAAATAAGTTTTCTCATCTATTTGTTGATATTCATAATTGTAAATTGTAATAGATCTATCTTCTTTACATACAAGAAGAGAGTCTATTGTATCTTTTTTATGGAATAAATATCCACTTTTACCACATTCAATAAATTTATCATCAATTGTTTTTTCTAACCATTCTTTATTAGATATATATTCTAGTTTAAATAAGTTTTTTTCTAATGTTAGTATTTCTTTATTCATGGTATCACCTGTTTTAATTTTATCATGAAAAAAGCAAATCTTGTTTAAAACTTGCTAATTATTATTTTTTAATTCTTCTAAGATCTTTTTATTTTTACCACGGTACTTGGCTTTTAATAGTTCACTTTCATATTGGTCATAATCTGGTATCTCGTTAGATACAGCTAGTTCTAATTCTTTTTTTATATCATATGGCACTCTAACAAAAGTAATAGATAAAGATGAACGCTCTTTAGAGTTTAAATTACCTTCAACAATACAATAATGAGCTTGGGTCATTTCTTGCATTTCGGTATCATCATCTACCACATTAGATATCTCTAGTGAATTACCTACACTTCCTACATTAATGATTGTTTTATTTTTTATCTTTTCTAAATATTGTTTATGAATGTCTCCATAAAATATAATATCTGGAACAATGTTATTTTCGTCTTCAAAAAGATCAAGCTTTTCTTCCGTTGATGCTGTGTCTAATGTTCTTTTGTTTAGATTGTTTTTTGTTGCATGAAATAATCTTACTAAACTGCCACTTATATATAAGTCTTTATACATTGGTAGATTATTTAAATATTCTATTCTTTCGCTACCTAATTTATTTTTATACCAAATAGCATGTTCGTAATTAAGATTAACAGCGTAGTCATCACAGTTTCCTTTAATAATTAAATCACAATTACTCTGAATTAGGTCTAAGGATTCACATGGTGATGAACCTTTTAAAACAATGTCTCCTAAACAATATATTTTATTTATATTGCGACTTTCAATATCTTTTAATACTTCTTTTAAAGCAACAATGTTAGAATGTATATCTGAAATTATAGCGATTTTATCCATATGACACCTCTTGATTTTTTATTTATTTCTACATATATATTTTAACATAATAATCAGTTATTGTTCTTTATTTTCTTCGAACATTTTTTCAAAATATTTTTCTATAAAGTAATTGTCTTCCATTCTTTTTTCAACATAAGTATTAAATTTTTCTTCTTTTTTTATTTCATTATAATTAGGATATACTTCTTTTACTTTATCTTTAGTTACTTTATAACTATTAGCTGTAAAATTATATGTTATGTAATCTACATTTTCTATAAGATGAAATATTGAAATTGTATTATATATGAGAGCTTTTTCTAAGTATAAATTTTCTTTAACATACCAATCTGTAACATGATAGTTTATTATTAATCCTAAATTAGTAAAATCTATTTCAAAAACATAACCATGTTCAGATAAAGGAAGATTACTTATTAAGTTTCCAGTATTACTATTATCCCCTAAATATTTGTTTTGATATTTTATAATATTTTTATATGCAGTTTTATTTCTGTTAAATGGTACTATTGGAATATTATCTTCATTGTATTCTTTTTTTGTATCAATAATATAATATTCATTTTTAGTGTTATAGTTTATACGATATACATTATAAAATGGTGCTCTGTAAATTATCATTTTATCTCCTGTTTCCTTAAGATAAGAAAATCTAGGTGGTAAATTATTTAAGTAAACATTTGTAAAATCAATTATGACTAAAGCTAATAGTGTAAGAATAAAATAAGTAATATTAAGTAAAATTCTTAGAATATTATTTTTTATTTTATTAAATTTTATAACTCCAATAAGTGATATGATTACACCGATTATTGAATAGATTGAACCCCAGCTACTTTCTGATGGAAATATGGTAAATGCTATGAAAATTATAGCAAGACCAATAACAAATAAGATTTCTGATATGATTTTGTCTTTATTTAAGACTATTTTTGTTGTGTAGTTTATTGTGTCAATAATGTTTTCTTCTAGTTTTTCTTGATAGTTTTCCTCGTTAATTTTTTCCCCACTCATAAGTTCATTTATTGTTATATCTAAAACATCACATAGTGGTTTATATATTGATAAGTCTGGCATGCAACGAGCATTTTCCCAATTGCTTATTGTTTTATCTGATACTCCTAGTTTTTCTGCTAATTCTGTTTGTGTCATTTTTAAATCTTTACGACATTTGGAAATAAATTTTCCGATTTTTTCTTGATTCATATTCTTCCTTCTTTCTTAAAATAAGTTTATACTTTTAAATATACTTTTAACAGGAAACATTTTGAGAGTTCTATTAAAAAAAGAGGTTTTTATAAACCTGCTTTTGAAAATATTGATGCAATGATTTTCCATATATTAGGAAATTCTTGCAAGATAGTTTTTTTTATCTCACTGGATGTTTCTGATGATACTTCTGATGACAAATATGTTATTGTTCCATCAACATAATCACCTATGGCGATATATCCGTTTGCATAACCACCAGCTGCTATGTCTTTTGCAATAGCACAGCCACCTATAGCATAGATACCAATAGCTAATCCACCGATAGCTAAAAAGCCTAAAGCAAATGCACCAATTGCTATACTACCAATAGATATGCAACCAATTGATAGAAGTAGAGCTAAAGCAATACATCCTAATGAAATAATTCCTAACGATATTACCCCTAGAGCAACTATGCCATAAGAAATAACTCCTAGTGAGAATACCCCTTTAGCAATATTGCCAAATGCAAATATTCCTTTTGCAGTTCTAAAGTTTCCTATCCCGTATCCAATATTTATATGAACTAGTGGTATTTGTCCTATCTTTGTTTTACTTACATATTCATAATAATTTTTATGATTCTTGTACGTAACTATAGTTTTTGTTATTTTGTTTCCTACTAATTCATCAATACTAATTTCAAATATTTTTGATAATTCATATAATTTGTCTAATTCTGGAGTTGTTTCACTATTCTCCCATTTACTGATTGTTTGCCTTGCAACACCTAATTTTTCTCCTAATTCTTCTTGTGATAGATTTGCATTTTTACGTAATTTAATTAAATTTTCACTAAATTTCATTTTTTATTAATCCTTTCGTTTTTAAATATTAAAATTGATTTAATATCTAAAACATTATATATTTTTTACAAATAAATAATCTACCATTTTTAGAAGTCAATTTGTCCCGTAAAAATAACATATACTAAATATTATATTTCTATTTTGTAGTTTCTTAGTAATTCTTCAATTTCTTCTTTATTTGTTGAGATTAAAAAATGTTCTGAATCATATTCTTTTTCTTTTTTTACAAAATCTATAAAATCTTTGTAAGGAACAAAACCAGATAGTTTTTCTTCAGTGACAAAACCAATGTACCATTCTTCTATTTTTAAATCTTTAGTTGTAAGAAGTGTTGGTTTGTATGGAAGAATAGATAAGACATTTTCTGTTAATATATAAGTTCCAAATAATTCGTTGGTTGGTTTTTGATAAATTTTAGGAATTGCATAATAAGCATCTATATTTTGAAGTTCATTTAATAATTTTCCTAGCTTTTTAGGGTTACATTTTATTTTATCTAGTTCTTTTTTACCAAGTGAAATGGGATTTAATGCTCCAAATATATACATATTTTCATAAGTGCCATTATTTATATTTTCTTCTATTTGTTTTAATGCCTGTTCGCTTGTGTTAATATCTAAATCTATAAATTCTTGAATTCTATCTATGCTAACTTCTTCTTCATCTCTTGTAAATACTTTTGTATTCATTTTTTGACATATAACTTTTATATATTCATAAAAAAATGTTATATCATCATCGCTAGTTGGCAACGGCATTGATAAATTAACTTCACCTTTTTTTATAGATAACTCATATCCGCGACATATGTTATTTTTATTAAAGATAACAGTATAGTCTCCTTTTTTACCTTCTTCTAGACGAAAGTTTTCATCCATAATACCATAACTCTGATTATCTATTAAGATGTCTTCTAGTTTTAATTCTTTTTTAAATAAACCTTTATTTTTTATGGTTACATCAACAGCCATATTATCACTCTTTCTAAATTATAATAAAAACACTATATATATTGATTATAGCATACTTATTTTATATTTTGTTTTTTTGAAGTAATAGAGAAATATTATTTTTATCATCTAGTAAAAAGACAAACTATTTCTAGCTTGTCGTGATTAATTTTTAATTTATTGTAAATTCTACTGTTATGAAATGATTGGTTGCCTCACCTATTTCACTTGTACTTTTTACTATTCGATATCTACCATCTTCTAGCTTACCATAGTGGTATTCCCAATCTATCTTTAGTTCTAGACGATTATCATTATCTACACGATATCCTATATAATTAAATAACATTGTATTTTGGGGAATTAATTTAATCCATGAATTATTATCTTTCTTTTCAATAAAGTAACATTCTCCATATACATTATCTCTATTGCTTGTATCCGTTATAATTATAGTTGCTCCACTTTTGGTTAATGTTCCTTTTTTTATAGATATAGAAACACCTTCTAAATCATCTATTTTTAAATTACATTTTCCTTCTAAACTTTCTTTGCTTTTAGCAACATATACATCTTTTATATTATCTGTGCTATTACATGAAATAACGTAAAAATCTTTATCTCCAAATTCTGTTTTTTCTTTATTGTATTTATATAATTTCGAGCCACCATCTCTTAGTTCTTCAATTAAAGATAATTTGCTTAGAAATTCATCGATAGTTATTTTTTCATTACTTATAGTGTCAAATAAATTACTTTCTTTATTTATCAAATAAGGTACTGATGTTGAAAAAAAGATATGTTGATTGTTTTTTAATGTTGCACCATACATAAACTGTTCTTTTTGAGAGTTAGATTTTTGTAATATTTCTTCTTTTTTGCAACCTGTAACGTTAAATAACAAAGATATAATTAGAATTAATATAAGATTTTTATTTTTCATAGCGACTCCTTTATTTAAGCATAGCAAATTTATTTAGCATTGCTGATTCATTATTATAGTCGTACTAAATTTATATAAAGTTCCAAGTTTTTTTATAATTTTTATCTTAATTTAATTAAGCCTTCTTTAGTTAAATGGTATAACTCTAAAGCTACTTCATTAATATATTTACGATCATGGGAGATGCTAATTATTGTACCTTTAAATTCTTTTAAGACTCTTCTTATAACAGGATTAGATAAAGGAGAAACGTTACGAGTTGGTTCATCTAGAATTAGAATATTACAATTATCTAAAACTAGTTTTGCAAGAATTAATTTGGCTTTTGAACCGTTACTAAGATTCGCTATTTTCCCAGTCATTTCATTTGAAGTAAATTTCATATTTCCTAGATAAGTTCTTGAAGTAGTAATATCTTCTTTACTTTTACTTGGAGAGATAAAATCTAGAACATATTCATAGCTACTTAATATATCTTGATAATTTTGTGGCATATATCCTACTTTTATATCATTTCTATCATTTAATTTATTATAAATTAGTTTTATTAAAGTTGATTTACCAATACCATTATTTCCTATGATACATAAATGAGTGTTACCAATAATATCTAATTTAATATTTTTAGATAATATTTTATCTTCAATTTCTAATTTAGGTATTTCTAATTTTAGAATTATCTTATTTTTAGGTATATATACTTCATTAAAATAGAAATTTATTCCTTCTTCCACATCTGGTTTTTCTGTTAATTCAACTTGTTCTAATTTTTTTTCTTGAGATTTTATAGAATGCATTTTCTTTTTTAATAGCTTTGCACCATGAGGGTCACTCCTAGATATTGTTCTTTGTTGATATTCTACTTTATTCATAATTTGTGTTAGCTTTTCTTGTTGTTTCGTATACTCTCTTTTTTCATTTTTGGATATTTGTGTTTGTTTTTCAATACTATTTAGCCTTAATTCAATATAATCATCATAACTTGTTTTCATGATAGTATGATGACAGTCTTGTTTTTTCTTTAACTGTTCTATGTGTAAAATCATGTTTGCGGTATTTGATAACAAAGTCTCATCATGAGAGACATATATAATAGGTTTTGTTGTATTACTTATAAATGTTTCTAGCCATTCTAAGGTTTCAATATCCAAGTCATTTGTTGGTTCGTCTAGAAAAAATATGTCATAATCTCCTAATAATAATTTTAAAATACTTACTTTTACTTTTTCGCCACCCGATAAATTTTTCATGTTCTGTTCTAAAATATTGTCTTGAAGTTTTATAATATCTAAATATTTATAAAGATTGTTTAATGAATCATAGTATTCTTCTAAAGATGAAAACAAATAATCAAATACTTTTTTAGAAAGGTTGTCTTCACTTATTGATTGCTCTAAGTATCCAATTCTATTTTCTCTAAAATTAATAATTCCTGTAACATTTGCATAGTTACAAATACCTAATATACATTTTAATATTGTTGATTTGCCATTACCTTCTTCACCAATAATAGCAAGTTTATCTTTTTTATTTAAAGTAAATGTTAAATTTTTTACTAAATATCTATCATTTATTTCAATTGTTAAATTTTTTATTTCTAACATGTTATGCCTTCCTTTCTGGCATAATCAAAGTTTATGCCTAACTTAGATTTTTAAATTTCTCATTTTTACACCTCCTCATCAAAAAACACCTTCTAAATTATGTATTAGAAAGTGCTTAAATATTTATTCAAGTTTAAAAGAAAATAACGCAAAAAATAATCAATCTAAAACATAATTGGTATATAAAATTTTAAAGTGATTATTTTTAACATTGGTTCACGTCTCCTTTTGTGTTTAAATTATAACATAGTTATTTTAGTCTTACAACTATTATTAGTTTATTGCTTTTTAAATAATGAGTAACTAATAATGAATAATCCAACTAGCATTTCGACAATTGATAATCCCAATAAGAAGCCAGAAATAAAGTCTTTTGTTGAACTGCCACCAAATAGAGTTGACATACATAAACATGCAATACCTAAAATTATTAATAATGTACCAAAAATAGAATTTTTTTGATTTTCTAAGTTTTGAACTCTTTCTAACATTTCAATTATCTGTTTGTCACTATTTTTTTTATTATCTTCGCCATTAAAAAGTTCTGAGGATGTGATTTTTAATATTTTACATAATTCTTCAACTAAAGAATAGTCAGGTAATGTTTTTCCATTTTCCCATTTTGAGATTGTTTTACTAGATATACCTAACTTTTCAGCTAGTTGTTCTTGGGTTAGCTTTATGGTTTTTCTTTTTTTTGTTATATAATTACCAATATGAACTTTATTCATAATATTCTTCCTTTCATTATTCTCATATTAACAGAATATATGAATTTATTACATCCCTTTAAGGGAGAATTTTGATAGAATTAAAATAATTTATTTTTTCTTTTCAGTAAATAAACGACTTTCACTTATGTAGTTCATTATTTCATCATCACTTATTGTATCATTTAAAATTATTGTAATCCATTTTTCTTTGTTCATATGATATGCTTTGAAAAAACCTGGTTTTTTTAATAATTCTTTAACTTTATTTTCATCTAATTTAACATTTAGTATTTCTATTTCCCCACTACTTTTCTTATCTATTTTACTTTTATCAATATTTAAAACAGCAGCATACCATTTATTATTTTTTTGATTTCTAAATATTCCATATTCTGGATTTCTCTCCCATAAAAATTCTGGCGTATTACCAAATTTTTCGATTATTAAATTAGCAATTCTATTTGATTGATTAAAAATAAAGTAACTGGAGGTTGTACAATTATTACGAATATCTATTAAAAAGTTTTCGAATTCTTTTCGAACACTATTCACAAATTCTCCTACTTGATTTTCTATTCTAAAGTTTTTATATTCTTCTTCAAAAGATAGATCAAATATTTTGCCAATTACTTCTCCATTATCTTTTATTTCTATATCAATGCGAAATGAGTTATTTAATATATTTTTGGATATTGTATATTTATTATCTATTTTACTAAAACCATAGTTTATTAATTTGTTATATTCTATAACACTTTTTTTAAATATTTCATTTTCTATATTCATAGGTCACCTCTATTGAATTTATTATTCATTATACCATAAAAAGCAGATTATTATCTGCTTTTTAAAAGATTTATCCTAGGAGTAATTTCATAATTGTCATTACAAGAATAGTAATTAATCCTGATATTATAGATAGTAGAATTTTTTGATATGGTCTTTTGCCAATTTCTTGATTTTTATCATCTCGGCTTAGTGATTTTGAATTACAAAAAGTAATTATTTCTTTATATGTTTGAATATCATATTTCTTTTTATATTTTTCAATTATTAAAGCAGTATATAAAGTTATAGCCATTAGAATTACCCAAATTATACAACCTATTTTACCTGTATATTTTGAAAGTGGATATGCACTAATAATCATTACTACTAGTTCTATTGTAAATATAGTACTTAACTTATTAAAATTTTTTAGCTCACTTTCTTTTACTAATTTATTCATTTCTTCTAAATCTTCATTAACAAGTTCTTCAATTGAAATATTAAATATATCACATAATAAAGTTATACTTTTGATGTCAGGATAATATTTATTATTCTCCCAATTTGATACAGTTTGTCTTGATACTAAGACTTTATCTGCCAACTCTTCCTGATTTAAGTTGTGGGCATTTCTATATTCTTTTATTCTATTTCCTATATCCATTTTTTCAACCTCCATTTATATTTTATATGGATATTATTATTTTGTCTGCCAAAAGTCCTTTACATTCATAATAGTAAATAAAAAGATTTAATAAACTTTTAATTTATTAAATCTGTATAGTATAGAATTTCTTTATTTAAAGACTTAGCGTATTCTATTTCACTTTTGGTACTAGATCCAATATAGTCATTTACATTTACAACTAATATTGCATCAGATAGTTTAATTTTTTCTTTATGCATTTTATCTATCATAATAGCTTCTTCTTCAGTATATGCTTCTTTATTAGTTTTTGTTAGTTCAATTGGAGTTAACATGCAATTACCTTTAAGAGCCATCATTTCTGTTATTTCATTCATTTCTTTTTTGAATTTATAGCTTCCACATACTGTTATTACTTTCATAAGCTCACATCCTTTATTGATTAATATAATATTAAAGATTATATTAATTATTTATATAATAACTATAAAACAAATGAGAATAAATAACAATAATTTTCACAAAAAATAATTAGATAATTGATTTTAAAAGATTTATTAGTTCATCTTGAGTGATATTTGTTGTTTCAATGTCAAAGTTATAGTCTTTATAATTGAATTCTGTAAAATAGATATTTTCGTATTTAAATATTTTCATTTTGACATTATTAATTGTTGTTTCTTTTGCGCCTTCTTCACTGAAATGGTAGTCTCTAAGAGGTTTGTTCTTATTAGAAAAAGATATTCGTACACTACTTAGAGTTTCCTCATTATAATAATTATAAACGTATGAATTTAAGATATCATAAGGACTTTCTTTATCTTTTCTTGTATAAAGCATATAGCTTTCTTTTTTCTCCAATTGTTCTGGAATAACTATATTGCTTAGTATACTTATCCATATACTATTTTCTTCTTCGTTTACTACTTTTACGTCTGCATCTATTAAAGTTGCACCTAATTTATCTATATTATTTATGTAAATTTCTATTTTTTCTTTTGAATCACTATAGGAATCTTTAGAATTTAATGATTTATTTTCATCATTTTTATAATTTATAAATAATATATTACCTAGTATTATTGCTAAACAAATTGGAATTAAAGATATTTTCCAAACTATTTTTTTGTCTTTCATATTTACTCCTTCAATTTTTTTTATTATTTTGTTGTAATTATTAACTTTATTAAAATCATTATTTATTGAATTATTTAGCTTTTCTTTATTTTGCATATATTACACACCCTTTCCGAAGATTTCTGATAATTCTTTTAAAGTTCTATAAATACAATTTTTTATATATGACTCGCTTTTATTTAATTCTTCAGATATTTTTTTAATTGGGATTTCTAATTTGTAATGTAAATAAAATATTTTCGGAATATTTTGATCTTTTTTCGATTTTATGTAATTCCAAATTTGATTCCATTCATCTTCTTTAATTATTAAATTTTCTATATCTATCTCGGCTGGAATTGTCTCAATTAATTCTTTGCCTTTTTCGTTTAAATTAAATAATGAAAGAGTATTTAACTTGTATAATAAACTGGAATGCTTTTTTATTTTATTTAAGGCAATACCAATTAGATAACTTTTTAGATTTTTATTTTCTATTTCTTTTTTATTTAAAAGAGTCCAAAATGTTATATATGTTTCTTGCAATATATCATTAACATCATTTATATTTTGAATTTTTATTATTATGAATTTTAGAATATCTGAATATGTTTCATCATATATTTTGTTAAATTTTTTGAGGTTTTTTTGATCGACCATTTTTATCACCTACAATAATATAATTCCTACAAAAGAGAAAAAAGTTTCAAAAAAAGATTAGTTTTTTATACTAATCTAATAATATGAGAAATTTATTGTTTTTTATTGTCTTTCCATTCATGATATAGAATATCTTTTAAAACTAGCATACTATCTAGTTTACTAAAGCTGTATTCTTTTTCTAAACTATTAAGCATATTTCTGATTTCTATAGCATACTTTGATATATTAACTTTACTTTGATATACTGCAAGAATTGGATACTTTTTACTCCATGCATTTGTCCAATTTACTTTTTCTTCTACTTTTTCATCAATATTTTTGATTATTTCTTCTATTTCTTTTATATCAGTGTCAAATTCTATTAATTCATCTAATGATAAGTTATATAATTTTGCTAATTTTTTAGCTTGATAAATATCTGGAATGGTCTCACTTGTTTCCCACTTCGAAATTGTTTGTCTACTTACACCTAATTTTTCAGCAACTACTTCTTGTGATATTCCTGCTTTTCTTCTTGCTTTAAATAAATTATTTCCTAAATTCATTTTATCCACCTCTGAATTAAGTGTACAATTTTTGTTAATTTTTTTCTATCAATTTTATATTACAATTTTGCTATTTTTTTTAACAAGCATATGAGTATTTAGAATATCTTGTATCTAATTAGTTATTTTGGAATATTCTTACTGAATATCAAAGTTTTCAGTCTTTAAATCACAATAATATCTTCCATTTTCAGTAGTAAATTTTAATACGCAATAGTCTGGATCAGTAACTCCTTTTTTGTAGAAAATAATGTCTCCTTTTTTCCATATTAGATTTTTGGTTTCTTGATCAGTTAACACTTCCATTTTTCCTTTTAACATTACACCAACATATTTTAATAGTCCTTTATGATAAAAATATATACTGGCATTAGGGTTATTTTTATATTGTTTCACTCTCATAGATGAAGTGTTAGTTGAAAAATAAAATTCTTTAAGGCCGTTTCTTTTTCTAGGTTTTAACATGGCCTTTACATTCGGATGATTTTCTTCATCTATAGAACATATAAAACTTACTTTTTGCTTATCTATAAATTTTTCTATTTTACTTAATTCCATAATTTAAAATCCTTATCAATTTGTATTTATTTCCACTCATCAGAAAATTTTTTCAAATCTTTTTTTGTGTCTTCTGATAATTTATTAAAATCTGTATTTGTTATTGCTCCCTCAAGAGTGTATAAGTGAACAAGACAAACTTCTGGGAATCGCATTTTCAATTTAAAAAAAGCGTTTTTACTACCAACTTGTCTTAATTCTTCTGCTGTATTGATTCCTATTATTTTTAATTTTCTTTCCAATTCTTTACCTATGTTTTTCATTGAAGATAGTTCTGTCATATACATTTCACTCCCAATTTTTATTTGTCATTGTGTTAAAATTATTAAATCTTCTTATAATAAACTTCTAGATTCGCTTATTTTATTAATTTTTTTAATGAATTTGCATTTAATATAGTGTTAGATAAGAAATCACCGTTATAGAAATTAGCCCAATTATTGAATATGCATGGAACGTTTTTAGCTTTTTCTAATGTATCGATTTTAATAAAGTTAATCTTCAAATTATTTGTTTTAGCATATTTAGTTAGTTCTTTTACTTCATATTCAACATAAGGGCATTCATTACTATAATAAATAGTAAATGCCTTATCTTCTATTTTCATAGTTCTAGCACTATCATTAAATTTTGGTAATTCTGCGTTATCAAATTGTAACGCTAGCAATTCATAATCTCCGATATTATCTATAACTTTAAATCCATAGTGTTCAAAGAATTTCTTTTCTCCAATAAATGGCTTTTTCTTTTTAGAAGTTAAAGTACAAATACCACTCATTCCCTTCTCTTTTGCGTCATTTATTGCATATTCTAGTAATTCTTTTGCTATACCCTTTCCTTTGAAACTTCCTGCTACCCACAAGCAATATATATACTCATAATTTTTACCATTAATTGGTACCCAAGCTGTTTCTATTGGCTCATATTCAATAAATATTTTACCTCTAGCATTTAATTTTCTAAACACATGCCCATCTTTGATTTTATTTTTTATCCATTCTTTCTTATTATCTACGCCACATTGATGCTTTGGATCTCCAATAGCACAACATAAGTGTTCTTTATCAATGTTTTCTAATGTCAAATTTATATATTCATTCATAATACTTCTTCTCTCCTATAGTGTAACTTATTAATATCTATCTTTATATTCTTTCTTCGATAATTTTACTATTTCTTTGATGAACTTGCTTTTTCCCTCTGTATATAAATCTCTATTTGGGTTATATTTATTGTATAATTCATATTTTAAGTTTTCATATTGTTTAACTACATCAGGATTATCAATAAGATAATCTCTAAAATATAATTCATCACAATCACCATATTTTTTTACATGAATATGAAATACATTCTTATCATACCCATTAATTGTATATCCCTTATTAAAAGACATTTTGTTAACATTTCCGCTCATTAGGATATAATTATCTTTTAAAAGAATGACTTTAATAAATTGAAAATCTTTTTGATTTGATTCTATTAAAATATCAACAATTGGTTTTGTTCTTATGTTTTTAATAGCTGTACTTCCTATATGACTTATTCTTATAATATAGTCTCCTAATAAAGACTTTAAATATTCTTTTTCAATTAAAAATTGATTTTTAAATTCTTCATTACTATTAACAAAAGTGATTGAAATAGTGTCCAAAGTTCTTCCAAAGATAAACTATTTAAACTCATTATATATTTTCCTTCAGATTATATTTAATTTGTTTTTTTATTGGATGTCTTATAATCGTTTTTAATTTATTTACATCACATTTTCTTGGATCACTTAGATATATTTCATGATGGTATCTTTTATCTGTTATGTCTAATTCATATCCTTGATTACTAGCATATTTGTGCATTTCTTCTACTGTTATTGGTTCATCGTCATATGATCCTATATGCATGCATTGAACACAAATTCCTTCATCGTATGTTAAGAATTCAACTCTAGAAAAATCTTGTTTTTTCTTTCTTGTCGCTTCCTTAATAGCCCAATCGAAATCACTTTTTGTTACAAAATCAGGTAATCGTATAATTGATATAAAATTTAAATCATCTTTTCTATTATAATCCATTCCTTTTGTGTTTTCTTGCCACCAAAAGCCTTCAAGAGGTGGAACAACATATTCAAAAAATCCATCTATTTTATGTGGAGTTTTATAACTCATTTTAATAGTATATGCTATCCCATATAGTAGACCTATTGTATTTTTATAATCTCCATTTTCATCATTAGGATTTCCTTTACCTCTAACTGCTATATAGTTCATTTTAGGTATTTCAACTATATTAGGTTTATTTTTTGGTAAATAAAATTCTTTGTATTCTTTTTTATAATCAAATGCCATTTTTATATTCTCCTTTTTCTATTAATTAAAATAATGTTATTTGTTCATTATGATTTATCTCTTTTTTATATGCTTTAATTATATCATCCATATTATAGAGTATTCCATATTTTTTACATTCTTCAGTAAATACTTGATATAGTCTTTTATAGTTTGGAACAATACAATTATAACTATCTTTATAGTAATGAATATATTGGTCTTTTACTCCGATAAAATGTTTATCTAATTTATCAAAATAATAATCTCTTTGATTTTCTCTTGATGTCATACCCATATATGTATGAATAAATTTAGCTCCATATTGATGTGCTAAATTTACAAGATTTTTTATATCTTCTTCATTGTCAGTTATAAATGGTAAAACAGGATTCATCATTATTCCCACAAATATACCATTATCACTTAGTTTTTTTATTGCTTCTAATCTTTTAGAAGATATGCAAACATTAGGCTCAATGATTTTAGATAAATCATCACTCGGCGTTGTTATAGTGAATTTAATAATTACACCATTTTTAGAATTAATTTCTTTTAACAAGTCTATGTCTCTTAATATTAGGTCACTTTTGGTATCAATAGAAACACCAAAACCATATTTAGAAATTAATTTTAAAGCTCCTCTTGTTTGCTCGTATTCTAATTCTAAAGGATTATATGTATCTGACATGGCACCAATACCAATTATTCCTGGTATTTTCTTTTTAGAAAGTTCTTTTTCTAAAATTAGTAATGCATTTTCTTTACCTCTAACTACATCAAAATTATCGATATGATAACAATTACTTCTACTATCACAATATATACATCTATGAGGACAGCCACGATATAAATTCATATTATAATCCACTCCATACCATTCAGACCCATTTTTTACTTTAGTCATTATTGTTTTAGCTTTTATAAATTCCATATTATTATATTCTTTCTCTTTTATATTTTTAAATATTGTTTTATATAAAACTATTGTTCGTATTATACATTATTATCATTTTAATGTCAATGATTTGAATTTAATTTAATAAAAAATTCTAAAATAAAAAATCAAATCATCTTTGTGGTATGATTTGAGTTATATATTAATAAACCATATTGTCATAATTGCGAAGTCTGCAAACATGTGAACTATCCAAGAATTATAAATATTCTTATTTTTATCATCTAAGTAGTTAAATATATATCCTCCTGCAATAAGACCTATTAGAGATAATAAAAGTAAGGGAAATGGGAAAGACTTAGCAATCATTGCTATATGGTAGATAGCAAACATAAAAGAACTAAAAATATAGGAGAACTTTTTTGTAGTAAATTTAGATAATTTTATGAAGGCAAGCATTCTAAATAAGAATTCTTCTAAGAAAGAATTACCAAATGAAATATAAAGTGCTATCCAAATAAAATTATTACTATTAACTTTTTGATCTTCAGATAGTGAATTAACTAATGATGTGTAATCAAATATATTATTAGTAATTGTATAACCAATCATTATTATTAAATATATTCCAATACCAAGAGATAATAATCTTATTATTTCTTTTTTATTTAAAATATAATTTTTATCAAACGTTTTTTCTTTTATTATATTCATGAATAATAAAGGGATTAGTAAGAAAACTATTATTTTAATAAATGATTTTATAAAATAAGTCGGTTCTATTATTGTTTCAATAATTGCCATTATTATACAACATAAAAGTATTAACATTATAATACTTATTTTTTTTATATCTTTGTTCATTTTATTGGTACTCCTTTATATTTACTATGAGTGAACTATATTAAATATGATGAATGAAAGTTAACTTATTTTTTTAAATAAAACTGTCTTATTTTTTAGTGATATTTTATCTACTTTGTATCCAAATTTATCGGCTTCTTTTTTATAAGTTAAAAAAGAATGATCAATTGGGAAATCCAAAATATTTTGTATTTCTTCGTATGAAAGTTCATATTCTTCCTTATTATTATCTTTTAAATAATTCCATAATTTGTTATATTTACTCATTATTAATCACTTCCCTATAACTTTTTATGCGCTGTAATAATTGTGTAACTAGATGAATTGATGGTTATTATAATATTGTCAATTTCACAATACCAATTTTTCCCTTGTTTATATATGTTACAATTTTTGTCTAATACTTTATTTTTACAATATTCAACTACATCATCAATGTCTAAATTAAGATTTTTCTTAATTCTATCTATACCCATTTTGGTAGTATGAATTTTATTTAGATTGGACAATAAATTTTGTTCATTCATAATATCATCTCCTATTTTTTTGAATGTTTTTTCTAAATTCTATTATTTATAAAGGTAAATATCTTTTTAGAATAATACTTTCCATCCTAACTTCATAATAAATCTCATTTCTTATCTAATATTTATATTATTATATCAAGAAAAAAACATCTATGAAAGATGCTTTGCTTAATAATCTATTATCTTAATCATTAAATTCTATAAAAGTTTTGCCATCATCAAAAGAATGATTATAGATAGTAAAATTATCTATGGTGTTAGAATTTAGATAACTTTTTAAATCATTTTTTAAGTATTTGGTATATTTAAAAGTTTTAATATTAGGATAAGAAACATACATACAAATTATTTCTTTTGCTTCTTCATTAATCAACGCATATTCATAAACATTTCCAAAGCCGTCTATAGTAATATATGCGGGATAAATATAAGATTTATCATCATAAAGAATACGATTTGTATGTTTTGTATTATCATTTGTAATAGTTATTTCTATCTCTTTTATTCTGTCTATTTCTTTGGCAAAATTATCTTTTTCTAAACTATATTTTAAATAAATATAGCCATCTGTGTCTAATAGTCCAACTGACATATATGATTCAAATTCAACATTATTCATATTAGAAGTTATTTTATCTGGAAAAATAGATAAATTAGAGTCTAAATCGCCTTTATACTTTTCAATATAATGAGCTTTATTGTATTTATTTATATCTGTTAGTACTTCTTTATCCCCCAAAAAGCTAAATAATGACGCAATACCTAATAAAGAAAGTGTATATATGATTAGGGAGATAAGTGAAATGCTAATAATAATTATGGATGTTTTCAGTATTTTTTTATGTTTTTTCATTTTATAATATTCATTCAATATGTTTTCTAAATTATCATTTGAAATTTTTTCTATATTATTTTTGGTTACTTTTTCTCCTGATAATAATTCATTTATTGTAATTCCTAATTCATCGCATAAAGGTTTAATTAAAGATAAATCTGGCATTCCTCTCCCATTTTCCCATTTACTTACCGCTCTATCTGTAACACCTATTTTATTTGCTAGTTCCTGTTGAGTCATTCTTTTTTCATTACGAAGTTTAGCAATGAATTTTCCGATTTTATCTTGATTCATATTTTTTGCTCCTTTCGTAATTTATTATAATACATAACTAATGTATTTTATCCAAACGAATCGTAGAGTTTTGATAATTTGTCTTTGGATTATTTTAATGGCATAAAGAAAGATTATATTTTTACTTAATTTCTTTAGAGTCAGTTCTTCCAACAAGATAATCAACAGATATATCGTAATATTGAGCTATTATCAATAATTTTAAGGTCGTTGGAATTCTATCTCCCTTTTCGTAGTGAGCATAAGTTCTTTGATTAAATCCTAGCTTATCACCAAGTGCATCTTGAGTTATTTTTCTTTTTTTCCTCGTTTCAAGTAATCTTTTAGAAAGCTTTTCAAAATCAATTGTATTTCTTTCTGTAACATAATTTCGATTATTGGATAAACCTAATAAATAGTCTAATGATGAATTATAATAATTAGATAATTCATTACTTTTTTCTATAGGCATATCATTAATATAATTTTCCCACTTTGAATATGTATTTCTTTTTACACTTAAAACGTTTGCAATATCCCCTTGTCTTTTTTCGTAATCTAATCTTAATTCTTCATATCTTGTAGTTGAGTTATATATTCTTTTCATTGTCATCAATTATTACACACTATTTAGTTTTACTTGCCTCTAATAAGTTTTAATATTTTAGAAGTTAAAGGTTTAAATATTATATAAAATAAATATCCAATAACTCCTCCTGTAATATTTGTTATTATATCAGTTATATCTGATGACCTAAATCCATTTATTAAAGGTTGGAGAACTTCAATAATGAAACTTAGTAAAAAACAAAAGATGATTGTTTTAAAAAAATTGGTATTTTCTTTTTTAGTAAGTGGAAACAAAAAACCAAAGGGAATAGTCATTATGACGTTTAAACCTACTTGTCTTATAAAATCTCCTCTTCCTAATGATACATCTATAAAAGGTACTAAGTTCATTGGTGTATAAGGATGATTGAACATAAAAGGTAGAGATGTTACTATAGGCATTAAAGTAAAATATAAGACAAAAGATAAATAAATATACATAGTTGTATTTACGAATAATACATCTTTACCTTTGGGTTGCCATTTTTTTAAAAAAACAAAAAAGTATAATATACATAATACTACAAAATCAATTAAAATTTTCATTCAATCACCTTTCAAGATATTAATTTATCTATCCTTCATTAATATTATTATTGCATTCAATATTGTTTATTACAATCTTCTCTTTTTACATATATGTTTGTTATAATACCATTTTCTACTTTACTTTCTTTTAATCTTAATTTTATATTTATATCATTTTCTATAAATAATCTAATACCATTACCTACTATAATAGGAATGATAGTTATATGATACTCATCAATTATATTTTCTTTTACTAACTGATTTACTATATTTGCTCCTCCACAAATCCAGATATCTTTTCCTTCTTGTTTTTTTAGCTTTTTTATAAAACTTATAATGTCTTCATTTATAAATTTAATATTTTCTTTGTCACTAAGATTTTTTTTAGTAAATACATAGCTATTTAATTCTTTATATATCCAGTCTTTTGGGGATAATTCTTCGACAATTTGTCTATATGTATTATGTCCTAAAATTACTGTATCGATATTTTTTATAAAATTATTATATCCATAATCACTTTCATAATTTTCATCTTGGCCATTTATCCAATCGACACTTCCTACTTTGTCTGCAATAAAACCATCTATACTAGTAGAAATGTATAAAATTACTTTTCTCATTTTTATCAACTTTCATTTTTTAAAAGAATACTACTTTACTTTTGTATAGATATTTGAACAATCTTTACATGTTATTTTTAGTTCATAGTTGACTACTTTTTTATCTAGTATAGTAATTAATGGTTCATTATCTTTTGGACAACAGAATCTATTTTTTATAAGTATTAATTCGTTACTACAATTTTTACCTTCTTTGCTATCTGCGAAATCCAATAATACTGTTCCTTGACTTTGGCAGTTACAAGTGTATTTTAATTCCACTCTGTCATAAGTTGAATAACAAAGATATCCTATATTTTCATTACATTTATCACAATACATCCAACCGCCATAATTGGTTGCTAATCTTGTATTAACTAATTCTTTATTTTTTATTACTCTTGCCATAAATTTATCTCTTTTCTATTATATTTTCTAATTACGTTAATAATTAATAAGATTTTAAATTCCATATCAATTTCATTAATTCATTTTAGAACGATTTAAAATTTTTTAAGTTTTATAAATGAATTCAGTTTTCTATAATTTGTCTTCATTTCAAATAAAATTATATCAAAAAAAGATTATTTTTTGAAGATATCTTAATTATTAAACTTATTATTTTATTCACTAAAAAAGAACATCACATTAAGATGCTCTAATTATTAAAATAAATTAGTTCTAATTAGAAGTTATATCTTTTATTTCGTTTGGATTAATATACATTTCTACTTTTCCACAATTTGGACATATTTTAACGTTTAATTTTAATGTTTTAGTTTCGTCGATATTAAAACCTAAAAAAGAAGTTGTATTTCCTGTTTTAATTTTTACATAAAATTTATCTATATCATGATCCATATCAATAAATCTTGGTTCACCATATAGATTTCCATCAAGCATCTCAATATTGCATTCACTGCATCTTTTCATTTATAATTTTCTCCATTTCTACTATAAAAAAGTAAATATATATATTGTTACTTTATTAAATAATGATTACTCACAAGTATAACCTTGAATTTCTAGTACTTGTTTAACCTCACTATATGAGACATCTTTTGATAATCCAAAAGCATCAAAATATTCGCTTCCCATACCGAAGATTGCTCTTATACCATTTTCTGTTGAATATACTTTATTCGTTTTTTGTAACATTTGATTTATAATTGATTGCTTAAAATATTGTTGTTCTGGTGATAATGTCATTTCAACTGTAAGATTCATATCTTTTACTTCTTCATCTTTTATTTTTACTTCTAATGTTGAATTTGAAGTACGACCATCTTTTTCTTCAGTAGTTTTACAGGTTAATGTTTTAGTACTACTACATCCTGTTAAGGTAATTAATAGTGCTCCTAGGCAAAATATTACGAATAATTTATTCTTCATTTTCTTTCTCCATTAAATTATTGATTACTTCCATTATAGTTTCTTCACTTGTAGCTCCAATGAAAGTTTTAACTATCTTCTCATCTTTTAAAATAACAATTGTAGGTGTTGCACTTACATCATATCTTTGGGCTAAGTTTTTAGTATCACTATCACTTATATTAATCATTCCTACTTTTACTTTATCACCAAGTTTGGCAATTTTTATTATAGTTGGAACCATTGATGTACATGGTGGACACATATTCTCATAGAAATCTAATACAACTATTTTATCAGTGTTTAACATTTCACTAGAAAAATTAGAATCGTTAATTCTTAATACTCCTATATCTACAGCTTCATCAACTAATTCTTCTTGATTACCAATACCTTTGTTATATATTACTGTTATAGCTATTAATAATATTATAAAAATAACTATTCCAGCTATTAAACCTATTTTTTTCTTATCCATTTTTACCTCCTAATTTATTATTCCTATAATTCCGTTTACAATGTTCCATAAACCACTTAGAAGTAAAATTGCTCCCGCTATTTTATTTATGACATTGTAATTTTTCTTTATAAAGTCAAAAGTTGTTTTTAATTTTTCTAATAGGAACGTTGTCATTATAAATGGGATGGCAAGTCCCATAGAATATGTAAGCAATAAAAGTGCTCCTTTTAGTACACTTCCTGTTGTACTAGCTAGAATAAGAGCTGATGATAGGAATGCTCCAACACATGGTGTCCATGATAAAGAGAATATCATTCCAAATAAAATTGATGTTATAAATGTTAAATCTTTTTTATCTTTTTTTATTCCTTTTATTTGATTTAAAAATTTAATAAAAATAAATCCCATATAATTCAAACTTATTATAACTAAGAAAAGACCCAAAATTATATTTACATAATCCGCATATTTTGTAATGACTTTACCAAATGTTCCAGCAAATACTCCAAGTAGTATAAAAACAATACTAAAACCTGTTACAAAACCCAATGAATTAATTATAGATTTCTTTTCACTTTTACTTTCAGTTGCAAAGTATGAAATATATACTGGTATAATTGGTAATACACATGGTGATATAAAAGATGCAATTCCTTCAATAAACGTTATTAAAAACTCCACAATACTCCTCCTATTATTCAAATGCACTTATATAATTAAGCATTCTTCTAATCAATTGTAACATTTTATGTGATTAGTATCAATGAGTTATTATTCTATGATGATAATGTTAATAATAGAAAAGCAAATCTTTTTTATTAAGATTTGCTTACATAAAATATATTAAGACTGATGATAAAGTTAAGATACATAAAGGTATAACTATTATTAAGAAAATTTTATTAATATTTATACTAATAATTTTTATTTTAGAATATCCTAAAGCATAGTATAAAAAGTTATTTTTCTTTTCATCTATAATTATGTTAGCAATAGTAATTATAGATAGAATAACAAAAAGTAATATAGATATTTTTATAAATAAATCAGTTATCACTATAATATTCTTATAATCCATACTATCTATTTTATATTCTTCTATACCTACTTCTGTATGATATTTATCAGATAGATATTGGGCAGTTTTATTTTTATCAAACCAACTTTTTAAACTAATGAAATAGTAAAATTCCTCTTGACTATCTTTTAGTGAATTATAAAGATCTGGATTTTTTATAATATTTATATTTTTTACATGAGTATATTCGATTATATAGTTATTGATATTACAATTTAGATATTCTTCTGACTCATTTGTAAATATTGGCTTATGTTCTGTTATAAAAACATTGGTTAAATGGTTATTACAGTCAACATTTATTGCTTTATTATAGGATTTTATATTTTTTTCATTTTCTAAATTAATATTATCTTTAGAAGACATGACTAAAAATGATTCTGGATATGCTTCATTACTTTTAATTATTAAATATTTTCTAGCTATTATAAGAAAAGAAAATACTATTCCTAATGATATAAATATCCATAAATATATTTTAGTTGTTTTTTTCTTAAAGAAACTTTTATATATTATATTCATATATACCTCTATTTTTCTAATAAATCTTGAATACTTAATTTAAGGATTTTATTTAGTTTTGATTTAATTATTTTTATTATGATAAAAATTAAAATAATAAGTAATAATATGATAGAAATAAATGGTACATTTAAAATGTAATTACCATATGTTACTTCTGCTAATAATGTATATTTTAAGTAATTTAATATATTTAGATATAGTACAAAAGATATTAAGCTACTAATTATAATTATTAATATATTTTCATTAATATTTATAGAAGTAATTGTTTTATCTTCATATCCAATAGATTTTAAAATACCAAAATTATGTATTCTATTATTTATCTTTTTATTAATAAAACTATATAAAATAGAAATTGTTATAAGAATTACTATAATACCTGTAAATAATGGTATAAAAAATAATATTGCTATAAATCCTTCATCTAAGTAGATTACTTGTTCATATTCTATATTCATATCATCAAGTTTGGTTAATACTTCTTCTATATTTTTTTTGCTATCAATTCTTATAATATAATTATCATACTCAGAATATGTAGTTTCTATTGTACCATCAGCATAATAAGAAACAAAACCTCCGCTGTATTTGCGTGCTATTTCATTAAATGTATTCATATTGACATGGCAAAAAGAAGAATCTTCCATAAATTTATTTTTGTATGTTCCTACAATAGTTAAAGTTATTTCTTTTTCATTTAGGTCTTCATTTTGAGATTTTACTTTAATTTCTTTATTTAAAATTTTCCCCCCTGATACGAATAATGACTTATATAATTTATCTTCGTAATAATGAGGATAAAAAGTGTCAGAGCATATAATTTCATATTTATTTTCTATGTTTCTACCTCTTTTTATTTTTACATCATATGCCTTAACTAAAGGTTTAACAAAAACTATGCCTGCCTCATTGTTTTTATCAAATTCTTTTACCTCAAAAGCATTTTCAGCAAGATATTTGCTGTTTCCAAAAAACTCTACATGTTCTATATTTTTTATTTCGTTTACTTTAGTTTCTTGTTCATCTGTTGGATATAATCTGTATGTTCTACCAATTTCAGAAGAATATATTCCTTTTTGATTTTCAATGCTAAAACTTACAATTGTTAAACAACTAAAAAGAATTAAAAAGATGAATGCCATTGCACTTAATAAGATTATGTTTCTTTTTTCAAATATTCTGTCTTTTATAATGAAAAGTTGATCTTTATAATTCATTATTTTCTACCAACTTTCCTTCTTTTAAATAAATTACTTCGTTGGCATAATTTTTTACTTCATTACTATGTGATACAACTATTATACATTTTCCTTCTTTAGATAGTTCTTTTAAATATTCAAAGATAATTTTTTCATTTTTTTCATCTAAGTCACCTGTTGGTTCATCTGCTAAAATTATTGAAGGATTATTGGCAAGAGCTCTAGCTATACATACTCTTTGTTTTTCGCCACCAGATAGTTCTTTAGGCAGATGATTTTTTCTGTCTAATAGATTCATTTTTTCTAATAGTTTTTCTGCTTTTATCTCTCTATCCTTTTTTTCAATATTTTTATTTATTAGCATTGGTAAGATAATATTATCTTTAGCACTCATGTATTCGTCCAAATAAAAATCTTGAAAAACGAAGCCAATTTCTTTCATTCTTATTTCTGAGGATTCTATATTATTCATTTTTTTTATGTTGTTGTTATTTAATAAAAGTTCTCCTTCATCAAAATTATCAATTAATCCCATAATTCTTATTAATGTTGATTTACCACTACCTGAATGTCCCATTATTGCATAAAATTTTCCTTTTTCAAATGACAAATTAATATCTTTTAATGCTTCTATTTCTTCATTGTTTTTCTTATATGTTTTATTTATATTTTTTAATTCTATAATCATATTATTACTCCTATCTTTATTTACTTAAATTAATTAATACCCATCTCGATTCTATTATTCTTGTATAAAATTGAGCTGTTGGTTCTCTATAACTATATTCATATTTATATGTACTTCCTACATTCCACTTTCCCTTTGGATTGTCACTTGCATATTTTTTTATTGTTCCTATAATTTCTGAAGGAAGGTTTAGGCTTTTCATATTTATTAAACATTCATTATATAGTAAAAAGTCTTCATCATTTAATTCTCTATAAGATGTTGTTAGTGATTTTAATTCACCATTTTTACTATATATTAAATTAATATTTGATATTACTTTATTTTTTTGTGTATCTACCACTATGTATATGGAAGGATACTCTTGTTTTTCGAATACAGTATAGGCCCTAACGATTTTTAAATTCTTAACATTTTTTTCTTCTAATGCTTTTTGATAATCTTCAACAAATCTATCACCATTTTTTAATATTATATTTGGTATTTCGCTTTCATCTAGTGCGTATTCATTTTCTATTTCGCGTAAATCATTTAATGCATCATATGGACTATATAAGTAGTTGTTAAATAGTTTAATTGCTAATATAGTTATTAAAATTAATATAAATAAGATTAAATTAGCAATTAATAGTTTTTTTATTTTCATATCACTCACATCATTTCTATTAACTATTCTTTCTTATCGGTTGACATTTTATCTTTTCTTCTCTACCTTTTTCATCATTGTAGTATGTACAGATACATTTACCTCCACCTTTTGGACATTTACATCCATATTCATGTGTACATTTGCTAAATGCACTTTGCCAGAAATATGAAGTTTCACCAAAATACTCATAGTCTATAACTTTATAAACAAATACTACTATTAAACAGAATAAAGCAGTTAATTGTAATGCGGCGATGATTTTTAGTAAATTTATAATTATTATATTTGTTTTTTTCTCTTTCATTTTTATCATCTCTATCTTTTTTATTTAATTTATTTTATCATATATATTATTTAATTACGAACTGGTTATTGATTATTTTCTGGTAGGATAAACACATTATAAGTATCACTAAGTACCTATCTCGAAAATATTAGTTGTTTGAAGTTACAGAAAGATATCCACTGATAGAATTATATGAACCTCTTGTGTCTTTTTTTGTAAGTTCAATAAATCCTCTATACATTGTCTTTGAATTACTGCAATCCCATTCTGCGTAATCTTGAGTTTTATTATATGTTGATTTTCTTTGACGATTACCTACATTTGAATAACCAAATAAACTTTTTTTCTGAAGTTGGTATTCTAATTCTCCATCATAATATTGCATTGAAAAAGTAGCATTTACATGTATCTTTCCTTTAAGTTCTGTATCAGAATATTCCATTACTGTATCTCCTACATATTCGAGTACATAATGATATGATGCAAATGCTTCTAAAGTAAACATAAATACTGATAATACTAGTGTTAATATTACAAATAATTTCTTTGATTCTCTTTTAAACATATTTTTATATCCTTTCTTTTTTGATTTTGTTTATTTTTTACTACTCTTTTTCTAATAGTTCTTGAATACTTAATTTAAGGATTTTATTTAGTTTTGATTTAATTATTTTTATTATGATAAAAATTAAAATAATAAGTAATAATATGATAGAAATAAATGGTACATTTAAAATGTAATTACCATATGTTACTTCTGCTAATAATGTATATTTTAAGTAATTTAATATATTTAGATATAGTACAAAAGATATTAAGCTACTAATTATAATTATTAATATATTTTCATTAATATTTATAGAAGTAATTGTTTTATCTTCATATCCAATAGATTTTAAAATACCAAAATTATGTATTCTATTATTTATCTTTTTATTAATAAAACTATATAAAATAGAAATTGTTATAAGAATTACTATAATACCTGTAAATAATGGTATAAAAAATAACATTGCTATAAATCCTTCATCTAAATAAAAAGCTTGTTCATATTCTATGTTCATATTATCTAATGTAGTTAATACCTTTTCTATATTTGTCTTATTATCGATACGTAGAACATAATAATTTTCATATCCATAGTACTGAGCTTCTATAGTCCCATCAGCAAAATGAGATTCTCCCCTCCCACTATATTTAGAAGCTATATCATAAAATGTATCCATATTAACACGGCAATAAGTAGATTCTTCCATAAATTTATTTTTGTATGTTCCAACAATAGTTAAAGTTATTTCTTTTTCATTCAGGTCTTCATTTTTAGATTTCACTTTGACCTCTTTATTTAAAAGTTTATTGCTCGAGATGAATAAAGACTTATCTAATCGATTATCATAATCATATGGATAAAATGTATCAGAACATATCATTTCATATTTATTTTCAATATTTCTTCCTTTTTTAATTTCAACATCATTTATCGTTGTTATAGGTTTTACAGAAATTGTTGATTCTGTACCATTTTTATCGAATTCTTCTATTCTAAAATGTGATTCAGCACGATATTTGCCACTGCCAAAAAATTCAACGTGTTCTATATTTTTTATTTCGTTTACTTTTTTTTCTTGCTCATCGGTTGTGTATACTATGTATGTTCTGCCAATTTCAGAAGAATATATTTCTTTTTGATTTTCAATACTAAACTTTATAATAGTTAAGCAACTGAAAAGAATCATAAAAATAATAGTCATTATTATCAATAGAACTATATTTTTGGTTTCAAACAATCTATCTTTTATAATAAAAAATTGATCTTTATACTTCATGAATACTACCTACTCTCAAACTTTATATATTTATTTTAAATAATTTTTTTAAATTTTTACACCTCTTTTCGGGCGAATTTAGTAGAGTTTGACTCTACTTTGGTAGAGTTTGGCTCTACTTTTGTATAAATACGTTGTTTTGCATAAAAAAAGATAACAAATATTGTTATCTTAACTAATTTATTAAATTTAAGTTTACTTTTTCTAAAATAGTTACATCTGTTTCTAATGTATAACTTATTAATAAAGTTAGGTTATCTTTTGTTATTGAAAAGGATTCATCTAATTTATGTATTTCTGCTGAAAATGAATTTAAAAGTTCACTTAGTTTGTAAAGTTTGTTATCTAAATCGGATGATTCTACACTATTAGTATAAAATTCGTTATTATCGTTTTTTATAGTAATACTAATTTTTTTTACATAAACTTCATTTGTTGTCCCACGATTTGGTCCTTGATAATCTAAGTTATTTAGAATAAAAATTTTACCTTTACTTGTATATATTATACTACCTGATACAGCATAGTCAGAATCAAATGATGTGAAGTTTGCTATAGAATATTTAGATTCTATTTGTTTTTTTGTAATTGTTATTAATATACCACTATATATTATTATAAATACTAAGAAAATTAAAAATAGAACTTTTTTATTTTTAATAATTTTATTTTTTCCTTGATTACTATCTAGGATTTCTTTTTTACAATTAAGTAAATCTGCTAGCTTTACTCCTAATATATTCGCTAAGTTGTTTAATGTTTTTGTATCAGGTATACTAAGACCACGTTCCCATTTTGAAACTGATTTACCACTAACTCCTAATAAATCACCCAATTCATCTTGAGTAAGATTTTTCTCTTTTCGAAGTTTAGCTATTAAATTACCAATATGCTCTTTATTCATGTAACTCACCTCTACTTTTTAAATGTTAAATAAATAGTAACTATTTTTATTGTGTGAAAGTATTTAAGAAATTTTATTAAAGCCAATCATAATTGATATGATGTGTTATTGTCTCATATTTTTCTTGCTTAATAAGTTCTTTTATTGTTTTAGGTCTTACATCTATATTATCAATATTTTCTATATCTACTATTTTAAATTTGTCCCATCCATCATCAAGTTCTTTAATTATATCAAAGCTTTCTATTTCAGCATAATGTACTAATTCTAACATATGAAAATTATTTTCCGGCGAAATATTTTCTTCTACGGAGACCAATTTATATTCTAAATTAAGGCCTAGTTCTTCTTCTATTTCTCTTTTTATGGCTTCGAATGAATTTTCTTTTATATTTAATCTTCCGCCAGGTAGTAAAAATGCTTCATGGTCTTTTATAGCTCTCATATTATTTAAAAGAACTTTCTTGTGTAATTTGTCTTTTATTATACATGAACTTCTTACGTTAAAGCTAATTCCATCTATTTCAAATTTTATATCCATATATATACCTCCAAAGTTTTTAATTTATTATAACACAAAAAGCGAATCTTTTATTTGATTCGCTTTTATATTTATTCTATTTGTTTTTTACTAGAAAAATTCTTAAAGCATTAAGGATAGCCAAAATAGATACTCCAACATCAGCAAAAACGGCTTCCCACATTGTAGATATACCTAAGGCACTTAATACTAAAACTGCTACTTTAATAGCTATTGCGAAAAATATGTTTTCTTTTACAATTTTCATCGTTTTTTTAGAAATATAAATTATTTTAGAAATCTTAGATATTTCATCTGTCATTAAAACTATATCCGCTGCTTCAATTGCGGCATCACTTCCTAAGGCTCCCATAGAGATACCTATATCAGAAATGGCAAGGACTGGAGCATCATTTATTCCATCTCCGACAAATACTAAGTTTTTATTTGATTTTTTTTCATTCATTAATCTTTCAACTATTGATACTTTTTCATTAGGCAAAAGTTCTGCATAGTACTCTTTAATATTTAATTTATTTGCTACATCAGAGGCAATGGAATCTCTATCTCCTGTAAGCATAATAAATTTATCTACGCCATATTTTTTAATTAAAGTTATTGCCTTGTATGAATCTTCTTTTATTTTATCTGATATTAAAATTGATCCAGAAAACTTATTATCTATGGCTACATATATTATTGTTCCTATTTCTTTATTTTTTTTATATTTAATATTATGTGATTTCATAAGCTTTTCATTACCAACTAAAACTTGTTTTTTATCTACTGTAGCAATTACTCCTTGCCCTGAGACTTCTTGAGTATTAGTTACAATTTTATTATTAAGTTTTTTGTTATAAGCTTTTTTTAGTGATGTTGAGATAGGATGATTTGAGAAGTATTCTGCGTGAGAAGCAAAATATAATAACTCTTTATCTGATATATCAATTGCATCTATTTTTTGGACTTCAAAGACTCCTTCTGTTAGAGTTCCTGTTTTATCACATACAATTGCTTCAATATTAGCAATCTTTTCAAGATAGTTACTTCCCTTTACTAATATTCCTTCTTTAGAACATGCTCCTATTCCACCAAAGAAAGATAAAGGAATAGAGATAACCAAAGCACAAGGGCATGATACAACTAGGAATGATAATGCTCGATAAATCCATTCACTAAATGTTGCAGATTCTATAATTAGTGGTGGAATTATAGATAAAATAAGAGCGATTATTACAACTACTGGTGTATAAATTTTAGAAAACTTTGTAATGAAATTTTCTGATTTTGATTTTCTGTTACTAGCATTTTCTACTAATTCTAATATTTTGTTTACTGTAGAGTCATCAAACTCTTTTTCTACCTTTATTTTAAGTACACCATCAACATTTATACAGCCACTTATAACTTCATCGTTTAACTTAACATGTCTAGGTACTGATTCACCTGTTAAAGCTTGGGTGTTTAACATCGATTCTCCATCAACTACAATACCATCTAAAGGAACTTTTTCACCTGGTTTTACGACAATTATTTCACCAATCTTAATATCGTCTGGAACAACTTTTTTTATTTTATTGTTTTGTAATACATTGGCATAATCTGGTCTAATGTCCATTAGAGTGGATATTGACTTTCTTGATTTGTCAACAGCATAACTTTGAAATAATTCTCCTATTTGATAAAACAGCATAACAGCAACTGCTTCTGGTAATTCACCAATTGCAAATGCTCCGATTGTTGCTATAGACATTAAAAAGTTTTCATCGAATACTTTTCCTCTTATAATATTTCTAAATGCTTTTTTTAATATATCAAAGCCAACTACAAGATATGCTATTATAAACATAATGTTTTTTACTATTTCATAAGTAGATGGTACTACATTGGCTGTAATAAAAAATACAATGGCTATAATTATTTTTATTAGTCTTTTTTTCATATAATACCTACTTTAATGTAATAGTTACATCTGGTTCTTCTTTTTTTACTATTGATTCTATTTTTTTAACTAGGGCTTCTATATCATTAGTATTGGTTTCTATAATCATTCTTTGTGTCATAAAACTTATTGATGCTGTTTTAACTTCTTCTAAGGAAGCTATGCTACTTTCTAGTTCATTTGCACAATTTGCGCAATCTAAACCATCTATTTTAAATTTTAGTTTCATTCAAATTACCTCTTTCTTTATTTTTATGATTTATATGTTTTAATGCTATTTCAAAAACTTCATTAACATGTTCATCATCTAATGTATAATATACTTCTTTTCCTTGTTTGCGACTTTTTATAATTTCATATTTCTTTAATAAAGCTAATTGATGAGATATGGATGATTTACTCATAGATAATGTATTGGCTATATCACAAACACAAACTTCTTCTTTGTCTAAAGCAAATAATATTTTTAATCTTGTAGGATCACCTATTAATTTAAAGAATTCTGCCAAATTATTGAAGATTGTTGACTCTGGCATTTGTTCTGTGATTTTATCTACAATATCTTGATGGATTATATTACAATCGCATACAAATTCATTTTTTACCATATATACCTCCATATCAATATATTCTATTAGTTGAATAATCGTTCAACTAATTATAATTATAGTTGAATATTTATTCAATTGTCAAGACTATTTTAATAAAAAAAGCAAATCAATGTTGATTTGTTTTTTATTCATTTATGAAAATCACATTCTAGTTCATGATCATTAATTATGCCGATTGCTTGAAGGTATGAGTAAATGATTGTTGATCCTACAAACTTCATTCCTCTTTTTTTTAGATCTTTTGAGATTGTATCAGATAGCTTAGATGTTGTATGGAAGTTGTTATCTGTATTTTTTATTACCTTATTGTTTGTAAAACTCCAAAGGTAATTTGAAAAACTACCGAATTCTTTTTGAATTTTAATGAATATTTTAGCATTGTTTATAGTAGACAATATTTTTAATTTATTTTTTAGCTCCGCCAACAGTCTGAGCTGACATTTTTTTTATTCCTTTTTTCTTGGCAATTGATATTGCGATATCATTATATGTTATCGTTTTTCCATAAGGCATTTTGAGCATTTCATCAATTACTTCCTGCCTAAATGATGTTATATCATCTCTTCTATATTTAGGAATAAAGTTAGGACTTTGACCATTAAAGTAAATATCTAACCATTTAAATGTTTCTTCAAATATAGGAAGATTTTTATCTTCTCCTTGTATTGTGTATCTGTTTTAATCCTTTGTATCTTTGAAGCATAAAGATGTTATGTATTCACCATCTGAGTTTATGTATATTTCACCAATCGGTTAGTTATATATTTCTAAATACATATATGTTCCTCCTAAATATGCCACTGATGTTTTTTCAAGTCAACATGTTTCTCATCTTTAAATGTTATATTTTCGTTAAGCAATAATTCTTTTTGTCTTTTAAAGTTAGGAGCTATTCTGCCACTATGATTAACTACTCTATGACAAGGATATTCACCAAAGTATTCAGACATAGATAGTATTTTACCAATGAGTCTTGAATTTTTTGGCCTATCTGCTATGGAGGCGATTTGACCATATGTTGCTACTTTTCCTTCTGGGATTTCGTTTACAATAGAAAGAACTAAAAATATTAGTTCTTCATTTAAGATTTTACTCATTATAATGCTGTTCCCTTGTTTGGAATATATAATTCATTTATATCAACTTTTTCTATTTCTAATAATTTTATTTTTCTTTCTATTCCCCCAGCATACCCAGTTAAACTTTTGTTAGTTCCTACCACTCTATGACATGGAACAATTATAGATATTTGATTATGCCCAATAGCACCACCGACAGCTTGAGCTGACATTCTTTTCAAACATTCTCTTTTAGCTAAGATATTAGCAATATCACCATAGGTAAGAATTGTACCATAAGGTATGTTTAAAAGAATTTCCCATACTTTTTTTTGAAATTCTGTACCTATAAAGTGCAAAGGTAATTTAAAATTTGGTTCTTTTCCACTAAAATATATATCTAACCATTTCTTAGCATCTCTTATTATTGATGTTTCTTTTTCTTCGTTATTTTTATCAAGATATAAAGCATAGTATTTTTGATTTTTAAACCATAATCCTGTTAGGCCAATTTCATCTGCAGATAATAATATTTCTCCTAATGGCGAATTGTATTTACTTGTATATTGCATACTATCACTTTCTTTTTTAATATAATTTAGCTCCTGCAGGGATAGAATCATCTACTAATAATAATTGTAACTTTTCTTCTTTAGATTCGTTATGAACAGCTGACATTAACATTCCACAAGATTCTTTTCCCATCATACTACGTGGAGGCAGGTTTAAAATGGCTATTGCTGTTTTACCAATTAATTCTTCTGGTTCATAAAATGCATGAATACCACTTAATATAGTTCTGTCTTCTCCTGTTCCATCATCTAAAGTAAATTCAAGTAATTTTTTACTTTTAGGAACTACTACACAGTCCTTAATTTTTACAGCTCTAAAATCTGATTTGCTAAATGTTTCAAAATCAACATATTCATCAAATAGAGGTTCTATTTCAACATTATTTGCTTCTATTTCATTTGTTATTTCAATTTGTTCTATTTCCATATAAATTCTCCTCTTTTATTAATTTTTATTTATTATAACACAAAAAATAGACTTTAATTTTAATAGTCTAATTTTTAAATTTATTTTATGTTATTTTACTTTTACTATTGGTTTCTTTATTCTTCTTTCTATTTTAGATATTTGCTTCTTAAAATGTAATTGGCTATTTTTTCTGACGAACAATCTAGAAAATTTATGAAGCTATTAATATTTAAGTATTGTAATTCTTCAGTTTTACATTTTTTAATAACACTTATGTTGCTTTTATACTTCAGAACATCATAATCAGTTGTTTTCTCTTGCATTAGCATATCTATTTCATTAATATCTAGATGATAATGGGCTAATAATCTTTTGCTTATATTAGTATAGTCAGTATATATTTTACCTGGAACAAATATATTAATATTCTTGTCTATCTTAGAATATATTATATCCACAACATATACATCTAAGAATAATTTATCTAACATTAAATGAGTTAAGAAGCCTAGTTTAAACAATTGATTTTCTATTTGCTCTTGTTGCATGAATGCATCAATGTCAGGTATGTCGAACATTCTACCATTAATCCTGTAATGTTTATTCTTATCTACATAATCTGGATAAATATTTCCCCTTAGATATTCGTTATCTTTTATATTCAATTTTTTTGCTATTTGTTTGCCACAGATATAATGGGCTATAATGTTTGGCATACAATCACCTCAATACTAATCTTTTTATTGAATCTATTTGACACATTAATTTATTTTTATTGATTTGCTTTGTAGTTTATCAAATATTTGTAGCTTGTTAGGTTTTATCTTTTTGTTGAAATATAATTATATATTTTATCTCTTACATATAGTATGCTAAACTATATGTAAATAAAAGTCAATATTTTATAGTCTCTTTTGCTATAAGTAAAATAAAAAAGCAATGAATTTTTTCATTACTTTTTGTTATTCTTAGAATTAGAAGTCTTGTCGGTTTCTTTTTTCTTTTCGTTTGATACTTCTTCTGTGCTGTTTAAATTTTCTTGTTCCTGTCTTTCCTTAGTCTTCTCTTCTATCTTTTTTTCAAGATACTCAAAATAGTTACTTTTTATAGCATTACTACTTACATTTATCTTTGTATTAATATCATTATTAATGGCTTGTAATTCTTCAATTGATATTTCTTCAGTAGTAAAGTTAACTATCTTATTTTTAGTAGCATCATAGTAGTATTTTTCATTTTTCCATGAACCATCAGCAAATGTTACTAATGATTTGTAGTCTTTACTTAGAAGGTCTGTACCTAAATAAAGTCTTGGATCATAATCTAAATTAAATAAATTAGCTATTGTAGGTAATATATTTATATATGAAGTATATTCACTATAGACTTTCCCTTCTATTTCACTATTATAAATAACGAATGGGACTCTTTCTGCATTATAATATTCAGACGTATCATAATCTAAAACTTTATTTAAATTGTCTGTACTTATTCCATACGGATAGTGATCACCATAAAGAACAATTACTGTATCTTCTAAAATATCTCTTTCTTCAAGTCCTTCTAGCAAAATTCCCAAACCATTATCTAGGATTTTTAGTTTAGACATATATCTTCTAATATCTTTTGGATAATTAGTTTCAGCTGTTATATCATAATACATGTTACCTTGAATAGAATCTGAACTATAAGGTTGGTGAGATGAAACTGTTGTTAACCATGTCATAAATGATTCATCATTTTCTACTTTTTTATCTATAATTGTTAAAATTTCTTTCATAAATTCATCATCATTTGCCCAATTAATGTATTCGTTTGAATAATCTATGCCAAGTTTTTCAACGCCATAATATTCTCCGCTTCCCATGTTAGTATGAATTGCTTTTCTTGGGTAATATGCTTCTGTGTAATCATGAGCAGAAAATGTTATATAGTCTGTTTTGTTGAATAAGTTGAACATACTTTCATAATAAGTATTATTTTTATATTTGCTGGCTGTACAGGTATTATATATTGAATAAAGACTTGTCATACCACTGAATTCATTATTCATAGTTGCACAAGAATTACGTGGTGAATAATTGTTTTCCCAATACCATCCTTCAGTAACTAATTTATAAAAATTCGGATAATATTCAGGATTGATAAAAATATCATTAACACTTTCCATCATTATTACAATTAAATTTTTATTTTCAAATAAACCTGTATATTCGTTCATATCAGTAATATTTCTATTTATAAAATAATTGTTTAAAGCATTTAAATTTTTATCTTTTTCTTCTGAGATAATTTCTTCCCAAAGTGAATCATCTATTTTTCTTGAATATTCAGTTATTGATTGAGGAATATTATAGTTAGAATTTAAGCTATAATTTTCTTCAATTGTAATTGGAAATATCATTGCTTTTATATCAAGGAAGCAAAAACCTAAAGTACCATATTGTTCTATTGTTATACTTGGATTTGATGCAGTTAGAAATAATTTTTTATTTGAAACTGTTTGATATTTATTTTGTAAGCTAGGCGCTAGAATTGTTGTGGCATAAAGAATTGTAGTTATAGTTAGAATAATAATTGATACGATAATATTATTCTTAAATTTTATTTTTTCATTATTCATCTTTTTAGAAAACAAAATATAAACTAGAATAATGAATAAGAATGGAATAAGAACTAAAAAATATTGCCATTTAAAACTATATATAAAATCTTTTACATAGTCTTTTACTGCTCCTAGTTGACTTGATGTTTGAAAAGATATATAAACACCAAGAAAGTTAAAAAATCCTAGTTGAGCACAAGTATAAATAGATGAGATTAAAACTATAATAGATGTTATTATTTTTTTTACAATATGATTAAAGAAGTTCAAGATAAATGAAATAATAACACAAAGTATATTTATACCTAAAAATATTCTTAATGTGGCTATATCAAAAATGTTTGAATTATTTATTAATTTAAAAATCATTTCTGGAATAAATAATCCAAATAGTAATATTATATAATTTATAAAATAAGAGTTATTTAGTTTTTTCATTACAACACTTCCTATCATAAAAAATTGATTGTTTATTTTTTTACACACAATCTCTATATTATAATTGTTAAATGTCTTAGTCAATAGACAATTTGTCTTTTATTTTAAATTTTTATTGTGAAAAATTTGTGAGCATTTATCTTTTTTTAATTATTCTTTTAGATTAATAGTGTTTTTTTAAAATTTTTAATTATAAAAAAAGCAAATCATAATACAAAAAGTATTTAATTCGCTTTTTATCTGTTTATATATTCTATAATTCTTTATGCTGTTTTTTACTAACAGATATATAAAAGTTGGCTCATAATATTGACCTATTTTTGACTAGATACCATTTTCTACTACCATAAATTTCCATATATTATTAGCATAGTAATATTCGTTTTTTAGATAAATACTTTCTTTGCTATATTTTATTCTTCTAACAAATATGCGTTACCAGGATTAACAGCAAAAGATTCAGTATAAATTATCCAATCTGTTACATCATCAACTGTATACCAGTCAATATATCCTGTATGAATGTTTTCAAAATTATATGGCTCTTGTGTTAATTTTGCTTTAAATTTTTTACCTTTAATTTCAAGTAATTCAAACCATATATGTTCAAATTTCCCCTCTTCTTCTAAAGGAAGACCTATTTTTATCAATATGGTATTATTTTTATTTTTAAAAGCATCTTTTACGTAATTAAATCTTTCCATTGCAAGTTCTTTCATACGTTCTGTTTCTTCATTGCTAATAAAGAATATTGGATTTTCACCCCATAATTTATCATATATCGATACTTTTTTTAATCTATGCGATTTTTCATCTTCTTCGCATGTATATAAGAATATAATACTTGTTTTGCTATTATGACCATTTTCACGATCTTTTAAGCCGCCTAAATCTAATTTTTTGTATTCTAAGATTCCTTTTGTCCATGAAACACAGGTTGCTACAACTGGACTTTCATCAATTAAACAACCAATATATGCTCCATTATAGTTAGGATCATATTCTTCTTTTTTATCTAGAATATACATAGCATATGTATTGATTAAATTATAATGATTTTGATAGTTTTTTTCATCTGATTCTAATATTTCTAGTTCTGTTACACCACATCTATTCAAGCCATGAGTATGTAACCATACATTTTTTTTATTATCCCCTGCTACTACTTGAACTGTAAATAAGTTTTTAGGGCTTGGCAAGACATGTGATTCTGCAGTCATCTTAACCCATTTAGATGGTAACATTTTTTCGGCACTTTCGTCCATTACTCCTAGCATATCTGGAACTAGAGCTAAACATAATTTTAATTGCAAATGATATGACTTTTTCTCATTTTCATTAAATTTCATAAATATTGTTATAGCTTTTTTAGATGATAGAATACTTTTTCTTTCTTCATCGGTAAAAAGAAAGTTCTTATATAAATAATATTCTGGAATAGATACATCGCCTAGATAAAATCCAACTTCATACTCTTCTTTTTCATAATTTATTTTTACATAGAATGTATTTTCTTCAACGCTATAGTGATTTTCTATTACTTCTACATTTTTAATTGCAGAAATTCTTTCGATACTATCTCTTAATAAATCATCTGCTTCATTTTTTGGGATAGCTAACATATAAGATTTTTCTTCCCAGTAACCCAATGGGGCTTCAGTTAATTCTTTTTGTTTGTGTTTAAAAAACATAATCTTCACTCCTTAGTTCTTCTATTTTATATAATTCTAAATTAAAACCATTTAATTTGGCAATTTCAATTAATTTTATAGGATGTATGTCATTTATTTTTTCTATGTCATTTATATCTGCATCGAATTGGTTGATAGCTGTAGAAAAATATTCTATTAAATCTTTTTTTAGTTTTTCAATATTTATATTCATTTTATTGCCTTTCTATTAATATAAGATGCTTAATTAAATAAACTATATTTTCTTTTTGTTTATTTATGTTTAAATTATATCATTTTAAAAGAGGACTATAAATATATATCCTCTAAAATGTTTTAAAATATAATAAAATTAATTGTATTTAGAATAGTTGCAAGAAGAAACAAGAGTCCTGATACTAAGTCGGATTTTTCTTTATTTATTTTGTACCTACTTAAGAATGTTATAGAATTGTAAGCACATATTAAACTAATCAGTGAAACTGGTGAAATCTCTTTAAACATTGATATTAGAACTAAAATGATAAAAAATAAACACATACCAATAATCCCATATTTCATTGTTCGTAGCTCAATTAATTCTGTTAGGTTTATAATGTTTTCTTCACTTTTAGAAAGGATATCTTCTTTCTTTATTTTTTCACCAGCTAGAATTTCATTTATGCTTACATCTAAGATTTCGCTTAGTGGCTTTAATAGAGACATGTCCATAAGACAAATTCCACGTTCCCATTTGCTAACAGCATTTTTAGTAATTCCTAATTTTTCAGCTAGTTGTTCTTGTGTTAGATTTTTCGTTTTTCTTTGATTAGCTATAAATTTTCCAATACGATTTTGATTCATAAAATTCCTCTTTTCATATCTCAATAATATTAGAATTTTAAATATTATTAAACATACTATTAGTTCACTTTTTTATAATTAGGAAAAGAAATAGATTTTCTCTACTTCTTTGTATAAAGTTTTCTTAAATATTTTATATCTTTGTCTTGATATTCTCCTATAACTTTTTGATTCCAATCATTTATGTCAAAATCAGGGAAAAAGGTATCTGCATTAGGATATGATTCATCAATTTCAGTTAGAATCATTTTAGTTGCATAAGGCATAAATTCTTGGTAAATGGCTCCGCCTCCGATTACATAGAAATCATTGGCGATATTCTTTGCTAGATTTATAAATTCTTGAATACTGTTAAGTGTTATTACATTTTGTGATATTTTAGCATTTGTTCTTGATAAAATTATATGTGTTCTATTAGGTAATAGTTTAGGAAGCGAATCAAACGTTTTTCTTCCCATCACTATCGGATGGTTGATGGTTGTGTCTTTAAAGAATTTCATATCTTCTTTAATATGCCATATTAAACTATTATTAACACCTAATTCTCTATTTTTTCCAATAGCTGCTATTAAAACTAGATTTTTCATTATTGCATCACTTCTTTTTTATTATTTTTGATTTGATTTTCTTTTTCTAGTTCATCCCAATAAGCAAATATTTTATCTAAATCAAGTACGCAAATATATTCGATTTTTTCTATACAATTTGAATATTCTTTGGCGTTTGATTCAAATAAGATATATAAACTTTTTTTCTCTTTAGTTATTTGTTCTAGCATAGGTGGCATTTTTAAAGTAACTTTTTGGATTAAAGAACTTCCATAGTCTGGTGTATCTTCTTTATATTTATATATATGTATATATGATGAATTAAATCTACCATATGAGCAACTTAGTATTAAATATGATTCATCTTTGTATTCATATAATTCTATACCTTGAACTTGGGGAGGAACTTTAAATTCTTTAAGATAGTTTAGTGTAATTTCATTATTTTTTTCTTTTATTATCTCATACTCTTTAACCAAACCTTTTTCTTTATCGTCGAAACTTCCAATAAATAGTTTATTATCTTTGATACATAAATAAGCAATAAGATTCTTTAGTTTGTTTTCATAGTTTTTTAAATGATCACCAACATCTTCAAAAGAATACTTATATTTTACTTCATTTTTTGTATTGAACTCATTTAAATCGTATGCATTTAGATGACCATCATCAACAGGAATCCATAAAAGATTATTTATTTTATCATAAGCAATTGCTCCAACATGAGAATTTGTATCTAGTGTTACAATCTTTTCTAATAGTCCTTTTTTATTTAGAATATAACATTTAGAATTAGTTTCTCCTGTTTTGTCATATGCTGTTATAATAATATTTTTTTGAGTAATCGTTAATCCTTGGGGAATCATTTGTTCTAATTCGGGCATTTTTATATTACTTTTATAAATTGTTGTAGCCATATTTGGATATTTATCTAAAAGTATTAATACATCTTTTGTGATATTTTTTCTGTTTTGTTCATCTATATTTTTTATACTATTCCATATTTTAAAGAATTGTTCTGGATTGTTTATCTCTAAATCGTATTCTTCTTTTAAATTATAATTCGATATTTCTTGAACAATTTCAACTGCGATATGACCAGTTGATTCATCTAATTCTTTATTTTTATTAAGATCTTGTATTATTGAAATTGCTTCTTCACCAAAATTTATTATTTCTTTGTATTTTTTATCTTTTCTATAGTCATACTCAAAATCTTCTTTATTTTTATTTTTTAGTTCTTGTAGATTATTGATAATTATTTCTTTAGTACTTAAATTTTTTTCTGTTTGATTTATTATTTTTGATAAACTGAAATTATTCATATTAAATATGATTATTAAGGACAAAATTGGTATTACATATATTAAGCTTTTTATTACCTTTTTCATAATTGACTTCCTTTTCTGGTAACTCATGAAAAGTATTATATCATATAAGTTTTATTTATTCATTTTTTATTACACTTTGGGCAATTTTGATAATATCATTATAATTAAAGTATTATGATAAGTAAATATATTAAAATTTTTAATAAATAAAAAAAGAAGCAATTAATATGTAATTTTACTTCTTTAATTTTTATATGTTTAACTAACATTGACACCTTTATTAAATAGTTTAATGTTTATAAATAAGTTTATAATAAATATTATTCCATAAATTAATATACAAATAAAACCTAAGATTTTTATCATTTCAACATTTGCTTCTTCATCTGTTGATTGATAATAATATTTACTAAATCTTTATTAAATAAACTTATGATAAAAGCACTAAATAAGGATAATGTTTGAGTAGCAAGATAGACAATAAAACCAAATATTACTGATAATGCCACTTTATTATTATTTATTCTATGACCTAAGATTATTCCTGTATAACCAACTTGAATAATATTTAAGGATTCAATTAACAATACTAATAAGAATAAAAATATTATGCCTATTATAGAACTATCAAGTAGATTTGCTACTGGTAATAAAAAACTTTTAAAGTTGCTTATATTTTCTTTACTATAATAAGCTATGAATAAAGTTATTATAATCGCAACTACACTTGTTATCATAGTTAATATTGATGATATTATTTTTGAAAGATATATTTCTTTTTTTGTTACAGGTAAGGTATGAGTTAAGTATGATTCATCATCATATAAAGCATTTTTAAACTTTACCCAAAGACGCATTATATTATTTATTATGATATTGGCAATCATTGCAATTGTTGCTCCGCTACATATTTTGGCAATAATACTCATAACAAATGAGTTATCAATAAGAAAGAATAATCTAGTTAAGACAGCAAAAAATATTGCTAGAATATAAAAAATAATTAAGAATTTATATATTTTTTTCAAATCATATTTTAATAATTTTTTTAACATTTGAACATCCTCCTAAATATTTCGTCTATTGAGCTATGTTCTTTCTCTCTTAGTTCGTCTGCATTTGAAGTTAAAACTATTTTACCTTTATCGATGAATATTACTTCATCTAGGATACTTTCAATATCTGATATTAAGTGAGTTGATATTATAACACTTGATCCCTCTTTAAAGTTAGTCAGAATTGTATCTAGGATATAATCTCTTGTTGCTGGGTCAACTCCTCCTAATGGTTCATCTAAGATATAAAGATCAGCTTCTCTTGACATAACTAAAACTAGTTGAACTTTTTCTTGCATACCTTTACTCATTTTATCTAGTTTCTCATTTATATCTAGATTCAAATCCTTTAATAATTTACGAGCTTTATTGCTATCAAAGTTATCATAAAAGTCTTCAAAATATTTTAATATTTCTTCTATTTTCATTGATTTGTCTAAATATGTTCTTTCGGGCAAGTAAGAGATTACTTTTTTACTTTCTATTCCTACTTTTTGACCATGTACTAATATTTCGCCACTCGTTGGTGTTAGAAGATCATTTATTAGTTTTATAAGAGTTGTTTTTCCTTGACCATTTTTGCCAAGCAATCCTATTATTTTTCCAGGTTCTATTGTTAGATTTATATTATGTAAAATTTCTTTTGTATCGAATGTCTTATATACATTTTTGCATTCTAATAGTTTCATTTTTATTTGGCTCCTTTCAAGCCTTGCAAGTACTCAATTATTTCTTGGGAAGTAATTCCTATTTTCTTCATATCATGCATGAAGTTCGCAAGTTTCTCATCAATGATAGTTTTTTTTATTTTTTTGATTGTTTTATCATTATCTGTAACATATTTACCATTAGTTCTTTCTGTGTAAATAAGTCCATCTCTTTCTAATTCAGCTAAGGCTTTTTGAACTGTATTAGGATTTACTTTTGCAATAGCTGCTAGTTCTCTTACAGATGGTATTTTATCACCTTTTTTTAGAACTCCTGATATTATAAATATTTTTAATTGTTCAACCATTTGAATATATATTGGTCTTTCGTTATCAAAAAAATATTCCATTTTTTCACCAACTTTATTGTATTACTTGCATAATACAATAATACTATTTTTATTTTTCTTTGTCAACATAAAAAATTAACTTAAAGTTGATAAAAAAAGACACTAGAAAGCTTTCTAGTGTCTTAATTTTTGAGCGAACTATTTATCATTCACTTCGTCTTCGTCATTCTTTTTTTTCTTTGCTAGTAAAATTATAAAATATAATATTCCAACTATTGGTATAGCTATTATAATCTTTTTAATTAATGAATTATTTTTTTCTTCATTTTCTTCTTTTTCTGTTTCAGGAGATTTATTTGTTTCTTCGTTGTCGTTTATTACTGAATCGTTTCCTTCTTCTGGTTTTTCAACTTCATCAGGAGTTTCAACTTCATCTGGAGTTTTATTTTCTTCGTTGCTATTATTATCATTAATTTCTTGATTATCATTTGGCTTTGTTGTTGGTTTATCTGGCTTTATTGTTGGTATTGTAGGTTCTTCTTCTGGTTGATTATTTTTATTTATCCAATCAACTTTTGCTACTATACTTCCAGTGTTTCCATATTTATCTACATATTCGAATGTATATTCACCATTTTCTGTAAATATATATGTATTTTTTCCGCCATTATTTTTAATTATTACATCTTTGTTAGTTATAAGAGTTGCTGTAACATTTTCACTTGTTGAATTAGTTATATCATAGCTAATACTTGCTTCTATTTCACTTTTGTCTATCCAATCAACTGTTACTGTATATTCTTTTACTGTACCATCCTGATTTTCATATTTAAATGTGAATGTTCCATTTTCACTAAATGTGTATGTATTTGAGCCATTATTATTAAGTATCTTCATACCTTCTTTTAACTCTATTGTTACTACTACATCTTTATTAGTAAAGTTTTTATTATCAAACTTAACTATAACATCTTCATCTTCTTCAACAATCCAATCTACTTTAGCAGTAATACTACCTTTATTACCAGCTTCGTCTATGAATTCAAATGTAAATTCGCCATTTTGAGTGAATGTATATGTATCACTTCCGTTGTTGTTAGTAATTGTTACTTTCTCACTTGGTGTAATCTTAACTGTAACATTACCAGTAGTTTCTTCTTCTGTACTATACTCAACTTTAGCAGTTGGTGCTATTTTATCTATCCAATCTACTTTAGCTACGACACTTCCTTTGTTGCCTGCTTCGTCAACAAATTCAAAGATATATTCTCCGTTTTCATCAAATATATAAACTCCGTCTTTAGCATTTATTACAGTTATTTTTTCACTAGGATTTACTAAGCTAGCTATAACATCTTTATTAGTTAAACCTGTAACATCATATTCAACATTAGCAGTAGGTGCTACTTTGTCTATCCAATCAACTTTAGCTATAGCTGTGCCTTTGTTGCCATATTGATCTTCATAGTTAAAGATATATTCACCATTTTCTGTAAATGTATGAGTTGCACTACCTATTACTTTTATACCTTCTTGTAATTCTAATGTTGCTATAACATCTTTATTAGTTAGAGAGTTAATATTATAAGAAACCTTTAATTCAGGAGCCTTATCTGGAGTTTCTTCACTGATAATCCAAGAAACAACGACTTCTGTCTCTCCTTTATTTCCTGCTTTATCAACATATTCAAATATAAATTTACCATTTTCTGTAAATATATAAGAATTTTTGCCTCCGTTGTTAGTAATAGTTACTTCTTCACTAGGAATAATAGTGGCTATTACAGGACCAGTTGTTTCTTCAGTAGTACTAAATTCTATTTTAGCTGTTGGAGCAGTTTTATCAATATTATTAACTTTTGCTGTTACAGTTCCTTTATTTCCAGCTTCATCAACAAATTCGAATGTAAATTCTCCATTTTCTGTAAATGTATATGTGTTTTTACCACCATTATTTGTAATTGTTATTTTTTCACTTGCATTTACTAATGTTACTGTTACATCTTTATTTGTTTTATTTGTTGTACTATATTTAATCTCTGCTGTTGGAGCAACTTTATCAATATTATTAACTCTTGCTGTTGCTGTTCCTTTGTTTCCAGCTTCGTCAACAAACTCGAATGTAAATTCACCGTTTTCTGTAAATGTATATGTGTTCTTACCGTCATTATTAGTAATTGTTATTTTTTCATTATCGACAATTAATGTTACTACTACATCTTTATTTGTTAAATCTGTTGTACTATATTCAATTTCTGCTGTTGGAGCAAATTTGTCAATATTATTAACTTTTGCTGTTGCAGTTCCTTTGTTTCCAGCTTCGTCAACAAATTCGAATGTAAATTCGCCATTTTCTGTAAATGTATAAGTGTTTTTTCCATCATTATTTATAATAGTAATTTTTTCACTTGCGTTTACTAGTGTTACTATTACATTTTTGTTTGTTAAATCTGTTGTACTATAACTAATTTCTGCTGTTGGAGCTGTTTTATCAATCCAATCTACAACTGCTGTTAGCATACCTATATTTCCTGCTTCATCTACATAATCAAAAGTGTATTCACCATTTTCTGTAAACGTATGGCTAGTTCCACCTTCTACAGTTACATTTAATTTATCAAATGATATTGTTGCTACTACATCTTTGTTTGTTTTATTTGTTGTATTATAAGTAATTGTTGCTACTGGTAAAGTTTTATCAATCCAGTTTACTCTAGCAGTTGCTGTACCTTTGTTTCCAGCTTCATCGACAAATTCAAATGTAAATACTCCATTTTTTGTAAATGTATATGTATTATTACCATCATTATTAGTAATTGTTATTTTTTCATTTTCATTTACTAATTTTACTGTTACATCTTTATTTGTTAAATCTGTTGTACTATATTCAATTTCTGCTGTTGGAGCTGTTTTGTCTATCCAATTTACTTTTGCTATTGCTATTCCTTTATTTCCTGCTTTGTCAACAAAATTAAATATAAATTCGCCGTTTTCTGTAAATGTATGACTGGCTCCACCTTCTACCATAACATTTTCTTTATCGAATGTTACAGTAGCTACTACATCTTTGTTAGTTGGGTTCATAGTTGTATATATTACTGTTGGAATTGGAGCTTTTTTATCAATCCATGTAACTTTTGCGATTGCGACCCCTTCATTTCCAGCTGGACCTACAAATTTAAATTCGTATTCGCCATTTTCTGTGAATGTATGTGTAGCTCCGCCTTCTACAACGACGTTTTCTTTATCAAATGTTATTGTTGCTACTACATCTTTATTTGTTAAATCTGTTGAACTATATGTTATAGTCGCCACAGGTAATGTTCTATCTATCCAAGTTACTTTTGCTGTTGTTGTTCCTTTGTTTCCTGCTGCGTCTATAAATTCAAAAGTAAATTCACCATTTTCTGTAAATGTATGTGTGTTTTTACCATCGTTATTAGTTATTTTTACATTTTCTTTATCGAAATTAATAGATGCTACTACGCCTTGACTAGTTGGCTTAATAATATTATATGAAATACTTCCTTTTGGAGCGGTTCTATCTATCCAGTCTACTTTTGCTGTTGCAGTTCCTTTATTTCCAACTTTATCTATAAATTCAAAAGTAAATTCACCATTTTCTGTAAATGTATATGTTCTCTTTCCTTCGTTATTAATTATTGTTATGTCTTCACTTTCATCAACTAATGTTACATTTACATTTCCATTAGTTGCTTCTAATACATCATACTTTATAGTTGCTGTTGGTGCTGTTTTATCAATCCAGTCTACTTTTGCTGTTGCTACACCTTCATTACCATATGGACCTTTAAATTCGAATGTAAATTCACCATTTTCTGTAAATGTATATGTTGAACTTCCGTTATTATTTAGTATTACTGTTCCTTCTCTATCAAATGATATTGTAGCTGTTACATCTTCATTTGTTAAGTCTTGAGTACTAAACTCAAATTTCGCGTTTGGTAATGTTTTTATTATCCAATCTACTTTTACTGTTACAGATCCTTCATTTCCATAAGGTCCTTTAAAATCAAATGTAAATTCACCATTTTCTGTAAATGTATATGATGTACTTCCATTGTTATTTAGTACAACTGTTCCTTCTCTATCGAAAGTAACTGTAGCTGTTACATCTTTATTAGTTGGTTCTTTTATATCGAAGTTAATAGTTGGTGTTGGTAATGTTTTTATTATCCAATCTACTTTTGCTATCGCAGTTCCTTTGTTTCCTTCAGCATCTTCAAATTCAAATGTAAATTCACCATTTTCTGTAAATGTATAAGATTTACTTCCGTTGTTATTTAATACTTTTATTGGTGTGCTTTCATTTACTAAAGTTACTGTTACATCTTGATTTGTAGTTTGAGTAATACTATATTCTAGCTCTACTGTTGGTGCAACACCATCTTTTTTTGTTATATCTTCATAGAAGTTAAACATTCTTGCTCCAACATGTCTTTTATCACTTGTATAAGATGTTTCTTCACCAATAATTTTAATATATCTAGCTTTAACTGGTTCATCAAAATTAACAGTTTTTGTTGTTTGATCGTTTGCCCAGCCTGATATAGTAGTTATTTCAGTAAAGTTTTCTCCATCTAGACTTCCTAAAATCTTTCCAGAAAGAATTTTTCCATTTTCAGTATGTGGTACATAATCCATTGCACTTATGTAAGTTGCTTGGTCAAATTTTATTATAATATATTTTTCAGTATCTGTACCAGCACTTGAATTTAACCATCTAGTATTATAGTTAGCATCTAGTGCGTTTTTAGCAGCTCCATCGTATTGTAAGTCTTCTGCTGAGAAGCCTCCTAATGATAATCTATTTACTGGTATATATTTTCTTGTATCTGGTTGATTATCTGCTGTGAATTCAAATTCAACTACATCACTTGCGGCAATATTTTCTTTTGCTTTTTGTCTAATTAGAAGTTTTGCATTACCTTCCACAATTGGCTCTTCTTCTGCATATGATGTCCAATCTTTGTCAGTTCTGCTATTGCTTTCTATTTTCCACTCTAAGTTTTCAATGTTTGTTATACCAATTAATCTATTTTCTAAATCGTTTAGGTATGCATTTATTGTTGGTGAAACTTGGCTTCTAATATTAACAATATATTCTTCATTATTAATACGTATTTTAATTTTATCATTTGCATTAACTTTTTGAATTTCTTCATCTGTTAATTGATATGAGCTTTCTTCAACTTTATTCCATGTTTTACCAGCATCTAAGCTATATTCCCAATTTGAATTTTTATATTCATCAGTTAATATTATCTTTCCGCTATTCTCTCCATCGAATGAAAAACTTGCTACGTTTGCAACATTTGTATTTTCGAATAGGTTAATCATCGCTAATGAAGCAAATAAGCTATAACCTTCCAGTTCAATTTTTACATATTCTCCTAAGACACTTTCTTCAAAATCTAATCTTTTTAAAGTTAAATCTTGTGGGCAGTTTAACATTTTACCAGCTTCAGTCCATGTTTCTCCATCACTGCTTACATAAACATATATATTTTTTATATAATCTGGATCATTAACTTTATATTTTTTTTGTAAGAATTCTAAAGCTGAAATATATTTTGCTTCATCAAGCTTTATTGTAATGTGCGCTCTTGTACCAGCTATTGAATATCTAAAGTCTGTATGCCATAGTGTTTCTGGATTTGCATCAATTGCATTTGGAGCATAAAATGGTCTGCTTGAATCTATTGATTGTGTTGAATAGTCATGTACTTGTAAATGTTTTACTGGTATATATTTTGCTTTTGCTGTATCTGTATCTTCTGCAAATTGGAATTCTACACTATCACTTGCTGTTAATATTCCAGTTGCTTTTGTTCTAACAAAAAGCTTTTTATTACCTTTAACAATTGGTTCTTCTTCGGCATATGATGTCCATGTAGTGGTTCCTTCTATTTGCCATTCTAAAGTACTAACATCTTTTAAACCAATTAATCTGTTTTCTAAATCATTTACATATGGAGTTATTACTGGTGCTTCTGATTTCTTTATATTAATAACATATTGTTTTAAATCGCCAGCAAAACGAACTTTTATTTTATCAGTTTCATTTATTTGATTCATTTCTTCTAAAGTCAACTGATGTTCATCACCACTTCCTGCTCTCCAGCTTTCACCATTATCTAAACTATATTCCCATTCTAATGACTTATATTCAGTTTCTAGTACAATCTTTCCAGCCTTATTTCCATCAAAAGAATATCCAGCTACTAATTCTATTTCTGTGTTTTCATAAAGATTGAACATTGATGCTGTCATAAAACTTTTACTACTTGCTGATTGTGTTTTCTTACCTACTATTTTAATAAATTTGGCTCTTGTAGGTTCAAAATCAACACTTTTTATACTAACATCATTTGTATTAGCATATTTCCAATCTGTTCCTGAAACTACCTCTTTCCAATTTTCTCCATCCTCACTAATTAGTATTTGAGCACTTTCAATTTTTCCATTTCCGCCTGCTGCTGGTACATATTCTAGTGCTGTTAAATTTCTTACTGAATCTAGCTGAATTACGAATGTTTTAGTTCTATCACTACCATCCCATGCTGAATGCCATCTTGTATATATATTACCATCGATTGCATTGATAGCATGTCCATTTTGGCCACCACCTGTTGCTTGACTAGAAACACTACTAATAGATAAATGATTAACTGAGATATATTTTCTTGCATTTTGTACATTGTCTTGAGTAAAGTTAAATGTATTCGATGGGCCTGCTAAGGAAACTCCTGTTGATCCCATTCTAACTATAACTGTTTTGTCTCCTGTTAAATCTGGTTCTTCTTCGCTATATTTTTTCCATTCATCAGTTTCTTCATATTTCCATTGCATTGCAGGAACTGCTGCTATTATTCTGTTTTCTAAGTCATTTGCATATAGATTACTTGGCAATCCAGCAGAGTCTTTAATATCGATTTTATACAAGTTTTCTTCATTATAGTTAACACCTACTATATGAACATAAATATCATTTTCAGATGTAATACTATCTATTTCTTCTTGAGACAATTGCAATTCGTGAGGTTCCTCTCCTGTAAACGATACTTCTTTCCAAGTTTTTTTACCATCAATGCTATAATCCCATCTTATACCAGAACCATTAAATCTACTAGCTAATACAATTTTACCAGCTTTGGCACCATCAAAAGAGAAACTAGCTATAGATGTATCATTAATACCAAGTAAATGATTTGCCATCAATCTGGTAACATTTGGTTGTAATACTCCATTACCATTGTAATTTTTACCTTTAGTCAAAGTATTTTTTAATAACATTGCATATTTAAATTTAAATTCATTAGAAGTTAACTTTCCTTGAATTTGTCTCATCAAATCGCTATAAGGTAGAGGAAATTCGTACATAGATTCACTTAATTTAACTGCTAAATCATAGAAATCTTGTTCCGTTTTAGTACTGTCACTCTTGTAAGTTTGAATAAGTCCATACCATGCATCAAGATTGAATTTTAAATTTTCAATAGATTTAAAATATGCTTCTTCTTTTTTAGATAAATCGTCTTTAAATGTTTCTGCAAGTAATACATATTCGTTAGATTTTTCGAAGCTTTCATATCTATTTAAAGCTTCTTGTCCCATTATGATATAAGGAACATTGTAATAACTTTTATAACTTCCATTATTTCCCCATCCCATAAAGAATCTTTCGCTCTTTTCAGATTGAGTCCATCCAGAAACATCATTATCAATACCCCAATAGCCTTTGCCATCGTTTGTTTCAGAATAATAAAGCAAAGCAGCATGACCTGGTTGTCCAATAACCGCTGATGCTATACCATGAGATCCTCTTATATTAGAACCTGTTTTAGATATACCACCACAAACAGCTCCTGTTCCCCATTTATTTCTAAGATTCATCCAAACCTTATATTGCTTTTGAGATGATGTAGAATATGGAACACCATACTTAGAAAAAATACCATCAAATAAATTATCAAAATATTCATAATTAGCTGGATCATGGAATATAGGATTGTTATAATTTGGTGTTACGTATGCCATATATGGGTGTGGAGTTAATAACGCCCAAGCATTATTGGGATTTTTATTGATTTGGTTTTGAGTATAATCGTGTAACCAAATAATTTCTCCGTCATCAATGTTATTATTCATAACCCAGCGCATTTCCTCAACTTGATATTTTTCAAACCATTTAGTTATATCAATACTGCTATTAACAACAAAAGCATTTTCATCATATAATTTTTTATATATTTCATAACGAGTTAATGCGTCAGATGTATTTCCTACTCCCCCCATCCATAATCCAGGTGGATTAGCATGTGTTAAAGATAAAGCTATAGCCATTTTTTTGTAAACTTCACCTTTAACATTACCATATTTGGAAATAGTTTCTATTTCGAAGTCTTCACCATGAGCTTTATAAAGTCTATTAAGTACTTGTATAGAACTATAATAAGAACCTATAGGAGCACCACCATTAATATATAGTTTTAAGTTATTAAGGTCTTTCATTAACCAACTTATAACATTGTTATAGTCATCATTCATTTTAACCATAGCTTGTAAAACGTCATAGCCCAAATTATTAACAAATTTTCTTTGATAAATTATTAATTCTTGTTCTTGGGTTAATTCAGACAAGTCAAAAGTCTTAATAAGATTGTCATATTCAGACACTGGTTTAATCCAATCTACATTGCTATTATCTTCTACATATCCTTCTTTATAAAGTTTTGCATTCGCATATACAGCGTGGTCAGAACTATCATTTCCGTTGTTATGAGCATATAGTTTAATAAAATTCTTTCCTCTAATATCTAGTTTAATAAATTCTGCTTCACTAGTTCCTTTTTTTACTGGTGGTTTTGATGATGTTTGTAGTTCCCAATTTTCTCCATCTACTGATGTATAAATTGAAAATTTAACACCATTACCATTGTTTCCTCTATTAGCATCAACACCATAATAAGTTGAAAAATAATCATAATCATATTCTGAGATATCATAAACTACTGTTGAGGTAGCATGAGCACTAATACCTTTTAAAAAAAGTTCTTGTTTTCCATTTACTATTAAACTTATTAAACCATTATTATATTTAGTTTCTAAATTTTTGTCTAATGTAAGACTTCCCCAACCAACTGATGTTTGATTTTTAACATAAGGAATATCAGAAAGATAAACATAATCTTTCTTAACTTCTCTGTCACTAGAAAAAGCTATATCAGAAACACTCTCAATATAGTTATCTTCTACTTTTTCGATACTATTACTATTATTTTTATTATTTAAATATATAGTAGATAAATCAAAAGAATTTTTATCTACAGGATTAGGCAGCAACATACCAGCTAATAATCCAAAAGATAAAAATCCAACATGTTTTTTTATTTTCATAACTTCCTCTCCCCTTAACGCAAGATATTATAACACTAAAAAGTATAAAATTCAAAATTTTTCTTATATATTTTTGAAAATATATTTTATAGAAATTTAAGTAAGAAAAGAAACTTTAATTTTAGTGTTTCTTTTCTATATTTATGGATTTTACATTAATGGAGCAAACAGCCTTAAAATAGCTTGCCATATCGCTTTTAGTAATTTAGGTGTTGCTTCTTTTTTTGTTATTAGATGACTTTTTTTTATGGTATCTAAAGCATCTTTTTTTATATCTGAAATACAATCAACATTTTCTAAATATAAGCCACATTCAAAATGAAGATATAAACTACGATAATCTAAATTTAAGGTACCAATTGTTGCAATATGGTCATCAGCGACAAAAACTTTAGCATGAATAAATCCTGGAGTATATTTATATACTTTTACACCACCTTGAACTAATGGTTCAACATAGGACTCTGATAAAGTATAAACTAATTTTTTATCAGGAATTCCTGGTATAACAATTCTTACATCTACTCCTCTTTTAGCGGCTAAAATTAGAGAATTTATCATATCTGTATCAATTATTAAATATGGAGTAAAAATATAAACATAATCATTAGCTTGATTTATGATATTTAAATAGATGTTTTCTCCAGTTATTTCTTCATCTAATGGATTTTCTCCATATGGAGCAACATATCCTTTACTACCCTTTATTTTTTTAAATTCATATTTAAATTTTGTAAAGTCTTTATCTTCTTTAATAAAGGAATTCCATATTGTTAAAAACATTACCGTATAATTCCAAACAGCTTCACCTTCAACTTTAACGGCATTATCTTTCCAATGACCATAAGGACTATTAATATTAATATATTCGTCGGCAATATTTATACCACCAGAAAAAGCTACTCTTCCATCAATTACTAAAATTTTACGATGATCACGATTATTCATTATTACTCCAGCTATAGGATTCAATTTATTAAATACGACACATTTTATACCTAAGCTCTTTAAGTAAGAAGGATATTTACTATTTAGGGTTGCAATACACCCTGCATCATCATACATAACACGCACATCAACACCAGATGCAGCTTTTTCTTTCAATATTTCAAGAATAGAGTCCCACATATGACCTTGACTAACAATAAAATATTCGAAGAAAATAAATTTTTCTGCTTTTTTTAATTCATTTAGAATAAAAGGTAGTGCTTTTTCACCTAGTTCATAATATTCTACTTCATTATTTTTAGTTACCGGATAGCCTGAGTAATCACTAATATAACGAAGACGGCTATTGTTTTTAAATTCACTCGCTATCTTCTCGTCTTGAACAAGATACTTTTTGCTATTCTTTTCGCTAGCCATAATTCTTTTTAAAGTTTTGCTACTATATTTGTTTTGTCCTATAGCGACATATAGTAGTGTCCCTAAAAATGGAAATAATAATAAAATAATTATCCATGGTAAAGTATAAGAATAATTTTTACTATTTCTAATTAATCCTAATAATAGAAGAATTTGTATTATGAAGTATAAAATAGTAATTAACCATATTTTTTCAATTAAGAATATATAAATTAGTAAAGTGATAAATATTTGTAATATTACACCTATACCAACTATAACTCCTTTTATTATTGCTTGTTTCATCTTAGTGCTCCTTAATCAATTATATTCATTTGTTTCATTAAGTATTTGGCGTTTGTTGTTGTACATTCACCTTCTCTAATTTTGTAATCAAATAATATTTTATTTTCTTGATATGTTTCTTTGAAATGATAATTATGAATTTTCTTATTATTTATTTCACATAATTCAAAGTCATGAGTTGTTAAGAAAACAATACAATTTAGGTTGGATAGTTTTTTTAAAGTTTCTTTTGCACCTAAAATACGATCGTTGTAATTTGTTCCTTTGAATATTTCATCAATGAAAATAATAAATGGTCCATCATTATTTTTACTATAATCTAGTGCAGCTTTGATTCTTTTTAATTCGCCATAAAATGTTGAGATACCATTACTTATATCATCTTTAACATTTATAGAAGTAAAAATAGTCATTATTGGACAAGTAAAGGTAGTTGCTGTTACATAAGAACCACAATATGCTAAAATTAAATTGATGCCTATAGTACGCATAAAAGATGTTTTACCACTCATGTTTGAACCCGTTATAATATTAATATCTTGATTACAAGAAAAGTCATTTGATACACATTCTAATTCAGTTAATAAAGGGTGTTTAATATCACTTAAACTTAACGTTAGTTTATCTACTATTTTGGGAATACTAATATTTTCTTTAACATATCCTATTGTTGTGAGACTTATTAATACTTCAAATTCTTCTAAGGCTTTTATACTATTTTTAAAATCAATACTTTTATCATTTAAAAGAGAAATGTATTTATATAATATTATGAAATTTAAAGAGGCAAATATATTAAATATAAGATAAGTAATAAAGTTGTTACGATATGAATCAAGATCAGCTATATTACTTAATTTATTTAAAATAAAATGACCTTTTTTTATTCTATTTTGTAATTCTTGATTTTTAGAACTTGTAAATTTTTGATTTTCAATAAATGAATATATTTCTTTTAAATCACTATATTTTCTGGCACATTTAGATATTCTATTAAAATCTTCTTTATATAATAGAACATAAAAATATGATGTAATAAGTTGTAAAATGATTAATCCTACTAAATAATATGACTTTATAGTACCTAAGGCTGTTAAAATTGAAACAATTATTGTTATTACTGAAATAATTAAAGATACTATAAGCTCGGGGAAATTACTTTTTGTTTTTTGATCAAAAAAGTTTAAATAATCTTTATAATCAATATTTTTTATTTTATCTATTTTAGATAGTTTTTCTTGAAATTTCAAAGAGAAATTAAAATTATTTTTTAGCTCCGAAATAGCTTTTTGATTTGTTTCAATAGATTTTTTTGAGACGTTTTTTAAAGATAATTTATCTAATAATTTATTTTTACCACCTAAAGAGTTAGTAAAGTTTATAAATTGAAATAATGAATTTCTTCCTATTACATCTAAGTCTGTCATAAATTGACTAGTGGCTTCTTCTTGATCACTTTGATTTTTTTTCCAATTTCCATTACTTCGTTCTTCGTAATTCTTAATAATATCTAAGTATTTATTATATTTTCTTATTTTATTTTCTACTTTGCTATGATAAATGGCAACAATAATAAAAACAATAGATACCAACCATAAAAATATATTTAAAGCAGATAATTTTACTTTGAAGTTAACTAATAAAATGGATAAAAAGATAAAAAAGATGATTAAACGAACTTTAGATAAAGTATTGCTTATTCTTTCTTGTTTTGTTTTTAAATTCTTATATTCTTTTTTTGAATTTACTAATTGTTTGTCCATATTTTCACGCTCTTTCTTTTATATTTAATAGTATATCATAGAAAAAAGAAATCAAATGATTGATTTCTTACTTTTTATCAGTTTTTTTCTTATTATTTTGTAATTCATATACTTCATCACATTGTTCCCAGACGTTTTTAGAATGCGTCACTATAACGACACATTTATTTTCATCATGGGCAAGTCTTTTAAATATATTTAATATCTCTTGTTCTGTTTCTTGATCAAGATTTCCTGTTGGTTCATCAGCAATAATCATCTTAGGGTTATAAGATAGACTTCTAGCAATGGCTACACGTTGTTGCTCTCCGCCAGATAGTTTTAGAACACGCCTATTTAGATGTTCTTCTGTTAAACCTACACTTTTTAGAAGTTCTAATGTTCGTTCTTTTTTATTAACTTTTTTTAGACCATTAATATCCATAGATAGAATGATATTTTCAGATGCTGTAAGATGTGGTAATAAATTATAGCTTTGAAATACTATTCCTATCTCAGAATTACGATATTTATCTAAATTTATTTTGCTTAAGTCTTTATCTTTAAAATATATTTTACCAAGATATTTTTTTTCTAGACCGCTTATCAATGATAAAAGTGTTGTTTTGCCACTACCACTTTTTCCTTTTACAGCATAAATTTTACCACTTTTAAATTCGTATGAAATATCTTTAAAAACATATTCGTCCTTTTTAGCATCTTCATAACGATATCCTACTTTATCTAATCTTAAAATTACTGTATCATTTTTTTTCATTAGCTACGCTCCTTTAATATTGTAAGAGGCTGGAATCTTGCTATTGATATACAAGATGCAATACCACTTATAATAGTTAATAAAACGCCTATTCCAAGTAGTTCAAGAAGTATTTTAAAGTCAACTACAGCATTAATATTATCTACTTGTTCAATATTTATAGTTCCATTTATTTTTTCTATTTTGTTTGAATATTTCATCTCTCTCATATCCATATTTCCACCAAAATTATTATTTATTTGTTCGAAGTCTTGAGTTGATGATTCTATCTCATTAGCTAAAAGATTGTTGGCTACTTTAACACTTGATAACGATCCTATCCCTGTTCCGATTAATAGACCAATAATTGTTATTGCTAGTAACTCAATTAGGAATTCTGATACTACAAGACTTTTTTTCATACCTATAGTTCTTAAAACCCCTATTTCATATTTTCTTTCACGAATATTTATCATATTTATAACGAATAAAACTACTCCACCAATTATTAAAGTTATAACTAAAAATGTTATTGCGAATGTTTTAACGTTGTTTATTGATTTAGTAGCAGAACTAACAGTTTCTGTGTTATCTGTTACCATATAATTGTTACTTAAACCTTTTTCTTGAACTTCTTTAGCAAAGCTACTTGCAACATCTTTACTTGTAAGAATGAATGTTGGTGTAACTGTTGTTCTTAGTGTTTCATCATCTTCAATAAATGTCTCAATTATACTGGAATTAGTTATAATTGTATTTACTGAATTTGAAAACATACTAGTCATATCTTTTGAAGAATCCGTATCTTCTTTATATATACCGCTTATTACTAATTCATATGTTAATTTAGTATTTGTTGGGTTAACTAATGTTATAGTATCGCCAACATTTAGTTCATTTAAGGTTGCAAGTTCTTCACTTATTACACAATTATTACTTAAAAAGTCACTACTAACTTCACCTTCAGTTATTGTATAACTTCCGTTTATAAAATCTGTCATTGACTCATATGAACTATAACCCATTATACTAAAGGCACCATTTGATGCACGTTCATTTCTTATTTCTTCTATTGTTGTGGTAGTTGTTGTTTTTTTGTTACCATATGAACCTCCATGACCACTTGGTCGCCCTTGGCCATTAAAAGGGTTTCCGAATGTTTCTGTTTCAGTTTTTGTAGTGGTTGTTTCTTTCACCAAACTATCTGTTGCTTCTTCTAAGTCATTAGCATTCATATTAGTGTTATAAATATAGTAGTAGCTTTTTACATATTCACTATTTCCATATTCATTTATTTCATCAACTGTTATTGCCTCCATTTCGTTAAATTTTTCAATCATATTTTCTTTTGATGATTCTTCTTTAAATGACTGCATCATATTTTCTCTATTCATACCAATAGTTGCTTCAACATTATATTTTTCTTCGTACGATTTTACAATCTTATTAGCCGAGCTTCTTATTGATAAAGTTATGGCACTAGATGCTGCGATTACAACAATTATAATTCCTATTAAAATATTTCTTCCTTTATTTCTAATAATATTAATCCATGCATTTTTTATGATATACATTTTTTGTCCTCTCTTCCTGTAAGTCATATTAATAAAGAAAAATTAAATGAAGATTAAAAAGTATTGATTTCACAAATAATTCACAAAAAAGCAAGTCTTTATGTGACCTGCTTAAATGTAATAGTAAAAGTTGTTTTTCCTTTTAAAGACGTTGCTTCTATTTTGCCATTATGGAGACTGGCTATTTGCTTTGCTATGGCAAGACCTAATCCATAATTATTTTCATTTCGATTACGTGATTTCTCCGTTCGATAAAAGCGTTCAAATATTCTTTTTAAATCTTCTTGACTTATATTTTCTCCTTTATTACTTATAGAAAAAATTATATCATTTTTCTTTTCTTTTAAGTTTATTTCAATTGATGAATTTTTTAAACTATGCTTTATTGCATTATCTATAAGAATAGCGATTAGTTGTTTTATTTGTTCTTGATTACATTTGAAATTTATATTTTCAGAAATATCATATTTTAATTTGAGTTTATGTTCATATATTAAACTTTCAAAAGGAAGAATAGCTAACTCTGTTACTTTTGACAGATTTATTTCTTCAACATTTTCTTTCGAATTTTCGTTTTCTAAACGAGATAAATCTAGAAGATTAGAGATTAAATTACTCATTCTTAATGACTCACTCTTGATATTATTTAACCACTTAGGATTATCTTTTTCTATTGTTGCCATCTCAGCATTAGTGAGAATAACGCTGACTGGGGTTTTTAATTCGTGCGATGCGTCACAAATAAATTCTTTTTGGCGATTAAATGAAGATATTACAGGCTTAATAATCCATTTTGTAAGTCTAAAAGAAACGAAAATTATTACTATCTCTAATATAATAAATATAATTAAAGATGATTTTAGTAAATTTATTAATTTGTAGGTGGAAAAACTATTATTAACTAGTATTAAAGTCTTGGAATCTTTATACTCGTATGAATATTTATTGAAGTAAATAGATAAAAAGTTATATGATGATTCTTTATTTTTATTTAAAATTTTGTTTACATATATTTCTACTTGTTCTTCGTCTTTGTCCTCGAAGGAATGACTTGTAATTTTTTTTATTTTGTTGTTTTCTATTTCTATTGTGTAAGCTTCTAAATCAATAAATTTGCGATTATCAAAGCCTTTAATTTCTGGTAAATCATCTTTAACTTTAGGTTCAGCTAATCGATCTTTTATATTTCCTGCCCTTTTTAAATTTTCGATTATATGTTTTTCTTCAGCTTGGTAGTTTTGATAGTTAAATATAAAAAGTATACTTATTAGAAAAATACTTAAAATTGAAGATATAACAATAAAGATTTTATTTTTTAGTTTATTCATCTTTTATCTCCATTTTATATCCCATACCACGAATTGCTTTTATGTTTAAATTAGAACCAATTATTTTTAATTTGCGTCGAAGAAATGAAAGATATGCTTCTAAATTGTTAGATTCTATTTCATTATCTATTCCCCAAACTTTATTATATATTTGTTCTTTTTCTATTATTTGATTTTTATTATTCATAAAGTATTCTAAGAGCAAAAATTCTTTTCCAATTATTTCAACTGATTCATTTGTTTTTAAACACACAATGGTCGAATTTTTTATATTAAGTTTAGTATTTCCAGCTTCAAGAAATTCATTTTCTTTTTTAGCTTGGGGTCGAAGTTCTTTGTTTACTCTTGCAATTAATTCGTCAATATGAAAAGGTTTAGTTATATAATCGTTTGCACCTTTGTTAAAACAAGTTAATTTATCTTCTATTTCATTTTTGGAAGTTAGCATTATTATCTTTGAATCTATCTTATTATTTATTTTTTCTAATATTTCAATACCATTTATATTAGGAAGCATTATATCTAGAATTATTAAATCATATATATTAGATAATGCTTTATATAGTCCTTCTTCTCCATCCTCTGAAATATCAATTGTATATTTTTCTTTTTCAAGTCTCGCCTTTATAACTTCAGCAAGCTTGTATTCATCTTCAATTATTAAAATACGCATATATATCACCACTTATCATTATATTATAATTTTATTAAATGAAAATTAAATGAAATTGGGAAGAAGGAAGAATGAAAAAAATCAATTATTTATTTAATTGATTTTTATTTTGGATTGACTTTTAGTAAGATACTATCATTAACGATTAATGTACTATATAAAAATAGGACATCTTGATTTGTAAAATCAACATAATTAGTTACATAGTTCATATTTATATATCGTAAATCTATTAAAGTTATTTTTTTATAGTATGGAATTAGTAATGGAGTCATACTACTTGCAAAAGAATCTCTAAATATTATTAGTTCTTTATTATTATCTATAGATGAATTTTCTATTTCAATTATTGAACTTGGTCCACTTAAAAATATATTATAGGCATCTGCACTATTTAACATCTCAATATCATATATGTTTTTTTCACCATATTCTAAATGTTTTGCTTTAGCATTATTTATTGCATCATTACTCATATATTTTAATTTATCTGGTTTTATAAAAGATGGTACTTTAGAATAAGATGCACCATAAAAATTATTATATATTTTTTCTTCGTATGATAAGTCTTGATATGCAAATTCTAAATATGGAGATAGTTTTTCTATAACTTTAAAATACGAGTCTTGCTTAATATGGATATCTGTTTTGTAATAGTCATCTAATGTTAGTAAATTTATTATATCAATATATGGAATATTTATTTCTTTTTGAAGTTTATTTAAAAGGTATGTATAATCTAATTTTAAATATTTTTTTTCATTTAAAAAGTAAGCTTTATCAGGAATTATCGAATAAAATACTCTATTATCATTTAAGTAATTTTCTTTTACATAATTTATTTTTTCGATAAAACCATTAACATTTTTCTCATCTAATGGATAATTTTTATCTATGATAAATCCATCTTTAATATATGTATCATTACTATCATTATTTCCAAGAATATATCTATCAAATGTTGAGTTAGTTGAAATAAATAAATCTCTTAAGGGAAATTGATCTGTTAGATAATCATCTAAATTAGAAATAAAGTCTTCTTTCAAAGTCTCTTTTGATGAAAGTTTTCTTCTTTCGTATGTTGAAATGTCTTTGTCTTTTATAATTAAGCTGGCAAGCGAAAAACTAAATAAAGTAAAAATAAATATTATTGAAATTATTTTTTCTTTCATATTAAAACCTAAAATAAATAAATGGATTAAATGAGCTTGAAATTATTCTTGCAATTGATAAGAAGAATATTAATAATATATATATAATTGATGTCCATTCAATCAAGTTATTTAACTTTCCTTTCTTTAATTTATTTATTATATTTTTTAAAAATGGTCCCATACCTATAAAGCTAATAATAAATATTATAAGACTATTTTTTAAATAATAAATTGATTCAAAGTTTATTATTTTTGTTCCTATACCGATTAAACCTTTTAAGAATATAAGAATGTTTGACAAATCAGAAATATTAAAGATTACAAAACTTATTAAAATAATTATAAAGGAATACAAATGTGAGATTAAGCCATTTTTAAGATATTTATTTAGAATAAATTTTTCTAAAATTAAGAAGATAAAAAAGTATAAACCCCAGATAATAAAATTCCAATCAGCTCCATGCCAGAAACCTGTAAGTAACCAAACGACAAATATATTTCTGATATGTTTTACTGTTCCAACACGATTACCTCCTAATGGAATATAAACATAGTCTTTAAAAAAGTTTGATAACGACATATGCCAACGACGCCAGAATTCTGTAATGGATGAAGAAATAAGTGGATAATTAAAATTTTCTTTGAAATTAAAACCAAACATTTTTCCTAAACCAATTGCCATATCTGAGTATCCAGAAAAGTCATAATATATCTGGAATGTAAAACCAAGTGCTACTAACCAATATGACAAAGTAGACATATTTCCACTTTGAATAGTGGTAAATACATTATATAATGTATCAGCTATGAGTACCTTTTTACTAAGTCCTAAAATAAATCTTTTTATTCCTTCACTAAATAATTTAAAGCTCTCTTTTCGATTAGTTAATTCTTCGTATACATCTTTATATCTAACTATTGGTCCTGCTACTAACTGTGGGAATAAAGTTATGTAGGTGCAATATGTAAGAAAGTTTTTTTGGGACTCAACATCTTTACGATAAACATCAATTAAATAACTAATATTTTGAAATGTAAAGAAACTTATTCCTAATGGCAAAATTATTTTTAATGTTACTTTATTCAAATGAAAAAGATTTGTGAAAGTGTTTAAGAAAAAATTAGTATATTTGAAATAAATTAGTAAACCTATATTTAAAATAAGTCCTACTATAAGATATATTTTTTTGTTTCTCTTCTCGATTAAAATACCACATATATAGTTTATTAGACATGTTAATAATAGTAATAGAACATACCATTTTTCTCCAAAGAAATAAAATATTAGACTAAATATTAGAAGAATAGTATTTTTTAATTTTCTTGGAGATAAAAAATAACAAATAAATAATAGTGGTAAAAAAAAGAAAAGAAAGCTAATACTTGAAAATACCATACTTTCTCACCTTCTCTTTTACTTTAAATTTTCAAAATTTTCTTTTATCTTTGGAGCTAGTTCATTTGACATAATTAGGACAACTAAATCACCTTTTGATAAAACATATGTGTTTTCTGCTTCAACACATATCCACTTACGAGGATCTGCTTTTTCTTTTATATCAGATACTGCTTTTTCGGCATCGTTAGAATCTTCTAAACGAATAAGAACTACTGAATGGGCAGTGGCTCCAGTCATTGACTCACTAGCAATTGCTTCTTTATACTTCACATCAGCAAATGCATAATATTCAAAATTTTCACTATTTAACTCGATGTTTTCAACAATCATTGGAAGTTCTTCTTCAGGAATACCTTCATATAATTTTTCCATGATTTCAGGAAGTGTTCCTTCAATATTTTTTTCTTTTACATCTTTTGTTTCTGTGTCTTTACATCCCACTAGTGTCAAACATAGAGCGATAGCACATAATACATATAATATTTTTTTCATTTAATCATTACCTTTCTATATATCATTGTATCATCAAATATATGCTTAAAGCAAGATACATTATTTTTTATTTGGATAAAGATAATTTTATAAATTAAATAGTTTTTTTAGTTCCTCAATTATTTCATCTAGGTAGAAAATAAATAAACCAATCAATAAAATAAGTGCAAATGCAAAACTTATGTAAGATATTAGATTAAAAGTTGTACATTTGAAGATGATAAGTAATATTGGCACTATTAAAATAAACATATTTATTAGTATTAGACTTAAGTAATTAATTATGTAGTTATTTCTTAAAATAATAAATGTTATTAAATTAAATAGAAGTTCGAAAATACATATTGAGGGAATTATATAGTTTGTTATAATCATACTTTTAGTAATAAAGTACCATATTAAAGCGATTATTATAAACATTATTCCTGTTTTACCAATAAATCTTAATATATTGTGACGATTTTTTATAATATTATTAATGACTACTAGATTAGTAGCCAGTCCTCCTATTACAAATAGTGAATATTTTAATTTGTTGCTTATACAAAGTTCGATAAATCCACATAATATAGATGTTGCGAAAGTTATAAATAAGAGAATCTTACAAAGTAAGTTTGTTTTTAATCTTATTTTAGTTGGAAAGATTTCTTCAGTATTTTTTCCGATTAATTTATTTTGGCATAAGGGACATAATTTTTCATTTGTATTGTATTTTATATTACAACTTGTACATTTTTTCATTAATCTACCTCACTTACATTTATAGTCATTTTAATTCCTTGTTTGCTAAAGTAATTACAAAAGTTTTTTATTATCTCATTATATTTGTACTTAGAGGATATTCCTATTGATAAATCATTCTTAAAAGAACAAATTGTAATTTGAAAACTTGGTGTGGAAGTTAAAATGTTAACGTTTTCGATGTAAGAAGATGCTGATTCGGAAAATTCAATTTTACCTATGTTTGATACACAACTTGTGCTCATACGATTAGAAAAGAAATTAATTATCTTTAAAGCAATATTTTTTAAAAAAATTGGAGTTATACGGCACAAAATGTTTCTTTCAAATGCGACCATTTTGTTAACTCTTTTTATAAGTTCTTCTGGTGTAAGATTTTTTTTGAATTGATTATTGACACTTGTTATAACATCTTCTAATGTATCTTCTCTACTATTAAATTTATAAGTTACAGAAGCTAAGCCAAAATAATTTTTAGAAGAAAATGACTTAAAGTATTGTCTTAAATCTACAGGTATATCTATTTTAATGTTTTTCTTTAGTTCACTTTCAGACATTACATCTTTCATTGAATAAATTAAAACTGATACTAATAATGATGTTAATGTTGCATTTTCTTTATGAGCAAGATTAATAATTTCATTAACAGGGAGATGTGCTTCTAAATATCTTGTTTTATTTAAATGTTTCTGGCCTTTATATAAATATATATTTGATATATTTTCACTAGTATTCTTAGTTTTTTTATAGTACTTTGCAAAACTATCTTCTGATTTTTCAATAGAAGATGAGGCAGTATTTGGATCTATTTCAATGTTATATTTTAGTTTAAGATAATTATTTACTAGAGTTTTAAAAAACTCTATACTTCCTCTTCCATCTGATAAGATATGAGATATTTCAAAATTAATTCTTTTATTGTAGAATGTTACACGATATAAAAAGTCACTACTAGAGTTATATATTTTAAAACATATTGGTAAATTTTCTGGTGTAACTTTATACTTTTTATTTGTTTCTTCTAAATAATACCAAAATAATCCTTTTTTTAAATTGACATTAAATGATTCAAATATCTCGATAGTATTTTCTAGAGCTTTTTGTAATAAACTCTCTTCTATTTTGTCTTTTAAAGTTATTGAATATCTAAATACTTGTTGGTATTCTTTATCTGCAATTGATGAGTAGAATTTACCAACGTTATCAAGTTTATACCAATTTTTATTTAACATAGGATTCATCTCCTTTATAAAGGCTTTTTGCTATCAGTTAATTATATCATATATATTAGTATTCATTACTATTTTAACAATATTTACTGTAAATTTATTTTAAGTGTTTTGGAATGTAAAAAACTAATCATTAGGATTAGTTTTTATAGTTGAAGATATTACATTTAAAATTAAATCTTTTGGAAAAATATTAATATTTTCTATTTCTGTTATTTTCACTTTTCTTATTTCGTAGTAATTTTCTTTACTACATCTTTCTTTTTCTTCTCCACCTAATCTAGGTATTCCTGATTTTATATTACATTTATAAAAGTAAGCTATAGATGTATCGTTTTCGTTCTTACCAACGTATTCTAATATATCAATATCTACTGAAAATTCTTCTTTTAATTCTCTTATCAATGTTTCTATTAATGTTTCATCTTTTTCAACTTTACCACCAGGTATAACATAATATTCAAATACAACGCCATCTATTATTTTACGACGAAACATTGTATAAATATAGTTATCTTCAATAATTATTCCTCTTGAACTTATTTTTTTTGACATTTTTTACTCCTTTTAATTTATATTATACAAATAATATAATAAATATAAACTAATACTAATAGTATTCCTCTTTTTCTATCTAGTTCACTATTTTTATTTACTATAGCAATTAATTGAAGAAATAAAGTAATAATAATTAGTATTAAAATACTTATATTGAAATCAAAACTAAAAGATAATGGGTTTATTAATGAGCCTAGTCCAATAAGTAAACACAAATTTAAAATATTTGATCCGGATATGTTTCCTAATAACAGGTCTGTTTCATCTTTATTAGCTGCTATTACACCAGTTATTATTTCTGGTAGAGCTGTTCCTATCGCGACAATTGTCATACCTATAAATTTTTCTGATAAAGCAAATTTCTTTGCTATTAGAATTGAATTGTCTACAACAAAATCTGCTCCTAGTTTTAAACCTATAATACCAAATACTATATAAATTATTATTTTTATTATTGATTTATGTTCTTTTGATTCAACATAATCTATCATTTCTTCATTAATTCTTTTGTTATAGATATGCTTTTCTTCATATATCGAATATATTATATAAAGTATAGTACATAAGAGTAATATTCCACCTTGCCATCTTGTTATAGTTTGAGAAGTACCTAACTTATCTGTGTTTCCTAGGATTAAAAGCAAAATCATAGCACACATTCCAATAGGAAGATGACGATTTATGATTCTTTTATCTAATCTAATAGGTCTTATTAAACTAATTATACCGATAACAAGTAGTGAATTACATATACAACTTCCAATAGCATTTCCAATTATTAAGTCCGAATGTCCTTCTATAGCAGAAGTTATTGTAACGAAAATTTCGGGAAGTGATGTGCCTACAGCAACGATTGTTAAACCAATAATCATTTCAGATAATCCAAATTTTTTGGCAATACTTGTTGCGGCGTCTACTAGGAGGTCTGCGCCTTTTATTAAAAAAATAAAGCCAATTATAACAAATAAAATTTCTTTTAGCATGCAAATCACTCCTTTTTTGTCATTTATTTTTTTGTTAATTATTTATAAAATCAGCTATTTCTTGTAATGCTTCTTTTGCTTCTTTTATTGGATATAAAGGATATATATGATTCATACTTTTTCCTATTATTAGTTTTGTATTTACTTGAGCTTTTTTTAGTTTTTTATTTAGTAATATGATATCAGGATATAAAATTTCTCTTTCTCCAACAAATAATAAAATGTTATTTAGATTTTTTAAATTACCATATAAAGGACTTACTCTATAATCTTTTATATCTAAATTACCTTTCCATTTTTTTGCAATTGGAATTAATTCATCTATTTCTAACATTGGATCAATTGCCTCGTAATTGCGCATTTCTTCATTACTCATTGAAATATCTATCCAAGGAGATATAAGAACAATTTTGTTAGGTTGTTTTATTTTTTTATTATTTAAATATTCGGTAAATGCTAAAGCTAAGCCTCCACCTGCTGAGTCTCCCATTATAAAAATTTTCTTAGAAGTATTTTTAGTAATTTCAAGATATAAACTTTCTAATAGATTAAATGAATCTTTCCAGTTGTATTCAGGAGATAATGGGTAATGTACTAATATTACTTTTGTATTTAATGCTTCAGAAAGATTATCTACAAAACGATAATGAAAGTAGGAAGCCTCATTAGTGTATGAGCCACCATGTAAATAAATTGTAATTGACTTGATGTTTTCAGAACATGATATTTCGTCTACTTCAAATTCTTTATAGATACTTTTTATTACTTTTGATTTAAATTTATATTTTGGTAATTTATTTTCTTGATTAATTAATTTGTCATCTATGTCAAATATTTTATAAATTAGTTTAATTACAAATTCAACTATTGTTGCCATTGTAGAGCGATGATAAATAAAAAACGACATTATAAATATTATTGAGATAGCTATAAATAATATAATAACTATATAGTTCATATGTTTTATCCTCTTTTCTTTACGAAAGTTTATATATATTATTATACATTAAAAAAGAAAAATATTTTAGTTATAAATAATAAAATATTTTTCTAATTAATATTATTCAATTGAATTAATTGCATCTTTTATTACTTTTATTGAATTTTTTATTTTTTCTGTTTCTATTTCATTTAATGGAATATATATTTTTTCACGTACACCATTTTGGTCAACTATTGCTGGAGTTGAAATACATACATCATTTTTTTTGTCATAGCTAGAAACTGGTAAAATTATTTTTTTATCTTCTAATATTGCGGATGTGATTCTTACTAAGCACATTCCAATTCCATAGTAAGTTGCTCCTTTTCTTTTTATTATTTCATATGCTGAATTTCTTACTTCTTCCTCAATATTGTTTTTTGCTTCTTCATTTAAGAAAAAGTCAATACCTGTTAATGCAATATTAGCATTACTCCATGCAACAAATTCGCTATCACCATGTTCACCGATGACGTATGCTTCTATATCTTTAGGACATATATTTATTTTATTACTAATTAAATAGCGTAAACGAGCAGTATCTAAGGTTGTTCCAGAGCCGATTACTCTATTTGAATCTAAACCTGAATATTTTAAAGTTAGATAGGTCATTACATCTAATGGATTAGTAGCTACAAGGAATATTCCATCAAAGCCAGAAGACATTACATTGCCAATGATGGATTTAAATATTTTACTATTCTTGTGAATCAAATCCATTCTAGTTTCTCCTACTTCTTGAGCTGCACCAGCAGCAATTACTACAATTCTAGCATCTTCACAATCCAAATAATCTCCAACTCTAACAGAAACTTTAGAAGGGCTATAAGAAAGACAATGATTTAAGTCCATTGCTTCTCCTTCTATTCTCTCCTTATCTAAATCGATTAAAATTAGTTCATCTACATAACTATATTGATTTAATAATGCATAGGCATAACTCATACCAACATTTCCACAACCTATTAAAACTATTTTATTTTTCATATTATCACCTATTATAATTATAACTTTTTTTTGTGATTTTGAATATAGATATATGATAAGTTATTAAAAATATTACTTTATTATAAAATAAAAATTAGAAACTGGTTCTAATTTTAGATTTTAAACTTTTTATTATTATATATAGTCTCACTATTTACTAAAACTTTTCTTTTTATATCTGGGTTTTCATGACTCATTCTTAAGACTTCACGATCAATTTTTACAAAAGCATTTGCTCCTATTTTAGATAGACTTCTTCCTCCTGCTTTTTTGGCTAATGATTCTTCTATGTAAGCATCTATGAATGATTCATCCCAGATAAGTTCTGTATTAAATTCTTCTCTATATCTTTTTTGTTGAAGTAATAAAGGACTCCATTTTGATTCGAGTAAAATTCTTCTTAATGAATCTTTAGTTTGAGCTTTATAGATAAATAAATGTTTCCAACGCCCTACTAATTCTCTAATCATACCATACTCAATTAAATCTTCATCTGTAACATCATATTTTGCTTCATCGTAGGATAAATTAAAACCTATATGTTTTTCTTTTGTTTCAAATAAAGAGGAAAAAGCACCTAGGCATGCTATCGTCATAAAGGATGTATCTAGTGAAACTTCTGTTCCATTTTTTACTAGAGGAAATCTGTAGTTATATCCTTCAAGTAATTTAAGTAGTGCTTGTTGAACTGCTACATCTTTAACATCACTGCCACGACTTGCTAGTTTATCTACTTCATCAAAAACAAGAATTGATTTTGATGCTATTTCAGGATTTTTCCCAGAGTTTATATAGACTTCTTTTAGAGAATCTTCGATGTCTTTTCCAACGTATCCAGCTGATGTTATAGAGTTACAGTCATAAATAGTTAATGGAACACCTAGATACTCAGCTATTACTTGATATGTCATAGTTTTACCTGACCCAGTTGGACCTATTGAAAGCATTGTTCTAATATCTTTTTTATTTTTAGCACTATAGTTCATAGCAATAGTTGTACAAATATCTTCAATAATGTCATCAGCGTCAAATACTCTTTCTTTAACATATCTTTCTAAAGCAAAATTATCTATATGTTTCAAATCAGGCAAGTTAGATTGCTCAGTTTTTACAACTGGTGTTGCTTTTTTGTTCGTGTTAGTTTTTGAAACACCAAGTTCACTAAGTGATTCTGTAATTATTCTAACAAGATTATTTTGAATACGAGCAAAAGTTATATTTTTTGATATTTCTGTAAAATATCTAAACATTAATTCTGTATCAGATAAATTTTTACCATAAAGATCTTCTAATTCGTCATATAAAATTGGACAACCATAAACTAATTCATTGTTATCATCTTCTAAAATATCTTTACTAGTATAAGAACATAAACTATGTTCTTTATTTTCTGTTGTAAAGATTTCATTATTATCTAAATATCCAAGTGATACTTCACTAGGTATTAAGATATAATTATCTTTTTTGATTCTTACTTTTTTAAATATAATTGCAACTGTATTATTTAAGTTAATTTCTTTCATATAAACACCTCTAAAAATGTTATTATTTATAATATTATAATAAAAGTATAATTTCAATATTTTAGTAAATAAAAAAGGCAGAATTATCTGCTTTTTCTATGTAAATTATTATTTTTAGGTATTTATATTTAAATATATTTATATTCTGAATTTTGCAATTGGGACTTCTTTATTTTCTGATTTGTTAATTTCAATTACTCTTTTAGCAAAACAATCCTTTAAAGCTTCTGTTTCATTTTTTCTACTTTCACCTATTGGATTTTTCTTAGTCGTTAGAAATTCACTTAAATAGTGATTATATCCGTCATCATAACCATAACTATACCAAGATTTTTCATCTGCTCCGAATGTTTCTTTTACAAAAAGATTCATTCCTTCATTTTCTACAATTTGAGTTAATATTTCACATTTCCCATCAATAAATCCTGATTTATAAGCAATAAATTCATTTGTAATAATCTCATCCATACTATCAACTCTTTATCATTTAATATCCATTATTATAACACATTTTGAATAAAGATATTTTACTTTTTAGATTTTCTTTTTCTTAACTTTTTACCTGTTTCATCTTTCCCTTTAGGTGATTGTTTATTTGTAGCTAAGCTTAAAAGATATGCTTCAATTTCTTTTAAATCTTCACGTGTTATACCAGATTTTGGATCATCAACAGCTACGTAAGTTCTTCCATCTATCGAATGTATAGGCGAATTTGCTTCACTTTTTAATTCTTTAAAGAAAGACAGTCTTTTAGAGGCAAAGTAATCATAAATACTTTTATTGTTTGGTGATAAATTTTTTATGGCATTTCTTAGAAGATAATCTAATTTTCTAATGAGTTCACTATTCTCATCTATTTCTTCTATTGATATTGGGATTTTTTCGCCCCTACCATATGAGATGAAATCTTCATCTAGGCCTGTTAATGATACTCCTTCATTTATTTTTCCTATTATACCTTTATGTTCACAGATTGTAGAAGTTGTATCTTTGTTATCTAATATATTTAATTGAATAGTTTTATACAAATAGAAATATCCTTGTAATAATTCTGTTCCGTTAGTTACTATTCCTTCTACATAAAAATCTTTTTTTACTCTTAAAAAATATGTTGTTTTTTCTTTATTACCTAATTCTATAGTAAAATATCTATTTTTTAACATCTTTTTTCCTCCTAAAGTATTTAATGCATATTATAATAACATAAAAAAGTAACTTTAGTGTTACTTTTAAAATTCTTTTTTTAAATATATTCTCTTAGAACAGATATAAGAGAAAATTAACATAAAGATTGAAGTTATAAGAAGTATTAGTAATAAGTTTGATTCTAAAAATGATAATAATACGGGAGAAATAGACATTTTAAATATTTTCAATTTTGCAATAAGAGCTATGATAGCAGATATTCCAAATGCTCCTACAAATAAGACAATACGTCCTTTTTCTATACCAAATTTAAATATAATAGGAAAAAGAATTGATTGAATTAAAATGCAAGCAAATATACATCCAATAGAAGTTGATAAAATATAATCTAAGTCTATACTTTTTTTCATATACCCTATTCCAATTGTTGCAATAATAGTAAGTACTATTGATAAAAATATTAAAAATAAACTAGCAATATATTTAGACTTTACTATATTTTTTCTTCCATTAGGAAAAGTAATAGCAAAAGCATCAAATTTATTGTATTCATCATAACTAAATGTTGATAAGAATATCATTACACTAGTCATAGCTGGTACAAAAGATAAATCACCTTCACCATCTAGAGCCATAATAGCAAATACAATTAAAATAATAGCTATTATTTTTAAATTACTTTTGACCATAAGTAAATCTTTTTTTACTAATCCTAACATTATTTTACATCTCCTTTTATCATAAGAACCATTAGTTCTTCAAGTGTTATTTTATCAATAATATAATTTTTGTATTTTTTAGATAATTTATTTTTATCTTTAATTAATATTTCGTAATTATATTTTTGCTTTTTATATTTAATTATGTCATTAGGTGATATCTTATCAAATTCTTCTATACTGCATTTTAAGATTCCATAGTTATCTAATAACTCATCGCGATTTTCTTCTAGTAATACTTTGCCTTTATCTATAAATATTATTTTATCAGCAATGTGTTCTAAGTCACTTGTTATATGAGTTGATAAGAGTATTGTATGTTCTTCATCTTTTATAAAGTTTAAGAAAATATCTAGAACTTCACTTCTTACTACTGGATCTAATCCACTAGTTGGTTCATCTAAAATAAGAAGTTTTGGTTTGTGTGCTAGTGATGTAGCTATTTCAAGTTTTTTCCTCATACCTTTTGATAATTCTTTAATTTTTTTGTCTGTTGGCAAATTAAAATCATTTAAATATTTCTGAAATAAATCTTTATCCCAATTTTTATAAATATCTTTCATAATAATATTTATATCTTTTGCTGTAAGTATTTCTGGGAAAAACATATCATCTAATACTACACCTATATCTTCTTTTATTTCATCTTCTTTTATGTCTTTATCAAAAACTCTTATTGAACCATTTTTTACACTTATAATATTTAATATTGATTTTATTAAAGTTGTTTTGCCTGCTCCATTTTCACCTATTAAACCAATAATATTTCCTGATGGTATAGACAAATTAATTGGTCCTAATTCAAATTTATTATCATATTTTTTTGTTACTTCTTTTATTTCTATTGCATTTTTCATTATTCTTCTCTCCCACTTAAATATTCATATAAATCTAATATATCTTTTTTTTCAATATTAAATTTACTAGATAATTCAATAATTTTATAGATATGATCTTCTATTTCTTTTTTTGCTTTTTCTTTTGCTAATTCAGTATTTTTTGGTGCTATGAATGCCCCTTTACCTTGGCGAATTATAATGTATCCTTCATTTTCTAATTCATCATAAGCTTTTTTTATAGTCATTACACTTATTTTAATATCAGAGGCAAGATTACGAATTGAAGGAAGTGATTCTCCACTAGCTAACTCGTCATTCATAATCTGCGATATAATTGCATTTTTTATTTGCTCATATATTGGAATTGGGCTACTGTTACTAATTATTATTTTCATAGTCTCCTCCTTTAACTGTTATACATAATATATAACACTATATAACAATTGTCAAGAATAATATTTAAAATTAATATCTTTAATTATTTATAGAAATAAAAAAAGAACTAAAATTAGTTCTTAATTAGTAAATGAAGCATCAATATAATATATAGGACGTCCTTCTTTTTGGTATTGTTTTTCATAGTTAGTCATAATATTAGATATTTGTCTTTCGTCATTATGTAAATCTAAGCTTATTTTATCAAATACATACCAGTATTGTGATAATGTTTCTAGTGAATAAGCAAATAATCCTTTGTTATCAGTTTTTAGAATTATATGTTTATGTTTTTTAAAGATTCTGTCATATAACTTTAGATATGTAAAATGAGTAAATCTTTTCTTTTCATCTATTTTCTTTGGCCATGGTTCACTGAATGTAAGATAGATAGTGTCAATTTCTTTACCAAAATAATCAGCGATATTCATAGCATTTGCATTAATTAATTTTAAATTTGGTAATTTAAGTCTTTCTAGATTTCTAACAGCCATAACCATTTGTGAATCATTTATTTCTAAACCGATAAAATTAATATTAGGATATGTTTTGGCCATTTCAATAATGAAATCTCCTCTTCCCATACCTAGTTCTAGTTTAATAGGATTTTTATTACCAAATAAATCATTCCATTTATTTTTATATTTAGAAGGGTTATTTACTACATAAGGGCTTTCACTTACTATTTTATCTGCATTTTTTATTACATTATACTCCATAAAGTTCACTTCCTTGCGTTAACATTATAACATAGAACTTATACTTTTTTAAATTTATCTATGATATTTTCGCTCTTTTAATTTACTTTCTAGAAATTTTTCAAATTTTCTTAAACCATACTCTGGATTATAGTAATTAGGAAATTCATTTAAATGAGCAAGAGCTATTTTAGCAGTTGTGATTAAATTATTATTTGTTACATTTGTTTTATAATTTATTGTACCATGCTCTAATTCAATGTTAATTCCATCAAGAAATTCTTCTGGAGTATATTTATCAAATTTTACATTTAAAACACTTGCTGCATAATAAGCATCTTTAAGTTTAAACATATTATCACCAATATAATATTATGCCTAACTTTTAAATTCTTTTAACAATTTGTTCATTTTTCTTGACCAATTATTTTTTTAGTGTATTTTTTTAATAGTGTATCATAATATGCAAGTATTGAATTTTCATCATTTGCAGTTTTATCCATAGCAGGACGGCCAAGCAAACATTTTGACTCCCATCCTTTAGAAGAAAAGCCGTTCTCGATTAGTTCTTGTTTTTCTTCCTCATCATCTACAAGATTTAAGACTGGGAATAGTAATTCAATCCCATAATTTTCTGCTAATTTTTTTAATCTATTAATCATTGCTGGTTGTTCTAACATAAACTTTTGACTTATTCGAGCTCCCTCGGCAATATACTTAAAGCCATTTTCTTTAGCATATATAATTGCTTTTGTATACATTGCCATACGACATGATAAACATCTTATTTCTGAATCTAAATTATAACCATTTAAATTATCCCCATGTTCTTCTCTCCAACTATTAAAATAACTATTAAATAAATTAGCAATATTTATAGCGCGATTTTCATATTTAAAAATATATCCTTCTTGATTAGCGAATGTTTTTTGAAATGTTAAATAAGGTTTATCAGAGTCCATCATATGTCCATTATCAAAATGAATAAAATGAATATTATATCCGGCATTTCTTAATCTTATTGCTGCAAGAGTTGAATCCTTTCCTCCTGAATATAGCAATAAAACATCATTATTCCCTACTTTTTTTTCATAATTTGTTAATATATTTAATAACTTTTTATCTACTTGATGAACATTGCAAGCAAATAGAAATGGAATATCTTCATCTTGATTAAATAATTCTTCTTTCTTTAACATTTCTTTCTGTGATTCGCTAATTAGTTCTTCTAAAGTATATAAAACCAATGTACCTGGAAGATTTGTTAAATTCTTAATTATTTTGTTTTTTATAGACTCATATGCATATGATAAAACTTCATCTAAATCATAAAAGTATGTTTCATCATCTAATCTAGACAGACTATCAGCATAGAAATAGTCTTCAAATATTTCTTGTCCTTCAGCATAGTTTAGACTTCTTATTGCTTCATAAGTGTTACCCATATTACCAGAACATAATAAAGATAGAAAAATATCAACATTGGAAAAAGAACTTTCTGATGAATAAGGTGGAATCCAAATAAAACTTATTTCATTATGAACATTATCACATATATACTTGTTTTGATATTTTATAATTAATTTTGTTGTCTTCATAGTATCACCAATGTTTTTTATTTTATCATACCATAATAAAAAGAGAAATAAATTTCTCTTAGTTTAGTTTATCTTGAACTTGATTTAATCCAACTTTATCAGTTTCTTTTACTTCAACAAGTTTGTAGTTATTAAAAATGGATTTAATATTGTCTTCTGTTTTTACTGTACTATTTTTTTCAAAAACAAATTCATATGTTTTATTTTCTACTATGTTAGTTTTTAAATCTTTAATAATAATTGTATCTACTTCTCCTTGGAATATTTGTAATGTTAGATAGTATGAATTTTCTTCATTAAAAGAAGTCTTATTTAATACTTTATATGTTTTTGTAAATGTGTCTTGATTATTATTTTCAGAAGAGGTATTTTCTTTAGCTGGTTCTTTATCTTGATATCTAATATCTATTTTTCCTACTCCACCATCTATTTCAATTTTATTTATTCCGTTTCCATATTTTGAATCATTATTTAAACTTTTTCCATTAACTTCAATACGTCCTATACCTTTTTCAACTTCTAGTTCATAATCAGACTCTGGACCTAAAATGTTTATCTCAAGTTCACCAATTCCTGCATCAATATCACTATCACCTTTTAATGCAGAAGTTATTTTAACGTGACCTACTCCCATATCAAAATCAAGGTTATTTAGAAGACCATTTTTTATAATCATCTCACCTGCTCCGCCACTTATTTTAGATTTTTTAGTAGCTTCTAAGTTATCTATTATTACTTGACCTGCGCCTAATGACAAATTAATTTCTTCTGATATTATATTATCAATTTCTATCTTACCTGCTCCTGCATCAATTCTAAATTTATCGAATTGAATTGATTTAGGAAGGTATATGATTAACTTACTTTCATTATTATCTCTAAACCATCTATGGCTTTTTTCTTTTATAGTTAATATTTCTTTATTTTGATCAAGACTTATATAAGAATTGTTAGTTTTAATAGCAAAGTTTTCACTTTCTTCAATGATAAGACTGGCTGCTTTGATATCTATATTTAATTCTTTTATTTCATATTTATTATCAAATGTTAGCATATTCATCTCTTTTGTGATGCCTTTATCATTTCCGAAAAATAAAAACATACTACCTAAAAAAGTTAATAAACCACCTATTATCATTACGACTAAATATATCGCAAAAGCAATTGCAATATATTTTATTACTCTTTGAATGTCACTCATTTTATTTCTACACCTCCAAATATGCAAGTTGCATTTATATAAATGGTAACTTTTGCATCATTAGTTTTATTTTTTCTTTCATCTGATACTCCACCAAAGATAGGTGTTGATGTAATTTTAATATTAACATCCTCTGGAGTATAAATAGTAATTCCACCAAAAACAGCACATGCGTTAATTACAACATCTTCATTTATTTTACTTTTGGTAAGGTCACATTTTATACCACCAAAAATAGAGTCTAAATTACATCCAGTGAATTTTTCATTACTAAAGTCTAAATTTTGACCTCCAAATGTTGCGCAATATTCTTTATCATTTGTTTTATTTAATTTTTTTATTTCGTCTTTTATTTTGGCTCTTATTGTACCTTTAAAGATTACAGATAATCCTATTACTACTAAAATTGTTGGTAATATAAGTTTATATATAGTTCTAAATCTTATAATATCTTGACAACCTAGTAATAAAGCTACACCAATTAATAAACCAATTAAATCTCCTGTCTTATCATTCTTATTTAATAAGCCGAAAAAACAAGGAACTATTATAAATAAAGTCCACCAACCATCAAAGAAAATATTTATATTTGTTATCTCCAAGGCATTCAAACCAAATATTATTCCTAATGCTATTAAAACCAATCCCCACAATATGTTACTTATTTTATTCATTTCCTCACATCCTTAGTATTATTATAAGACATAAAGATATAAATTAATATATCTTTTTAGTTGCACTTTTTAAAAATTTAAGCATTTTTTGTAAAGATTAGTTGCACTTTATGTATAAAGAATTAGAAAAGTGCATAATATAGCTTATGAGGGTTGATACTATGAAAAAAATATTAAAAAATGGATTTTATTTATTATTTCCTTTAATTATTGGAGGGATTGTATCATTATTAATTGCAAATAGTATAGATTATAATGAATTAATTAAGCCCCCACTTACGCCACCTAGTATATTATTTCCTATAGCTTGGACTATTATTTATCTTTTAATGGGAATTTCATTTTACTTATTAAATACTAAATACAAAGATGATATAACTTATGAAAGCATTATTTATTATATTCAGTTATTTATAAATGCTATGTGGTCAATAATATTTTTTCTACTTAAATGGAGATTTATTTCTTGCATATGGATTTTATTATTAGATATTTTTGTTATATATATGATTTATTTATTCTATAGAAAATGTAAAATTAGTGCTTATTTAAATACCTTTTATTTGTTATGGATATTGTTTGCTACTTATTTAACAATAGGGATATTTATTTTAAATTAAAAAATGAAACTATGATGTTTCATTTTTATTTTTAGTAATCTATTCTTTTTCCGTTATGTTACTTTGAATTTCTCTAGCATAATCAAAAATGTGTGATGTACAGAATATTATTAATATAAGAATTATATATGATAAATTCAAGCTTACTTTTCCACCTAATGCGATTATACTATTTAAGATATATGATAAAACAAAAGATATTATTATATTTAATGTTAAGACATATCCAATAGTTCTTATTAACTTAGAATTTTCTTTTATAAATGGTGTTGGTTTCATAGAAATATTTTTGAAAAGTTTATCTACTTTTATTAGCAAGAAAATAATAATTGATAGTTCAATAATAGCACTTAGTACAGAAAAAATAAAAAACATTTTTATACTATTACCATTATCCTTTTTATATAAATCTTTAATAATATTTAGTCCTATTTCAACATATTCTTTATTAGCTCCAACAGCATTAGCACTAGATTCAACATCTATTGTCTCACCAAATATTACTACATTATTATTATAATCTACTTTAAGATTGCTAATGCCAAATATTAAAAATGATCCACCTATAGCAATTATGATTGTAGCTATAGAGCAAATAATCCATAGTATACGTGCAATAATATATATTGTATTACTAAGACTTCTCATTTTTTTATTAACTTCTTTATTAATGGTCACACTTTTCATATAGTTTTACTCCTTTTGTAATTAAATCTTTTTATTATTTTAATTATACTATAATTTGATATTTGATGACTTAATTATTTTATATAAAAGCCAAAGATAATTCCACATATAGCACCAATTAAATGTCCTAAATGTGATACGTTATCTTTTTTAAACAATCCATCTAATATTTCATTAACTATATAAAATATAAATATTAAGATGAGAGTTAAAGGAATTTTTCCTGTTTCAATATTCACAAAAGAACTTAGAATTATTAACATAAAGGCAATTCCACTAGCTCCTAAAATTTTATTTTTACTAACTAGAGAGTTTATTATACCAGTAATGAATGCTGTAATCAAAATCATTATTAGTAGGTTTATTGTACCATATTTTTCTTCTGTCATTGGTCCAATAAGTAAGATAATCATGAAGTTTGATGAAAAATGACGCCAGTTATCATGACCTAATATATGAGTAAAGAATCTTATATAAGTTAAAGGATTAAATAAAGAGCTTCGATATGAAGAAAATAACAAGTCATTAGATTGTTTATTGGTCATCATACTTAGTATTAAGGCTATAAAAGATATAAAAAAGTAAGATAAGATTAAAATTGAGTTATATTGAATGTAATTTAATATTTCCATATTATCACCAATATTATTATAACAGAATATTTTATTATTTAATTGTACTTTTATATTCTAATGAAAATAATTTGTCATAGAACATAGTGTTATCTTTGAATAATGTTATTAGATTTATTAAATAAAATAAAGGAATTATTAGTATAGTTCCAAAGGTAAAGATTATTTTTATAAATATAACATTATGAAAATTAGTAATATAAATCATAAATAATAAAGGAGCGAATGGTAAAATAAAGTAATAAAAAGCTTTAAATATAGGATGAATTATTGCATTTAATAATGGATTTTTATTAAATGTTTTCTTGACATTTAGGAATTTACCAGATATTGTTGTAACATTTAAGATTAATGGTATTATCAAGTAATAGATAATAAATGAAATTATAATAGTATGACGATTACCTATAATTAAATACAATATTGTTGTTAGAATTAAATATAAAAATAAGTCTAAGAAAGTAATTGTTAATTTTCGTAATGGTGAGACAATAAGACCTTGTTCCTTTGATTCTTTATCAATTTTATCACGTGATGGAAGGAATCTATCTATTAGTGACATTAAATAAAATCCTAATACTCCACCTAATGTGTTTAAAATAAGATCATCTATATCAAATAAGCGGTAAGCTCTAGGATAAATAAAATAAAGACCACTAAGTTGAGTAAGTTCAAAAAATAAGCTGAGTAAGAAACTTAGTAATAATGTTTTCTTAAAACTACATTTATAATAATATTTTAAGTACATTCCAAAAGGAATTGTCATGAAGATATTAAATATAACAACATAAAATGATGAATGTTTAATAGCTAAAAGATATGTAGATGGCTCAGTTATGATAAGAGGACTTTCTTTTATGAAATCACTAACGAATGAAAAAGGAATTAGGTTCATAGTAGGTGTTGTTAAAGCTCTAACCTCTTCTATACTTGGTAATGGTAAGATAACTAGAAAATAGATAGTTAAAAGATATAAAACGAAAGAATAAATTATAAGTACTCTTAATTTATGAATTGATCCATATTTATGATAATTACTTATTATAAAAGGGATTGTAATTAATAAAGCTATTAAGGGGAAGAATAAAAATGATTTTTTTATAGTATCAATATATTGCATAATATTCACCTCTACAAAATAGTATAGACACTTTAAGTGACATTTAACTTACAATACAAAAATAAAAAGATTAGTTATAAAACTAATCTTATGCATTCATTCCTTTACTTCCTAAGGTAATAGTTAAAACTCTTTTATTTCCATCTCTTTCAACTGTTATTTCTACTTTATCGCCGATGTCATGTTTGTATAGTTCGAATTTAAAGAATGAAGAGTTTTCAATTTCAACATCGTTTATTTTTAAAATTTTATCTCCTTTTTGTAAACCACCTTTAGAAGCTGGTGACCCAGATTCTACTGCTTGAACATATACTCCACTTGCATCAGGATCTCTATATGTTGGTTGAGCATCTGCAACTGTAACTCCAATATATGGATAAGTTATTTCTTCACCTTTTATAAATTTTTCTGCATATTTAACGGCAGTTTCTATTGGGATTGCAAATCCCATTCCTTCGACTTGTGAACTAGCTAATTTCATATTAGTTATACCAATAACTTCACCATTACTATTACATAATGGTCCACCAGAGTTTCCGCTATTAATTGCAGTATCTGTTTGTAATACTTGCATTACTTGTGTTGCAACATTACTATTTGATGCTGAAACTGCTACTGTACGGTTTTTACCAGATATAACCCCTCTTGTAACAGTCCATGCATATGTTGAAGAATCTAATGGAGAACCTACAGCAAATGTTGTATCTCCTAATTTTAGATTTTCACTATTTCCTATTTCAGCTACGCTTATTATTTTTTCTTTATCTATTCCTAGAAGAGCAACATCTGAGTATTGATCACTACCTACTACATCAACTTTTTCTCTTTTATTATTTGTAAAAACTACTCTAACTTCATCTGCACCTTCTATAACATGATTATTAGTTAAAATATAAGCATCTTTATCATCTGTTTTATATACAAAACCTGTACCTGTTGCATATAATTTGTTTTTTGAGTAGCTTTCAACAACTACAACAGCATCATATACTTTTTCAACAGCTTCAGATATTCCTGTGTCTGTTACTGTAACTTCTCTTTTTGTAGTTTCAATAACTAGGTTCTTTAAATAATACTGATAGAAGCATGTAAAGGCACCTAAGCAAAGTATAAAGGTTACCACAACTGCTATAATTGGATAAATGTATTTTTTAGATTTTTCAAACTTATTATTTACAATTGGGACTATTATTTCATTATTAGAGTTAGTCTCCTTTGATTCTTCCTTTTTCTCTTCATTAATTATAATTTCAACATTTTGGTTTTTATCTTCTGTAGAGTTAGTTACTTTTTCTATATTATCTTTTGCAATTACCTCTTCTTCTATTATTGGTTCTGCTACTTTTTCAATTTTTTCTGTTTCTGTTTTTGCGGATTTATTTTCCTCTTTTACTATTTTTTCACCACAATATTGGCAGAATATACTCTCACTTGGAATTTCTTTTTCACAATGAGAACATATAATATTTGATTTTTTTGTTGGCATTAATAATCTTCCTTTCGATATTAAATATACTGATAAATTGTTAAGAAATTGTGAAATTTTAGTTAAAAATTTGAAAAAAGTAAAATTTTTATACTCTCTTATTATATTATACCTCTTTTTTGTAAAATAACAAAAAAAATTATTATTAATCTTAGTAAAAAATAGATTGTTTTGAACAATCTATTTACCTTCTTTATTAAATTTTTCTTCTACAAGTTTTACTGGATATGATTTGTCTTTCATTATTTTAGAAATAGATAAATCATTATGAATATTGTAGATGATTTGAGCTACTTGTTTTGAGCAATCACAAACATGTAACCATTTGCATTTTTTATATTCTTCTGGGATATATGATAAATTTGTTGTATAAACACCATCTAACATTTTGTTTTGGTAGTATTCTTCAAATTTTTCTACGCCTTTAGTAAATAAAGCATATGTTACAACTACGTATATATGTTTGACATTACGTTTTTTTAATTCTTCTAAACAATCAAACATTGATCCACCACTTGAAATCATATCATCACTGACAATAGCTGTATAACCATCAAGTTCATTCATTCCACAATAATCATGTGCGATTACTGGATACTTTCCGTCTACTAGATTGTTGTAATCTCTTTGTTTAATAAAACTTCCTGCTTCACGATGAATGTATTTAGAATTAAATGAGTTAAGATAAACATTTCTTCTACCTGTAGCACCATTATCTGGTGCAACAAAAACTAACTTTTTAAGTCTATTCATACTTAAATCATTTATTAAATTTTCTAAAATTGTATTAGTTGGGAATACATTATCAAATTCCATATTATGAATAGCGTGTTCTACACCTTGATCATGAGCATCAAAAGTAATAAAACTTTTAACACGACTCATTGTATCTAGTTCATGCAAGGTCATTCCACATAATAAATTTTCGCGTGTATTTCTTCTGTGTTGTCTACCTGCATATAATAGTGGCATAACAATATTAATGCTCTTGGCATGACAATCACAAGCTCCAATACCATCTTTTAATTCAATAATTAAGTCGTTTGGACTTGTGTGATTTATCATTCCACGCATTTTATATTCAATACTATAGTTTCCGATGTCTGTTAGCATGAACATATCTTTTCCTCTTACAGTTTCTTTTATTTCTACCTTAAAGTGACCATCATCAAAGAAATTTTCTTTAATTGGAACCATAAATGTGTATTCTTCTTTATCAAGGCCATACATATTAAGTAAGTGCTCATCTATTTTTTGTCCTAGTTCTTCAGCACTTTGAAAAACCATTAATCTTAAGCTTTCGTTTTCTACTTGTTTTTTCATAATTACTCCTATACTTCCTTTTAATTTAAAAACAAATATTAAGCTACATTTTATCCCTTTCCTTTCTCTACCTTTTACTATTATCAAACCATAATAATTATAACACGATTAAATAATAAAAAAAGTAAATCTTGGTGATTTACTTAAAATTTTTTACATAATATTTTTTACTTCAAAATCTACTTTTTCTATTGCGTTTATCAAAGTGTCATTATCTACTTCTTCTGTTAGATATACTTCTACTTGCTTTTTATCTAAATTAACTTTTACTTTAGAAATTGGAGGTATTTCTTTAAGAGAATTTTCAACTTTTGATGCACAATGACCACAATGCATTCCCTCTACTTCTAATACTTTTTTTATTTTTTTATTAAACATTATTATCTTTCCTTTCTAACTTTATTTTTTTTAATCTTAAAGCATTAAATATTACTGTTAAACTACTTATTGTCATTGCTAGTGATGCTAACATAGGATTTAAACTTATGCTAGGAATAAAACCTAGAGCAGCTGGAATCATTAAAATATTATAAAAGAATGCCCAGAACAAATTTTGTTTTAAGTTTCTTAGTGTATGTTTGCTAATTTTTAATAAATTGATTATTTTTTTTAAATCATCGTTAAGTAAAATAACGTCTGCAGAATCTATAGCAATATCTGTTGCATTACTTATAGATACACCAATATTAGCTTCTGCAAGGGATGGAGCATCATTTATACCATCACCTATCATCATAACTATATTACCTTTATTTTTAAGTCTCTTAATAGCATTTGTTTTTTCTTTAGGTAAGACGTTTGCTATTACTTTTTTTATACCTAACTTAGTAGCGATAATATTAGCTGTCATTTCATTATCTCCAGATAACATTATTACTTCTAAATTATTATTTTTTAGTTCTTCGATTATTTCTTGAGCGTTATCTCTTATAATATCGCTTACTCCTATCAAGGCTTTTATTTCTTTATTTATTACACAATAGATTATACTGTTAGCATTTTTAGTAAGCTTTTCTTCATCATTATTATGATCATTTTTTATTTTTAGTTTTTTTAAAATTTTAGCATTACCTAAATAAATTTCGTCATCATTAATCATACCTTGAATGCCAATACCTTCTATATTTTTAAAATTAGTAACCTCTTGTAAAGGAAGATTATTTTCTTGTTGGTAATCATTAAAGGATGAACTTATAGGATGAGAGGAATTCATTTCTAAACTACATATTTTGCTAAGTAGACGGTTATCACTTTCATTACTATAGTTATAAAACTCAGATATTTTTAAATTACCATATGTAAGTGTTCCTGTTTTATCAAATACTATAGTGTCAACTTTATTTATAATTTCTAATGTTTCACTATTTTTTATTAGGATACCATTACTTGCACATAATCCTTCACTAACTACTATAGCTAATGGAGTTGCAAGGCCTAAAGCACAAGGGCAAGCTACAACTAAGACTGATACAAATGTATTTAGGGTCTCATTAAATGGTACTTTTAAAATTAAATTAATCAGAATGGAAAGAAAAGCAATTATTAAAACAATTGGAACAAAGTAGCTACTTATTTTATCTGCAAGCCTAGCTATTTTAGTTTTAGTGTTTGTTGCTTCTAGAACTAGTTTTACTATTCCTGATATTGTTGAATCACGACCAATATGTTCTGCTTTATATTCAATAGTTCCATCATAATTAATACTTCCAGCAATAACTTTATCATTAATTGATTTTTTTACAGGAAGAGATTCACCTGTTATGAAAGTTTCATCTAGATGAGTTTCTCCTTTTGTTATAATTCCATCAACAGCTATTTTCATACCTGGTTTAGCAATTAGAATCATACCAACACGTACTTCATCAATAGTTATTTCTTTTTGTTTTCCGTTTTCTAAATAGTAAGCTTTTTCTGGTGTTATTAAAGATAACTTCTTAATTGCTTCTTTTGTTTTATCTTTGCTTTTTGAATCAATAAACCTTCCTAATTTGATGAAAAATATGACCATTGATACTGATTCAAAATATAATATATGTATATATTCTGGATAACCTTTTATAACCATTATTGTATTATATAAGCTATAGATGTAGCTACTTAATACTCCTATACTTACAAGTGTATCCATATTAGGTGTTTTATGAATTAAATTTTTATAACCGTTTTTTATTATGTCAAAACCATAAATTAAGAACGTAGATGCAAGTATTAGTAAACTTATCGAGTAATTTTCAGGATTTTTATGAATACTTAGGAATGGTAATTCTTTTAAGTGGAACATATGAGCCATAGAAATATACATTATTAATGCTGCTATAATTCCAAAAATGATTAGATATATTTTACTTTTTTTATTTTCTTTATATTCTTTTTTATCATCATAAACACCAAGTGATTTAAAACCTGCTTCTTTGATAAATCTATTTAGGTCTTCTAAAGTTAAGGATTCTTCATAACTAATACTTGCAGTTGCCATTACTAGATTTACAGAAGCATCTAAAATATGTTCTTGTTTATTTAAATATTTTTCTAAACCGCTTGAGCAAGCGCTACAAGTCATACCTTCAATACTTAATATTACTTTTTTCATTTTATCACCTATTCATTTTTTCAAATAATGATACTATTTCATCTATTACCTCTAATTTATCATTTTTAATGTCTTCTACAACACATGTACTTAAATGATTTTTTAGTAATTCTGTACCTAAGCTCTTTAAGGATTTATCTATTGCTGAAATTTGAATTAATATATCTGCACAATATCTTTCATCAGTAATCATCTGTCTTACACCCTTTATTTGACCTTCGATGATATTTAGTCTTTTATTAATACGTTTCTTCTCTTCTTCTGTACGAGTTTTCTTTCTTACACACTCATGACAATTTTTACATTCATTCATTTTTATCACCAATTTAATTATATACCCCTATAGAGTATTTGTAAAGTTTAAAAACATAATGATTTTTCTATTTTTAAATACGAATAATAAAAAAGAACATTATTGTTCTTCTATAATATTTAGCATATCAATGTTTCTCATTTTAATAAAATTTATGATAGTTGAAATCAATAATATACATAAGTGTAATGCTAGAATTAATAATGTTATTTTTATAAATTCAACATATGACAATGTGAATATGTTAAATATATCAAAAATCAATTTAATTGGTATATATAAAATTATTTCACCTAATAAAGCTATTATACATAAAATCAAGAAATGTAATGCATTTATTAAAACTATCTTTACAATTTTGAATCCAAGAATTTTTAGTAGTGCATTGTTTTTATTCTCTAATTTAATTAAATATTTAAAAATAAAAATTGTTAATATTAAATTAAAAAATAAAACTATATAAACTCCAGATTGGATGGAGTCAATTGCTTTTTTCATTTCATTTACTTCTTGGTCCAACGCGTCATTTATTTCTGAATCATATCCTAATTTGGTCAGTTCTTTTTTTACTGATTCTAAATTTTTATATTCATCTACTATTAAATTTATTTTATATAGAAATGCGTTTTCTAAAACTGCTAATTCTCTTAATTTTTCTATATTAAAGTAAGCTTTAGGAGCTGAATTTTCATCTACAATTCCTACTACAGTTACTTCATATTTATCGTTTAATTTTATTTTATCACCAATTGTAATTTTATAATTTGAAGAAGTAGCTTTGTTAATTAGAACCTCATCGTTTGATACTAAGTCTCTTCCTTTTGTCACGTTTGTTTTTATTTCTTTACGATTAGTTGGAATAATTTCATATTGCTTGTACTTTAAATTCCAGTTTGTATATTCTTCATATTTATTTATTATATGTTCTATTTCTAATATAGTATCTAATTCTTTATCTGATATTTGTTTACCATAGTTATATATTATCAAAGTTCTATTTTCTTCTTTTTTGTCAATGTATCTATTCAACGCATCTTTATAGAATAAAAGTGCATAAAAAGATGATATTACTAATATTGCGGTTACTAATATTGCGAATATTGAAAGAACATTTTTTTCTTTGTCACGAAATTTACTTTTTAGACACTCTTTCATATTTGACCTCTTTTATAGAATTTTCTCTTATTTCTAGTATAATATCTGCGTATTTTCTAACAGTTTCGCTATGTGTTACTATAATTACACATTTACCTTTTTGAGATAGTGATTTTAAAATATTTAAAATTTTTTGTTCATTTTCTGGGTCTAATGAACCTGTAGGCTCATCAGCTAATATTATTTCTGGATCATTAGCCAATGCTCTCGCAATAGCAACACGTTGCTGTTCTCCTCCAGATAATTCTTTAGGGAAATGAGTGTTTCTTTCTTCGATTTCTACTTCTTCTAATAGACTTTTTACTCTTTTTCTTATATCTTCATTACTTAAATTTTTATTAATTAGCATTGGTAGCTTTATATTTTCTTCAGCGGTCATTAAGTGATCTAAATAAAATGATTGGAATACAAATCCTAGCTTTGTGTTACGAATAAATGCCAATTTATTTTCACTTATTTTCGTTACATCTTCGTCATCAAGTATTATTTTACCTTTATCTGCTTTTTTTAATAGTCCTAAAATATTTATTAGGGTTGTTTTTCCTGCGCCACTTTTACCAATTATGGCATATACTTTTCCTGCTAAAAATTTATAGTTTACGTCTTTTAAAACGATTAATCTTTTATTTTTCTTTTTATATGTTTTCTTGATATTTTGACACTCTAATACTACTTTATTCATTTTTTTGCCTTTCTAATTATTAAGTTTAATTAATTTGTATTTTAAATAAATATTATTTATTATAGAAATTACTATTGTCATTATAAATGATATGATAAATATTAAAAATAAATATTTTATTGAAAATATTATTTCATATTTATTAAAAATAAATGGTCTATAGTAAATAATTATTTGTAATATATATTTGTAGAATATAGAAATAATAATTGAAACTAAGAATGCTAACATAGTTATTAAAAGATTAGTTATTAGATTAATTTTCTGAATTTGTGAGATTGAATATCCTAAAAATTCATATAATTTGTATCTCTTTTTATTTCTATTTAGCGAAATGGTGAAAAAAATAAACATGATTATTAGGTTTATTGTAATTGCAGTTTTACAAAATGCTTTTGTTGATTTTTTTAGTTCTGTCAAAAATGATTCATCTGTTGTAGACATTGTGGAATATCCATAATTTAATTTTGATATTTCGTCTATTACTTTATCTAAATTATTATAATCGTCAATTATAACTAGATTCATTTCATCTTCTTTTTCTATTAAAGGTTTATCTTTATAACGATCAATATATTTTTCATTAAAAGCTGTTTTTTTTAAGTTCTCGTTCATATAACAAATATTATCATATAATAAATGGTCATCTACTCTGTATGTTCCAACTATTGTAATATCAATATTCTTAGTTTTAGGATATCCATTTTCATCATATGCGCTAAAGCTATAATTTAATTTTTTTCCAATATAGTCACTCGTATTAATCCTATCTTTGTTTGTTATTTTTGATACTTGTTTATAATAAAACATTGATAAATTTGCATACATTTTTTGTGGGCAGATTAAATACATACCTTCATTATCAGGAAAGTTAGTTCCTTCTTCTATTTTAGGAATTGTAGAATTACTTGCTGTAAATGCTTTTATTTTACCATCAGTATTTTTAGTTTTAAATTCATTGTTTTCAAAAACCATAGAAGCGATATCATAATTTGGCATAACATCTAATATATGATCAAGCTGTATTAATTCTTTTTTTTGTTCTTGTAAATCCATGTCTTCTAATTTACCAACCATAATCATTCTTTTAACATACTTACCCCTTGGATTATAATATAAATTTTTTTCTGCACCATTTTGATAAATAGAAATAATTGTTCCAGTAAAAAATGTGAATGCTATGATAATAATGGCTAATTTAGTAATCTTATCTCTTAATATTGTTTTTAATGATACATTTATAATTTTTTTCATAATACTTACTCCCATAAAATATTTTATAAGAGCACTTTATAAGAGTGCCCTTATATTATTATCCACTAAAACCAATGCTAGCGTTAGTGATGCCCACATATTTTATTGTACCTCTTGCGTTAGCTTGTTTTATTTTTAATCTCCAGGTTCCAGCTCCAATATCGTTATAAAACCATGTATGGCATGCTAAAGATAGATTTTCTGTTACTGATGATGCTGCTGTATACTCTGTTCCGTCTTTTACTTCAATTGTTACTAATGATTTTTTTGCATTTGAAGTATTTGTAAATCCTCCTGGTGTTAATTCAACTACTGCATTGTCACCTGTTGCATTAACATTTGGAGAAGTAAGTGTATTACCAGATGCAATCGATGTCGTAATGCCCCATAAAAGTTTAGCATTTACAAAACCTATTCCTGCGAATACAATTAACAACAAACAACATGATGCTATTATTTTTCTTGTTTTTTTCATAATTAATTTTTCACCTCCAATCTTTTTTGAAGAAATACTTCTTCTGTGGTAATAATATCACGTTTTTATTATTTTGGAGGTTGAGTCTTGCTCAACTTTGGTAGAGTTTCGCTCAACTTTGTAGAGTTTGGCTCTAATATAATTATATCATATACAACTTTATTTATTTTATTAATATTTTTGTTTTTTAGTGTAGAATTTTAAAAAAAGCGATATATCTTTTTAGATATATCACTTTATCATTATGGTAGAAAAAATTTTGTTTTCTAAAATTATTTTATAAATATGAAGTAAGCTAGGACTAAGATACCTAGTGCAATTCTATACCAACCGAATACTTTGAAGTCATGTTTTCTAATATAATTCATTAAGAATTTAATAATTAAAATACTGACAATGAATGCAACTAAGCAACCTATTCCAAGAAGTAATAATTCTGATACTTGGAAGACAAATCCAACATCTAAAACATATTTTACTAATTTAAGGAATGATGCACCTACCATAACTGGAATAGCTAAGAAGAAAGTAAATTCAGCAGCAATGCTTCTTTCTAAGCCTAAGATTAAACCACCAATTATAGTTGAACCACTTCTACTTGTTCCAGGTATTAATGAAAGTAATTGAAATCCTCCAACTCCAAGTGCTTGTTTGTATGTAATATCATTTAATTTTTTAGTATTTCTTTTACCAAAGTTTTTAGATTCTATTACAATAAATACAATACCATAAACAATTAGTGCTATAGATACTACTACACTATTATATAGATGTTCATCTAGCCAATCATCAAATAATATTCCTATAATTGCTGCTGGAATACATGCAACTAATATCTTACCCCAAAGGTTTAAAGTATTTTTTGTGTCTTCTTTAGTTTTACCAAATCCCCAAGGAAATATTGTCTTAAAGTACATTACTACTACTGCTAGGATTGCTCCTAATTGAATTACTACTTCGAATAATTTATAGAATTCTTCACTTACTCCTAAATGGATGAATTCGTCTAATAGAATCATATGTCCTGTAGATGAAATTGGTAACCATTCAGTTATTCCTTCAACTATACCAAATAGTATAGCTTTTAATATTTCTAACATTTTATCACACTCCTTAAAGATTATAACATAATATGTTTTTTTATTACTGTTTTTTAATTATTTATATTATATTTTGACAAAAAATAAAGTAAATCTATTTTGATTTACTTAGTTTTTTTAAATTTTTTATTCGAAAACGTAAATATTCATCTTCAATAAATGGGTCGTTTAAAATTTCTATTAAATCGAATTGTTCAGCTACACGATAGAAGATATTAAATAGCCCTTCTGTTTTAGCATACTCAATATCATCTTCTCTATCAACTACATGACTTGCCCATGTTTTATCCCAATTATATTCATTTAATTTTCTTTTATTACTTAATGTTTTATTATTATTTAGTTCTTCTAAAAGTTCTTTGGTCCACTTTTTCATATTTTCTTTAGCATTCCTTGAAAGTATTTCATGATATCGATAATTTAATACTTGTAAACATGGAACTTTTATATTGGTAATTCCTACTCTAGATAACATTTCAATAAATATTTTTAAAGCTAGAACCTGACTTGGATGAACATTTGGATTTTCTACTTCTTTATTTAATTTATAAAGTTTTCTTGCTATTTTTTTGTTTTGTATATAGTCACTAGGATTTTGAATAGCGTATATATAACAAGTTGTTGTACCATTTTCTTCCCTTAGACCATATAAAACACTTGGTATTGTATGAACATTTTCATTTTTCTTGTTTGGATTATATAATACAAAAGACATTTTTTCGCTTGTTTCACACCAACAAGCATTATATTCTTTATATGATAAAATCTGATACTCCTCAAATATTCCCTCTCTATGACATGAAGAAATAAATTCATCATGAATTATATAATCATCCCAAGTATTATTTTTAAAGAAATCTATTTGCTTTTTTAAGAATTCTTCAATATTAGTTAAGTCTGTCACATTCATTCGTAAAAGAATATTTTTAAAATCATGAATTAAAGCTGCTCTTCCACTACTTATTCCACGATTATACTTTTCACGAAAATCTAATAAGGTGTTTATTAAGTCGGTTAATAGTTCAAAAAATATGACAGGATTTCTAACATATATTGTTGGAGTGTTAGGATCGTTTTGATTATATGGTCTTAGTTTTTCGATGTCTTTATCTGTAATATCAGGAACGATATATCCTTCTTTGGTAAAGGGATTATTTTTTACATATTCAAAAAGTTTAAAAGCACTTTCTGGAAAAATAATATTTATTCTTGGAGTTTTTTGCTCACTTTTTAGTTCTCTAGGAAGGCTATAAACAAATAGTTCAATTGTTTCTTTGTAATCAATATATTCTTTAGCCATATTAATCCCCCTTTTGGAAGGTTATTCTAACACAAATTAAATATAAAAACAAAAAAACGATAAAAAAACGTTTTTAAATAAGTTCTTCTATCATTTTTGTTATTTTATTCAAAAGATTATCGTCTCTTGTATGTTTATATTCTTTTATATAATCTATAATTAAATAAATATTTAATCTTTCTTTAAGATAAGGAATACTTTCTAATTCAGAATAATTAGATATAAACAAATCCATTAAATTTTGATAGTCTGTCTCATTTGTAAGCATATCTGTTTTAAAGCTTGCCCACTTCCATGGCTCTTTATTATATCTATTAAATATTTTAAAATCATAATCTATTGGGGCAATTATACATCTTTCAAAGTCTATTAATTTTAAAGTATCTTGATTATAAATAAAATTATCAAAGTGTAAGTCATTGTGAATTAAGCTATATTTATTTTCTTTAAAGTATATATCACATTTTGATATTAGTTTATCTATGGAATCTATTTTAATGTTACTTTCTTTAATAGATTTTATTATTAGTTCTTGTATGTATGATTTAAAATCATTAGGTTTTACTTTTATAGAATGAAATTCTTTTAAAATTTTAATAATATCTTTAATAATTTTTTCTCTTTCATCGTCATTTAGTTTATACCATATTTCATATAGTGTATAACCATCTATTTTTTCTATTATTTCATAAAAGTAAGGAATAATATTTTTTGATGTATCTCCAAGATAAAGTTTAGGTGTGAAGTTAGATTGATGCAATGTATAGAAGTCTATTTCATTTTTGAATCTTACTTCATTTTCTTTATCTGTACATATTCTTATAATATATTTTCCTACTTGATAGATTGTATTAGTGAAACCTGAGTTTATTTTTTCATACGATTGACCTTTTAAAAGTTCATTATTATTTATAATATTTTCAATAAAACTACTTTCTTCTTTTATAGGATTAGCAATATTGCTCATTATTTTATACATTGTTCCTATTAGTTCTAGATATCTATCAATTTCATCTATAGTTTTTATTACTTCATTTTCTGCTAACTTCATTTCTTCTAAGTCATTGGATTTTATCCCTAGGCTTCTTTGTAAGCTGTAATCTAGCCAACCTAGTCTTCCAACTAAATTACCACAGATAGTTGCAAAGCTATCTTCTTCGAGTTTTCTTTTTTTTGAATATTCTTTTACCACAGTAGCAAATTTTTCTTCATCAAAGTTATTACTTAAAAATCCTGACCAACTTAGAGCATATTCAATAAGTTCACGATTGGGATTTGACATGCTTGCAGATTCCCAGTCAATTATTATTGGTTCGTTATTAACCCACATAACATTTTTTGGGTCCATATCACGATGACATATTGTTTGTTTTTTATTACTTTCATTAAAACGTTCAACACTTCTTTTTAATAACGAGTAATATCTCGGATATTTCTTTAAATACAAGTCTTTGTAACTCATTTCATTAAAGTTTTCATTTTTAGTATATTTTATCCAATTAACTGAAAAGTTATCTTCTCTTATATTTTCTTCTAGATTTATCTTTTTATAATCTAATGAATGAATTGAAGCTAGTATCTGGCCAATTTTTTTACAATGGTTAATAGTTATTTCTTCATCTTTTAATGTTCGACCTTCAATAAAGATAAAAACCATATAATAATTATCTTTATATATTGGAATAAATGTATCATTAATTTTTAAAGCACTAGATACTGGTATTCCTGTACTGGATGCCAAATTAGATATTTCTTCCGAAATAGTAAAATTATTTAGAGCATCTTTTCTTTTCATCACTTCTGGATTTAATATTTTTATCGCATATGTTTCTTTATCTGTTTTGACTTTATACATTTTGTGCATTAGTCCACCAGTGATTTTTTCTATATTTTTTACTTCACCTAATTTATAAAATTTACAGAACTCTTTTAGATTCATGATTATCACTTCCTTTTTATTTCGTTTATTATTTTTAGATAACTTTCGTATCTTTCTTTTGATATTGTACCATTAATTACTTGTTTTTTTATCATACAAAATGAAACTGGTTCGGTATTATGATGACAATTTTTATATTTACATAAGTTATTATATGGAATAAATTCTTCAAAACTATTTTTTATATCTTCAACTTTATAATTAGACAAGTCTAGACTTCGAATACCTGGAGTATCTATAACTCCAGAATTTTCATTCCATTTATAATAAGTTGATGAAGTTGTAGTATGACAGCCCTTTTTTGTTTTATTTCCTAAGGATCCTGTTTTTATATCACTTTCATTTAGAATAGTATTAATTAATGATGATTTACCTACTCCACTATGACCTACAAAAATTGCTTGTTTAGAATTTAAAACGTTTTTTAGTTCTTCAATACCACTTTTGTTATAAATTGATGTTTTTATTATTTTAATTCCTAGAGATTCATATAACTTAATTGTTTTTTCTTCTTTTTTAGATAATAAATCACATTTGTTTATACAGATGATAAATGGAATATTACTATTATTTAGAAGAATCATATAACGATCAATAAATTTTGGATGTAGAGGTGGTTCATTTGCTGCAACTACTATGATGGCAATATCAATGTTAGTAGCTATTATTTTTTTGACACCTATATCATTTAATTTGGTGCTATCATACTTTTCTCTACTCAAGATATTTTTTCTTTTTATAATACCAGTTATTTTACTATCTTCTAGGATTACTTTGTCACCTGAAAATAATATTTTATTTATTATTCCTTTGATACTTTTAGATAAAGTTACTTCTAGTAATTCGTTCTCATACAAAACAATTGCACTATTATATTTTGTTTCAATAATAATTGCATAATCTTCTTTTTCATTTATAAATTCTATATTACTTTTTTTAATTTTATTAACTTTTTTGTTAGATATTTTAATCACCTTTTCTTTTTTATTTTAAGTTCAAAAAATAAGAACTTACTTTATAGTAAGTTCCACAAAAAAGTATAATCTATTTTTTTTAAGATTATAAAAGAGATGTGATTAACTCACTATAAAGATTTTTTACTTGTACTTTGCTGTTTTTCAAATTAATCACTCTCCTTTCAATAAAATTATAATATTATATATATTGTTGTTTGTCAAATTAATGACAGAAATACTTTAAAAGTTTTTGGTCTTCGAAGCATGAATCGAAAGTTATTTCAAATTCATCTAGAATATCTTCTAGTTGCATATTTCCATCAAAAACATTCTGGATACAATTTAAGATATATTTTCTTAGTGCAGGAGTTCCCTTTATATATTCAATGAATAAACTATAGGCTTTAGCAATAGATGTTGCGTATTTTCCACAACTTAATATTTCTTCTTCAGTGGCTTTTATATCATCAGTTCTTAAATAGTCCAAAAAATTTAAATCATTAAATAATTCTGATAGTCTTATTGTATCATTTATTTTCATTAAATCAGCTGAATAACTTTCATATATATTTAGAATTTCTAAAAATATTGATATAACTTCAGTATTATAATATTCTCTAATACTTCCTTTTATGGATAAAGTTTGAGTATGAGCTAGCTCATGGACATAAGAACTTTCTGATAATTCTGATGTTACTCTTTGTAAATGAATTCCTCTAAATGATACTTTCATATTTTCTAGATAATGGTCATCATTTATATAAGTAACATTTTCTACTACCATACATCCAGTTGCATCAGATGCACAAAATGATACTGGTAAAAGAAATGGAGATATGTAAAAACCTGTTACACCATTAATACTTAAACATGTATCTATATTATCAATATGATTTAAAACAAGATAATCTAAATGATTAAGATGATTTTTATAAAATATTTTATGTAATTTAAATTTACTTTTCATAAATTTTTTAGCATATTTTATTGTTTCTCTTTTAGAAACGGGATATATTTGAGGATTATCTATATTCTGCCATGAATCTGATATTTCATTACATGCAGATATTATTTTTGGAGATGGAATTAAAGTTTCTGGTAATTTATCATGTCCATGAACTTTGATTTCAATTTTTTTACTAACAATATTATAATTCATTATTTACTCCTATCTATTAAAATACTTTAGTAGTTTCTTTTCATCTTTACTACTTTCTAATGTAACTTCATATTTCTTTAGCATTTCTTCTAGAGTTAGATATCCATCAAAAACACATTGAATATCATCTAATATTTCATTTTTTATTTTTTCATTACTATAATAGAATGTGATAAATAAATTGTATGCTTTTAATATTGATACGGCATATTTAGAATCTTCTAGTAATTCATCTCTTGTCATTGATGAAGTTCCATTTCTAAAATTAATTAAATCTTCAAATATAAGGTTCAGTTCACAAACTCTACGTGAATCAGTTAGTCTTAATAATCTTTCGTCACCACCCAATATCATATAATGAAACAATTCATTAAAGATACTTAGTATTTCGGCATTGTAATAGTTTCTTATACTTCCTTTTATGCTGTCTACTTGTGTATGTGTAAGTTCATGAACGTATGTAGCTGATGAACATTCAGTTACTACTTTATTAAGTTCTATACCTCTAAAGATTACTTTTGGCTTTTTACCATGTGTTATTTCTTCTATAGTTGCTCCATCAAATATAGTTTCATCGCTTATAGTTGGTATTATTGGCAATTTATAGGGATGTCTATTTATAATGGTATGAAAATTTATATTACCTATTTTTTTAAAAAATAAGTATGGAACATTATGGAGATTATAATAGTAATCTAGAAATTGCTTGGCATCATATAAGGAATCTCTTAATTTCATGCGTGATACACCATAATCTGTTTGAACAAATTCTAGTTCTTCTAATTTATTAACTGTTTTTATTATATTAGAATCGGGGATATAAATTTTAGGATTAGGTCTGTAGCCCCTTTTTATTATTTCTTCATCTTTAGTTATACTCATAATTTCACCTATCTATAAAAATATTTTTTTAATTTTTTTTCATCTTGACTATTTTCATATGTAATTTCATATTTTTTTAATAAATCTTCTAAAGTTATATTACCTTTAAACACTTCATTTACACTATCTAAAATTTCTTTTTTTAGTTCTGTTGTTCCATAATAATATAAATAAAATAAATTGTATGCCTTAAGGCCAGAATTTAAATATTTAAAATCTTCAAATAGTATTTCTTCTTGTGTTCGTGGTGTAGATAGTAATCGTTCACTAACAGTTAACATTTCTAAAATTCTTCTTGAATCATTTATTCTTAATAGATTTTCTGTTTGATCAATTGAATGTGAATGAACTAATTCTAAAAATATACTAAGAAGCTCTGCATCATAATAGTTACTAAGACAACCTGACAAACTATCTATTTGTGTATGTGTAAGTTCATGAACATACGTTGCTGATGTAAGCTCAGTTATAATTCTGTTTAAGTAAATAGTTTGAAAAATTATCTTATCCGAATCTTTAGGAAAGTATTCATAAAGACTTCCAGTAAAAATATCTTTACTATCGATATATGTTAATGGAATTTTATAAGGATTTGTAGGGTGGATAAATAATAAACTTTTTCCACATACTTTAAATTCTTTACTTGTTAAAACACTATGTAATTTAAAATTTGAATCAAAGAAATTTTTTACTCTAGAAATAGCTTCTTCCTTTTCTAACTTATGTACTTTATAATGAGTACTAGCTATTTCACTATTTTCTAGTTCACATAGTGTTTTCATAAGAGAAGAATTTGGCATTATTATTTCAGGTATTACCAAGCTTCTTTTTATTATTTCTTCTCTTTTTGATAATGACATATTATCACCTACTATCTACTTAAGTATTTTGTTAATGTTTTTTCATCTTGACTATTTTCCAATGAAATATCAAGAATATCTAGTATTTCTTCTAATGTTATTTCTCCATCAATTACTCTTTGAAGACTTTTAATAATATATTTTCTTTCAGTTTCGTTACTATAATAGTATCTAATAAATAAGTTATAAGCTTTTAAAATTGATTCTAAGTAACAACTTCCTTCTAATAATACATTTTTAATTCCATCATCGCTTGTATTATGATACTTGTTCAATTCATTAATAACAATAGGTATTTCATTTAATCTCCTAGTATCATGTTCTCTTAGTAATGATTCATTATCTTTTGTATAAAACGCTTGTAGTAATTCATTGAATACACTTAAGAATTCTGTATTATAGTATTCTCTAATTAATCCTCTCATGTGATTTAATTGTGTATGAGTTATTTCATGAGTATAAGATAAGGAAGATATTTGAGTTATATTTTCAGAAAGTTCAATCGATCTAAAAGATAAATTTATTTTTTCTCCAACACTTATTGTTTCTCTTAAGCAACCATAAAAGTCATCTTCACCTTTTAATTTTCTAATTGGTAATTTAAAAGGATTTATTTCTCCTGATAAAGAAAAATGAAGTGCAAATTTTTGATATTCAATTTCACATGGGACAAAGTGTAAATCATAATAAGTATTTAAAAATTCTTTGCTTGCTTTTAAGATATTCCTTAGCTTTTCTCTTTTTAGTGTTTTTTCTTCTAAATGAAGAGATTCTATATAAAAACCAATAGTTACTATTTCTTTTGATGGAATAATTATTTTAGGATTAGGATTACATCCACGATATTTTATTTCATCTTGAATTAACATATACATCCCACCTTTTGAATGTTTATTATACTTGATTTTTCTTTTGTTTTAAAGAAAAAATATTAACTTGCGTTAATATTCTTAATTTTAGTAATTGAATATGATATTATAACTTGAAATGAAATATAAGCTGTCCATTCTATAGTAAAAAATATTTTTTCCAAAAGAGGAAGAATGTTATATTCTTGTAGACATGATACTAAGAAGACATTTGTATCACATACTGCTAAAAAGATGAAACCTATTAAAATTAGCAATGTTTTCTTGGTATGTTCTTGATAATTTAGAGTTGAGTATAGGTTGCGAGCAAATATAACAAAGTAAATTACTCCTTCTATTATTAAACTACTATGTCCTAAAAGTAAACATGTTATTAATACTAATAAGGCTATGTAAATCAAATATGAAATTTTTACTTTTTCATTATTAAAATAATAGAAATATATTAGTTGAATTAAAAGGAATGAATATATACCATAAACATTATTGATATATATTAAAAATATATCTCCTAAAACTGCAATAAGTAATGCTAAGTATAAAAGTTTGTCTTGCTTGCTTATTATTTTTTTATTAGCAAACATATAAATCGCAGTAAAGAATATTGGTAAAAATGTCAATAAATCTAGGACTGATTGATTATGTAAAAGCCATTTATAAATTATTAGTAAAATAAGTAATAGTGCTTCAACTAATGTATAAGCATGCATTAATTCACCTCTTTTATTATTTAATTTCTAGGAGTTATATCTGTTCCTAATTCGAGAATATTATCTATAAATTCATTAAAGTTTGAATTATTCTTTGGTTTATCATATTCCCAAATATGAAGATGACTTATTTCCTCATCTGTAACTACATTATATTTTTTATTAGATTCAATGTGTCTTTTCATCTTATATTTTAGTGCATCTTCAAGTGTATTAAATTTATGTATTCCCCTATCATAATAGTCAGAATGTTCAAATAAACACCATTTATTATTTTCTTCATATATAAGAAAAGTATGTGTTGAATAATCGTTTGGATAGTCAAATAAGAACATAATATAGTATGTTTTGAAGTTATAATTATGTTTAGTAAACCAATCACGTTCTAATTCTACTTGATCAAAACAATGCCCATATCCAACTTCAATTAGTCTTTCTGGACTTGATAAATGCCATTTTGTTATTACGTTTTTTTCAAATTCTTCTTCATTCCAAGAGCCATATTTATAATTATCATTATCAACAAAACCATATTCGATTGAGTCCATAAATATTAATAATTCATCTGGATTTTTTACTTCTTTATAATTCATAATAATTCCTACTCTTCTATTTTTATGAGACACTCTATTTCTTTATTCAGTAAAGATTGAAATATTTTTTCATCTTCTTTTGTACCAACTATTGTAATGTAATGAGTTGGTATTACGGTTTTGGGTTTTATTGTATTTACTAACTCTGCTGCTTCTTTTGAAGTCATTGTATATGTGCCACCAATTGGAACAAGAGCTATATCACATTTAACTTTCTTATTATCTTCTGTAATATCTGTATCTCCTGCTACATAGATTCTTTCGTTTTCTAAAGTAATAATATATCCAACCCAATTATTAGCTTTAGGATGAAATTGCTTATTAGTATTATAACTTTTTATTGTTTCTAATTTAATATTTTCTATTTCATATTCAGTATCTGGGATTACACCAATAATACTATCACTTTTAAAATCTCTTAGTGCTATAGGAGCCATTTGGTCTGGGATAATTATTTTAGTTTTAGATGACATTATATTTCTAATTGAATTAACATCATAATGATCATAGTGATCATGAGTTATAAATATTAAGTCTGCATCATGTAACTCTTCTGTTATTTGATATGGGTCAAAATAAATAATTTTTTCTCCGTTTATTTTTATACTACTTTGGCAATTTACAGATATATGTTCTTTCATTACTTTTCAACCTTTCTAGATTTTTTTATTACTTCAACTTGTATTTTTTCTTCTTGTTTTTTTCTTATGGTAAATAAAGTTACACGATTGTGGCAATTTGGACATTTAGCATGATTTATTCCTCGTTTATTGGGTAGAGGTAGTTTTAAAGTTGTCTTACACTTTAGGCATTTTTTGTAAACATAATTTTTTCTATCTTTAAAATTTCTTATTACATTTGTAAATGGCTTAAATAGCATTTTTTTAATTCTTAAATATTTTTGATTTTCTTCGTATCTTTTTGCTTTGTTTTTAGAAGTAATACGAAATATTAATAAAATTAGTATTAAAAATTTTAGAATATCAAGGTAGAACGTTCTAATAAAAATAGTTATTATGACCAAAAATAGTAAAAGAACAATTAATAATCTATTAAAATCATCTATTAAATTATTTATAATTGATTTAATAAAATCTTTTTTATTAAACATTATTTATCACTCCAATCATGTTTAGAATCGAAACCATTGTTTTGTTCCCATTCCTCATGTTTTTGTCGAGCATTTCTTACTGCTTCATTTTTTTCTATGTGACATGAACTGGCACCTTCTGTTACAAAAAAATATTCTAGGTTAAATGTGTCAGCTAGTTTTCTTACTTCTTCACATAGTTTTCTTACCCTATTTAATTCATATGTTTCAGAATCAATTTTATTTATTTCATAATATTTTTTTATAAATAGTTCTTTGTCTTTTAAATAAATATTTAATTCATCTAAAAAATTTTGATATTCTGAGTCATCAAAATACATTTTTTCTCTGGCATAACCATTAGGACCAAATTTATTCATTAAAACTTCATATGCTCTATCTATTAAATCTTCTAAAGTTAAATAGTATTCCTTTTTCAATTTGTAAGCGAAAGTTCTTTTGAATGGTTGCTCAAGCAATGTATTTCTATCTGCAGATGAAACGATTTTTCCATAGATACTACGTGGTTCATTAGAACTTGAAGCACGATGATCTTCAACAGCTTCACTCATTATTTTTATTTGTTCATCATTAAAAAATTTTTTTAAATTAATATCATTCATTAAATATTGGGCAGAAAGATGTTCGTGTTCCTCACGACTTACATGAATACAAATATCGTGGTAAGCAGCAATTGTATAAACCATATCAAGATTGATATTCTCTACTTCATTAGCAAACTTTAAACTTCTTCTAATAACATATTTAATGTGGGATAGATTATGTCCTTCATCATTTTGTTTGTAATTCGGTAATATTTCTTCTTCTATATATTTTTTTAAACTTTCTGTAATCATTTTATTTCTCCTAAACTTATTATATTATAATGTATTTTAAATATTAAAAAAAGACCTTTGACATATTACTTGGTCTTTTCATAGTCTCTTTTAATCCACTCCATTATAAGCTCAACGACATAATTTTTTTGATTATCAGTCAATTCTGTTCCTTTTTTTATATGATGCCATTTTTCTAAACAACTACGACAACAGGTAGCTGTTGCATGACGTGCTACAAAAACTGGATGATTATGTGTTGGTGTTTGCGAACCATCGTTAGGAATAAAAGAAGGGACAAGATTTTTGTTAATAAAATCATATGCATGCTCTTTTATTTTTTCTAAACCTTTTTCATCTATATAAGTAATTTCTTTTTTGTGTAGATGAAATCTTGATCTAAATTTACTTTTACTTAGTTCGTTTAATTTAGTATCAATTATTTTCTTGGCTTTTAGATTAAGCATTTTCTCTGTACTCTTATAAAAATCTTATTATAGTTCAGTTACCCATAAGCCATGAAGATTACAATATGCGTAGATTTTCATACCTTTTTCATAATCAAAATACACTTCAGGTTCTTCTTCTGGTTTTAAGAAATATTTAACTACTGAATCTTTATATTCAGCAACTATATATTCTATATAATGTTTTTCTTCCATTGGGTGCTTAACTTCTCCAATACTTACAATTACCATATCATCCTCAATATGACAAAATGGAACATGCTTTTCTTTAGCAGCATCTGTAGTATTAGCTACTATCTCTTTCATATTTACGCCACAACATGTGAAGTTTTGATTTTTACCCTCTATTAATTTTATAATATTTCCACACTTTTCACATTTAAATAATTTCATTTCTATACCTCCATAAATATTTTATCACATTTGAAAAAGATACAAATTATTTTTTTGTATCTTTGTTTACTTTCATCGGATTAACATGAATTATAGTTAGATATATTTCAGGTATTTTACGTTCAATTTCTCTCTCTAATTTATTTGCAATATCATGACTTTTAAATGTGGAAAGATTACCATCTACAAATATCGAAAAAGAAACTTGGTAAAGGTATCCTACTGGAGTGGCGTTGAAATGATTTATTTTTAAGACTTCATCATGTCCTTCTATAATTTTCAAAACTTTTTCTTTTGTTTCTATAGAAATGGTTTTATCCATTAGAACATCATAACTGTCTTTAAATATTTTAAAACCTGTATATACAATCCAAAGAGATATTCCTAACCCAACAATACCATCAATGTATTTGACACGAAATAATGATAATATTGCTGCTATGAGATTAAATAATGTAATAAGGCAATCATTACGATGATCTTTACTATTGGCTTCAACTAATAAATTGTTATATTTTTTACCTATTTTATTTGTATATATGTATAGAAGCATTTTAGTTAATATTGTTACTAAGCAAACGACTACTAACCAAATTGTAAAATTATATTCATTTGTAATAAAAATAGATAACACTGAATCATATAAAATAGTAAGACCTAGAATAATCATTGTAATGCTTATTAACATTGAATAAATATATTCTGCTTTTCCATGACCTAAATTGTGATCTTCATCTGCTTCTTTGGAAGATACTTTATTGCCTATAAATGTCATTATGGAACTTAGAATATCTGAGGCACTATTCATTGCATCTGCTATCATTGCTTGACTATTTGATATAAGACCTACTATTATTTTGATAATGAATAAGAATATATTGCCTATTACTCCAAAAATGCTTGCTTTGTTTGCTGCTTCAAATCGTTCCATAATAATACTCCTTTATCAGTTTCTACATTATATCATATTTAGCCTAATGTAACATCTAAAATCATCATTATTAAGAAGCCTATTAAGAAGCCAATAACATTTGTTTTACTTTCACTATCTGATTCTGGAATTAATTCGACTATTGTTACATAAAACATAGCTCCCGCAGCTAATGCTAGTAAGTATGGTAACATTATACTTACAACATTTGTGAATATTATTGTTATAATGGCCCCTAGAAGTTCAAATAATGCAGAGACAAATCCATAAAGGAAGGCTTTATTTTTACTATATCCTTTTTTATACAAAGGTAACGATACTATTGTTCCTTCAGGAAAGTTTTGAATGGCAATACCTATTGCAAGTGCATAACATGCTGCTAAACTTAGGCCTCCTGCTAAATAAGAAGCAAAAGCAATACCTACAGCCATTCCTTCGGGGATGTTATGTAGAGTAACGGCGAGCATTATATTATCTATTTTTTCACTTGCTACAATATTTTTCTTTTTTAATATAATATCAATTACATAAAAGATACATACTCCTATTATCATACCGATTGTTGCTGGTAACCAAACTATTCCTTTTGACATATTCATTGATGGAATTAATAACGACCAAATAGATGCTGCTACCATAACACCAGCGGCTAGCCCTAAAATTATTCTTTCTAATTTTTTACTTAAATTTTTTTTCAAAAAATATACCATTGTTGAACCTAGCACTGTTCCAATAAATGGTATAGATATACCAATAATTGTTTCCATAAAATTCTCCTCTTTATAGTGTATTCACTCAAAATATTTTGGAAACAAAAAAACTTAGAATAACTAAGCTAATATTTTTCAACTATAGAGTATTGACCATCTTCTGTTTCAAGTTCAATATTTTTTATTTCACGCATTATTATTTTTCCTTCATCATTTTTATCTCTAGTATTATCTTCATAAACAATAAATTTTCCTTCTTTATAGTTATATTGAGTTATGAGTGGATCTCCTTCAATTGTATATCTTATGATAGTTAAAATATCCTCTTTGTTAGATGTTGTATTTTCATAAAATTCTTTTATTTTTATATTATTTATTATTTTTCCATCTACTTGATATATTACAAATCCATCTTTTTCAGCATTTTTTAAGTCATAATCATTTGAAATGTTATATTTATCTATTATTTCATCGTCACTATAAATATTTTTTACTCTATTATCAGACTTTTTACTACAGGCACATACTAATGATATGATTAAAATAATTGTTGTACATAGATAAACTTTATTCTTCATTATTTTCACCATTAATATTATACCACTAAATATAGTTTTTTAATCAAAATAAAAGGATTTTTAAGTTTTGATAAATTTGACAGCTAGTGGTGATATTGATAGAATATTCTTCGTATTAAAGGGGAATCTATATGGAATTTATAAAAAAACATTTTTTAGGTAAGCTACTTGTAGCTACTCAGGAAGCAGAAGCTGTACGAAAGAATGTACAAAGTGGTACTAAAGAAGCTGGAATTAATATAAAAATTAATAATCCTGGAGATGGTATTAAAGGTTGTAGCAAAATATTTACGACTATAGTAATTACGGTTTGTTCTGTTGAGGGTTTTAAATTAATTACTTATTATGATAAGAAAATTTTAATTCCTGTTTCGAAAGAATTGATTGAAGGTGTAATATTTCCTTATATTGAGGGGGTACTTAATAGTAGAAAGGTTGCTAAAGTTAGTAATTTTATGGATTCAGATCCTTATTTTGAATCAATTAATAAACCATGCTTAATTTTATCACCTAATATCTTTACAACTGACAGAGTTGTTGTTACTACTCCTTTGAATGATTTTGGTTATCTTTCAATTTTAGAAGAAGCTAATAAAAGAGCACTAATTCCTAATGGGGCTTTTATAGAAAGAATGTTGGAATTACAAGAAATGTTTCAAAAGGAACCAGAAAAACTTGCTGAAGCGAAGAAGAAGACAAAATAAAAATTAGACAAAAGTGTCTAATTTTTTTTAGTAATTAATCTTCTATTATGTTATTATTACTATCAAATTTAATATTTATTACTTTTCTACTAGCTAAAAAATCACACATATGAACAAATTTTTGTTCTGGAGTTTTGGGTAAAGGTAAGATTACATCACTATAATCACTAGTATTAAATCTACCCATATGACTTGATATGCAGTCACAAACAAAATTAATATCTTCATTACTAATTTTTAAGTCTGATGAGTATTTTCTTAAAAATTCGCATGCAATTAGCGGATGATCAAATAAAGTATATTTTGTTTCTATTTCTCCTTTTTTGACTGAATCATGTAGTAATAAGGCCATAATTATTAAATCTTTTGTATGCTGAGGAAATTTGTAAATACCAAATAATTCATGAGCTATACGAATTGCCGCTTTTGTGTGTCTTAGCAACCCACCTTCTCCAACTGCATATGATGGATGATATTTTCCTGTACTACTTGCTGCTATCGTAAAGAAATAATCAGGTATTTTTTCTATCATAATATTTAGAGAATCTCTAATATCTTTATCAATTATATAACTAAGTTCTATTTTAAATATATTTTGTTTATCCATTTTACTTCACCTGATTAATTATATCATAATTATTTTTTTCTTGGGTCCTTTTTGGTTTGACTTTTTTTATATGTTAAGTATATGTCTCCGTCTTCATATCCTTGAGATTTAAAATCTTTAATTGTTTCACTCATTTTTGTAAGTAATCTATCATCTAAATTATATCTGCTGATATCTTCAGGAGGAAGGATATAACTATCTACTCCTTTTTCAGCATCATAATAACGGAATGTTTGAAGGTTGGCTAAATAGTACTCTGTTGCTAGAGTCTCACAACAATCATTTGACATAACACTCAATACTATTTCATTCCATAGATAATAAAATATTTCTCCTAAAGTTATTAAAAGCGCTAAGATTATTTTTATTATGATATGGATATCTATATTATAAAGTAAGAAAAAACTTAAAAGTCCTCCTACAATAGCTCCTACTCTTCTAACATACACCATAAAACTTTCTTTGCTTAATTCTATTGAAAAATTTGGTAAATTTTTTTCTGCTTGATCAATCATTCTACTGCGATAAAAACCAAGATTTCGATCAGTTAACTTTGATTCTTCTTTCGAACCATCAGCACGAGTTATAATTATTTTGTCATCTTTAACTTCAATATCTGTTATAAAATATTGTTCCTTATCTTTATCTCCATAAACCATATTCATCATATTAATCACTTATTCTCCATTTCTTTTTTAAAGTTGTTGTTGTATTGATACTTTCTTCTTCACGTATTTCATCTGTAATTGCACTGCCTAATACCATAACTTCTCTTTTATCTTCTAACGATTCTATTTCTGATAATGTAAGTAAATACCAATCTTCTTCTGTTTGAGTTATTGGGTCAATAACTCTAATTTTAAATTGATCTTTATTGGCTAAAAATGCTTCAGTTATTGCAAGAACATCTATTAGTCTGCCACATTTTGCATTTTCTTTAGTTTTTGCTTTCTGATAAAATATAGAGCATGTAAGAATTATTAAAGAAATAAATAATTTAATAATTCCTGACATATCTAAACTTACTGTTAAAGCAATTCCTATAATGGCTATTAGTCCTTCAATAAGTTTATGCAAAGCTGCTTTATTGGCTGTAGCAGCTTTTTCGTAAAAAAATTTCTCCTTATAAGTATGATATTGATTTTCCATCATTAATAAGGTGGCATTGAAATTATGAATCGTAAAATCGAATTCTTCTTGACGACCACTAGCATATATTACGCCATATTTGGGGCTTTCTTCTTTTAAATAAACTTTTGTTATAAATAAATCTTTTTCTTGATCTCTAGTTGTTAAATCTATCATACGCATACCTCTTTCGATTTAAAGTTTATTGTACTACACTTTTTGATATTTAAGCAATAAAAAAATAGTACATTGTACTATATTAATTTTTTAAATAATTTAGATTTATAAAACTATCTATGTATTTTTTTATTTTTTTATTGTTTACTATACAATATGTAATAATTGAACCTGTAATATTTAAAATGTAATCGTCTATATCAAAGGATCCACTCATTGTTACCATTTGCATCGTTTCAATAAAAAATATAAAAATACTAGTTATAATAAAAAATTTATACCATTTATCCATACTATTAAATAATCTTGGCAAGAATAATGCCAAAGGTGCAAATGCAAGTAGATTACCAAATATATTATATATAAAATTTAGATTTGATAAATTATTATTTTTTAAAGCCAGTATGTAATTATTAATCGTAGCAAATGGAATTATATTAAAATTATTATTTAAATAGTCTTTTATTGTAATTGTATTATTCGAAATAAAGTTCATACTTTGACGTCCAAAATATTGATCAAATAAAGTCAGATTTAAGAGCATAATTAAATATAGACTAAACCATATCCACATATTTATTTTAGGTAATGTTTTTATTTTATTTAATATAAGAGATCCTATATACATCAATATTATAACAATAAATATTATTTTTAAGCGTTTTATAGGAGATGTAATATTTAAAATAGAAAATTCTAATACAAGATAGTAAACGGCAAATATAAATGCTATGAAGTAATTAGTAATACCAAATATTTTACGAATTTTTTCTTCCATATTAACACTCCCTCACTTTATTTCTTAGTACAAATAAATCAAAAAAGACCTAGGGCTGTCACCGAAGGTCTTTTTTATGTGGACTACATTATATCCGAGTAAACTGACAGGAATACCAAACATAACGCCCTTTGATTTAAAAATAAAATCCACACTTGTACGTACTACTTAATAGCCCAAAGACTAAACGCACAAAGTTATAATGAAGTCGAATTTAGCAGTTCGATGATTCACCATATGATATAAGTTATTCATATGTATTAGTATTAAATTTCATTTATAGCTACTAAAATAGTATCTTTCACCTATTTTAGTAGGTTGAAATGCATTGTAATATGTCTATACATAATACCACATATCAACAAAATAAATGCAACTCAATACTAATACGAATCATTATAACCATTCGGCTATAATCAGAACCTGATAGCATCTTAACAATTAAGTCAGATATCTATCAGATTCCACAGAAAGCTTATATCGCTCTGTACTCTTTACTATTAAGTGATTTAATTATAATATTTATTTTCAACTTCGTCAATAGTTTTTTTAAAATTTTTTAAATTTTTTTATTTATAATTTTCTAGTTCTTCTTCTCTTAAATCTTTTAATTTACTTTTTACTAATAGAATTAATTCCATTGATGCATTAACTTTAGGTAAAACTAGTAAACTATCTTGTAATTTTGTTTTCAATGGTAAATCTTTTTCTATCATGCTTGCTTCTTCTTCATAATTAATATTATTTTCCTTATTTTCTTCTAAAAATTCTCTAATATATTTTTCAATATCTTTTAAAACATACTCTTTTAATTCATAGTTATCCATTTCTGCTATTCCATAATATGCACCAACTAAATATCTAAATGTATCTAATAACATAATTACACCAACCTTTTAAAAATTATATCATAACTTATATTATAATATGATATACTATTTTATGGTGATATTATGATATGGAGAATTGTTTTATTGTTATTATTAATCTTTTTAAATGGTGTTTTATCTAGTAGTGAAATTGCTTTTCTTTCTTTAGATAAATATACTTTGTCTAGGAAAAGAGATAAAAGGTCTAAAAAGATATATAAAATGTTAGAAGATGAAAGTAAATTTTTATCAACTATACAAATTGGAATTACTTTAGCTGGATTCTTGGCATCAGCTTTTGCTTCAGAAACTTTTACTAAACTTATTATGGATAAAGGTTTTTTAATAGTAAGTCCTGAATTTACAGAAAGTATTTTAATGGTTATTATAACATTGATTTTGTCTTATATAACACTTGTGTTTGGTGAACTTGTTCCCAAAAAAATTGGTCGTTCTAATCCTTTAATGGTTGCAAATTTAACAATTGGCTTAATTTATTTTATTTCTAATTTCTTCTATCCTTTAATAATATTATTAACACTTTCAACTGATTTGATTTGCAAAATATTACGAATAAAAGACCGTGAAGATACATTAACTGAAAAGGATATAAAGAAAATGATAATTACTGGTAGTCGCGAAGGTGTTGTTGAAGAAAAAGAAAAAGAATATATTTTAAATATATTTGAATTTAATGACAAAACGGCAAGTAAAATAATGACACAAAAAAATGATGTTATATCAATTAATATTGATGATACTAAAAGTGAACTATTTGGAAAAATTAAAAAATCTAAATTCACAAGATTTCCTGTAATTGATCAAAACACCAATAAAGTTTTGGGATTTATAAATGTTAAAGATTTAATATATATGCATAAAACAAAGAAAGAAATAACTATTAAGGATTTACTTCACCCTGCTCTTACGTTTAAGAAAAACGAAAAAATTGATGATATATTTAGAATAATGCAAGAAAGACATGAAACATTTTCTGTTATTTTGGATAAAGAAGAATTTGTTGGAATTCTTACAATGGAAGATGCTATAGAAGAAATTGTTGGTAATATAGAAGATGAATATAATTAAAAAATATGATACTGATTGTATCATATTTTTTTAGTTGCTTATGTGATAATCATAATTAAACTTAATGAAGTTAGCTAGGAGGTTTCTTGTTTCAATATCAATATCTTTATGATTCTTAATAATAGTAAGAAGATTTTTAATTTTACTTAACTGATTTGTGTTAGTTATGTTATTTTCTCTTAAAAAGTTAAAAATGTCTTTGATAATCTTTTCCCTTTCTTGATCATTATGTTGATCTAACCACATTATTATGCTTTCATCTAAATTTTTACTTAATCTGCTTAAATTAGTAGGTGTAAAATTAAAACCATTCACATCCCATGTAAATATAGAATGAGCATATAAATCTTTTCTACTTGATTTAACTGATTTTATATTGTTATTGTGTCTTAATAATAAACCTATTATAGAATAATTAGGAACTATATGTTCTATCTTGTTAGATATACTTTTGTATTTTGATGAATTGAATTCTTTTTTTCTTAAACCAGGTCCATCAAAATTATATATTTTTTTTATTTTTAGTTTTAACAAAGGATTTGAAAACATACTTGCTACTATGGCTAAATGTCCTCCCTTAGAGTGACCCAAAACATAAACATTTCTATCAAGTAAAGAAACACTTTTATTAAGATATCTTATAGCATCTTTTTCAGCATCAACAGGGAACTTATAGCACATCGCAAAATCTTCTTCCCAACCAACAAGATTTTCATCCGTTCCTTCGTATCCAATAACAATTATGTTATTTGGCAATTTCATTGTTATGGCAGAAAATTGTTCATCAAAATTTATTTTATATATATAATTGTAAAATAAAATATTTTGATATCTAATTTTTTCTTTTAATAAAGTGCATAGTTTAATTAGGCTTTTTTGAGTAACTCCTCTTTTAGAGAATGCTTTTAAATCAGAATAATTTAAAAAATATTCTAAGCAACTTTTCAATTTTACAGGTTCTTTTTTAGTTGATACTATGTTATTAAAGTCAATATATGTTAATAAGGATAAAATGGAGGCATCTATTTCATTAAATTCTTCTTCGAAAAAAGTTTTGTTTCCTTTTTCTTTTATATAATCTAATACATCCATTTTTTCACTTCCTTTATCATTTATTAACTTATTTTTAGTTTTAATGATTCTAATAATCTATTATCTAATGGCTCGATATTTATATTTAATGAATGTTCATCAGATAAACAAGTTAAATAAATTAATTTTTTTTCATAATCACTAAAGTTATATACTTGTTTAAATAAATCATAGATTAATAAACTTGTACTACTATAATTTATTCCTAACGTGTCTGGAATTTCACCTGTTACTGGGTGATGATCAAATGCGCCAAGAACATTATGAAGGTCTAATGAATCAAGTGTATTGGAATTGACTAATATAAAGTTATTGTCTAGATTATTAATTATTTCAGGTGTTTCACTTAGATATGAATTTATTGTATCTTTGTCTGATTCTTTATAAGTACTTTCTTCTAATACTGCAAACTTTGCATTAATTCCTAAAGATTTAAGAATTTTGCTCAATAAGTAACCTGAGAAAACAGCATCTATTCCGAGTATCTTTGGCCCAATAATGTATACTACTTCTGCTTTTTTACTTTTAGTTAATATATTAGATAGTATTTCTTCTTTTAATTTAGTACGTACTTTCTCAATTATTTTGCCGATATTGTTTTCTCCTGTTTTATCTTTTCCTATTCCCCAATAATATTCATCTATGGTAGCTTCAGCAATTGATTCGTTTCCTGTTGCGATTAGTTTATAAGCTATTTCCCTATTTTGTCTAAATTTTTCTAGTATTCCTTCAAACATAACTTGATTTTTTATTTGCTTAAAGTCACTTATTCGTATGTTATTTCGATCTCGTCCTATATTTGAAGCTATCTTTGGTGTTTCAGCATTTATAATTTTAGCTTTTATTAAAGGATCACTATATTTCTCAGATTGATAATAATGCTCTACTGTTTTATAGAATACACCATCTTTAAAAAAGCCATGATTCGAATAGTTAGCTAAATAGCCTAGTGGGCCAAATTCTTTGTAAAATTCTATTGCCACTTTTATCACTCTTCTATTCCAGGATAAAGATATTTAGTATCTTTATCATTAACTTTTTTATTAAAATTTTCTATTACTATATCATGTCTAAATGAAGTTTGACCCTCTTCTGATGCTGTTTTGAACAAGTCTAATTTTTCTATATTTATAGTATCATTAAAACCACAAGCTAATTTCCATACATAGTTTTCTTGTTTCATTGTACTACAATGACGACCATAATTTCGTTCATGTGTCGGAGTTATTGGTTCATTAACAAAACTTGTAAGACCTTTAAAATAATTTATTGCTCGTCCTAAATTACAAATCATTCCTGTATCAATTGTAAATCTCGAATCAAAGAAGCAATCTGAAGGATAACCTGCTTCTTTTAAAGCTGAAACATAAATATTAATAACAGGTAATATATGTTCTTCGATATAATTAGCTTTATCTAATTTATTTTTTCTTTTATAGTAATTTACTTGTTTTTTACAACTTTTTAAAACTTCATTAACATCTTCCCAAGTGCTTCCTTTATATTTATCACGTAAGTTCATATTATATCTTGATTTAAAATTATAAAATGCATTAAGTAAAAATCTTTCAGTTACTATATATCCACTTTTCTTTCTAATTTCTGTTTTAGGATATATATTAAAGCCATAATTTCCATTATTTTCTATACGAGGATTTATGGCATAGTAATAACCATCTTTATTACTAAACATATAAAATTCAGATTCTCTTTCAAAGTTTAATTTATTATTCTTTATATAATTTATTAATTCTTCTTTATTAGAGATACTAAATGGTAGATTATATTCTTTGAAAATAATTGGTTTTTCACTAATTGCTAATGCATGTAAGTAAGGATTAGTTATATGTGATTCTTTAAATTCAATGTTATTTTCTTTAGAAATAAACAAATAATTTCCTGTAGCTATAATATATTTATCATCGTAATTAAATTCCAATACAGGCGAATTAATTACTAATGGATTATATCTTAACTCTACGCACATCTTTCTTGATCCTGAGCCGAACATATCAAAGTAAGGACGATAGATTTTTAAAAAATTAATTAAATCTAGTTCATATTCTTTTAAAGAATTTTTTGAGTCTTTGTCTTCCCATACACGTCCATATTGACTTATAGATAAACGCACACCTGCTAGTGCGAATAATAAAACTGATGAATTTATTTTTTTATGAATAGCATTTAATTTTTCATTATGTCTACTAAAGCCCACAGTAGATATTCTAGTTCTTACACCTAATTCTTTATAACATAAATTTATAAATTTATCTAAATATAAGTAAGACCCAATATCATTATTCAAGTAAGGGAATGTTACTCCTACACGATGTTCTTTTCTTTCCCAAGCTAAAAGTAAGTCTTCTCCAGTATATTTTAAAGCTGTATACTTGATTGCACTAATGATATTACGTAAAGATTTTTCTTCCCAATACTCACTTTTGCAAACAGAGAATTTTGAACAAAATCCACAATTATTAAAACATCCTACTTGTGGCTGAAGATGACGCATTTTTGATAGAAATTCTACTGGCAATTCAATAAATTCGTTATATAATTTTTTTCTAATAGATAAATCATTATTATCTATTGTTTGTTCATCACTCAGCAAAAAATTCATTACCTTCACCTACTTTTTCACCAGTTATGAATTCAATAAATTTATTTAATGCAGTAGTTGCAAATTCCTCAACATATACACCACAAACGTCAACCGCTGGTAGTTCATTACCAAATGTTATAACTTCAAAATTATCTTTATCATTTTGGATGTCAATAACATTTTTTATAAAGTATCCTATCCCTACACCGCGTCTTACCATTTCAATCATTAGTTCTGTTGTCCATGATTCTAGAACTGGGTACAATTTTATATTACGAGCTTCCATAAATTCATCTAATTTTAATCTAATAGATGCTGTTGCACTTGGTAATACTAAAGGATACTTTTTTAAATCTTCAACATTGTTTATAATTCCTTTAGGGAAAGAATCCTTATTATATGCAAAACAATTCTGGAGTCTAGCTAAAGTTACTTTTTTTATTGTTTTTTTGGTAGTTGATATAGGAAGTGTATCTACTACTAAGTCTATTTTTCTTGTTTCAAGCATATCAACCATATCTGAAGTAGATTTACTAACTATTTCAAATTTTATACCTGGATATACTTTTCTAAAATCGGCAATATATGAAGATAGATAGAATATTCCGATGTGTGAAGGTGTTCCGATTTTTATAACACCAATATTTAAGCTATTTAAATTTTTTATATGTTCTTCACCAGATTTCATAATATTAAATGCTGTTGAAACATATGAATATAATTCTTTAGCTTCCATTGTAGGTTCTATACCCTTAGAATTACGATAAAATAAAGTATAGCCTAATTGATTTTCTAACTCTTTTAAACTATAGCTAATTGCTGGTTGTGAAACATAAAGCAAGTTAGCTGTTTTTGAAATACTTCTTTGTTCATATAAATATAGGAATATTTTATATAAATTATAATCAGTATTATTCATGAACTTCACCCCTTGGAATTGTATTATATTAAGTTTTTATAAAATAGTCAAATTATTATAAGATTTTTTTATAACAAAAATAATTTTTATTTATATCAAAAAAAGCACATGTCACTTTATAGGCTTGCACTTCTTTACATTATTGTAAATTATGATTTATAAAATACTATTTTTTTATATCCCAAAAGGTTATCATGATACTGTTTGAAGAATCATAACAAGTATACATGATTAAAGAATCATTTATATCTGCAATACTTTCTCCTTCTGAATTTACTATATCTGCTCCCAAGTTTTTTCCAATATTTTTGGCAGTTAGCTCATATGTCATTATATTTTCATCTGATAATTTTATATAGGCTTTTGTTCCTATTGGTAAATCTATAATCTTATTAAATCCTTGATAGTTATGATCAGCTATCATTTCATGAGTTCCAAAATGGAAATAAGCTGCACTATCTTTTTTGTCTACTATCTCTTGAGCGTTATAATCAGAACCATCTTCTGCAATTGCATAATATATAGCCACACTAAATTTTACTGATGGAATATATAATCTTCCTCTTGTACCTAAGATATCCTTTTTTTTCTTTAATTCTTCTTCAATTGATATATTATTTTCTTTAATAATAACTTGTGATGATGACGTGGAATTGTTTTTTTTAATTTCTGTTGGTTTTTCTTTTTCAACAATTTCACTTTTAGCTTCGTCATCATTAACATTAACGCTTTCTTGAATTGTTATTTGATTATTATCAACTTCTGTTAAATCATTATTATTATTTTGTAATCGATTGACAACATTTATTGTTGTTTCATCGCTGTTGGTATTATTGTATGCATTTAAACAAAATGGTAGTTCACAAATTGCAAATATCAATATAATATATTTGTTTATTTTCATATAATCCCCCTGCTTTTATATATAAAAATACTTTGTTAATTTAGTTTTTTACTCATTAATCCAATTTCACTATTTTCCATTGTGTATCCTAATTTATCGTAGGTATTTTTTGACTTACTATCTAGAAAAAATAATTTACTTTGTTTAGGATGAAAGTGAAAGAATTCTTCTATTTCAGTTCTATTTTCTAATAAATATTTTAATAACGTTCTTCCAAGATATAGCCCTGTTTCTTGAAATTCTTTTTTAACAAATAATTGATCAATAAATAAAGTTCCAAAAGAATCTGATATATAGCAACCAGCGGCTAAAATATCATCTAAATATAGTCCAAATATCATTAGTTCGGCATCATAAATTCTTGCTGCTACTTTACTAGATGTAAGGTATTGTTCTGGTATATTTTGACAAATCGCATCGTATCTTAATTTTTCAAATTCTATAATATTTTCTTTTGTTTGTCTCATAGACTTTATTTCTATTTTTAAATTTTCCATTATTAACACTTCCTTAAATTGCTTTTTTCATTATTCCAAGAGAGGAATTTGTTTCTCTATAACCGAGTTTTTCATAGAGCGATTTTGATTTGATTGAGTTATATTCTAATCTACTTATTGTAAAGTTTAATCCAAAATATTCTTCTATTATTTTTTTATTTAAATTGATATATGCAAGTAGTTTTCTTCCCAATTGAAAACCAGATTCTTGATAGGATTTTTTTACAAATAATTGGTCAATAAAGAGTGAATCATATGTGTTTGTAACATAACAAGCCGCCAATAGTTCACCGTTTATGAAACAACCAAAAGCAATGTCTTTACCCGTTTTTAGAGAAGTAGCATAAAAAGAATTCAAATCTATTCTTTCAGTACTAATACCATATGCATCAAATCTTAAATTTTCTAAAAGAATAATATTTTCCTCTTTTGGGTCAATTATTTCATAAGTAATATTTTTCTCCATATAAAAACCCCTTTTTTTGATTAAGGGGTATTATAACACAAAATATTTTGAAATTAGAAATTTATCTTAAATATTTTATTATAAAGGTAGTACCTTTACCTAATTTTGAATCAACAGTTATATAACCATTATCTTTTTCTACTATAGACTTAGAAAGAGCTAAGCCAATTCCAACACTATCAGATGATGAATTTTTACCTTTATAAAATCTATCGAATATATGTTTTACATCATACTCATCCATTCCAATTCCATTATCACGAATAATTATTTTAGAAAATAAATCATTTGATTCATAATAAATATTTATATTTGTAGAGGGATTGGAATATTCTAAACAATTCTTTACAATATTAGTTATAGCCTCAACTTGCCATTTGTAATCACAATATATTTTATCTTTTTTGTTACCTTTAATATTTATTGTTATATCTTTTAAATCACTTAAAATAGACAAATTGTCTTTTACTTCTATTAGTATATCTTCTATTTTATTAAGTTCATCTTTAAAAACAACTGTATTAGCATCAAATTTAGATAGTTTTAATAGAGAGTGTACTAAAAAATTTATATTAGATATTTTTCGATGAATATTATTTAAGATTTTATTTTTATTTTCATCGCTTAAATTCTTATTATCTTTTAAGCTATCAATCATTAATGTTATAGAAGTTAGTGGTGTCTTTAATTGATGAGAAATATCTGATAAAGAGTCTTTTAATGTATTTTTATCTTTAGTTAATAAAATAGCTTGTTCATTTAAAGTTATTGCAGTTTTATATATTTCATTTTTTAAAAGTGATAAATCTTCTTCACTATTTGATAAAATATCTAGTTCATAATTTTGATTATTTATCTCTTTTATATAATTCGTTATTTTTTTGATTTTTTTATTTTCTTTATGGTTAAAAACACATAAAATTAAAATAGTTAATATTAAGTATATGATAATAATTGTTATGTCTTTAATAATTGTACTTTTTATTAATTTTTGATTAGCTTTTGAAAAAGAATCATTTAAATTTACTCCATATTTTTTTAAGATGTTATCTTTTTTTAATTCTTCATCATTTAATATTTCTATTATTTTTATATCATCAAATTCGGGATATTCTTCTTGAACATCATTGATTATTTTTGAAATAATAATATTATTATTGTATTCATATTGCTTTATAGTTTTATAATTTATAGTAATAAGAATTATTATAAGAAATAAAGTTATAATTAAAGAATATATTAGTGATAATCTAAAGTCTTTATTTTTCATCTGAATCAATCCTATAGCCTATACCTTTTAAGGTAATTATTATATCACTATTTAGTTTTTCTCTAATTCTTTTTAAATAAACTGTAACGGTATTATCATTAACATCATTTCCTGTCCAATCCCATATATGTTCTATAATTGATTCTCTTGTTACAACTTTATTAATTCTTGAGATAAGTAAAAAAAATATTTTCAATTCAAGACTGGTTAAATTTATTTTTTCTTCTTTTTTGTAAACAACCATTTTATCTGTATCAACTATTATATCTTTTATTTTTACAATATTATTTTTTTTATAACGAGATAAAATTTTATTAATACGAACTAAAAGTTCACGGGATGAAAATGGTTTTGTAATGTAGTCTTCTGCACCTATTTCTAAACCTTTAACTATATTTTCTTCTTCATCCTTAGCAGTTAGAAAGATTGTTGGTTTACTAATCTTTTTTATACTATCTTCATATATATCAAACCCATTTCCATCAGGAAGAGTAATATCTAGAATATATAAATCGTATTCGTTTTCAGATATATACTTAATAGCTTCTTTTTTATTTTTTGCAACGTTTACAACAAACAATTCATTTTCTAATAATATTTTTAGATTATTAGCAATATCTTCGTTATCTTCAACAAGTAATAACTTCATATTATCACACTTTCTTTTTCCTTATTTAATATTATAGCATAAAAGAAGGTTTTAACCTTCTTTATTAAATATTTTCATTACGTATTGTTTCTATTGTATTTTGTTTATTTATTTTATTTATTGAATATTTCATGATACAAGTTATTAGAATGAATACAGCAAGAGTTGCTATTATAATAGCAGAAATTGGAAGTTTAAAAGCTATAGTACTATCATTTTGTGTTAGTATCTTATGTATAATATAAGCAATTATTGTACCTATTGGTATACCAATTATTAATGATTTAGTACCATAAAAGAAACTTTCTAGACTTATCATCCTATTAAATTCTTTGCTAGTCATGCCTATACTTTTTAATGTTGCAAATTCGCGACTTCTAAGTTCCATATTTGTTGTAATAGTATTAAAGATATTAGTTATACCAATTAATGCTATTACTGTAATAAATCCATATAAGAAAATTGCAACTAATAGATAAAATGATTTCATTTGTCTTACTTGTTCTTCTGTATTAAATAAGTTGTAACTATCTGTGTCTGTTAAGATTTTTTCTATTTCATCTTGTAGTTTTGTGGCATTATCTGAATATATTGTTATTTCCTCATGTACCTCATTTAAATATTCAGAGAATATTTTGTCAAATTGTTCATCACTTATTATTAACATGTTGCGATATTCTAAATTTTTAAGTCCAAATGGGTATTTATCGGCTATGTAAGCTAGTTCGAGGTTAATTTCTTTATTAATATATTCATTATTTTCATCTAACTTACCTGTTTCTAGATTCCATGTTAAAATGTCACCTTTCTTATAGTTAAAGTATGGAACAGTTTTCTCCACGTAATCATTACTGTTTTCTTCTTTTGGAACCATTATTTTAGTTTTGTTTATTAATATTGCTTTATCTTTTGTCTTTTCATAATCAAGGCCTAATTCATCAAGATATTTTTTATATGCATGGTCTCCTACTTTATATACATTTAAATATGTGGAGGCCATTTTTTCTATAACATTTCCTTCTTCATCTTCAATAGTATATGTATCTATAGTATGAGGATAATATTTTAAATATTCGTCACTAAACTTAACTAAGTTATTTTCTAAAGTTAAATTAGATTGGACTAAAATTGAATAATCAATTACGTGATCTAATTTTGTTATTTCATGAGCTTTATCTTGTAGTCTATTCTTTTCGTCTGCTCTATAAGATACTACTATATTATAATCAGTTGATTCAAAGTCTCTTTTAATATAATCAAATGCTATATTAATAAATGCTGATAAAGCAATAAATACAGATGAACATACTATTATTGAAACAACTGTTGCACGATATTTTTTCTTATTACGTTTTAAATTTTTATAAGAGATATCACCACCTACACCAAATATTTTTTTTATGTATTTAGGTGATTTTAATTTTTTTCCTTTTATTTTTATATCCTCACTATTACGAATTGCTGTTAAAGGAGTAATTTTAGAAGCAATACGAGCACTTCGCCAAGCTGATAAATATAGAGTTATTAATCCCAAAAGAATTGCAAAAACAATTGCTAACCAAGAGAAACTATAAATGAGTTTTATGCCCATTGATTCACCAATTAAATAATTACTAATTATTATTAAAATATATGAAGCTAATAGTCCACTTATAATACCTAAAGGTATACCAACAATTCCTAACATTAAGGCTTCACAATAAACATTTTTCTTTATTTGTTTACTAGTTGCACCAATTGAACTTAACATACCATATTGCTTGATTTTCTCAGTTATTGAAATATTAAAACTATTTTTTATACAGAATACTGATGTGAATATAATTATTACAACTACTATTAATGCAACTATGGCTAAAGCCCTCATTGATGATTCTTTAAATATGCCTGTTTCTAACATTATTAAGTATTCGTTATGATCATAATCATATTTTAAATCACCTAATTCTTCGTATAATTTGTTTATTTCTTCAACACTTATATCTAGCCCAAAGCCTTCTGGATAATATAAACGAGTAAATAATTCTTGATCTACTTCAAGGATTTCAGAAGTAACAACATTATCTTTTTTTAAGGCATCTTTAGTATATCTGGTATAGATACTTACTTTTCCTTTTATGTTGCTTGTATCTAAATAACTTACAAATGTATATCCTGGTGCACTATATCCTTCTAGGTTATATGGAAGTCTTTCTATAATACCAACTATTTTATACTCTTTAGTTATTGTATCAACTATTTCTTCTTTTATTTTATCTCCATTATAAGGATTACTTTGATCTAATTCAAGCTTATCTACACTATCAATTCTTTTACCTACTTCTAAAGTTAATGTATCACCTATTTTATACTCAATACGGCCATTTGTTTTTAGATGAGTCGGAATTAAAATTTCATTCTCATTTTCTGGAAGCCTGCCTGAAGTTAAATTAACTGATAAATTTTTTAAAGCTAGAGAATCAAATGCTTTTATATAAGCATATGGCTTATTTTTATTTTTTGATTCTTTTAAATCAGCATAACCAATATTTTGAGTAAGATATATCATTTCTAGATTTCTATTTTCTTTAAAATACTTTATTTCACTCTCTGGGACATCATTAAAGGAATAATGATAGTTTCCTTTTTGTCTTGTTTCATATTTTATAACAGAAGATTGAGCACTAAAAAACATAGCTGTTACAGCTGTAATTAAAGCAACTGACAACATAATGCCAATAATTGTCATAATTGTTCTTTTTTTATTTAATTTTAAATTTTTTAAAGTTAGTTTGTTAAGTAAGTTCATTTTTAGTCCTCCTTAACTATTTGACCATCTTCTATCTTTATAATGCGATCAGCAATAGATGCTATTTCTAAGTTGTGAGTAATCATAATGATAGTTTGTTTATACTTTTTATTTGATATTTTTAATAATTCAACTATTTCTTCACTTGATTTTGAATCCAAATTACCTGTCGGCTCGTCAGCTAGTATTAGAGCAGGATTAGTAATCATTGCACGACCAATAGATGTTCTTTGTTGTTGACCTCCTGATAGCTCATTTGGTAAATGGCTACTTCTAGATTCAAGACCTAGCGTCTTTAATAAATCTTTTAACTCTTTATCTTCTACTTTGCGACCATCTAACTCTAGAGGAAGTGTTATGTTTTCTTTAACATTTAGTATAGGTATTAGATTATAAAACTGGTAAATTAAACCAACTTGTCGACGTCTAAATATCGCAAGAGTATCATCATCCATTTTATAAATATCTTTTCCATCAATAAATACTTTTCCACTAGTCGGGCGATCTACTCCACCAATTAAATGAAGTAATGTTGACTTTCCACTACCTGATGCTCCAACTATTGCAACGAATTCACCTTGTTCAACTGAAAAAGATACATTATTTAAAGCTGTTACTTTAGTGCTACCTTTTCCATAAACTTTTGTTAAATTTTCTACACGTAATATTTCCATAAACGCGCTCCTTTCATTTAATACAATTTAATTATATGATTTATAGGTGACATCAAAATGACATTTATTACATTTTTGTAATATTATTTTATATATTTAAAAAAGTTAGTTTTCACTAACTTCTTCTTTATTTTCATCTGATAGACTGGGATTTAACTTTTTGGTAATATTAACATATTCTTCATAGATTATAGTATCATCAAAAACAATCGCTTCATTTTGAATAGCCCAATGTCCTTTATTTGTCGCTAAAAAATCAAAAGCCTCATTATAAATGCTAATTTTATCTAAAGTTGATTTATAATTATCATTAACTTTTTCTTTAAATTCATCTGATATCGCTAAGTTAGTTAATTCAAAAAAGAAGTTTTGGTAATATTTTGTCATTTCTTTATTTGTTATATAAGCTGCTTTGTTACTATTATTATTTAATTCTTCTAAAAATTTATTATAACACTCTTCAATTTGGGCTTTGGAATTTTGAAGATTGTTTTTTGATTTTATAAAGGTTGGTTTATCATCATTAATGTTTTTACCAGTTAAATAGCTATTAAAATTATCTTCGTCAAACAAAAAGTTAATATTATCTAAAGAACTATATAAATTTTTATAATATAACTTGATACTTTTTTCAACTTCTGCGTAATGTCCTGTTTGTATAAGACGTCTATCAAATATTTCATTTATATTTTCAAAATTGTTTGAATCAAAAGCATTTTTTATTTCTTTTACTTCATTTTTTATTTTTGTTTCATGATTAAAGTCAAGAACAATTTTAAAACTAATTCCTAAGCCAATAATTATTAAAATTGTAATTAGACCAATAATGAAATGTTTTTTTGTCATAATATTACTCCTCTACTAAAGTTTATTTTAAATATAACATTATAAGTATAACTTTTTAATATTTTAAAATCAATTCCTTCATAGTGATATTTACTTTTCTTTACGAATTGTTTTTAATAATAAAAAGTGATAAATATATCACTTCTTGTTATTTTTATTTGTATAATTAGTTGCACGTCTTCTAGAGTGAAGATTTTTAACTGGTTGTTTAGTTACTTTAGGCTTTTTTTCTTTATTGTTAGCTTCTTTTTTAGGGGATTCTTTTTTAGAATTTTGCTTTTCTTCTATTTCTACTTTAGCAATTTTATCTTGATGAGTTATTTTTTCTTCTTTTTTCTCTTCTTTTTTTGCTAAAACTCTGTTTGAAGATTCTTCTTCAAATTGTTTCATTTTTTCTTTTAGATTTTTTATATACATTGTTTTTGATATTTCTTCTTCAAGAGCATTTGATGTGACTTTGTTTTCTGTTGATGCAACTTCTTTTTTTATCTCTGTATCATCAACTACCTGTATTTCTTTTTCGTTTCTAATTGGAGAAATTTTGAAACTTCTTAATTCATCTAATTTATATACAATAGTGTTTTCAACATTTTCCAAAATACTTTTTTCATCTTTTTTAGAACTTGGTTTCATATATCTTATTGATTGCTCTGTAGGTGATATAGTATTCTCACTCATTTTCAATATATAAACACATGCTTCATTAAAGTGTAATAATAAGAAAAAGCATGAATCGTTATCATTTTTATAATATATTGGTTCTCTTAGTTCTAATTGTGCATCAACTAAATCTTCTATTGATTTTACTTTTATAACATTTTTTCCTGCAATATTTGGAATATTTTCTACTTCAACAATTATTGAATCATAGGTTTTTAATATTCTTTTTTTGTTTTTGTTATATGTACTATATTCATCTGGCTCTTCTTTCAAATATATACCTAAACAAAATGTTAATATTATAAATAAAGCACCTAATATAAAACTAAATCCTATTAGTTCAGACACTATAGTTATTACTATAACAATTGCCAAAATTATCAATGCTAGAACTGAAAATATTGTAATATTCTTTTTATTATTCATATATATAACTCCCTTTTATTCTTGCTTACCTTTTATTCTTTATTTCAGAAATTTCCACTGAAGGATATCCTATTAGTGGTATTTTGAATTTTACTATACCAATTATATCATCTTTTTCTTTTTTTGTAACGTCTTTTGTTGCATTATTATCACCTTTTGTAGTTATATATTCTGTTCCATTTTCATAATCAATAGATAAGATACGGTGAGTTATTATTTGATTATTTTCTTCAAAAGCAATAATCATTCCTTTTTCTAATGTTTCTATGCTTTTATTATCTATTTTTTCTAGAATGATTGCGTCTCCTCTTTTTATTTCTGGATACATTGAATCTGATGCTATAGCAGATAGACTATATTTAAAATTTCCAGATACTAAAAAAATAATAAGTATTGTGAATGCTAAAGTTACTCTTTCAAAATAATATAAAAAACCTTTTTTATAATCGGCAATCTCTTTTTCTTTGCGATTACTAATTTTGTGAATTGTATATAATATTAAAGATGAATAAATTATTGTGAATACTAAACTTAAATAATTTCCTAAATCTGGATATAACGGTGCTATTAGTGGTAAAGCTGTAACAATAAGACTATATATTATACATGGATAATATCCATATAATGATGAAGTGTAGCTCATTAATAGATTTTTTATAGCTGTCATTATTGCCATTGTAAAGAAATATTGAAATGACCAATTATAACTTGGTGTTAAACTTGAAAATATTAAAAGATCAAATAACATGAATAATAAAGTAATTATATATTGTTGATTTGTTTTTTTTGAACATTTATTTAATATTATATATCTGAGTATTTCAATGAATATTATTGATATTACTATACAACATGAATTAAATAAATTGAAATCACTTTTAAAAAAAGTTGTTGCATTACCAAATAAATAAAGTATTACTAGATAAAGAACTGATAAAGTTATATACGTATTATTTACTCGATCTTTTCTTTTACTTCTTTTATTTTTTCGATAACCAAAAAGATAAATACAAAAAAATGTTATTAGCATAAAAAATGAAGTGTTTATTGGATATATTAAATCATTTAATGTACTTTTAAAAATAAAAAGAATTATTATATATATCATTAGTATAATATCTATAATTAATAGGTTTTCTTGTATTTTCTTGCTAATATCTTCTTTCATATTTATCCCCATTCTATTTTACTATATAAATTATATAATAATTATATTTTAAATACAATGGATTAATAAATTGCTTTATATTGCATTTTTAAGGATACACTTAATTCTAGTGCTTCATAAACTTTTGAATCTTGTTTTGGATAATCTATTCTTATAATTATTGTTTCTTTAGAATGTGATTTTAACAAATCATTTTTCTTTATCTCTTGACCATCTAAATAAGTGATTTTATATGTTAATACATTATTTTCTTTAATGTTTGTAATCTCAAAAATATCTAAAATAGCATTTAAAGTTCCTGTATTTTCGATGTCTACACTAACTTCAAATAATTCTTTTTCATTATTTAAAGTTACATCTAGAAATAACATGTTATTTTCTAAAATTGCTGTGCCTTCTTTGCTTCCTTCATTTATTCTTAAATTATCAAAATTAATATTTAGCATATAAGAAGTATCTAATTTTTCGTGATTAATATGATATATAAATCTTATTGCTAATAAACTGGCAATGAAAATAAAAGTTAATATAATTATTCCTTCTAAAATATGTAATTGTTTTTTCATAATAAACCTCTTTTGTCTATATATTATAATTGATGTTTTAATAAATTAATATACTTTTCAGATAAAAAAAGATAATGAAATAATCATTATCTTAAGAAATTTACTTTTTTATAATTATGAATTGTTAATCCTAGAACAATTAACATAGTTATTATAGTCCCAATGATTGCTATATCTTTTGTTTCTGGATTTGTTGGATTGAAAGTTACTTCTATTGTTACATCTGATGAAGGCATTATAAATGAGTTTTCATTTATTTCTACTGTATTACCATCTGCATCTGTAATTTTTATATGTGATAAATTATATCCTTTTTTAGGAGTAACTGAATATGTAACTTTTTCACCACTTTTACTTTTATTTGTAATAGAAATATCTCCCTTTCCTATTACTTTTGTATTTATTTCTCTTAAAATATCATATGCTTCTGCATATAAATTAAAGTATGCTTCTTCTTCTAAATTGCCAGTTATAATATCTAAAATTGGAACATTTACTTCACCTTTATATACCATAAAGCCATTATTAGATGGTGTAATTCCAGCATAAAGGTTATTTTTGTTTCCAATTGTTTGAACAATCTCACCTGATTTATTTAAAATTACGATATCACTTTGAATATTAATAGCAATCTCTTCTATCTTACCTGCGTCTCCTTTTTGAAGTATATCAATGATATCTCCAACGTTTCTTATTCCAATTGCTACAATATAGTTTCCTATAAATTTAGCGTCTATTAACACTAAATAATCATCATATGTTTTATCAAAAAGAACATCGTTATTTTCTGTTAGTTTTAAACTAGAATTAATATAACATGTTGGAAGATTATTTTCGTCTTCTATTCCCTCAAAAAGGGCTTCACATTTTGTTAAGTCTGCACCATTATATATTTGTAAGTTGTCTTTTTTATCTGAGAAAATTCTTATTTTATCTGGAGCTTTGTCGTTTTCAACTATATTAAAGAAGTCTGTAACAATAGGATAATATTTGGCTGTATATCTTAAATCTTTTTCTTCCCCTGTTATAATCTTTAATTCATGATTTTTTAAATCTTTATCAAAATGATGTAACGCAGCGTCATTACCTTGAGCACTTAAAACTGTTATTCTGCCATCAACTGTTGAAATAAAATCTATTCCAGCATATTTAACAAAGCATGAAACGATTGTTATGATAGAAAAATTTTTAGATTCAACATAAACACTTTCACTAGCAATTATTTCTAAATTACTATTTAATTTAATTAATTGATATGAGTCATCTGTTTCCCCAAATGTAACAGCATAGATTGCTCCATCATATTCTTTTAATGTTGCAACGATTTGTTTGTTTAGCTCTATTTCTTTAATTGTTTCTCCTTTATTGTTGTAATAAGACAACTTAGTTCCCTCTGATTCAAAATTTGATACAACATACCCTTCTCCAAAACTTATTTTAGAAGTTAAGCCAACTCGTTCAACATCGTTGCTTTTGTTAACCAACTCTTTGTTCCAAGACTTTTCAAAAAAGTCTTCTTTAGCCTTAACTGTTGTTATTGATAACAAGATTAATAACATAGTTAAGAAAATTTTTTTCATTTTCTTCATTTTACTCACCTATTCTATTTTTATTTATTATAGCATTATTTTATTTATAATGAAACAAAAAAAGTTTGATTACTCAAACCTTTTTATCTTAATATTTTTTAATAAGATTACTATAACTAATAAAGTTATTACTAAAATAAATGTCATCTTTATAGAGTCTTCTGTAACAGGATTGTCTTGTTCTTCCTTCTTAATTTCTTCTTTTACTTCCTCTTGCTCTTCTTTTATCGGTTCTTTAACGATAACATTATTTTCAAACTCCAAGTTTGTTTCAATTGAGGTATTTCCAGTTATTGAAGACTTTTCTTCATTATTGATTTTAGTTATATAAGTATCTGCCAATTCATTTATTTGTTCTACTGAAAATTTGGTGTTTTCTGGTAAATCATAAATAGTAATTGATTCATTGCTATTTAAAAGAATTTGTGCCTCTCCATTAGCTGTGAATACTATAAACTTTTCTTTATTATTTAATAATATTCTTTTAGCTCCTACCACATCATCAATTTCTATTTTGTAAATATAAGATATATTTTTATCATCATTTTGTATATTTTTTATTGTCATAGTTGAATTTAACTCAATGTTCTTTTGAATTTCACCATAAGTTTCATCAAATTTTTCTGAAAGTTCATTTTCGCTTATATTTTTATTATAAACATTAAAATTAAAGTAGTATTCTGTAGTTACAAGAATTATAGTTAGCCATATCACTATTGCATATATGTACTTCCTTTGCATAAAATCAACTACTTTCTATTTTAATTATATAATTTTTATCTGATATTGACAATCTATATTTTTAGTTTGTTTCAAATATATTTTTTTATACAAAAAAGTGTCATATGACACTATTCTGTTCTTAAAGCTTCTACTGGATCCTTTTTAGATGCTATTTTAGCTGGGATGAATCCAGCAATTACAGTAAGTAAAACACTTATTATAATTAAGGTTAAGGCACCAATTAATGGTAATTTAGATATATTACTAATATTTACAATGTTTTTTATAATAATATTAATAGGAATATTTAATATTATTGTTACTAAAATACCTAAGATACCTGCACCTAATCCTTCTATTAATGTTTCAGCATTAAATACTCTAGATATATCTTTTTTAGAGGCACCAATTGCTCTTAATATACCTATTTCTTTTGTTCTTTCAATTACTGAAATGTATGTAATTATGGCTATCATTATTGAAGATACAACTAAACTTATTGCAACGAAAGCAATTAGGACACTACTTATAACATTAACGATTGATGAAACAGAACTCATCATTATACCAACTAAATCTGTATAAGAAATTGTTTCTTCTTCATTCTTGTCTTTGTTATATTCGTCGATAATAGCAGTTATTTCTTCTTTTGAATCAAAGTCTTTTGGATAAATTGAAATAGAATCAGGATCTTCTAAATCTGCTATACCTAATTTAGATATATTTTCTTCATAACTTGACGTCATGCTGTCTGAGTAATTTTTCATATATTCAGCTAGTTCTGCTTGAGATAAACTTTGTAAGTAGGTCATTTGCTCTTTGCTTAAATTTTTAATATCAAAAGATGAATCAGAGTTAAATTCACTACCAGTAAAGACATTTATTTCTTTATTAGCTAATTGTTCTTTAACTATTTCCTCTTCATTTATTTTATTTATTAAATGTTCTGTTAGGGCATGTGTATATCCAATCATTCCAAAAGCTGAATTACCTGCTACAGCTTCTTCATTAGGTTTTATAATACCTACTATTTTTATATCTTCAGCATTTTTTAAGATTTTTTTCATGTATTCTTCATCATTTGACATATTTATCCATAAACCATTTTTTTTCTGATAATAATCAGTATTAAGAACCAATTTAAAACTTATATTTAATAGTTCTTCTGTAGTATATGAATGTTCTTCAAATGATACATCTTTACCAGAAATCATATTATTAAATTGTTCTTTTAATTCATCTTGGCTCATAATTCCTAAGCTATATAGAGTATAATCAGATATTTCGTTATGTCTTCCAACTGTTAAAACTACTTCATTGTAGTTTTCTGGCCATTTACCATCAACTAAATCATATTGTTGTTTATTTAATTCTTCATTATTAATCATTTCATAGAAGACATCATAGTTAGATAAGTAGCCACTATAAGCATTTGAAATTCCTGAGGTACTCATACCTATTGCATCAAATATTTGAGTTGGATTAACTTGAGTAATATCTTCTATATCATTTTTGTACACATTCATTGTAACGTTATATGAATATTGAATATCAGACGTATAGTCTTTTATTGTACTATGATTATCTAGATATTCTTTAAATGCTTTTAAATCGTTATGTTCTACTTCTTGAGTCATAGAAGTAAACATATCCCCCATTATATTGACTGAATGAATGTCGTTATCATCATAGTCTTTTATTTCTTGGTTGCCAGTTAGATTTTCAAGTAGAGATGACATATCGACGCTTTCTTTTTGAATAGTTAGTGGGTATGAGCTTAATGTCTCTTTTTCTGTTTTATCGATATAATTTTGAATACCATGAGATAAAGATAAAATTAAGGCAATACCAATAATTCCAATTGAACCTGCAAAAGCTGTTAGTAAGGTACGTCCTTTTTTTGTTAATAGGTTATTCATTGATAAAGAAAATGCTGTTTTAAAACTCATTGAAGTTTTTTTCGTTTTAGAATTTTTTTCTTTTGTCTCTTCAACTCCATCAAAAGGATTTGAGTCATCAACTATTTCGCCGTCTAATAGTTTTACAATGCGTGTTGAATAATTAACTGCAAGTTCTGGATTATGTGTAACCATAATAACTAATTTATCTTTAGCAATGTTACTTAGTAAATCCATTACTTGTAAGCTTGTTTCTGAATCAAGAGCCCCAGTAGGTTCATCTGCTAGTAAAATATCAGGGTCATTAACTAGTGCTCTAGCTATTGCTACACGTTGCATTTGACCGCCAGACATTTGATTTGGTCTTTTGTTAATTTGATTTCCAAGTCCAACTTTTTTTAAAACCGAAATTGCTCTTTTTCTTCTTTCTTCTTTATCTATTCCAGATAAAGTTAATGCTAGTTCAACATTTTGCAATGCTGTTTGGTGAGGAATAAGATTGTAACTTTGAAAAACGAATCCTACACGATGATTTCGATAAGTATCCCAATCACGATCTCCATACTCTTTTGTAGATATTCCATTTATTACAAGGTCTCCACTAGTATATTTATCTAAGCCTCCAATAATATTTAACATTGTAGTTTTTCCACTACCACTTTGACCTAAAATAGATACAAATTCGTTTTGACGAAATTTGATATCAATCTTATTAAGAGCTTTTTGTTTTGAGCCAGCTACTTCATATATCTTAGTAATTTTTTTTAACTCTAGCATATACATTCTTCTTTCTAATTTTTACTACGAATTATTATAACATATTCACGTTTTACTGAATATTAAAATTTATTAAAAAAAGTTCTTAAAGTAAGAACTCTTTATATATTATTTATGAATATCTGAAAATAGGACAATTATTGGAAATATTTCTAGGCGTCCTAATAACATTCCGATACTTAAAACTATTTTTGATAATGAACTAAAATTGGCGAATGATGTTATATCAAAGCAGAGACCAACATTTCCAAATGTTGTAAAAACAGCATTTATTGTTTGCTCAAATGCTATGCCATCAAAACTTACTATAAACATTATTAGAATTATTAAAAGGATATATAAAAACATAAATGTTTGTGTGCTTTTTATTGTTTCTTCTTCTACTTTTTTTCCTTCAAACATAATTGTTCTAATGCTATTTGGATGAATCGTTTTTTGGATATCTCTTTTAATTGTTTTTAAGATAATTATAAGTCTAGATATTTTAAATCCGCCACAAGTACTTCCAGCACAAGCACTTATAATCATTAAAGCTAATACTACTATACGGCAAGACGTTGGATAAAAATTAATGTCTCCAATACTATAACCAGTGCTTGTCATAATAGATGAAATATGAAATGCAGTTTCTAAAATAGCACTTGATAAATTTGCGAACATATTATAAGTGTTTATAAGGATAAATATAAACGAAACTATAAAAATTAAAATATATGCTTTTAATTCTTCACTTTTTAAGGCTGACTTTAAGTCTTTCATCAAAATTAAGAAGTATATATTGAAATTTACTCCAAATAGAAACATAAAGATTGTTACTACCCATTTATTAAAAGTACTATAAGTAGCAAGACTGGTATTTAAGACAGAGAATCCTCCTGTTCCTGCTGTTCCTAATGCGATAAGTAAACTATCGAAGGTGTTTAGTCCACCTATCATTAGGAGAATAAATTCAATTGTTGTTAGACTAATATAAATAAAGTATAAATAGAATAATGTTTTTTTTATGCTTGGTACTAGTTTAGCAACACTTGGTCCTGGCATTTCAGCTTTTAATACATGCATTGATTTGTCATTTTTAGATAATGGAACAATCGCCATAACAAAAGCTAAAACTCCCATTCCACCAATAAAGTGCATAAAGCTACGCCAAAATAAAACGCTTTTTGATAAGTGCTCAACATCTTCAAAAATAGTGGCTCCTGTTGTTGTTAGTCCCGATACAGCTTCAAAGAATGCTGAGGAAAAATCTAAATTACAATCTATTATAAAAGGAATAGCCCCTATTATACTTATTATTATCCAAGAAATTGCGACAATTGCAAAACCGTCTTTAGCAAAAAGATTTTTATTTTTTACTTTAAGTAAGTTTAATAATAAGCCTAATATTAGACTAATTGACATTGGTATTATAAATGGCATTATGTTTTCTTTATATATTAAAGATATTAAAACTGGAAAAAATAATAATATTGAAAAGCCGATAAGAACTTTTCCAATGTATTTATATACTAATTTATTTTTCATAGATTACTCCAGAATATCATTAATATCTTTAATATTAGATCCACTATTAGCGACAATTATAGTATCTCTTTCTAATATTACATCATTACCATTTGGGAAAATAATACTTTTGCCACGATGAATAGCAATAATTAAAATACCATTTTTTAAATTTATATCTTTAAGTTTAATATTTAGTTTTTCAAAGTCACCTTTTATTTTAAATTCAAGCATTTCTAAGCGCTCATCATCAAATTTATATATTGATTCACAACTGCTTGATCCACTATTTTGCATTGCTCTTACATATCTAACAATTTGATTTGTTGCTATTTTATGAGGAGTTATAACGGTGTCAATATTAGCTTTGTCTATTATTTTATCTAGGTTTATATGATTGACTTTTGTAATTATTTTAGGAACTTTTAACTCTGATGCAAACATGGAATAAACTATATTTTCTTCATCAATACTATTTAAAGCAACAAATGCGTCACATTTTTCAATGCCTTCTTCATATAAGATGTTTTGATCTGATACATCTCCATTTATTACTAAGACATTAGGCAATATTTCACTTAGAAATCTGCATCTTTCTTCATTTATTTCAATTAGTTTAACATCCATTCCCAAATCTAGTAATATTTTAGATAAATAGATTGCTGTATTTGAGCCACCACTAATAATTACTTTTTTTGTTTTAGATGTTACTAAATTTGAAAATCTCAAAAATTCGTTTATATCACTTGGTTTTCCTGTTATATGAAGTTTGTCATTAAGATGAAGTTTTGTATTTCCTTTTGGAATTATTATTTCCCCTTCGTGTTCTATCGCACAAACAATTATGTGACTGTTTAATTTTCTTAGAAGATTATTGATAGTTAATCCTTCTAAATTAGTGTTTTCTTTTACTTTAAGAGAAATCATTCTAATACGTCCTTTGAAGAATGTTGTAGCATCTAAAGCACTTGGAGTGTTTAAAACATCTGCTATATGTCCTGCTGTTAATGCTTCAGGATTTATAGTCATTGAAAGGCCAAGTTTTTCTTTTAAGATATTTATTGAATTTGCATATTCAGGGGTACGAATGCGAGCTATTGTATGAGTAACTCCTAAAGTTTTTCCTAGTAAGCAACACATAACATTCTGCTCATCACTAGCCATTACGCTAATTAAAAGGTCTGTTTCTCTTATTCCGGCTTCTTCTAAAATATTAGAGTCTAAACCATTACCATTTATATAGTTTAAATCTTCATTATTTATAATATCTTGGCAACTAGAAAAGTCTGTATCGATTAAAGTTACTTCATTTCCTTCTTTTACAAGGCTTTTAGCTAGGTATTCGCCAAGTTTCCCTATTCCAACAATTATTATTTTCATATTCTTACACCTCGTACTCATATAATTTTAACAAATATGTAAAATATATCAAGACTTATAGTCGTTAATTTCTTTATGAATACTTATTCACTTTTTTAAATATGTGTTATAATACTTTTGAATTGGGGATGAATTTATGATAGTTGTAAGAAATGAAGATGAAATTAATAAATTGAGAGAAGCTGGCAGAGTTGTTGGACTTACTCATAAATATATGCAACAATTTATAAAACCTGGTATTTCTACTAAGGAATTAGATACTATTGCTAAAAAGTTTATAGAAAGTAAAGGATGTACTTGTTCTTTTGAAGGTCTATATGGTTTCCCTGGAAGTATTTGTATAAGTATTAATAATGAAGTTGTACATGGTATTCCTGGCCGTAGAAAATTGAAAAATGGTGATATTGTAAAGCTTGATATTGGTGCTTGTTATGAGGGCTATCATGGAGATTCTGCTTGGAGTTATATTGTTGGAGATGGGAATCCAAAAGATATAAAATTACTTGAAAGAACTGAAGAGTCACTAATGGCTGGATTAAGTGCAATACATGATGGTTGTACTGTTGGTGATATTGGTCATGCAGTAGAAAAAGTAGCTCATAAATATAATTTAGGAGTTGTTCGTGAATTAGTTGGGCATGGTGTTGGAGATAAAGTTCATCTAGAACCAGATGTACCTAACTATGGTAAAGAGCATAAAGGCCCTGTACTTCATGCTGGTAACGTTATTGCTGTTGAACCAATGCTTAATTTAGGTAGTAAAGATATCTTTATGCTAGATGATGATTGGACGATAGTGACTGATGATGATTCTAATAGCGCTCACTTTGAACATACTGTCTTAGTTACAAAAGATGGGTATGAAATATTGACTCGTCGTGATGTTGAATTAGATCCTGAAGATATTATTACAAAATAAAGAAAGGTTGATTATGCCTTTCTTTTTTTTAGTTCACTATTTTCTGATGGAATATATTTATTAACATATTCTTGTACATTAAATAGAATTAGTTCATAATTTTCACAAATATATTTAGCTGATTTTAATGATATTTCAATGTATTTGCGACCATATAATCTTTCTTTAAATTCACTTGGTGATAAATCTGTATCCTTTGCTATTTCTAATATTTCCTTCAAACGTAATACTTCATTATCTAAATCTTCATAATTTAAATTAAGATTTTCGAAATTCATGAATATTAGTACACCTTGGCGACTTATATTCTTGCCAAGTAACTGAATTAATTTCATAAGACGTATTTCTCTTGAAGAATCATTATAGGATAGAACTTTTCTATTATTATTTTCATCATATCCTAAATATGATTTTAATATTCTAGCTCTTGATGGATGTCTTAATCTTCGTAAAGCTTTTGCTTCAATTTGTCTTACTCTTTCTCTTGTCACATTAAATACAGCACCTATATCTTCTAATTTTTTTACTGAATTATCTTTTAGACCATAATGCATTATTAATACATTTTGTTCACGATCAGTTAAAGTAGATAAAGCTCTATCAATATCTTTTTTCAAAGCTCGTAAATCTAATTCTTCTTCATCTGTAGAATCATAAGGTATTGAAGTCTTATCTTCATATTCATCAATAGTTTCGTAATCTTCGAAGGAAATAGGCATTTCATTTTTCTTTGTTGCTTTTAAATCTAATTCAAATGGTTCATAAACATCAGCATTAGGCAGAATTATATCTATCATTTCATCATATGAAGCTATTTGACGAGCAGAAAGATTAATAAGACCTGTATCTGCTAGCTCAGATGGTGTTGCATCAAGAGTTCTTTCTGGATCTTCTTCACGCATTAGTCTTCTATAATATTTAATTGATTCTTTAGCTATAAAATCACGCCAGTCCATACCATATAATTCAGAGAAATGTCTTTCAATATGACGCACTATAGTTGGGACTGCGTAGGTAGAAAATTGAAAATTCATTTTATAATCAAATCCATTAATTGCTCTAACTAACCCTTCTATACCAAATAGTTGAGTTTCATCTTTAGGTAAAGGTATGTTGTTAAAGAAACGTCTTATACACCAATTAACTAACTTTATATTTCTTACTACCAATTCTTCTCTTATGTTTTCATATTCTGTTTTATAAGATTTTTGATTTTGATGTTCTGTTTTTTTGCGTAGTAGTTCTTGTTTAGCGGTAGTTAGTTTTTCTAAAATATTAAGATAGCCATTGTAGAAATCATTGTATTCTTGAACAGATTGAGGAGTAATACCATATTTACACATTAAGAAAACAAGTTCATCTCCAGTTTTTTCTTCTCTATTATCTAATTCTTTAATAAAGGATTCAATTTTATTTATTTTATCTTTGTCGTATTGGGATAATATTTCTTCTAAAGAAGCAATTGTTTCCTCTAGCTCTGTAATATCAAAGCTCTGATTAATTAATTCAGTTAATTCTTCTAATCTTTTAAATAGAGCTATTTGTTGATTATTTTTTAGAGGATACTTTTCAGTTATCTCATGGGGGATTACTAAGTAATTTTCAGAGTATTCTTCTGTACTATAATCTCCTAATATATCTCTTAATTTATTATTTTGTCTGGCGAAACCTCTTGTTCTATTTAATAATAATTGCATTTGTGGAAATGTTAAAGCATATTTTTCTGTAAGTAGTGATAAAGGAACATCATTAATAAGATAATCATCAATGATATTTTCTAATTTTACTTTATCTATTATTTTTTCTTTTCCCATGTTATTACCCCCTAAATTCACATTTATTATACACTTTTTGTATAAATAAGCAAATTTTTCTAAATGAAAACTTTCTTAGTATTTTTGCCAAAAAAAATATAATCTTAGATTATAGATTATATTTCTTTTTTTATTACATAAGAATCACTAATAATTATTGTTAAAATTATTAAAATTATTATTAAAATAATCCAAATTTTATTTTTTTTCGTTTTCTTATTTTCTTCTACTATATTTTTATTATCTTGTTTATCTTTATCAGAGATATTCCAATTATTATTTTCTGATTTATTGTTTTCTTCATTTTTATTCTCGATATTTGAAGTACTATTATTTTCTGTAGATGAATTAGTATCGCTTATTGAAGTATTATTATTTTGATTATTATTTAGTGAATTATTATTGTTATTTGATGAATTATTACTTTGATTATTATTTTCTTTATCTGGAGATGTTTTTTTATCGTCATCTTTCTTAATCCATGTAACTTTAGCTGTTGCTCTACCAGCGTTTCCTAGTTTGTCAACAAATTCAAATGTAAACTCACCGTTTTCTGTAAATATATATGTATCACTACCATTGTTGTTAGTAATTGTTATTTCTTTACTAGGATTAATAAGAGTTACTTTAACATTTCCATCAGTATCTTGTTTAGTACTATATTTAATTGAAGCTTTAGGTGATGTTTTATCTATATTGTCTACTCTAGCTGTTATTGTACTAATATTACCTGCTGCATCTTTAAATTCAAAGGTAAATTCTCCATTTTCTGTAAATGTATATGTATTTTTTCCTTCATTATTAATGATTGCTATCTTCTCACTATAATGTGTTAAAGTTACTATAACATTTTTATTTGTAGGATTAGTAGTACTGTATTCAACTGCTGCTGTTGGTGATTCTCGATCAATCCATGATACTTTAGCTTTTATAGTACTATTATTACCTGCCATATCTTGAATTTTAAATGTAAATTCACCATTTTCTTCAAATTCATGTACTAATGGTTTAGTACGAACACTATTTGATTTTCTAATTTCGTCTTTGTTATCTGGATTTACTTCATTTCCATTATCATCTTTAAAATTTTCTTTAGTTATATTACCTTTTTGGTCAAATTCAACAGTATATATAAAATCCTTATAGTAGCATTCTATTTTTTCTGTATATCCTTCACTATCTAAATATAACACTTTTGTTGTATTTCCAACATTATCTAAATAGTTTATATATATTACTTTTTTATTTGATGTTTTAACAAAGTATATTTTAGTACCATTTTCATCTAGTATATAAATATCTTCACTTATATTATCTAATGTTGCAGTTACATTCTTGTTAGTTGCACTTGTAATATCGTAAGATATATTGGCTGTTGGAGCTTTTTTATCAATCCAGTTAACTTTGGCAGTTGTTGAACCAGTAAAACCAGTCTCTTCGTCAACAAACTCAAATATAAATTCGCCATTTTCTTTAAATGTGTAAGTATCTTTTCCATCATTATTTGTAATTTTTATTTTTTCGCCTAGATTTACTAGTCTTGCTGTAACATCTTTATTAGTAGATGAAGTTATGTCATATGCAACATTGGCAGTAGGCTTTAGATTTTCAATTTTTGTTGTATCTTCATATAAATTAACCATAGCTAATGATGCAAACATATTATATGTATCCATTTCAATTTTAATGTATTGACCATAAACACTCTTATCGAAAGTTATATTATATAACTCTCCATAAGTCTTACAATTTTCAATTTTGCCTGCTTCTGTCCATTCATTTTCATCAGCACTAACATAAACTCTAACATTTTTTATTGCATCAGGGTCTCCAGGTTTACCTGGATATTTAATTTGGATAAATTCTAAAGCTGATACATATTTAGGTTCACTTAATTTAATAGTAATAAATGGTTTAGTATCACTTTGTAAAACATTGTATCTAAAATCAGTGTGCCATAAAGTATAAAGATTTCCATCAATTGCATTAGGAGCATAGAATGGTCTTTTAGTATCTACAGATTGTGTTGAATATTTATGTATTGATAAATTTGATATTGGAATATATTTTCTGGTATTAAGTTGATTATCTTCTGTAAATTTAAATTCAATTTCATCACTTGGTAAATTTATTCCAGTAGCCCCTATTCTTACATACAAAGTTTTGTTACCTGTATTATTTGGTGATGCATCTTTATATGAAGTCCAAGAGTCTGTTTTTTCATTTCTCCATTCATATGTTAAATCAATACCCATAACTCTATTTTCAAGGTCATTAGCATATAATTTCTTTTCTGGAATAGAAGATTTTTTTATATCAATCTTGTAAAGATTTTCTTCTTCATAGTTAGCACCAATAATATGAACATAAATATCATTATCCTCAGTTATTTTATTAATTTCATCTTTAGTTAATTGTAATTCATGTTTTTCATCAGCTGAAAAGCTAACTTCTTTCCATGTTTTCTTACCATCTAAGCTATAATCCCAACGAATTCCATTTCCATCAAAACGATTTGACAAAACAATTTTTCCGTCTTTTTCTCCATCAAATGAGAAAGTTGCAAGAGAAGTATCAGTTTGACCTAAAAGATAAGATCCAACTGTTCTGGTAATACTAGGTTGTAGTACTCTATCTGTTGCTGTATAGTTTTTTTCGTAATTCAACACTTTTGTTTGAAGTAATGTGAATTTAAAATTATATTCAGCACTTGTAAATTTTGGTTTTATTAAGTTTAATAAATTATATAAAGGTAGTGGGAAAGGTAATAAGGCATCACTCATCTCAACAGCTAAATTATAATAATCTTTTTCTTTTTTTGAAGAGTCTTCATTATATAATTTAATAAGTTCCCACCATGCATCAATATTTATATTTTGTTCTGTTAAAGACTCTCTTAAAATTTCTTCTTTTTTAGTTTTATCATTCTTATATACATCTGCTAACATAATTAGTTTTTCAGATTTTTCGTAAGAATCCCAATCATTTATAGCTTCTTGGGCCAATATAATATATGTAGCAGCCCAACCACTTACATACGAATCATTACCCCATCCAAGAGGCATTCTAATGCCAAGTCTTTCTGTTTTGCCTGATTGAGCCCAACCGCTTACATCATTATCAATAGTCCAATATCCCTTGCCATCTGCATTTTTTCTATAATAGATAATAGCAGCATGTCCTGGTTGACTAATAACTGATGCTGGTGTTCCATGGGCAGCACGGATGTGAGTACCTAGTTTAGATATTCCTCCACAAACTGCACCTGTTCCATATTCATTTCTCATAGACATCCAAGCTTTATAAACCATGTCTCCTTCACTACTATAAGTTACACCATATTTAGAAAATATTCCTTCAAACTTTTCATCCCAATAATCTTTTTTAGCAGGATCATGAAAAATAGGATTTTGAAAGTTTGGCCATACATAAGCAATATATGTATGAGGCTGAAGATACTTTTCCTCTTGGTTTGGGTTAGCATCAATTCTCTTTTGAGTATATTCATTGAACCATAATATTTCTTCATCATCAACAATACTATTCATTATATAACGCATTTCTTCTATCTGTAACGCTTCAAACCAAGGTGTATGGTCTTGACGAGAAGAAACAACGAATTTACCTCTGTCATATAAATCTTTGAAGATTGCATAACGATTTAAAGAGTCAGATCTATTACTTGGATGATTGATTTGTGCCCAATAACCAACAGCTGTTGAATGGGTTAAAGATAAAGAAATAGCCATTTTTCTATATACTTCACCTTTTGTTAAATTAGGATACCATTTGTTATTTGTTGGAGTAGTATCTTTAAAATCATCTTTATATTTATTATAAAGTCTAGAAAGTTCAATTAAAGAATTATAATAACTTCCTCCATCAGGTTTCCCACCTAAAATATATAATTTCAAAACATCATGATTTTTCATTAACCAAGAGATTGTTTCAAAATTTTCTTTATTTAAAGCAGCGAACCCTTGTAACAAATCATAACCAGCATTCTTTACTAGTTCTCTTTGTAAAAGTGCTAGTTCATAACTATCTTTTATTTCTTCTCCATAATATTTTTTTAGTTCTTTATCATATTCTTCAACTGTTTTTATAAAATCAAGTGGTTTTTGAACAGCAGTATCGTCATATCCTTCTTTAAAAAGTTTAGCATGAGCATATGTCCCATGGTCTGCTGTAGCACTACCATGTTGGACACATTGTAATTTTAAATATTTTTTATCCTTAATATTAATTTTTATATATTCAGATTCTGTATTACCTTTTTTTATTGGAGGATTACTTGATGTTTCTAAGTCCCATTTTATACCATCTATTGATGTATATATATAGAATTTGACACCATCACTTGTATTCTTTCTACCAGCATCTACTCCATAAAATGTCGAAAAATAGTCATAATTATATGAAGAAAGATCATATACAAGATTACTTGTAGCATGAGCACTTACGCCTTTTAAAAATAATCTTTCTTGACCATCAACAATTAAAGATATTAGGCCTTTATTTGTTTTACTATCAAGATTACCATTTAATGTAATACTTCCCCATCCTACATTACTTTGTTCTTTTATATATGGAATATCTGAAAGGTAAGTAAACTTACTTGTATCATTATCTCCTATACTATAAATTGTAGGATCTGTTTTATCAATTTGATTAGCCTTAGAATATCTACTTGTTACTACTAATGTAAGAAATAATATTATAAATATACTTATAATACTTAAAAATATTCTTATACTTCTATTATCCCCTTTATTCATACTTTATCCCCCTTATTTCACAGAACATTATACTCTTTTTCTTTATGTAGTCAAATTTTGCTAGGTATAATTGGATAAATATTCTATTGAATAAAAAAATAAAGCTATTTTGCTTTATTTTTTGAAAATTTTAAATTAGCTTGTAGTGTTGCTTTGCTATATAGTTTTTTTAATCTTTTTATTTCATTTGCCTGTTCTTTTGTAAATGTTTTATTTAGTGTTAAGTATAAATTATTTAAACGAACTTCATCTGGATTGTCACTATTTCCACAAGGAAAGCGACTATGAGTTGTAATAAAACTATAATATGCTTCATAAAAATCAACTCTTTCTGTTTCATTTATTGATTTACTTATTACAGATTCTATTTTAGAGAAGTCTTTTTTACTTAAATAATTTTTCATATCATCATAGATAAGGGCTAATTGCAATTCTGATTCATTTTCAGTTATTAAACTTGGACGACGATTGTTTGCTATAATAAAGGAAATGTATGATTCTATAAAAGTTTTTTTCTTTAACCCTTTAGTATAAAGTTTATTATCTATATCTAAATTTCTTATTTGATGTAGAAGAGCTTTGTTTTCCTCATCCAAGAATGAAAGTTCAGAATATTTAGATAATCTTCTTTTTGTTTCTTCGTTTAAACAGGCATTTGTTGGCTCTCGTGTTTGTTTTAATATTTTAATGATTTCTTTAAATAATCTATTACTTAAAATATTTAGACGAAATTGTTCAAGTTTTTTTTGATTAATAGCAGAAATCCTATAGACACTATTATTATAATCTATTGGTATATTTGGATTTTTTTCTATACATAATCTTAAATTAGAAACTATTTTATCCTCAATACTATCTGGATTCAAATCACTTTTTAGCTTTATTTTTTTTCTTAATGCTCCACTTCTTTTCAATCTGTTATAAACTCTTTTTTCTAAATCATCTAATGGATTTTCTTCATTTATTTTTGATTCAATTTTTTTAATATATTCTTCTTTTTCTTTTTCAGAACATGTTCCTATTAAAGCTTTTTCTTCAAAATTTAAAGGGATATCATTTTCAGTTAATAATTCAATAAATTTAACTATCCCAATATGTGATAATCTAGAAATGTATTGGCAATAATTAGAATAGAGTTTTGATTCTATTGGTGGACGTTTTTTATTGTTTTTAATATAAGATATAAAACTTGTGATAAAAATAATTGACTCTCTACGTTCTTTAGCAAATAAATTTATGTCTTCTGTTAAGGAATTTATTGCAGTTGTTAAAACATTTGGAATCTCAATACCTAACGCAATCATTTCATCTAAAAGTTCTTTTGTAATAAATTTATAGTATTCTCTTATCTCTCTAGTAATTTTTAATTTACTTTTATTTAACGTTCGATTATCTTTATCTTTTAGTTCCTGAAGTGAAGTTTTTATTTTATTAATCGCGCTTATTTGTTTCTGTAAGTAGACAATATATTCTTTATCTACACTTTCCTTTCTTTCAAGAGCTTTTAATATTCTACATTCCTCTTTTGATATATCTTGAGCATTTTTTAACTTATTTTCAATATAGAAAAGAAATTCATTTATTTCTTCTTGGCTTATGTATTCCCCATTTATAGCTTTTTCAAAGAAACTAAGTTCAATATTATATTCTTTTAGTAAATGACATATTTCTTTTATTTTTTTAAAACTAGCATTTTTTAGGAAATATATATATTTATCAAATAATTCTTTTTCTTTAGGATTAGAATTATTAGGACGACGTTTATGTTTATTTATAAAAGTTATGTATTCATTAATAGTATTAGAATTATATCCTTTTTCTAATTCATAGAAAGAGTTATATCCTTTTAATAATTCTAGACGATGCTCAAGTGTCATATCTATTTTATGAGGTAGCTTAATGTTTAATTCTAATAGTTTTTCGAATTGAGAATTAATTATTCTCTTTGCGTATTTATAAATTATTTTAATCGCATTATATAATTCTTTTTCACCTATTATACTATTTAAATTATCAAATTTTTCCTTAGGATTAACTTCTTTTTTATATTTTGCTATTATAGAAATAGCATTTTCGATTTTTAAGTTAATATCATCATAATTATTTATATAATTAATAACTAAAGGAGTTTGCAGAGTTATTAATTTACTTATCTTCTTAATAACTTTTAGTTCAACATTATCTAAAGCCTGGTTACTTTTTAACTTTTTTTCAATATAGTCAATATATTTTTCTATTTCTCCTTTTTCTGGATAGCTACTTAATAAAATTAATTCTTCAATAGTTGGAGGAAATGGAAAGCTATTAACTATTTTTTTGATTTTAGATAATGACAGGTTTTCTAAATAATAACGATATTGAAAATATAATTCTAATTCATTTGGATTATCAGATTTGCTTGGACGATGATTAAATTTTTGATAAAATGTTATATACTCTATAATAAATTCATTTAATTTCTTTTCTTTTAATTCGTGAATATTGATGCATGACTCCAACATTTCTTCTCTTTTTTCAAGACTTAAATTAATGTTTGAATTAAAATCTATATTTAATTTTTTTAAGGTAATTATTTGTTCAGTAGTTAGATATTCATCCATGTGGCATATATATTTATAAGCATTTACATAATCTGGACTTAATCTTCTATTTACTAATTCTTCTTTAAAATTAGTATTTGGATAGAATTGACGATATTCTTCTAATTTATGAATAGAATTTATTAGATTGTTTTTTACTATATAGTTTTCATCTAAGTCTTTTTCAATTTCTTTTAGTTCTTCTATAATGCTTGTTGTTTCATCAATTATTTTAAATCTTTTTAATATCTCTTCATATAACTCTTTATTAGAAGGATTTTCTTTAATTAGCTTGTGTGCCTCTATAATCATTTCTTTATATAAGTTATAAATAATATCACTTTCAGCAATATTATTTACAAAGTCAAATATCTTAATCTGTTTGCGACGAACTGAAAATGATAAGGCACGTCCAATTTGTTGAAAGTAAACAATTGGTGACTTTGTTTTTCTAAACATTAAGACGCCATCTACTCCATCAATATGGAAACCTTCATTAAATATATCTACAGCAAACATTAAACTAATTTCATTTCTTTTTTTACTAAATTCTTCTATTTCACTAATATTTTTATTTTTTTTCTGCCCACTATGAGCAGAAAATATTTTTATAGGACCAATCTCTTTAAACCATCCTTCAGCTTCTTTTTTCTTTTGTTCTAAGTCTTTTATATTCTTGCAGAAGATTATGTATTTTTCTCCTGATTTAACATTATATTTTCTTAAAAATTCAGGAATGCTATTCTCAGTTTCAATTCTATGTTTAAGTTCCTCAATCCTTTTTTTATAGGTGATAATCGCCTGATTATTGGGTATTTTTTTTAATTTTTTTTCTATTTTATAAAGATATTCTAATGATGATCTTAAAGAGTTGATATATAAAGGTGCTGGTAGTAAATTATTCAAGATAGATGTTGATATAGGCAGACGACTTACTGTATGACCATCAAAATACAATTCTGATACATCCATATAATTATCAAGATATCTTGTACCTGTTGCTGTTAGGCCAATCATTTCTTTATCTGGAGTACTTAAAACAAGTTCTTTTAACTCTAAGACTTTCTCACCCCATTTGTCAGCACCACAGTGATGAGCTTCATCAAAAACTATACAATCGTATTTTTTTATGATATCTTGCATATCATATTTTAGGATATTGGGATAAATCAATGTATCAAAATTTTTAAAATCATTTTTATTCATCCCAAGTGATAGCATTTGATTATCAAATAATTGACTAAACATTTCATCATGCATACTAATAAATAGAATTCTTTTTTCACGCATTTTTTGATATAAATATTTTAAAATAATCATTGATTTTCCTGTACCTGTTGCATGTTCTATAAAAGCTAGAGGGTAATTTTTTAAACTATTTATTAAAGATTGATAGGCTTTTTCGTTATGAGGAAAAAGTTTGATATCGTCTTCTTTTAACATAGTAATCCCCCTTTTCTTTTTAGTTTTTATATAATAGCAATTTTTATATAATAATACAAATTTTATTGTGATTTTTTACTAAAATTAAGTTATAGTTTACAAATGAAAAAAATAATGTTAAAATTTATTAGTTATTTTTGGAGGGATGTAAATGAAAAAAACAAAAATTATATGTAGTATTGGTCCTTCTACACAATCTTGGGAAAATTTTAAAGGTATTGTAGAAGCTGGTATGAATGTTGCAAGAATTAATTTTTCACATGCAACTATTGAAGAAAGAAGATTAGATGAGTCTTTGGTTAAAAGAGCCAATGAAGAGTTAGGTGCTAATATTGCTATTCTTTATGATACAAAAGGACCTGATTTAAGAACTTGCTCTTTTATAGATGATAAGATTGAACTTGTTAAGGGTGAAAAAATCAGAATTGTTGAATCTGATGGTGAAGATAGACATGATGGTAATAAAGATAGAATTACACTTAATTACGCTAATGTTTTAAAAGACTTAAGTATTGGTTCTCCTATTTTACTTGATGATGGATTCTATAAGCTAATTGTAACTTCTATTGAAGAAGATGGAGTTACTTGTGAAATTCAAAATTCTGGTGTAATAAAATCACGTCGTGGTGTTTGTATGCCTGGTATAAAATTGGATGTTCCTTATATATCTGAAAAAGATAAAGAAGATATTAAATATGCATGTGATAATGATGGAGATTACTTAGCTATTTCTTTTGTTAATAGTGCTGAAGATATTAAGCAAGTTAGAGATTTATGTAGAGAATATGGTAAACCTAATATGCCTATTATTTCTAAAGTCGAGACACAATATGCAATGGATAACTTAGAAGAGATTGTTGAAGCTTCTGATTACATTATGGTTGCTCGTGGAGATTTGGGAATTGAAACAGGAGTTGAAAATTTACCTCTTTATCAACAAATGATGATTGATACATGTCATGCTATGGGTAAAGGTGTAATTATGGCTACACAAATGATGTATAGTATGAAAACTAATATACGTCCTACTAATGCAGAAGTTACTGATGTTGCTAACGCTGTAATCGCTGGTTGTGATGCAATTATGACTAGTGATGAGACAACAATTGGAAATTATCCAGTTGAGACTATTAATACTATGTCTACAATTTGTGAAAGTGTTGAAAGAATTACTAAATATAATTTAGATGAATTCAAGTTAACTGGTACAGAAATTCATAATACTATCGCTAAATGTGCAGTTGATGCAACTCAAGAATTACCTATAAAAGCAATTGTTGCTTCTACTTTAACTGGTAAAACAGCTTTAGATATTGCTTCTTTAAGACCTGATTCAATTATTGTTGCAACTGTTACAAATGAAAAAGTGGCTCATTCATTAGCATTAAAATGGGGAGTTTATACAAAACTTGTTCCTATGTATAACGACACAGATGCTATTGTAAGAGATGGTGTTAAAGCAGCTAAAGAATTATTAAATCTTGAAAAAGGAGATTTGGTTGCTGTAGTTGGTGGCTTCCCAAAAGAAGCGCATACTAACTTCTTAAAAATTCAAGAAATAGAAGATTAATAAAAAAAGCACAATTTTGAATTGTGTTTTTTTATGTTTCTTTATATTAAAATGGCATTAATACTTTTACTCAAAAGTTACTTCTATTTTCATGCCACTTATTATATCAGTTCCTTCTGGAATGCTGGTTTCTTTGACACGACCATAGCCAGTTGTTTTTAAATTAATATTTAACATTTTACATAATGTTATTACTTCACTACTACTCCATCCAATTATGTTTGGCATTTTATATATTGTATCATTAGTTAACAAGATAACTTTACTGCCTATAAGAACAACATTATCTTTTTCAGGATATTGATTAATTATGTACTTTCCATTTCCTAATTTTATGACGTTAATATTTAATTTTTTTAATTCTTCTTCTGCAATAATTGTTTCTGTACTTAGATAGTTATTAATTTTGATTATTTTATTATTATCTACCTTTTCTACTAGCTCTGTGATATTTTTGTATTTAGCAATTTCTTCTACAACTTTAGTTATCATACCAGCAAAGTCTTTGTATTTTCCATTATATTTTTTTACTGATACATAGATAATGTATTGTGGATTTTCATAAGGGAAGACCCCTGCAAAGCTACGGACATAATCATATTGACCAGTTAGGTAGCCACGGTCTCCTGCTATTTGAGCAGTACCTGTTTTTCCAACCAAAGTTACATTATCAGCTTTATAATATTTAGCATCTGTTTTACCGCTATAAACAACATCATACATCATTGATAACATTTTATCGATATTATCTTTTGATGCTTTTTTTCCTAGTTCTGTTCTTTCATGTTGAAATGATGTCTCGCCAGTTTCACTATTTACGATTTTTTCTACTATATATGGTTGAATTTCTACACCATCATTTGTAAGAATACTTAGAGCTTGCAAGTTTTGAATTGGGGTTGTTGTTATTCCTTGTCCAAATGAGGCTGTTGCTATTTCTGTTCTATAGGTAAAATCAATATCTCCACTTGCCTCATTAGGCAGTGTTATACCAGTTCTTTTACCAAAACCAAGATTGGCATAGAAATTATATAATTTTTCTCGTCCTATAGACATAGCAAGATTTGTTGCGGCAACGTTTGAAGAATACGAAAATCCTTCATCATAAGTTATAGTTCCCCATCCTTTACCACCATTAAAGTCATTAATAGTTGATCCATCGATGTTTAAACTTCCTGATAAATATTTATCGTCTCCTTTATACTTTCCTTCTTCCATAGCTGCTAAAAACGAAAATATTTTCATTGTACTTCCTGGTTCATAAGTATAAGTTGTTAAAGGATTTAAATAACTTTCGATATCTAATTTATTTAAATTAAAATTGGGATTTGATCCAGTAGCAACGATAGCTCCTGTTTTGGCATCCATTACAGATATTGTTAACCAATCCATATCATTATTTTCAGTTATTTCCTTTATTCCATTTTCAACAAACAATTGTATTTTACTATCTAATGTTAGGTATACATCTTGTCCTGCTTCTGCTTTTTCTGTTTTAGTAGTAGTATTAGGCATTGTATATCCATAGGCATCTTTTTGATATATGGTGTATCCATCTTTTCCTTGAAGTTCTTCATCAAAATATGCTTCAATTCCCATACGACCAACTATTTTGTCATCATCTGTTCTCTGAGCATAACCAATAACATAAGGTGCAAAACTACTCATAGGATAATACCTTTTGGAATTTTCGATGAAATCAATACCTGGTAAAGCTAATTCCTCAATTTGATTTTTTAACAAAGTACTTATGTTTTTTCCACTTGGACCGAATTCAACTTGGTATTTGTTTTGATTAAGTCTTTCTAAAATATATTCTTCTGATATTCCTAAAATAGGAGCTAATGATTTAGCAGTTAGTTCTTTATTTACAACATGCTTCGGGTTATCCTCACTTTTGGTTCTTGTATCTGATAAATAAGCTATTACCGTATATGAATTAATACTCTGTGCTAATATTTCTCCGTCTGCAGAGAAAATTGAACCACGATTTGCTTTTAATATTTCTGTTTCTGTATTACGATTATTTGCAAAAGCTGTTAAGTCTATATCATCTGTTTTTTTTGCTAAAGATACAAAAGTTAATTTTATACATATAGCAAAAAAAGAAAAAACAAGTACAACAAAAATTACTTTACTAACATTTATTGTATTGTTTTTTCTTTTCATATAGCACTAACTCCTTGTATCATTCATTTGTAACTACTTTTATGTTACCATTTTTATAAGTAAGACCATTTTCAATAGCTGTTTTTTGAATTGTATCTAAGGATGCAAGTTCACTTATTTCCATTTTTAGTGATTCGTTTAAATTTTCTTGTTCCTTTATATCACTTTTTATTTCTTCTAAAGCTATGTTACTTTCTGATAGTATAGCTTTAGTATAAACGTTACACACAGGTATTGCAAGCAATATTAAGAAAAGTGTAAAGTATATTGCACTCTCTCCTCTTAATCTTTTTTTTAATTTATTTTTTTTCTTGTATACCTTGTTTGACATATTATTTTATCCTTTCAATAATACGAAGTTTTGCACTTTTACTACGAGAATTTTCACTAATCTCTATTTCGCTAGGTAAAATTGGCTTTTTATTTATTAATTTTATTGTAGGAAGATATTTTTCAGGTATCTTTGGTAATCCTTTTACTAGTTCGTCAATTTCACTTTCTTTTTTAAATATTTGTTTTACAATTCTATCTTCTAGTGAGTGGAATGTTATTACTGACATTCTTCCACCTTTATTTAATAAATCTATAGCATCTGGTAAAACACTTTTTAAAACTGTTAATTCACTATTAACCTCTATACGAATTGCTTGAAAAATTTGTCTTTCTGGGTGACTTTTGTTAAAGTATTTGGCACCTACAGCAGATTCTATAATATTTACTAGTTCTTTTGTTGTTTTTATTTCTTTTTTTAATCTTTCACTTACTATTTTTTTGGCTATTGTCTTAGACATTTTTTCTTCACCATATAGGTAAAAAATATTAGTAAGTTCTTCAATACTATAAGTATTTATTATCTTTTTGGCATCTACAGGATTGGACAAATCCATTCTCATATCTAAAGGGGCATCACTCATAAAAGTGAATCCTCTTTCTTTGTTATCAATTTGTGGACTTGACAATCCTAAATCTAGAATTATTCCATCTACTTTATGAATGCCTTGTTCTGCTAACTTTTCTTTTATGTTAACAAAATTACTATAAATAATAGTAAAATTATTGCTAATTTCACTTAATCTTTTTTTTGAATTTTCTATGGCTTCTTTATCTTGATCAAAAGCATACAAGTGTCCTGTAGTTAATTGTTTTAGGATTTCACTACTATGACCACCATATCCTAATGTTCCATCAACATAGATGCCATCACTTTTTATTTTTAATCCGTCAATGGATTCAGATAGCATAACACTATAATGTTTCATCTAAACTACTCCCATCAAATAAGTTTTCAGCAATATCTTCTATTTTATCTGCATTTTCTAAAAAGAAGTTATTCCATCCTTCTTCTGACCATATTTCTAGTCGGTCATTTGCGCCGATGATTACACATTCTTTGGTAATATCGGCGTAACTAACCAATGGGGAGGTAATGTTAATTCGACCTTGGCGATCAAATTCACATTCAGTGGCACCAGAAAAGAAGGATCTGACGAAAGTACGGACGTCTTTTTTGGTAAAAGGTAGAGTTTTTAATTTGGCAACTATATTATTCCACTCTGACTCAGAATATACGTAGAGACATTTTTCTAAGCCACGTGTTACGATAAACTTGCTTCCAAGTTCGCTTCGAAATTTGGCAGGAATTATAAGTCGTCCTTTGTCATCAATGTTATGATGATATTCGCCCATGAACATTTTCAGAATCCCCCACTTTCCTCCACAATGTACCACTGTCTACAATAATAATACTTTATATCCCCACTTTTGTAAATGTTTTTTTATTTTTCAAGAAAATTAAAAATGTAAATTTACGTAAATCAGCATATCTATATATTGACTTTGTTTTTTCACAAATATAAAAAGAACATTGAAAATTTTATGTTCTTTTTGCATATAAAGTTTTATAAATTTAGTAGTTTATTTTTGTTAAATATTGATATTAATAGTAAAAATACTATTAACAAAATAATTCCTGTAAATATAAAACTACCTGTATTAGGATTTTCTATTTCTAAAATCTCTTCAATGATAACATTATTATTATCAATAGTTATTACTGGTCTTAGTCCTGCTCCAATTGCACTTGGGCAATCGTATGAGGCACATAAATCGCCTAATGTATCAACAAAAGCTACGTAGTCATCACTTCCAATCGGCGTTCTTGTCCAATATGTTGTACTATATAACCAATCATATTCTGGGGGAACAAGATCTTTTATAATACCTATTTTAACAACATTATCATAAAAATCAGCATCGAAATTAGAATTTTCAAACCACTCTTTAAGAGGGATTTCTTTTCCATTAATCATTTTTACTATATTAGATATTTCATTAACTGTGATTATGGAAGCGTCTTTAATGTTGTAGTTTTTCTCTTTTAAATAATTTTTATAAGCTTCTACTTCTTTATAAAATGATGATTCTGGAATTGGAATAAAATCACGATAGTAATTTCCTCCATAAGGTTCATTATCATAATCTTCCCATTGTCTATCGTAAAAGATTATATCACCTATTTCAGGAAACTCTGGTTGTCCTTTATTATTTCCGTGTGCTCCAATAGATAATGGATTTTGCTTCACTTCTGTGTATTCTATTGGCTCTGATATTAAAACGGCGATATATTTTCCTTCATCATCTTCGACTAAATCGAGAAAATTTATATCTTCATATTTTTCATATAAGTAAGCCCAAGCTTCTTCGATACTATCATATGTTTTATCTAAATCAAGTTTTCTTACTACTTCTCCCACATACAAATTATATTTAGAAATCATTTTTAAATCTGTTCCATCATTAGAAATAATATAAAAGTATTCATCACCACAAGCAACTTCTGAGCCAATCTTTTTTACATCCCCATTAACTAGTCTACATGATTCTGCATTAATGAATGTTATAAAGCAGCAGCAACATATTATAAAAAAAAGATATTTTATCATGTTTTAGCCTCTTATTCTATATATCATATTATATATAATCTTATTTCAATAAAAAAAGACTTTGAAAGTCTTTATTGCATTTTAGTTTTAGAACCTTTAGCTCCATCATATGTACTTAAAACGTTTGATTCAAAGCTTGTTACTTTTTTCTTTGAGTCTTTATATCCTTTAATGGCTTTTGTAATTAATTCGTCTAAAAGTTTTGTATATTTTTTTCCTTTTGGGGTGAAAAAGAAGAATGCTAGGCAACCTGGTATTGTATTTGGTTCATTAACATATACCTTTTTGTTTTTTTGATCTACTAAAAAATCAAATCTAGTTACTCCACTTAAATTTAAACATCTAAATGCTTCTTTAGAATATTTATAGATATCTTCTTCAATCTTTTTGTCTAAATCTGCAGGTATTTTAAAGCCACTTGTCACAACTTTTCCACCAGAAGAAGCTTTTGCACCACCTTTTTTTCCGCCAGAACCATTTCCTATATACTTATCTTCAAAAGTTAAAAAATCGTTATCTGTAATCATTTCGCCAATTAGTGAACATTCCATATCTTCACTATTACCAATAACAGCACAATCAACTTCTACTAAATTTTTTACCATTGATTCAACAACTATTTTTTCATCATATTTTATTGCTTCTTCTATTGATTCAGATAATTCTGATGTATCATGTGCAACAGTAATACCAACACTACTTCCTAAGCGAGCTGGTTTTACTATAACTGGATAGCCCATTTTTTCTATTTTTTGTAGAATACTTTCATCATCTTGCTTATATTCATGATCATAAAACCAAATATAATCAACTACTGGAACTCCTGAAGATGCCATTATTTGCTTTTGTACTACTTTGTCCTGACCAACTGATGCACCTAACATAGAAGGTCCAACATATGGTATTCCAAGAGTTTCTAAATATCCAGATAAAGAGCCATCTTCAACGCCTTTGCCATGAACAATTGGAAAAGCTACATCAATGTTAGTTAATGTACTATTAAATATTCCATTTTTCTTTTGAAGAATAAATTTATCTCCTTTTTTTGTTAAAGTTACTTCTTTAGCTAGAGATGGTATTTGATTTAAATCTTTATAAGAAGACATTTCTTTTAATTTATCTCCACTATACCAAAGACGATTTTTACTTATATAAATTGGTACTACTTCATATTTTTTGGTATCCATATAGCTCATTGCTTGAACAGCAGTTATAATACTTACTTCATGTTCAACTGTTTCTCCTCCAAATATTACACCTATTTTTATCATTTTTTATCACTCCTTATTTTTTCATTAAACGAATCTGGTAAATCGTTTTCAAGTAATACATACGTTTCTCCTTCTTTTAACTTTAACATTAATGGAAACGCAGCCATTACATCATTAAGTATATGTATTTTAGTTTTATCATATTTTTTTTCAATTAACCCTTCATAAATTGGTTTTGTTTTTTCTTCACCAATTAAAATAACCTCATCAGCAGATAGTGCAATTTCACGTCCAAATTCTTTGTTTACTTCATCTTCTTTTGAACCAATTTCTATCATACCGGGAGTTACTACAATACGTTTGCCAGGCATCATTTTTAGTACTTCTAACGCCATTTTGCATCCCATTGGGTTTGAATTATAAGCATCATCAATAATATTTATATCATAGTATTTTGTCATTGAAAGACGATGTTCTACTGGGGTAACTCTTTTTACAGCACGAATTAAGTCTTTGATGCTAATTCCAAGTTCTTTACCTAAAGTTATTCCAGCTAAAATATTATATATATTATTACGTCCTAATATTTTTGTTTCAAAATCAAATGTATCTTTTTCATCTTTGAACTTTACTTTAAACTTTGTTCCTTTGCTAGATAAGTCTATATCAGTTGCGTAGCAATCAACATTATGGTTATCTATACCTATCCATTTTATTGTGCAATTATTTTCAACTTTATAACTTAATTGTTTTTCATCGTCTCCATTTAAAATTCCTATTCCATCAGTTGGCAATGATTCAATAAGTTCAAATTTTGTTTTTTGAATATTTTCTTCTGAACCAAATGTTTCAAGATGTGCTAAACCAACGCGAGTTAGAATACCATATTTAGGTTTAACTAAATCACATAATTCTTTTATGTCACCTCTTTTACATGCTCCCATTTCAGCAATGAAATAGTCATTATAAATATCTAAAAAGTTATTAATTGTTATCATTAAACCAAATGGTGTGTTGTAATTAGCTGGCGTCTTATATACGTTATATTTTATATTTAAAATATCATATAAAACATTTTTTGTACTTGTTTTTCCATAACTTCCTGTAACTCCAATAACTTCCATATTATTCATTGATGCAAGTTTATTTTTGGCCATTTTTTCAAAATGCATTCCAACTATTTTTTCAATTGGACGATTTATGAAATTTACTAATAGTATAATAAAATAGTTAAGGTATGACAAAATGCCTAGAATTAAATAATATATGCTTAAATTATTTTCATCAAAGTTAATAAACATAATAAAGCATGGAATTAGGTAAAGGATAGTACTAGTAATGATTATACGTTGTATTCTGGCTGTGTACTTTAATGGTAATTTAGTGACATCTTTTTTTCTATCCTCCATAAATACATAAGTTATGAATAATAAAACTAAAATAAATAGATATGAACTTATAGAATTTAAAGTATCATTTAATATTGTAAGAATAAATATAAAGAATAATAAATTAAAATTAATAAAATTTTCTTTAAAGTTTCTTATTATCCATTTTATGTAACGAAAACCTCTATTGTATCTATTTTGCTGTAGCATATGCAATGATTTAGTACTAATTATAAATATATGGATTATATAGATAATTAAAGTTATTAAAAATAAAATATTCATACTTCACACTTCCTTATTTCATGAATGAAGCAATAATTGCATTTGTTTGAGCTAGTCTTTCTAAGTAGGCATAATGAGTACAACCTTCATAGATTGTAAGTCCACTATCTTTTAGTAAATTATCTAGTTCATAAGCGTCTTCAATTGGAACTGCTTCATCTTTGTCTCCCCATATGATAAAAGTTGGGCATTTTATACTTTTTACTTTTTCTGTTAAATCTGTATTTACATGTTTAACTAAAACATCTCGCATTAAAGGTTTGGCATTACGATAATCAGTAGATCCCATATGTGATTTTATTTTATCTGCAATTTTGCCAAGTACTGGAATTTTTTTCATTTTTTTTAACAATCTTACCTTCCAAGAAAGTTTTTTTACTTTAACTTTAAAAGGACTTGCTAGAAGAATCATTCTATTTACTTTATATTTAGAAGCGTAGATTAGGCTTATCTTCCCACCAAATGAATGCCCTATTAAATTAGGATTTTCAATATTTAATGAATCTAATAAACTGTGGATCATGTCTGCATAATTTTCTAATGTCCATGCAAAGTCAGGATCTTCTGATGAACCAAATCCAGGTAAATCAATAATAATTAAACGATTAGATTCTTGAAAAGGATTGGCAATTGGTTCCATCATTTTTATATTTTGTCCCCACCCATGAAGATAGACTATTGGTGTTTTATTTTTGTTTCCGTAGTCTTTATAATTTATGTTAATTCCATTATATTTATACATATAAAATCACCTTATTAAAAATATGCTTAAAAAAGCCATCTATAACATATATTTTAGCACATATATAAGATAAATGTCCCTTTTTATAAGTATTTATGGACATTTATTGACAAAAAAACTCTAAAATAACAAGAGTTCTAATAATGGCTATGTTTTTGATATATTGACAAGAAACTTTTTTAGAAATTTCTTTTTATCTAAATTATGTATTTCGCTTATATATAACTATTTTTTATAAATTGTATTGTATATTTTAATTAACTTTTATTATGTCACAAAAAAAGAGCTTAATTAAGCTCTGCTTGAATATTTTCCGTCTAGAGTAGATACAATGATCTTTTCTCCTTGACTTATAAATAATGGAACTTTTACAACATAACCATTTTCAAGAGTTGCATCTTTTTGTGCATTATTTGTTGTATTACCTTTAACTGCTTCAGTAGTTTCTACTACTTCATATTCAACTTTTTCAGGTAATGTTATACCAATAATTTCTCCTTGATAGAAATCTATTTGTACTTCCATATTTTCTTTTAAGAATTTCTTTTCTTCTTCTAGTTTATCTTCAGTGATTTCAGTTTGTTCATATGTTTCATTATCCATAAATACATATCCTGTTCCACTGTTATATAGGTATGACATTTTTTTCTTATCAACATGAGCTTTTTCTACTTTAACACTACTATTGATAGTTTCTTCGATAATAGCTCCTGTTCTTAAGTTACGCATTTTAACCTTCATGAAAGCAGCACCTTTTCCAGGTTTAACATGTAAGAAGCTTTGTACTAGATATAATTTACCATCATAAATGATAGTCATTCCATTTTTTATATCATTAATATTGATTAAGCCATTCATTTTTACACCTTCTTAAATTATTTTTTCTCTTTATGAACAGTTTGTTTATTACACCATTTACAAAATTTATTAAGTTCTAGCTTTTCAGTTGTATTTTTTTTATTTTTTACTGTAACATAGTTTTCATGTTTACATTCTGTACAAACTAGAGTAATTCTTGGTCTTGTTTCATTTTTTGCCATGATACTGCCCTCCTTTTTTAATCCGTACCTATTGTATCATACTTTTCTAAATTTTCAAACACTAATTTACTTACATTTTTGGAAATATAGCGGTTTATTGGGGCTATATAGGTATCGTTATCATTATTATATGAAATATTTGGACTAATGACGACAATTGAATACTTAGGATTATCATATGGCGCAAACATTGCATATGTCTGATTAATTGTTGTTACATCTTTTGCATAAATAACTTCTGATGTTCCTGTTTTTCCAGCTGGTGAATATTCTGTACTAGTATATCCTCTTCCTGTTCCATTATAAAGAACTTCTTTAAATCCTTCGATGATACGGGGAAAGTTTGAATTTTCAACTTTATTTAAAAGATTTGGTTCATATGTATATATTGTTTCATTTTCTTTTTTTACTTCTTTTAGGTAATGTAGGGAATATCTATTCCCTGATGTTGCGATTGTGTTTATATAATTTGTTAACTGAAGAGGTGTATAGGTATCATATTGGCCTATACTTAAATTAAGTAATAAGTCAGGGGCAATGGTATTTCCTTTAATACCAGTCGATTCATTTTCTAAGTCTATACCCGTTGATGCTCCAAGTCCAAATGATGCAAATGTATTACGATAAGTATTAAAATGATCCTCAGTAACGTTTAATTTCATATTATTTTTATATTTATTACCAGTTAACTTTATTGCTGTCATAAATTGATAATAGTTACTTGATGTTTTTAAAGCAGTTATATCATCAATTGGGCCTAGTTTTTTGAATGAACATTTTAATGGTACTTGGTATAATTTTACACATGAGTCATTTATTTTAGCTCCTATATCAATTAAATTATTTTGATAGCCAACAGTATGTGATGCTCCTTTTATAACAGATCCAACAGTGAAAGAGGAAGTTAGAATATTGGTTGTTACATCATAAAATGAATCTTTGACTTTGGTTAATCCTGTACTTGCAATTATTTCACCAGTGTTTGGATTACTAACAATAACATATGAGGTATTATAATATTTTGTGTTGTTCATTGTAGAGGCTTTATTTAAGTTCTCTTTAATTATTTCATTTATCTTTTGTTGTAAATCAATATCTATACTAAGATAAATATCATTTCCAGGGATGGCTTCACTTAATAAGGATAGAGAATTATCTTTATTTACTTTATATTTAGCTTTTTCTCCTTTTAGATATTCATCATATTCTTTTTCAAGATAACTTAACCCTACTTGATCATTTAAAGAATATCCTTTTTCTAAATAATAGTCTTTATTCTCTAATGATATGTCTCCTACTCGTCCGTATATTCCATTTAGTGTATCATATAAATATACTCTTTTAGTTGTATATTCACATGTTAGACCATTAATATTAAGAGAATTTACTTTAGCACATATTTCATCTGATACATCACTCTTTATTATTTTACTATCATAAAGATATCCTTTGTTAAGTAAAAAATATATATGTATCATTTTAGTTTCTTCATCACTAAAATCAAGTATTTCTTCAATTCTATTTAATTTAATATCTTCAACTTCTTTTGGTGATAGTTTTCGATGATTAAATTGTTCTTTTTCTTCTTCTGTTAGAAGATTTTCAGTTTCATAGAATTTTAAATAATAACTTTTTTGTTCTTCCATTGTCGCAGGTTCTATATCTATAATATCTTTTAAAATACTTGCTAGTTCTCTTGTATCAATATTAGATATTTTATGAAATACTATTGTATTTATTCCAACATTATCAACAAGTATTTTACCATTTCGATCTAGTATTCTTCCACGTGGAGCATTTAATCCATAGACAATTTTATTAGAATAGTTTAAATATTTTTCATAATAATAGTCATATTTATAAACAGAAATATATGTGAATCTTACTGATACAATAGTAAGAAGAATTATTAAAATAAAAAGATATAGTTTTTTCATAATTTCACCTATTATTAGTATTAAAAATATTTTTTTATTCATACAATATTTGTAGGTGATTATATGTTTGTTTTGATTGAAAGGTATATAAATAATTTAACTATTCACGATTTAAATAATTTAGCTATTAATAAAGGAATTGCTTTGAGTCCTGAGGAATTAAATTTTTCTTATGATTTTATAAAAAAGAATTGGAAAACGGTTTTATCAAATTATAGTTTATTTGATATAGATAAATATAAGAGCAATTATTCAGAGGAAAATTTCTTTAAAATTAAGCAATTAATTAAAGAATATACATTAAAATATGGGAATTATTTAAAATAAAAATGATTAGAAGTTACTCTAATCTTTTTTTGATTTTTTTATTTTTGCAATCATGGCAAGTTCTTCTTTAATGCCTTTTTCTTTCCCCAAATTAGAGGGATAGTAATATTTTTTTCCAACAAGTTCATCTGGTAAACATTGCATGTTTGTAATTTTATTATCATAGTTGTGCGCATATTGGTAATCTGCTCCAAAGCCTAAATCGCTATCAAGTTTTGTTACCGCATTACGTAAATTGAGAGGAACTTTTATGTGTGTAGTATTTTTTGCGTCTATTTTGACATTTTCATAAGCATTATATAATGAATTTGACTTAGGAGAAACACTTAAGTATACAACAGCTTGAGCGAGATTTACATTACATTCTGGCATTCCTAAATAATGTGCAGCCTCATATGCACTAGTTGCTTGAACTAATGCACTTGGATTAGCAAGACCAATATCCTCAGAAGAAAAACGAATTAATCGTCGAGCTATGTATAAAGGATTTTCACCTGCTTCTAGCATTCTTGCCAAATAATATAAAGCAGCATCTGGGTCGCTATTGCGCATTGATTTATGCAGTGCTGAAATTAAATTGTAGTGTTCTTCACCATTCTTGTCATAGATAAACATCTTATTCTGAAGACTTTTTCTAACAAATTTTTCATCTATTTTTTTCTTACTATCTTTTATTGGAGTAATATTTAAAATGTTCTCCAAAGTATTTAAAGAGCTTCTGGCATCTCCATTACTTATTTCGGCAATTATTTCTAAAGATTTATTATCTATTGATATCTTAATTTCGTTTTCTTTATTTTCTTTTTCAATTACTCTTTTTAATATTTCAATAATATTTTCTTTAGTTAATGTGTTTAATACATAAACTTTACTACGTGATAATAAGGCTGAATTAACTTCAAAAGATGGATTTTCTGTTGTTGCTCCTATTAAGATAATGTCACCATTTTCAACGTATGGTAAAAATGCATCTTGTTGAGCTTTATTAAAGCGATGTATTTCATCAACAAAGAGTATTGTTTTTCTGCCATTACTTTTATTATAATCAGCTTCTTCTATTATTTCTTTTATTTCTTTTACACCAGATGTTACAGCACTTAGTTGTTTAAAAAATGAATTCGTTTTTTTTGCTATAATTTTAGCAAGAGTTGTCTTTCCAACTCCAGGTGGTCCCCAAAATATCATGGATGTTATACAATCCTGTTCAATCATTTTCCTTAGGGGTGTATTTGGTCCAATGACATCTTCCTGGCCTACAAAGTCATCTAATATTTCAGGGCGCATTTTTTCTGCTAATGGTTTATATATTGTGTTTTCTTCTATATCAAATAAATTTCTCATAATATTTTCTCCTTTTAGGAATTATGTCTTTTAATATTATACATATAATACATATGTTCGTCAACGCACTTAGATAAAAAGATTAGTTATTCTAATCTTTTTTGTATTCTTTTCTTATTTCTTCTAAAAAGTTTGGATTAAAATTCTTATTACGAATCATCTCTATTTCATATTTGTATGGAGGATATAAGCGTTCTTTTGAATCATCAGTATCTCCAATGTATGGTGTCTCTAGAATTTTAGGAACATTAATTAATTTTTCATGATAAATAATATTTATTAAATTATTAAATCCTATATTACCTGTGCCAATATTAGCATGGCGATCTTTGTGTGAGCCAAGAATATTTTTTGAATCATTAACATGTATACAACCTATTTTGTTTATGCCTATTTTTTCATCAAATTCATTTAAATATAAATCAAAGTTACTAATATCATATCCCCCATCAAAAATATGACATGTATCAAGACATACCCCTATTTGGTTCTGACAATTCACTTTATCAATTATGTATTTTAGTTCATCAGTTGTACAACCACATTCTGTTCCTTTTCCAGCCATTGTTTCTAGTAATATTTTACATGATGTAGTTCCATCTAAAATACTATTTAGAGCTTCAGCTATATTATTTAAACCTTCTTCTTTAGTTATTCCTACTGCATTACCTGGATGAAGAACCATTTTTGTGATTCCCATTTCATCGCATCTTTTTAATTCATTACGTATAAAATTAATACTGAAATTATACTTTTCTAAATCTTTCTTACTACCAAGGTTTACGATGTAAGGAGCATGACACACAACATTATTTATATCTATATTCTTTTCTTTCATAGTTATCTTTGCTCGAGAAACTATATCATTATCGATAGGTTTTCTAATTGTATTTGTTGGAGCACCAGTATAGAACATAAAAGTATTTGAATTATAATTTAAGGCTTCTTCTAAAGCTCCTAGTATTTGCTTTGTTCCAAATGATACATGACTTCCTATTATTAACATTTTCATCACCAAAATTAGTATAACAAAAAAGAAAAGATTATTCTATCTTTTCATCAACACATTTGGCTTCATATCTCTTTATAGATGATTCACTAGTTTTTCCTGTTCCACCTTTTTCACTGCTTGTGCCAGTAAATGATGTTTTAACTTTATCACTGAAAGTATCATTATTGTAAGTTTTTATACCATTTTTTAAAGATAAATCGTTAATTTTCTCTGAATCATATCCGTCAATAACGTATTTTTTGTTTGTTACCCAAATACCATAGTTATATCTATTGTTTGGTGCTTCTTCTATAACAACATAACCGTTCCAATCGTTGTAGTCTTTTGTAAGAAAGCCGTTTTCCTTTAAGCCATTAATTGTTATACACATTCCTTTGGTTTGACCATCACTACCAACTGTTATAAAGTCTGTTTTATCAGTCATTTTAAAAGAAGCGTAAGCATTTTTGGCATACGAAATTAAATAGCTAGAGTCTTTTTTAAAGTTACTTATATTTTTATTTTGAGTTGTTATTGAAAATACTGTTATTCCAGCAACTATAACGAGTGCTATTAAAACTATTATAAATAGTATCTCTATTTTTGAAAATGTTAATTTTTCTTTTATTTTATCCATTCTTATCATCTTTTCTATATTATTATTTTAATATAAATGGATATAAAAAACAACCTTATTAATTTAATGTATTAATGATACTACTTACTAACTCAATATCATTTATGACATTTGATACTTTATCAGTTAATCGTAAGTTATATTTTTCTTTTATTATTTTTTTGAATTTATCGTAGTTTTCTGGATGACGATTTAAGTCTTTTATAAAATATGAATTTTGTTTTAAATAATCTAGCATTTTATCTTTTTCTAAATTATATAATATTATTTTTTTCATTTTAATCACCGAAAAATTTAGATAATGGTCTTTCAATGCTAGGTTTTATATTATTAGTTATATTTTCTGTTGTTTTTGTTGCAAATTCACTAAATATATCTAGTGCCTTTTGAGCTGTTTCTATATGTTTTTGAATCGAATCTGGATCTATTTTTTCTAAAATATCAGTCATCTTTCTTGGAGAGCTATCAGGTTCAAAATTTTTGTATTTGGACCAAACAGATTCTTCTTCACCATACATATCATATAACTCATAAAATTTTTGCCATGTCATACTTCCGTTTTCAACATAGTTGGCTAATTCAGGTCTAACTCGTGCAAACTCTTTAAACTGTTCTTTTGTCATAAAAAATCACCTATTAAAATCTATGTTTAATAAGTGATTAATTTTACTATAATTTGAAATCGCCAATAAAATCTTCAATAGTTAGTTCTTTTGGGTCTTCTTTCTTTTTAGGTAATTCTACTTCAATATTCTGATTAGAATCTTTTTCTTCTGCATCATTTACTTTGATTGATGTCTCGTTAAGTTCAAGTTTTCTTTCAACTAATTCAGCCATTTTAAATGATTCTTCAATATCAGTTTTTGAAATGGTACTTCCTGTTGATGACAAATCCATTATTGGTAATTCAGTTGTTTTTAATTCTTTAAATTCCCCATCAGTTTTAATACTTATAAGATCATGATTATTTACTGAAATAGCATTTGTGATTTCATAATTTGTGGATTTTACTTTTTTTATTAAAGTTGATCCTTTTTTAGCACGAGTCATACTTTCTAACTCACTAAGTTTAATTCTTTTTGAAGTATTTTTATTAGTGAAGATAGTTAAATATTCATCATATGGAGCTGGAGAAACACAAGTTACAACAATATCATCTTTAAGTCCAATTCCTTTAACGCCAGAAGCTTTTGCTCCAACTATTGGTATTTCATTTGAATCTATATTTAAATAATGTCCTGTTCTTGTTACAAATACTGCACGACCATTATCTTTTACTACTGAAACTAATTCATCATCATCTTTAAGTTTCATAGCATTAACTGGTTTTGTATAACGACTAACAATTAAATCTTCTAATTTAGTACGTTTAGTTGTACCATTTTTTGTAGTCATTATAATATTTGTATCTTTATTATCTAAAATCATAGCTGAAATTATTTTTTCTTCGGCACTAATTTGAATTAAATTACTAATGTGTTTACCTAATTCTTTCCATTTAGTTTCAACTATTTCATGAACTGGTACATATAAATAATGCCCTAGATTGGTAAACATTAATAAAGTATCAAGTGATGTTGTACTATATAATCCTCTTATAAAGTCTCCTGGTTTTAATGCTGTAGGCTCACTGCTTGCACTAACATAGGATTTTAAAGGTATACGTTTTACATAACCATCATTTGTAGCTACAACTATTACATTTTCTTTAACTATCATGTCTTTTGGATCAAGTTTAATTTCTGTTACTTCATCTCTAATTTCAGTTCGACGAGGACTAGCAAATTCTTTTTTGATTTCAGATAAACTGTTCTTCATCTGTTTTTTTAGAACTTCTTCATCATTTAGAATTGATGTTAAGAATTCAATCATTTTATTTAAATTATTCTTTTCTTCTAATAACAAATTAATGTCAGTATTTGATAAACGATATAATTGCATTGTTACTATTGCTGTTGCTTGAGCTTCAGTAAACTCGAATTCTTTCATTAAATTTGCGATTGAATCTGCTTTATTTTTTGATGCTCTGATTGTCTTAATTATTTCATCTAATATGTCTACTGCTTTAAGTAATCCTTCTACAATATGAAGTCTTTCTTTAGCTTTGTTTAAATCATATTCTGTGCGCCTTAAAATTACATCTTTTTGATGGGCAATAAATGCATCTAGAATTTCTAGAATACCTAGTTGCTTTGGTCGACGATTTACAATAGCAACCATATTAAAATTATAATTTACTTGTAAATCTGTATTTTTTAGTAAATAGTTTAAAATAAGTTCAGCATTGGCATCTTTTTTCAGTTCTATAATTAGTTTTGCCATATTGTTTTTATCTGAAACGTCGATTACATCTGTAATGCCATCTACTTTTTTATCTATTTTTATATCTTCGATTTTTTTGCGTAATTGTTCTTTTAATACATCGTATGGTATTTCATGAATAATTATTTGATGAGTTCCTTTTTCTTTAATTATTTCTGTTTTAGCTTTAACAACTACTTTTCCGCGTCCAGTAGTATATGCTTGTAGAAGTCCTTCGCGTCCTTCAACTACTCCACCAGTTGGAAAATCTGGTCCTTTAACAATGTTTAAAATTGTATCAAGACGACAATTTGGATTATCGATACGATGAATTGTCGCTTCTATTACTTCACCTAAATTGTGTGGTGGAATGTTTGTTGCATACCCTGCTGATATACCTGTTGAGCCATTAACTAAAAGATTTGGAAAATGGGCAGGCAATACAGTTGGTTCTAATTCCTCATCAGAATAATTTAAAGTCATTTCAACGGCATTTCGATTAATGTCTTTTAACATTATTTGAGCAAGACGAGTAAGGCGTGTCTCTGTATAACGATATGCAGCAGGTCCATCGCCGTCTATTGAACCATTGTTTCCGTGAATATCAATAAAAATTTCACGCATTTTCCAAGGCTGTGACATATAAATCATAGCTCCATAAATTGATGAATCACCATGTGGGTGATATTTTCCCATTACATCTCCAACTGCTTTAGCACATTTGCGATAAGGCTTATCAAAAGTATTTTTATCTTCCCACATTGTATATAAAATTCTTCTTTGAACAGGTTTTAAACCATCTCGAACATCTGGTAATGCACGATCTTGAATGATACTTTTTGAATATCTACCAAAACGATCTCCCATGATGTCTTCTAGAGTGTAATCATATATTTTTTCAATGATGTTTTTTTCTTCTTTTTTCTTTGCCATACTAATTACCTCCTAAAATTATCTTCTAATGTAAAGTCAACATTTTCTTCAATCCACTCTTTTCGTGGTTCAACTTTGTCTCCCATAAGTACTGATACTCGTTTTTCTGCTAGAGCAGCATCAGTAATACTAACTTTTATTAAACTACGAGTCTCTGGATTCATAGTTGTATCATATAATTCATCGGCATCCATTTCACCTAGTCCTTTAAAACGTTGTACTTTATATGATTGTTTTACTGTTTTCTTTCTTTCTTCTAATTCTTCATCTGTTGCAACATATTCTTTATATTTTCCAAAGTCTAAAGCATATAAAGGTGGGTTTGCAATATATAGCATTCCAGCTTCAATTAGTGGACGCATAAAACGGTAGAAGAATGTTAAAAGTAAAATTTGAATATGTGCACCATCATCATCGGCATCTGTCATAATTATGATTTTTCCATAATTTGATTCGCTTGGATCAAAATCGTTTCCAATACCTGCTCCTATGGCATATGTTAATGTATTTAATTCTTCATTACTATGAATGTCATTATTAGAAGCTTTTTCACAGTTTAGAACTTTACCTCTAAGTGGCAGGATAGCTTGAGTTTCTCTGTTACGACCAGTTTTAGCTGATCCACCCGCAGAGTCTCCTTCGACTAAAAATAGTTCCATTTTTGAAGAGTCTTTACCAGTTGCCTTAGCTAATTTACCACTTAATATTTTATCCTTTTTTTCTTTACCTTTGCCGTTGCGTGCCGCCTCACGTGCTTTTCTTGCTGCTTCACGAGCAATCTTACTACGGCTTGCCTTTTCAACGATAGTTAGAGCTATTTCACGATTTTCTTCTAAAAAGAATTTCATATTTTCATATGTAATTTGTTCTGTTACTGTACGTGCTTCTGGTGTTCCTAATTTTCCTTTTGTCTGTCCTTCAAATTGAAGTAAGTTTTCAGGAACTTTAAGATTGATTACAGCACTTAATCCCTCTCTTACATCTGAACCATCAAATGTAGAATCTTTGCTTTTTAAAATATTATTTTCCTTAGCATAGTCGTTAAATGCTTTAGTAATTCCTGATTTAAATCCTGTTTCATGAGAACCACCATCACTAGTTTTTACATTATTAACAAAAGATAAGATATTTTCGTTATAACCTTCTTGATATTGTAAGGCAATATCTACTTCTATTCCTTGTTTAATGCCATTAAAGTTTATTACTTTATGTAAAGTGTTTTTTCCTTCATTAATATATTCAACAAAGCTAATTAGTCCATTATCATAGTGATATTTAACATTACGTGAATCTTCTTCATCTTCTATCTCAATAGTTATACCACTAAGTAAGAAAGCACTTTCTTGCATACGTTCATTTATTGTAGTAAATGAAAAATTAGTTGATTTAAAAATTTCTGGATCTGGTTTAAAAGTTACAGTTGTTCCTGTTTTATTTGTTGAACCTATTTTCTTTAATGGTTCTTTTACATGACCACCATTATGGAATTTAATTGTATAAATTTGCCCATCTTTATGAATGGTTACATTCATCCATTCGGATAAAGCATTAACTACTGAAGCACCTACTCCATGTAGTCCTCCTGATACTTTATAACTTCCTTCTTCGAATTTACCACCAGCATGTAAAATAGTATAAATTACTTCTGGTGTAGACATTCCACTTTCGTGTTTACCAGTTGGAACTCCACGACCATGATCTTCTACAGAAATTGAACCATCTTTATTCATTGTAATTTTAATATAATCACCATAGCCATTGATACTTTCGTCAATAGCGTTATCTACTATTTCCCATATAAGATGGTGCAGTCCACGTTTGTCAGTTGAACCTATGTACATACCAGGTCTTTTTCTAACAGCCTCTAATCCTTCTAAAATTTTTATTGATGTTTCGTCGTACTTTTTTGTTGTCATTCTTTTTCACCATAACTAGTATAGCAAATAAAATTTCAAAAAAAAAGAAATTTGACGTTCACTGGTGTCAATTTTCCCTTTATTTTCAGCCTCTTTATTAAAAATCATCATCACTACTATACATATTACTAAGTGTATCTTTTTCAATGGCTACGATTTCTAAAATATCTTTTTTTGTTTCTTTTTTCTCTGTAGAACCTTCATCTAGAGCTTCTATTTCTTTTTGCTCTTCTTTAGTACTATTTTTTGTTCCATCTGGAGATTTATTATTTGATGTATTCCTATTATCTTTAATAACTTGATTAATTATAATATTTCTTTTTGATTGATTGTCTTTTTTTGTTTCTGCTTGAACTCTCTTCTCTTTTTTTTCTGAAGAATTAGTTTCACTATTTATTTTTTGTTCTTTTTTAGGCGTACTATTTGTTTCTTTTGCTTGATTTTTATCTTGAGTTTCTTTTTTTATCTTTTGCCTAACTTGAGTATTTTTTTGCGTTTCTTCTGTTTTTTTGATTTCTTCTTTATCTTTTTCTTCTTGAATTTTTTTGAAACTAACTATTGCAGTGTCTTCTATCTCATTAATATCTAGTATTTTAACTGGTTTAGATTCTCTTTCTTTTACAGCTCCTGATGTTTTTCTGAACTTTATTTCATCTTCGCGCTGAATTTCTTCCTCTAAACTTTTTTTAAAGTCTTCTAGATTTTTAGTTAATACAGGCATTTCAAAAGTTACATCTTCTTTGATATTTTCTACTTCTGTTGGTATATCAAAAGTTATGTCTTTAATATCTTCTTCATTTTCTTTTTGGGGACTAGTTCCTTTTTTAGCGTCTCTAATACCAATTATTAATACGATAATAAATAGTAATATTAACAAAATAATTGCACCAATTAAAAATGTCTGGAAATAACTATTTTCATATATCTTGTCTATAAGACTAATGATTTTCATTATTACACCCTCTTGTTATTCTAATATATTATAAGAATAACATAAAATGAATATAATGAACAATATAAAATTAATTACAAAAGAAAAAATAACTTAATTTAAGTTATTTATCTATATTTATTCATTTGATTCATAATTTGTTTAACTTGTTTTTGAGATGGCTTTCTTCCCATACCACTCATCATTGCTTCTATCATTTTTTCATTGATTGGTGGATTTTCTTCTAATTGTTTAGTAAAGAATTTCTTAGTTACAAAAAAACCAATAACTAGACCAATAACAAGTCCTATTAAAACATATAATATATCACTTAACATTTTTACACTCTCCTTTGTAAGTTTATTTTACTAAATATTAAAAAAAATAACAAGGTCCTATGCAAGTTCTTCTAACCAAAAATAATCTTTATTAATAAAATCACATACAAAAATATTATCTTTTTTAGTTATAGTTTTTAAAAAAGTTGGAATATTTTTAGTACTTTTTATATAGAGATAACTTTGATTAATTATTAATTTTGATTTTTCATCTGTGTAATAATCATTAATTATGTGTGTATTATTTACTTTGGTGTATGTATATTTGTTTTTATAATATTCAAAGATATTATTATCTAGATATTCTTTATTAAAGGTATCACGAAGTTGATAAAAAAATGTATAATAATATCCTAATTCCTCTTGTTTTAAATAATATATATTTTCTATTGCTTTATATAAGTTATATGGATTATTTTTGGTTAGTTCTGAATAGTTTTTCTTAATTTTAAATAAATAAAATGTTCTCATAAAAAATCACCATAGTTATTATATCTAACTATAGTGATATATTTTGTCGAAATCAATTGTTTTTTATTTTAGATTCTATTTTACTTAAAATTGTCTCATAATCAAATTTTACTCGTTCTAATACGTCTTCTTTATGACCACTATAACCGAATGTGTCTATTCCGATTGCACATCCTTTTGATGCAAAACGATACCATGGAAGTGTACTTGAAGCTTCTATTGTAAATACTTTAGATGTTTCTGGTATAATGCTATTTTGATATTCTTCTGATTGAGATAAGAATAAATCAACAGATGGCATCGAAACTACTCTGGTATCTATTCCTTTTGAACGAAGTTCTTCACTTATTAAATAAGTTGTTGTTAAATCAATACCTGTACTAACTAAAACCGCATCAAGCTTTCTTATTTCTTTTCTAACAATGTATGCTCCTTGACGTACTTTTTCACCACTTGTTCCGTCTAAAATATGTGCTTCTTCTTTTGATAGAACAATACTTACTGGCTTTTTGTTATTGATAATATAATCCCAGCAGCCGATAACTTCGTTAATATCTGCTGGTCTAAAAACAGTCATGTTTGGGATAGTTCTTAACATAGCCAGTTGTTCTATCGGCTCATGTGTTGGTCCATCTTCACCAACTGATACTGAATCATGAGTAAAAATATATGTAATTGGAAGATTCATCATAGCTGTCATACGCATTGCTGGCTTTAAATAATCAGAGAATGCTAGGAATGTAGAACCAAATGTTCTTAGTCCGCTTAGTGCCATTCCGTTAAGAATTGATGCCATAGCATGTTCTCTTACTCCAAAAAGAATATTTCTTCCAACTTTATTTTTTCTACTAAATTCAATATCTTTATATAAAGCTGTGTGACAAGAAGATGAAAGATCAGCACTTCCTCCTAAAAAGAATTTTGTACGATCACTAACAATATTCATAATCTTAGAATTTGATTCACGAAGTTCTTCATTATAATCACTTTGTATTTTAAAACTAGAGCTGCTAAATTTTATGCCATCATTACCTGTTTCTATAAAATCAAGTACTTTATTAAATGCTGTATCTCCATAAGTTTTTTTTAAGTCATTAAAATATTTTTTCCAACCATTATAGTTTTCTTTCATACGACTATTTATTGACTGTCGTACAAATTTTACAGCATTTTCAGTTATTTCCATTGTGTTAGTGCTTATATTATATTTTTTTCGAACATTATTCATGTCATCTTTGCTTAATGGTTTTCCATGAACCAAGTTTTCTCCTTCATGAAATGATCCGCGACCAATTATTGTTTTTATTTCAATTAGTGTTGGTTTTCTATTAACTTTTGCTCTTTCAATAGCTTTGTCAATTTCTCTAGTATCATTTCCTTCACCAACGTAGTCAACTTCCCATCCAATATTCATAAATTTTTGTAAAATATTTTCGCTGAATGCTCCGTTTAATTTACCATCTAATGTGACATCATTTGAATCATATAGAACAATTAAGTTGTCTAACGCCAAATGTCCTGCTAGTGAAGCAGCTTCTTGCGCAACACCTTCCATTAGGTCTCCATCTGAACAAAGACAGTATACATAATAATCAATTACTTTTTGTTTTGGAATTTCTTCTTCTACTAATGCACCTAGGTATTTTCCAGCCATGGCCATTCCTACAGCGTTTGCAAATCCTTGACCTAATGGACCTGTTGAAACTTCAACTCCTGGTGTAACTTTGTATTCTGGATGACCTGGTGTTTTAGAACCAATGCGACGAAAATCAACTAAGTCGTCAATTGAAATATCATAACCAGCCATAAAAAGCATTGCATAAAGTAAAGCAGAACCATGACCCGCAGACATTACAAAGCGATCACGGTTTGGCCACGTTGGATCTTTAGGATTGATTTTCAAGTGATTAGTATATAAAGAATAGATTATTGGAGCCGCCCCAAGACATATTCCTGGATGACCACTCTTTGCATATGAAATCATGTCTAAACTAAGTATTCTTAAACTATTTAGTGAATGAACTAAATCAGGATTCATATCATCACTCTCCTACTTTAATAATTATACCAATTTTTAATAATTAGTAAATAGATTTAGTTCTTATTTATACAAAGAAAAAATTCCTAATTAAAGGAATATTCTCTTATTTTAAATGCTGTAAAGCTATTTTATATAGTTTTTCCATTGCTTTGTCATTATGATTTTTTGACATATTCTTTTTCATTTCCTCAATAATCATTGGATTATCAGAAATCTTTTTTATAAATTTGTTAAACATAAATGCAGTTCTAAATCTACGGCCATATCCATTTTTAACAAAGTATTTATAATTTGCTACTTCTTGTCCGCCACTACAATTAATCATTATGATTGGTTTTTTATAATATAAACTTTCTGTTGATTGTGCTCCACCCGGTTTTGATACAACAAAATCACATATTTGTAAAAGCTCTGGAACATTATTTACGAATCCAAGGGTTTTGATGTTTTTTGCTTTATATTCAGAAATCCATTTATCGACTTTTTCTTTTGATTTTTGGTTTTTACCAGCAACATATATAAAATCAATATTTAAATCACTTTTTATTATCTTTCTAATATAAGGAAGAGACAACGTTCCACCATTTCCTCCACCGCCAAAGAATAGACATATTGGTTTTGTTCCATCAAAGCCATATTTTTTTATAGATTTTTCAACATTAAAATCACTGCTAGTTATTGGATTTATAGGTATACCAATAGCTTTAATTTTACTTTTTTCGACACCTTTTTTTACTAAATTATTAACTTCGTCTTTGTCTCCAACAACTATGGCTTGTTCTCTTTTGTATCCTTTTAACCATAAAGAATGAGCTTCATAATCAGTTACTACTGTAATAAGTTTAGACTTTATAATACCTTTGCGATTATAATAATCAATTAGGCTACTACCAAAGAAATGAGTTGATATAGTTAAGTCTGGATTAAAATCAGTAATTATTTTTTTCATTTTCTTATTTTTAAATAAACTCATACTTGTTTTATTTGCAATGGCAGCACTTAATTTTGTATCAAATAAGTTATAAATGAATGACCAGCCAGTAGGAAACTTAAGTAAAAAAAAGTCAGTAACCTTTTGACTAATATTTCCTATAATAGGTGTTGAATACTTTAGCAAGTCAATTGCTAATATTTCAAATTCTGGATTTTGTTCTCTAAAATAACTTTCAATATATTCAGCAATAGCTCTATGTCCATTACCATACATAGCATAAGTTAATAAAATTCTTTTTTTCATAGAATATCAACCTCTTAGGAAAATTATACACTATAATTTAATAATTTAAAACTAAAAAAATATCAGAACACTGATATTAATTTCCTATTGATACGTTTGGAATTCCTTCATTTACAACTCCAATTCTTGCATTAATAGCTACTACACCAAGTACTATTAATAAATATAATAGTATAATTCCTGCCACATTTCTGATTAATTCTTTTTTCATTTTAACACTTCCTTTTACCATATTCATTATAATACATACATTCGTTCGTGTCAATACTAAATAAAAACATTTGTTTGACTTTTGGAGGTGGCTATGTTATTATTATTTTGGAGGTAACCTTATATGGATAAAAATATTACAAAAAGGCAAGAAGATGTTCTAAATTATATAAAAAAATATGTAGTTGAACATGGATTTCCACCTTCTACTAGAGAAATTGGAGCTGCTTTAGGATTGTCATCACCTGCTACAGTTCATACTCATCTAAAAAAACTTGAAGACGCTGGTTGTATCAGAAAAACAAATTCAAAATTTCGAACTATTGAAATTGTTGGCGAAAATGAATATGCTCAAAAGGATGAAGAAATTGTCAAAGTTCCACTACTAGGAAGAATATCATGTGGTAATCCTATAGAAGCAATTGAAAGTCCAGATGATTGGTTTACTTTACCTGCTAGTTTAATTCCAAATCGTAAGACTATTTTCACATTAAAAGCTAGTGGTGAGTCAATGATTAATAAAGGTATTTATGATGGTGATATTGTTATTGTTCAAAAACAAGAAGTTGCAAAAAATGGTGATATTGTTGTTGCAATGACCGACGATAATGAAGTTACTTTAAAGACTTTTTATAAAGAAAAAAATCATTTTAGATTGCAACCTGAAAATGATACAATGAGTCCTATTATTTTAAATAATTGTACTATATTGGGTAAAGCTATTGGTTTGTATAGAAGCTTATAAAATAAAAAAAACTTAATCTTAGTTGATTAAGTTTTTTATTTGAAGAAAATAAAATATGCTAATATTCCACCATATAATAATAGACAAATTATTCCATTAATACGTTCATAGCCTTTAGATTTTCCATCAATTCCTACAGCCATAGTTGCTAGTATTCCACCTATTAAGCCACCTATATGGCATGAATTATCTATACCACTAATCATAAAGCCAATAGCCAAATTTAAAACTATAACTGGAATAATTTGATTTTTTAAAGCTGTTCCTAAATATGTACGATAATGATAACCGAAATATAATAGTGCTCCTGTTAACCCGAATATTGCACCAGATGCTCCGACTGAAACTATGGATTCTCCGCCTAAAGCAGCAGATAATAGTCCACCACATATTCCACTAACAATATAGACAAATAAGTATTTCCATTTACCTATAAAGTTTTCTACTTGTGTTCCAAGAATATATAAAGAATACATATTTACTAAAAGATGAACAAGTGATGCATGCAAGAACATATATGTAAATAAACGCCAGATTTCACCAGACTTTATAAGTGCGCCATAATTTGCTCCTAGTTTTAGGGCATTTATAGTACTTACACCAGACAAAGCACTTAATCCGTCTATACTACACATTATTGCGAACATTACAAGACATACAGCAATAAGTAACTTAGTAATGACAATCTTTTTAGGTTTAAAAGTTCTTTCATATACCTTATTTTCTTTTTCAGTTTTTTCATTAATGTCTTTAGTTACATTAATTATCAAATCTATACCATTTGTATCTTTTAGAAGTTTTTCATTAATGTTAGGAAAAGCTTCTAAAATACCTTCGTTTGTAATGTCTAAATTATTATCAGCTATAGAAACTGGTTTTATGTTTTTTGTTCCCTCAAGTTCTAAATCTTCATTGACATCTAATAATATATTTAAGGTATTTACATTAAATGATAATGTTTTCTTTTTAATTTGTTTTACAATACTTTCTATTTTAAAAAAGTCATAGTTTAATTGTTCTTTATTAAAGATATTATTAGAATTTATTCTTACTATACGATATGGTCCTTCTGAATTTTCTAACCATATTTCATCTTTAACACCATTTACAACAATTGGATTATAATTTTCTTCAGTTACAAAATAATGAACTAATTTCATTATAATCTCATCTTTTTTATTCATAACAACTGTGCTCATTTTTTGTGCCTCCTTGATTATTTTATATCATATTGTACTTATTTTCAAAGATTATTAATTAATTTAATAATTTTTTATATTTTAATATTCGTAGTCTAGTTTTCCATTAATTTTAGCAAGAATAAATTCATGCTGGCGATTCGCTTTATTTTCTGCTCTTTCAATACTTTGACTTAAATCAATATTTTTACCATTTGTAGTATTAATTTTATCGGCCTTAAGCAATGCTTTAAGCTCTTTACTAAACTTTCTCATTTTATTATAACATTTAGCCATTAATACATATACAGCACCACTTCTGTTTGGTCTTCTCTCATTATAGTTAATGCAGTATTCTAAAGCATTATTATAATCTTTTAGTTCATAACAAGCAGTTGCTAATTGGAAGAAAAATTCTGGTTCTTCACATGTTCCTAATAACGGAATTAAAATATCATATGCTTGTTTATAGTTACCTAATGCGTTATTTAATTTAGCTATTGTTATTTTTGCATAAGGATTTGTTAAATTATATTTTAATATTTCTTCTGCATACTCTAGTGCTTCTTCATATTTTCTACTTGCAATTAGCGATAAAATAATTCTTTTTAATTCTATAATTTTTATATATGTTTCTCTATTAGTACTATAGTCTTTTTTATCAGCTTCTATTCTATCATAGTGATACTTGATATTTCGATAATTTCCAGATTGCCTTATAAGTAGTTCATAGCGTGTAAGACTTCTTCTAGCTTCATCAAATTGGAAAGAGTCATAATTATCTTTATATTGTTGGTATATAAAGTCAGCTGTTTGAGATTGAATTTTCGAATCTGTTGCGAATGATGTGTTAGAGGAATTTTTAGGAAGAATATTTTCTTCAACGCTTTCATCTAGTGATTTTTTTGATATTACTATTGCTTCTTCTGTATTTGTAACTTTAACTGGTTTTGATGCATCTTGTTTTGATAACAAGATTAATTTAGAAAGTAAAACTTCAATTACTTCATTTTGATTTGAAATGGCATTTTCTTTTAATAATTCTCTAGCACTATCAAAATTATCTTCTGTAATATATTTTAATAATAAAGCATTATTTAATACTTGAGTATCTTCTACCTCTGGAACAATAATAGTAGGTATATTTTCTTGATTTGGTGTTGGAACTGCTTCATTTGATATTTCATTATGTAATTTCATATTAACTTTACTAATAATTAAATACATAAAATTATTGTCTATATTATATTTTCTTCTGTTACGATCATTTTTTATTAAATAATATACAATAGTAGCTGCTTTATCTAGGTTATCATTTATTATGCTATATTCAATTCTTCTAAAATATTTGAAGTAATTGTTCTCAGTATCATTAAACATTTTATATGCTTTTGTTTTTAGTTCTGCTATTAAGCTTGATGGTATTTCTATTACTTTGGATAAAATAAGCATATATAAGTAATAGTTAGCTATGTAATTTTCATTTTTATTATTATTAAGACTAATTAATAAATAATTATATGCACTTTCTAAATCATCTTTTGCTGTAGATATTAATGCCATAGCTTTATTTGCATAGGAATGATTACTATCTATTTTTAAAATTTCTTGAAACTTTTTTGATGCTTCATAATAATATTTTTTAACTAAATTATATGTTCCTTCGCCACATATATTTTTTATATTATCATTTTGATGTGAAGGAATTGCTGTTTCTTTTTCTCTTGGAAAAGTATATATTCCTCTTTCTTTTCTTTCTAAAAGATTTGATGCCATAAACTGATTTATGTCATATTGCGAATAGCCAAGGTCTTTTATATCCTTAGTTTTTATTTCTCCTTTTTCTTCTAATAATTGTTTGATATTTCCAAAATCTTTCATTTTTTTCCTCCTATTTTGGCATATAATTATATTCATTTCATATCTTTAATTAGAGGTGGAATATGAAATACTTGCTGATTATTTATCTTGTGGTTTTAACACTATTATCTTTTTTATTCTGTCATCTTATTTACGAGAAGAAAATGAAAAATGATTTATTTTTCTTTGTAATATCAAATTTTATTTTATCTTTTTCTTTTCTTGTCTTTTTCTTTTATTACGAAGATTATTTATTTAGTTTAGTAAATATGTTTTTCTTACTATTAAATACTATTTTTTTGAGCTTTGAAATTAAAATGACTTATGATAAATATAAAGTTCTTTCTATTCCATATCTTATCTATATTGTTTTTATTTTTTATATTATAATTGATCTTTATCTAATGAATCGATGAATTCTTGAAATTCGGGTGGTAGCGGTGCTTCGAAGTGCATTTCTTTTTTGGTTATAGGATGAATAAAGTCCATTTTATATGAATGTAAGAATTGTCCAAATGAAGTTGCTGCTTTTGTATTGTAAACTGGGTCATTATATATTGGATAGCCAATATAGTTCATGTGGACTCTTATTTGATGTGTACGTCCCGTTTTTAAAACACAACTTACTAATGTGTAGTCTTTATATTTTTTTAATACTTTCATATATGTAATTGCTTCTTTAGAATTATCTGCTGTTACTGCCATACGTTTACGATCTTTTGGATCTCTTCCTATTGGAGCATCTATAGTTGCTGAGTCATGAGGAAAGTTTCCGCAAATTAAAGCAATATATTCTCTTTTAATATTTTCATGGTTTTTAAAGTACTCTGTTAATATAGCATGAGATTTATTGTTTTTGGCTACAAGTAATAGACCAGATGTATCTTTATCAATGCGGTGAACTATACCAGGACGTTCTTCTCCATTTATATCACTTAAATTATTTGTATAGTGCATCAATCCATTTACTAAGGTATTATCATAATTTCCTGAACCTGGATGAACTACTAATCCACTAGGCTTATTTATTATAATAATGTCATTATCTTCATAAACAATATCTATATTCATTTTTACTGGAACAATATTTGTTTCTTCTTTAAAGCCATCAGTTATTTCAATATTATCATTTTCTTTTACTTTATATGATGGTTTTTCTTTTTTACCATTAACTAAAATATAATCACTGTCTAGCATTTTCATAATAGTTGAACGTGAATATTCAGTATTATTTGCTAGATACTTGTCTAGTCTTATGTTTTCTTCTGTTACTGTTATTAACATTTTCATCCTCCCCTTTAAATGTTGCATATATTAATAATAAAACTCCTATTACAATACAAATATCAGCTATATTGAATACAGGATAATCGTAATTAAATATATAAAAATCCAAAAAATCTATTACATAACCAGAAAAAATTCGGTCAATTAAATTGCCTGCAAGACCACCATACAATAGACCAAAAGCTATATTATTCCTAGTATTTTGTTTAAAGCAATAAATAAAATGATAAATTAGTATTATTGCTAGGATTGTGAAAGCTATTATAATTATACCATTACCATTTAAAATTCCCCAAGCTGCCCCTTCATTGTGGCATAAGGTTAGATAAAAAAAATTATTTATTACTGTTACTGATTGATTTAATTTTAAAAAAATTGTAACTATCACTTTAGATATTTGATCAAGTGCTAAAGCAGCAGTTGCAAATAATAATATCTTTTTATTCACAAGTTACACCTCTATCACATTATATCACATATTAACTAAAATTACATCCTCTCCTATTTTAGTTATATTATCAAAAGATACTTTGGTATCGCCTGAACTTACTATAAATCTTTTAAAGTTTTTCTTTTCCTCTATAATTAGATATATAATAGTACCTTGTGGGGTTATTTCAGCATCAATAATACGACCAATTCGTCGACCATCTTTAGTACTTATTATATCTTTAGATTGAAGGTCAGATAAAAACATATAATCACCTATTTAATTATATGTTTAAATATTAATTTATTCTTTAGAAGTATTATTTAAAGATTCATTGATATTTTCAATATCCAATAAAACTTCAATAGCATTATCATAATCATTTTCAATTAAATAATCTATGGTGCTAAGTTTTAAGGCAAGAAGTTCATCTTCTTTATTTAATTCTTCGCTGTTAAGATTTGGTTTTATGTCTTTAAATAAATCATAAGTGTGGTCCATGTATATCACTTCCTGTTAAGCTCTTTAAATCTTCATAAATTTTAGTTTCTTGAATTTGTTTATCTTTGTTAAATTTTCTTTGAAGAGATTTTAATTTATCATCTATTATACCAATACTAAAGCCAAAGATATGTTTGTTTCCTTCTTTTATATCTTCTGCTATAAGATCATTTATTAATTTTTGATTAATGTTTAAATAATTTAACAAATACTTTATTCTTGTTATTCTTTCCATATTTATATGTTCAAATGAAACTACATTATCTTTTGATAAAATACTGATACTTCTAATTATAGCATCTATTTCTTTGGTAAGTATTTCGCCTAGACAGGTAAAATAGTTATATTTTGTTTCTTTATCTAACGAATTAACATCAATGTTAGCTAAAGCTCCTTTTTTTATATCTGATATAAAATAGTCATAGAATATTTTATCAATATTATTTTTTCCAGTACTAGAAGATAATCTTTTATTTACTTCTATTAGTTCTATAAAACTTTTTCTTTCCCCAGTACTTTTATAAATGTGTGATAATTGTGAATATTTTTGAATGAGAGAGGGATGCTTAGATATTATTTGGTCCATCATCTGAACATTATAATATTCTTTGGGCATTCTTTTTTTTGGATCTCTTTTACTAGCTAGAGAGCTTTTGTAAAATTCAGAAATATTTTTACCTACAATAACATTTAATTCATTTTTCTTTGATGGAGCATATTTATTTAGTATTCTTTCAGTCATTAACCAACCATAAAGGTTAGCATCTCTTTCAATTTCATTATGCTGATAATTTGTTTGATATTCATTAAAATTTTTTTCACTTAAGTAACTCCCAAATAAAGAGTTTCTAATCCATTCAAACGATTCATATGATATGTCATTTATTGAAGCTCTATAAGCTTGAGAGCTGTGTTTAGTTTCGTGGCACACAGTTTGAATAAATTTTATTATTGAAGGAAGAGATGGTATTGGACTAATGTTATTTAATACTAAATCTTTATTTACTGATATTATACCTGTATTACCATAAGATGTTCCATAATTATTATGAGTGTAATCTACTCCAGTTAAATCAGTATTTGTTAAATATATTTCTACAGGAGGAATTCTTAAATCTTTTTTTGCTATATAAGAGGTATATTTTAAAACGAATTCTTTACCTATTAGGTTATTTATATTTGGTAATAGTAAAAGTCTACTATATACATCGTCTAAGAGATTTATAATATTAGGATTATCATTACCAATATTTTTTAAAAGATATTTAAAAAAAAGTGTACTTTCTTCATTCGTTGTTTTTTGACCATTTTTAATTTTTTCATATATACTTCGACATCTTTTAGCAGTGCTATTTTTGTAATCTTTAATTTCTGCTAGTTGCTCTTTAGTAAATAATAGCTCAGCGATTTCTTTATTAAACATTAATGATTCAAAAATAATATTAGGTATTTTTTTAAATGTATTATATAGGAAGTCACGATATGCTACCATTAAACTTTTATCTAGTGTGTCTGGATTATTAAGAAGTGCTTTGGCAATATAATTATCAAATGCATCAAATGTTGCTAATTCATGACAATTAGTTATGTAAGATGAATTAGATCTATTATATTTAGCATTTAGATATTTATCATATTTATTTGTTCTTAATATATTTAAAATTTCTTTTTCACCGATATATTCAATTAGACGATTATTAAATATCATATTACCACTATCCTAAAATAATTATATCATTATTTTACATATCTTTTTATATTTTCTAATGCTGTCTTTTCAATTCTAGACACTTGAGCTTGAGAAATATTTAATTCTCTGCTTAATTCTGTTTGAGTTTTACCAACTATGTAACGGCTATATATTATTTCTTGTTCTCGAACCTTTAATCCATTAATTGCTTTTCTTAAAGACATTAAAGTTTCACGATCATATTCTTCTTTTTTATTAGCTATTTGGTCTAATAAAAAAATTGTATCTCCACCATCATTATATATTGGCTGATAAATACTAACTGGTTCTTTTAGGGAAGTTAATGCATATGATATAAAATACTCCTCTATTCCTAATTCTTTGGATATTTCTTCATTACTTGGTTCGTAGCCATGTGTATTATAGTATTTTTCTTTAAAAGCTAATATTTTATAGGCTATATCTTTAGTTCCTCTACTTACTCTTATTGGTGTTGAATCTCGAAAAGCTCTTAATATCTCTCCTTTTATTAAAAAGACAGCATATGTACTAAAACAAACATTTAAAGATAAATCAAAATTATCAATTGCTTTTATCAAACCAATACAACCTATTTGAAACATATCATTAATATTATCTTCAGTAGTTTTAAATCTTTTTAAAATACTTAAAACGAGTTTTAAATTACCTTCTACTAATAAATCTTTGGCAAATTGGTCTCCACTTTGATATCTTTTAAATAGTTCAACCATTTCTTCATTACTTAAAGTTTTTATATTACTAGTATTAATACCTGGTATAGATACTTTTTTATTATACATAAATATCTCCTTTCAAAACTTATTAAGGTTTGAATTAGAGATATTTATACATTTATTTTTTACTTGAAAATATGAATAAATTTATGTAATATTTATATACAAGTCTTAAGAGGTGTTTAATTATGAATATTAAGGATATTAAAAATCCACAGTTTTTAAAAAGTTATAATAAAAAACAATTGGAAGATTTATGTAGTGATATAAGAACTTTTATAATAGATAATGTTTCTCATACAGGAGGACATTTAGCTAGTAATCTAGGCGTAGTTGAATTAACTGTTGCTCTGCATTATGTATTTGATTCACCAAATGATAAATTTATTTTTGATGTTGGGCATCAATCTTATACTCATAAGATTCTTACTGGGCGTGCTGAAAAGTTTGATACTTTAAGACAAATTGGCGGACTGTCTGGATATCAAAAACGTTATGAGAGTGAACATGATCCTTTTGAAGCAGGACATACTTCCACTTCAATTGCAGCTGCTTTAGGTTTTGCCTATGCTAGAGATATGAATAAAGATAATAATGAAGTTATCGCTATTATTGGTGATGGAGCTTTAACTGGTGGTCTTGCTTTTGAGGCATTAAATAACATAGCTAATTTAAATTCTAAAGTCATTATTATATTAAATGATAATAATATGTCTATTTCAAAAAATGTTGGTGGATTAAGTAATTTTTTAAGTAGTATTAGAGTTAGTGATTCATATGATTTTATGAAGAAGAGTTATAAAGATATAATGTCATTAACAAATATTGGGACTAAAATTTATAACACTAGTTCTAAAGCTAAAGAAGAATTAAAGAAAATGATTAATACTAATATATTTACTAATCTAGATATTGATTATTTAGGTCCTATAGATGGACATAATATGGAAGATTTAGTTAGAGCTTTTACAAAAGCAAAGAATTCTAAAAAGTCTATTATAGTTCATGTTAATACTAAAAAAGGTAAAGGATATCTGCCAGCAGAATTAAATTGTAGTGCTTGGCATGGAGTTGGAAAATTTGATGCTGAAAGTGGGACACTTAATAAATCAAATGTAACAAGTATAAGTGAAATTGTGAGTAATACAGTTTATGAATTTATGGAAAAAGATAAAGATTTTGTGACTATTACTCCAGCAATGATAAATGGAAGTAAGTTGGAAAAGATATTTGAAAAATTTCCTGATAGAAGTATCGATACAGGAATAGCTGAATCTTTTGCTACTACTCTAGCTTGTGCGATTTCTTTAAATAAAAAAAGAGTTTTCTTACCTATTTATTCATCTTTTTTGCAAAGAGCTTATGATAATATTAATCATGATATAGCTAGAATGAATGCACATGTAGTTATTGGAATTGATAGAGCTGGATTAGTTGGTGAAGATGGTGATACTCATCATGGTATATTTGATATTAGTTTTTTGAATAGTATTCCTAATGTTGTTATTTGTATGGGAAAAGACAATGAAGAAATAAGAAACTTATTATATACAGGTTTTTATAAACAATGTAATCCATTTTGTATAAGATATGAAAGAGATAATTTAGAGTTTAAGAAAACTGATTTTAAAGAGATAAAAGTTGGAACTTGGGAATATTTACAAAAGAAAGATAATGTATCTAATACTATTATTAGTTATGGTACTGATGTTACTAAATTATATGAGCTGTTTAAAAATGATGATGTTAATATTATTAATGCAAGATATATTAAACCTATTGATAAAAATATGTTAAAAGAATTAATAAAGACTAATCAAAAAATATACGTTTATGAAAATTCTATAAAAACTAATAGTCTTGGAACAAATATTCTAGAATATTTTAATTATAAGGAAGCTAATAATAAAGTAAGAATAACAGGAATTGATAATTCTTATGTTACTCATGGTAAAACAGAGTTATTAAAAAAACAGATTAAGTTAGATATGAATTATATTAAAGATGATATAAAAGATTATATTAAAAAGAGCTAGTATTTTGTACTAACTCTTTTAATATTAAATATTATTCGTAAACGTTTTCACTAAACTCTTCAAATATATCTAGTAAGTATTCTTTTCTAGCTATGACAGATTTCCACTCTTCTGGAATAAAGTCGTATCCAAATACAATGCCAGCTAAGCCACCTGTTAATGCTCCTATTGTTGCTGTACAACCACCTAGATTTATTGCACCTATTATTGCTTCTTTATAATTTTCTGATTTTAAGAGAACCCAAATAACAGCTTCTAGAGTATCAACTACATAATTGCTTGATTTAATATCATTTATCTTTAATTTTGATATATCTTCTTTTAAAAGACGCTCGTAAGCTTTTTGAGCTTCTTCAGAAAACATTGTATAATCAACACATTTTGTCATACTATAAGCAGAATATTTATCTTTGCCAGTTAGTAAAAACATAACAAATCTTGTATATATGTAACATCCCATAACACTTATATCGTGAGCATGAGTTATAGAAGAAATATTTCTTACTAAATCTAAAACTTCAAAATCTTTTAATTTTTTATCTAAGGCAAAATATGCAATAGGTAATATACGCATTAATGAGCCGTTGTCATTATCTTCGATATTATCAGATCCACAATTTGTTGGATTATCATGAGCTTCTTCAAATTTATCAATTGCTTTAATGCTAGTATTACTAAGCCCGAATACTTCATGAGCTGGTGTATATTGAGCATGATTTTTATATGTAACAAATTTTAAAGCTATATCTTGAAAATCTATATCATTTTTAGAATTAATCGAATCAATTGTGGCTATCATCATAGATGTGTCATCTGACCATGTTCCTTCTGGCATATCATAAGTTCCATGTCCAGTAATTTTTACTACAGGCTTACTTAATAGTTCTTCTCTGCTTTTGTTTTCTAATGGAACTCCCATTGCATCACCAATAGCAAAGCCCATTAGTCCATCGATGTACTTCAACCTCATGATACCACCCACCTATTTACATTATACTATATTTTAAGATTTTTTATAGTATTTTCTTTATTTTACCTTAAGATGTATAGTCTTATTAAGGCTTTTTTATAAATTATAAATAAACCAATTTATAAAACTAAGTAATTTTGTTACTTAGTTTTAGTTATCTTTATTAAATTTTTTTCTCATCTATAACACTAAAATCTTCTAAATTTATTAACTTAAACATACCTTTTTCATATAACAAGCATGTATGTTCTTTATTGACTTTAGGTATTCCTACACTTCCAGGATTTAACCTTTTTCCTTCAAGATTGTAAATATGAGTATGTCCACTTAATAAATAAGAATCATTAAATAAATCTTCATATTTGTCATTTATATGACCATGAGATATAAAAAATTTTATTCCATCTAAATCTATTTGTTTATAATCAGCCATTATGTCAAAATCAGTCACCATATCATCTACTTCAGAATCACAATTACCTCTAACAGCTATTATTTTATTACTATATTTGTTTAATGTGTTTGTAACATCTATTGTGGAATATTCATTTGGCAATGCATTTCTTGCTCCATGATATAGTAAATCTCCTAATAAAATTATTTTTTCAGGATTTTCTTGTTCTATTAATTTATCTAATTTTTTTGTATATTTATATGAGCCATGAATATCAGATGCTATTATCGCTTTCATTTAGCTGTCCTCCCTTAAAAATTCTTGTTTTATCCAATTTATATCTTCAATTGATTTATCAATATTAAATCGTCCGTTTCCTACTGGATAAAATACTGGAAAACATTTATAGGTCTTTTTACCAATTTTACGTTCAAAATATTGTTTTCTAGTTTGTGAAACAGATATTTTATTATTTAAAAATATCGAACTTACTTGATTACCAAATAATATTATTATTTTTGGTTCTATTATTTTTATTTCTTGTTCTAATAACGGAAGATAATCTTTGAAATATCCATCTTTTAAAGGACGCGCATCTATTTGAGTACATTTCCCTAAATTAGTTATAAAAACCTTGTGATCTTTAATATTTTGATATACTTTATCACAGAATTCAGGTGTCCACTCACTGCCTTTAATTCTTTTGATTTCTTCATATATATCTGCATCTAATAAATTAATTTTTATGAATAAATCCCATATGTTTTTTGTCCCTAACCATGGATGATGTGGTCCTTTCCATCCTGGTAATGAAGCTATGTTACGCCCTGTTGGGTTCATAAAAACAAAACAGATATCTGGATTATCTTCACAACCACCGTTATATATGGAATGGAGAGATGGATCACCATAAATTTGTTGTAATTTATCGTATTCTTTATTTAAGCTTTTTAACTTCATGTAAATCACCAGTGATATTATATCATAGTTTTATTTAAATATAATTCTTTTATTCGAGCCATGGTTTTAAAATGTTATCTTCAATTTGTGATGCATCAAATCTAAAATGATTTGTTATTTTACTCTTTGTTAAAAAATCTTCTTCTCTTACTGGTTGACCATAATTATGAATTACGTATGGTATTCCACTAGAATTTCTTCTATCAGAAATAATGCCAATATGTTTATCTTCAAAAATAACAATATCTCCTGGTTGAAATTCTGCTATTTCATTATAATCTAAAGTTAGGCTAAGAGCATATTTAGTGAAGAACACTTTTAAGTTATTAACTCTCCTAAAGTCAATATTTTTATCTCTGTATTCAATAATTGGATAATCGCTTTGATTGTTTTTTATGTCTTCATCAACCATATCTCTTAAAGAATATCCAGCATTTTTAAAGGCACGCCATATTACATCAGTGCATACACCTTCATTATCAGGAGGATATGAATTTTCGTAATATTTGCTAATATATGTAGGATGATTTTCAGCATCTTTACGAGCTCCTAAAACAAAATCTGTATAGTCGTCGATATTATCTTTATCATAGTCTACTTTACTATATATGGTTTTTATATTAAAATGAGATGCTTTATGGTATTCTTTAGGAATCAAATTATAATAATCCATTACATATAATACCGAAATAGTAAAAATAGTAATTATAACAATAAATAAAAATGTTCTACCAACGTTTTTACGTATATCTTTAATATTTTGCATAGTTTTGCTCCTTATAATTCTATTTTTATTATTATTGATTATTCAATTCTTTATTTCGTCTTTTTATTAAAAGATAGTATATTGCACCCGATATTGCTAAGCCAGTTATTTCTAATGTTATCATTGGTGGAAAATACTTTAACCAAGGATAAAGAACCATTACATTATCTGGAATTTTTGTTGAAAAAATATAATTAGTATTAAATGCTATATTAAATGGATACATTATTAACATTAAAAAATTAGTTAGTATGAATGTTTTTATATAGTTTTTAAATTCTACTTTGTATCCTAATGCATAATATGAGAATAAACTTATATTTAAGAAAAAGTGATGAGAAATAACATATTGCCAAAAATCAAAATTGTCAATTGTTGAAACTAAATCTGGCCAAAGGATGGCTGGTATTGGACCGATAAAGCATAAAAATATTGTATATTTTAAAATTGACTCTTTATTAAAAAGAATGCCATACATAAACATATAGTTTGCTATGAAACATAGATGAAATGGCAAATGATTTTCTATTTTAAAACTTCCAAAATATAAATTACCAAATGTATAAATTAACATATTTAGTAGCATTATAATTGCACTTATCTTTAATATCTTAATTGATTTTTCTTTAGGGATTTTTGCTATATTATTACGATTTATATAAATTATAATAAAACCTATTATAGCTAATATGATAAAAATATTATGAATTAAACCAAACTGTTTAAATAAAAACTTGGGGTGCTCATTAACAAAAAATTCACGTAACATTTTATACTTCCTTTCAAATGTCTTAAACTCATATAAGTATATAATAATACTTTTTAGTTTTCAAGATGTCTAATAAAATTAGATTTATGCTTTATATTATAATTACTTTAAGATATAATTGTAGTATAGGAAGTAGTGATAATATGAAGTGTACAAAGGAAGTAATTATAGGAAGTATCTCTATTTTGGTAATTGTTGCAATAATAGTTTTAAGTTGCTTAACAATTAATTCTGATTTTTTTAATTTAGATTTAAAAGTAAATCATAAAGCTGAAATAAACGAAAAAGAGTTAAAGGATGAAAAAATAAAAAGTGATATCAATGTTAAGTTTGAATATTTAAATTCCTATTTTAAAGATAGTGAATTAGATGATATAAAGACTAATCCTTATAGAATATATAATGAAATGGGATTTAGAAAAGAAATTTTAAATGGGGAAATGAGCGATAAATTAAAACTATACATTGTCTTAAATAATTTAGAAGATAAATTTAATCAATTATCTGGGGATTTTTATAATGCTAATATAAGTGACGAAGTTAAAAATTATGCTGATGGTGATGAGGATGAAATATTTAAGGAAATAGATGTAACTCAAATAAGTAATTTATATAAAGAGCTATTTAACGAAGATATTAAGGAATTTTATAGTTATGAAGATGAATGTCCTACATATTTATATGATGATGTAAGTAATAAATATTTTAGGATGCAAGAATGTGGAGGTAGTCCTATTAAGGGATATCATACTTATAAGAGTAAATATACTTATAAAGATGATGAAGTTTATTTATATGTATATTATGGAGTTATAAATTGTAATTCAGAAAGTAATAAATGTGTACTTTACAAAGATTTAGAAGAAAAAGAAATTTATAAAGAAGTAACTGATGATGGAAAAATTTTATTTGTAGATAATTATAAAGAATTTACTAAATATAAATATACTTTTAAGAAAAATAGTAATGGTGGTTATTCTTTAAAGAATATAGAAAAATCTGATAAATAAAATTATCAGATTTTTTTAACGTATTTTGAATTGAGCTAGAATACCTAGAATGGCTATTACTATTACTACAATCAATAAAACATTTGATGATAGTGTAATTAGCGTAGGCAAATAATATTTTATAATATTGGCTCCTGCTATACTACTTACTACTATAAGTATAGGCTTAATAAACAATGTAGAAAGTATTCCAACTAACAAAGATACACCAATATGTATAATAAATATCACTTCTTTTTCAAAACCTTTTATGTAAGGTCCTATTGTAATGTAGACAAGATATGCAACTGCTATACATAAAGCTAATTTTTCTAACTTATATCCCAGGCTTCCAACGATAATTCCAACAATAATCTCTATTACTAGCAGTAAATTAGTTGATGAAATAAAATATCCTCCTATTTTATTGGCAAGCATAAATCCTAACGCAAACCAGACGATTGTTATAAGCATTTTCTGAATTTTATAACCAGCAAAACAAAATAACAAGCCTATTACAATAGCTATTAATGCAGTTATTTGTGGTGACATATTTAAACCTTCTTTCTTAAACGATATATTAATTTATATATTTCATATACAATTATAATAATAAATGATAATAATAATAGTTCATCAATTAGTATAAATGGTAGTGGAGTTACTTTTAAGAACATAGCAGTAGCTGGTATTTCAGACATTATAATTTGAAGAATAATTGAACCTATTACTGTTATTATAACAAAAGGATTATCTAATAATGATTCTTTAAATACTGAGCGTTTTTCACTACGACAATTTAAAACATTTATATTTTGAATAAATACCATTAACATCATTATTACTGAACGAGCTGTTGTTATATCATATTGCTTGTCCATCATATATTTCCAAGTACCAAATACAACAGCACTTATAGTTATACCTAAAATTAATACTTCAATCATTAAATCTTTAGAGAATAATGACTCTTTAGTATCTCTTGGCTTTTCTTTCATTATATTTTTTTCAGCTTTTTCGAAAGATAAAGCAACGTCTTGCAAACCATCAGTAACTATATTTAACCATAACAATTGAATAGCTAAAAGTGGGATATCGTATCCAAAAGCAATTGATAACAAGAAGAAGCAAACTTCTGCAAAACCACATCCGAGTAAAAATAGTGTTATTTTACGAATATTACTATATGCTGTTCTTCCCTCTTTTACTCCTGAAACAATAGATGTAAAATTATCGTCTGTTACAATCATAGATGCTGTTTCTTTAGCAACATCAGTTCCACTTCCCATTGCTATTCCAATATTAGCAGATTTTATTGCTGGAGCGTCATTTACTCCATCTCCTGTAACGGCCACAAATTCTCCTTGTCTTTTAAAAGAATTAACTATTTCTAGTTTATCGATTGGGGTTACACGTGAGAATACTCTAATACAACTTATAAATTTATCAAATTCTTTTTCACCCATTGCACGATATTTTTCAATATCAGCTCCAGTGGCCACCTCTGATTCTTTTGTACATAAACCTAATTCTTTAGCAATAGCAAATGCTGTTAGGGGATGATCTCCTGTTACCATTACAACTTTAATTCCAGCATCGCCACATTCTTTAAGTGAACTTTTTACTTCTTTTCTAATTGGATCTATAAAAGCTACTAATCCTGTAAAATTTAATTTTTTAATATCTTTTTCTGTTGTTCCGTTTACTTTACCATCAGCTATTGCAATAACACGATAGCCTTTTTTAGTTAGTTCTTCATTTTGTTCATAGTATTTTTGATTTTCTTCTGAAAAAGACATTACTTTTTCTAAAGACCCTTTTACTGTACAATATATTTCACCATCTTTTTTGTAGAATACTGCAGAATACTGGTTTTCTGATTCGTATGGAATTCTTTCGATTATTTGTGGTTTATTATTAATTTTTAATTTTGATGCTAAGCTTAAAAAAGCTATATCTATAGAGTCACCAAAAGATTCCCATCTATTCTTTTTATATTCTAAATGCGCTTCGTTATTTAAAGCACCTAACATGGCAATATATTCTGCATTTTCTAAAGCAGCATTTCCTACAGGAGTTACTTTACCATCGTTATTATATCCTGTTCCTGATATTGTAAATGTTTCGCCTGAAGGTAAAACTATCTCCTTTGCAGTCTGTTCATTTACAGTAAGGGTTCCTGTTTTATCTGAAGCTATTACTGTACAACTTCCAAGTGATTCTACGGCATTTAACTTCTTTACAATCACATTTTTCTTTGCCATTCTTTTTGAGGCAATAGTTAAAGCCATTGTAAGAGCTAAAGGTAGTCCTTCTGGCATAGCAGATACAGATAATGCGATTACACATAAGAAGATTTCGTTAGCAGCATATCCTTTGTATAATAGGACAATTGTTGTAATTATTGCTATTATTATAATTATTATACTAATTTGTTTTGAAAACTTTTCTGTTCTTATTGTTAATGGAGATTTTTCTTCTTCAGTATTAGTTACTTTGTCAGCTATGTGACCTATTTCAGTATTTATACCAGTTGCTACTACTACGGCACGAGCACGCCCCGTTGTTACAGCCGTTCCAGCATAAATCATATTTTTTCTTTCAGCAAGTGGTGTTTCGCTTGGTAAAACACTACTATTTTTTACAACATTTAGACTTTCTCCAGTAAGAGCTGATTCGTCTACTTGAAAATTATGACATTCAATAATTCTAGCATCAGCACTGATTTTGTCGCCACTTTCTAAAACTAGAATATCACCTACAACAATATCACTAGAGCTTATTTGCATTTCTTGTCCATTTCTTATTACACGCGCTGTGACTTTAATCATATTAATCAAACTTTCAGCATCTTTACGCGCTTTCCATTCTTGATATGTTCCCATTAAAACATCTATCAGAATAATAAAAATTAGAGCGATAGCATCGATTACTTCATGAGCAACAAATGATAAAATAACTGTTACAACAAGAATTATCTCAATAGGATTCTCAAATTGAGATATAAATAATTTGAAAATACTATCTTGCTTTTTCTTTGGTAATTCATTTTTACCATTTTTTTCAAGGTAATCTTTTGCTTCAGCAATAGTTAATCCCTTTTCATCTGTATTGAAGTATTTTAGTACTTCATCTTTTTCTTTATCATAGAATTTCATTTAGCACCATCTTTCTTTATGACATTATTCTATATATATTATTCTACCATAGTTTTATATTTGATACTATATTTTATGATTTATATGATTTTTAATTTATAAAAAAAGTATACAGAAGTATACTTTTTAGAATAATAATTCTATTGTTAAACCTACTACTACACCTATAAAATATATTATAGCTAAAATGTTTAAATTCTCTTTAATATCTTTGTTAGATTTAAATAATACTAAGATAGCTACTCCACTACCTGTTAAAAGGCCAGATATCATTGTTCCAAATGATAAAGCTCCTTTTAAATATAATTCAGTTATCATTATGCTTGAACCACATGTAGGAATTAAACCGATTAGACTGCTTATAAATGGAGCGATAAGTGAACCTTTTAGAAATATTTTAGATAAATAATGTTCTCCTATATATTCAAATAAAATATTTAGAATAAAAGTTACTATGGTTAGAAATAATAATGTCTTTGTTGTATGAATAATACTTGATTTAATAATACTATGATTATGATCACATCCGCAATGCTCATCATGACAAATATCATAATTTTCTTTTACTTTTGATTGTTTTTTTCTAAAAAATAAATCTATTAAATAACCAGATATAAGACCTACTATAAATTTTATTAAGAAGATTGATAAAATAATCTTTAGAGGAGCTTTTTCAGAAATAAGAATTGGTAACATTTCATCACTTGTTGATAAATATATTGCAATTAATGTTCCTAATGATATTATCCTAGTTATATAGAGGTTTGTGGCAATAACACTAAAACCACATTGGGGAATTAATCCTAAAGAACTTCCTAAGAATGGACCTAATTTACCAGATTTGCTTATTATATTTTTGGTTTTTTTAGTTAACTTATGCTCAATAGTTTCAATAATTAAAAATGCAATAAATAAGAATGGAAATAGTTTTAGGCTATCAAATAATGTATCAAGGATAATGTCTATCATTTATATCTCCCCTTTTTTTAGTTGTTTAACTCATTTAATTTTATAGTAATGAATATAAATAGTCAATAAAAAAACCAGTTTAAACTGGCTTATTTTCGATTCCATCGATTATTAAACATATTATTAAGATAATCTACTCCAAAATATTTATCTAATATTTCTTCATATTTATTAGTAGGAGGAATATTTTTTTCATAGTCTTTTCCTCTATCTATTGCTCCTAATGTAAGTAAGATATCAAAGATTAAAAATATTATTGCAATTTTTATAAACTTAACACTATTTTTTTTATTAAATTTATCTATAAGCATTTTTAATTTGGGATATATTAATTTTATCCAGATAATTCCTAGTAGGCCCCAAAACAATGAATATGGTAAACAGATACGACCATTTATATTAAATGGCTTTTTACTATAGTTCCATGCTACAAATCCTAAGGTATGCTCCATTATAAAACTAGCAATATATTCTATTATAGATCCAGTTATAAAAGACAATGTAAATATTTCAAAATTTCTTTTCTTTATAGATTTGTATAAAACGATAGTTAATAGGCTGGCACCAATTCCATATATTAGATTAAATGGACCGATTACAAGAGCCGAATGATTTATTAACATCTTTTTCTTTATAAGAGTCCAGATACCCTCAACTATCCATCCAAATATACAACCAAATAAGAATATATAAAATATGTCATGAAAAGACAATTTTTCTTTTTCCATTATAAACTCCCCAAACTGGTTAAATTATAGCACTACATTTTAATTTTACGCAAATCTATCATATTTTTTTAGAACTCTTTATAGCAAAATTGCATGATAAGTTTTGAGATAAATTTTGATATTTATTTTGTTCTCTTTTAAATATATCTTCAATGTACTTTATATCTTTTTCTTTTTGGGCATTTGAAGTAAATTCTTTTATCACTTCTAAAAATGGTTTAATATCAAATTTACTAGCAAGATTATAATCATAGGTACGATATGCTGTATAATTATTTTCTAATCTTGTAAGAATATTTGAGTATATTGCTATTTCGTGGGTACGATTATATTTATTATATAATTGTTTTATCTTTCCTACTTCATTATTAGATATTTTTTCTTTATCTATAGCTATGATTGGAAGACCATTTTTATTCCTTTTATTTTTAAATTCTTTACTTATAGTAAGGATTTTTTCAATATATGATGCATCTTCTAATCGACTTGCATCAATTAATAAATAATCTGGTTCTATAGTAGGAATATTTGAATTATTGTAATTAGGCCTTATTGCATATTTATCAATGATAATAGTATTATTAATATCTCTAGTATTATCAATTAGTTCACGTGGAATCATATATTTTTCTTCTATTGAATTTTTATTTTTTGTAATAAATTTATTTGACATTTCTATTATTGCGTCTTCTTTTAGTCCATCAAAACCAAATAAATAATCTGTTTTAAATACTAAGTTGTCACTAGATATTAAACTTGTATTTATTCCTTTATTTAATTTATTTATCGTGTTATGCCATGCTAACATATAACTATTGCTATTTGCTAGTTCTTCTTCTATGTTAATATTGCATATTAGATATAGAAAGTCAGCTGGGGTTTGATAAATTTTTAAATTTTGACATAATTCAGTTTCTATGTAAGATTTATTTACACAATATTTATTTTTTATTTCATAGTTATATATTTTACTATACATACTTTTTATTTTATTTTCTAAAGCAAATGATTCGTGCATAGAAATAATTTTGTAATTAGAATCCATCTTTTTTAATTTTGATGGTTCTATATTCATTATATTCTTTAAACTATCAATAAATTCATATTCTTCTTTATATATTTTTTTATCTATTCCATAGATACTATATTTATTTAAAAAGCTTTTAGCTTCTTCTAAAGATAGTTTAAAATGTTTTGCTATAAAGTATTCTTTTATTTCTTCATCTTTTCTACTGCTTATTATTAATTCAGTTAATTTTTTTTCTGTATTATTTTCATAATATTTTATATCATTATATGTACTAGCAGTATCTATATAAAGAGGACGTTTTAATATTTTTTTATCACTATAATATCTAGGGATTAAGTATAATAAGTAATTAAATATATTAGTATAAACTTCTTTGTCAATATCTTCTTCACTTAATACAGATATCATTTTCGGAATATTTCCAATGTATTTACGATTTTTGCCTATTACAGAATTAAGAAATAATTTTAATGTTTCTAATATAGTGGTATTTAAATCAATATCATCAAAATCGTAGAATAGTGAGTTTATGATGTGTGATGATAATTTGAAGTTTTTATTTATTTCAGTAATAATTTCTTGAACTTGTTTATTTTTAGTTATTTGTTCAAGCATGAATAGTTTAAAATATGGTATTTTTTCATTTAAAAAGTTAAAGTCAATTGTATTTAATAAATATTGATTTCTGTTTAGTAATTTTTGATATGTATTATAAGTTTCTGAATCATATCTAAGAAGATATTTTATCATGTCATTGTTACAAAAATGTTTTTGTTCATCAAGAGTCAACATTGGCATTATATATGATACTAGGTTTGGATTATAGTTTTCAATTAAGTCTTTAGAATTAATAATAGATAATAGTTCTTTATTATTTTTTACAAGATTAATAAGATTATATATGTTTTCTTTGTCATCACTTATTAGAAGCTTTGTTATAACTTTTTTGTCACTCAAAATATTTTTTATAAATTCATTATCTAATTCTTTAATTATTGAAATTATTATTTCAGAATCTAAACTTTTTAATTCTTCTATATTATTTAATAAATATTTTTTCAGATAATCATCTAATTTATATGTTTTATCATTTAATAAAATTGAACGTATTTCTCCATTATCTGAGAATGGTTTGCGATAGTTGTTTGGAATGTTTTCAATTAATTTTACAATAACTTTGTTATTATTGATTGGTTTAATATTAAGAATGAATCTTGTTTTTTCTTCTGGAGAAAATTTTCCTATTTCAAATAAGTAAATTAATGAATTATAGTTATGTTCATCAACACTATTATAAAGTTTATTAATCACTTCTTTATTTTTTAAAATTGCTTTTTTAAATGTTTTATTAACTAACATTATATTTATAATAGCTTGTAGATTAAAGATTTTAATTTTTTCTTCACTTAAGTCTTTATATAATTCTGTTGGTAATGTTTTTACTATATCGGCAAAGTCGTAGTCATTTTCACATTCTAATTTTTTTACTAATTCATTATATAAATGTGGTCGTGATTTAAATAATGATTCTACTTCTTTTTTATTTAAATATTTAATTAATTTTATATCATTATCAGTTGTTTTTTCTTTTTTATTTAAGATAATGTTTAAAACTATTTTAGTTGGTATTGAACTTAGAATGTAAGAATCAGTACAAGTTGATAGTATTTTTTTTATTGATTTATTTTTTAGTAGTTCTTCTTGTACTTCATTGTTTGTATCTTTTAAAAGATGAAATAGAACTTCTTCGTTATTAATGTTTGCTATTAATGAATTTACTTTATTTTTAGTTAGATATTTAAAAATTTTATTTTGATAATTGTAGTCTTTTGGTAATTTGCTAATATATATATTAAGAAACTTTTCATTATTTATTAAATCTTTAGGATTATTATAACTATTAGCAAAATCATTTATGGCTTTAAATGAATAAACTGAGAATACACTTGTATCTTCTAATAAACGATTAATTGTTTCTTTTTTTAGAGTATTAAAACATAAACCACTTGTAATTAGATAGTTATCTATTTCAATATCATTTCTTAGTTGCTTTATTTCGTCTTCTGTTAAATCGCATAGAATGTCTTCTGATGATAATATTCTATCTTCTTTTATTATACTTTCTTTAAGTTTTCTAGACTTCATTAAAGTTAAGCGTGGCTTATTACAATTTGAAGTTAAAGAAGGTAGCATTGAACCATCAATATCAGTCTCATCAAGAATGTTTATAAAATCTTCTCTTTCGATTAATTCATTTAATTCTTCTACTAATTCAAATTTATTACATAAGAACATATATATATAAATATATTGTTTTGTGTTTTGATCAAAATTAAATTTACTTGTAATTATTCTTTTGTTTATTTCTAAAATTATTTTTTCTATTATATCTGAGTTATTTTTATTTTCTTCTAATGACTTAAGCAAAAATTCATTTTGAGGATTATTCAATATATCATCTAGTACCATAATGCCCAACTCCTTATTCTTTAATAATTATAACATTATTGATAATAAAAAAAAAGGAATTTTATTCCTTATTTTCAAGAGCTTTATGTGCTAGCTTTATAGCATCGTCAAGGGTTTCAGCACAAGCTAAGAATCCTGTTGCATGAACAAATCTAGCTGTTTCGATATTTGATATTTTCACAAGTTCTTCATCATGCAAACCACGATAGCTTTTAGGAAAGTTGACTACTAGTTCTTTTGATTGTTCATTTATAGTCATTGGTTTTATATTGTATCCTCCTCTATTTGAAGGAAGAATAACAATTTTTATATTCTTCGCAATTTCTTTTTTAGAATTAAAGATTGCTTCAGAATATGGCATATATGTATCTAGTATTAAGATATTGTCTTTTACTTTATCTATATTTTCTTCAACTAACTTACTTGCTTTTATTGTAGCATTTTCTTTTTTTATTAAATGATCAAAAATGATTTCAGCAATATTTACTGCTTCTTTAAAGTTTTCATTATTATCTGTTTCTTCATCCCAAGTGTTATTAAACATATCGATTATTTTGTCTAAGTCTAATAGTTTATAATCTGCATCTATTTTGGGGAATAATCCATTATCAATACCATCTATTTGTTTTACTAAGTTTTCTTCAATTTTATGATAAAGTTTTTCTACATCTAGTGTGTTTATTTTTTTTAGATATTCTCGGCCATATTTTTCCCATAATAAACCAAAAGAACAATATTTTATTTTGGAATTTTCACGATATCTTGCATTTGGGCCATGATGATCAAACTCACCAAATCCTATGTCATATATTATGGCAGTTGAAGATGCGGGAACATCTTTTACGGAAGCACGATACACGATAGGATTTTCTATTAACTTCGATAAAAACATAGTTGAAAACACATCATCTGGATGAAATTTGCTATCATGTGTAATTAAATTAGCTTCTTCTATATTTTTTGTTATTTTTATGTTCATATTTTTTTCTTCCTTTCGTTGTAGTAAATCTTGCAAACTTTATTAACTCATTTAATGATACCGCAATTAAGCTAAATAACATACAAGAAATAAAGTTATGTAAATAAATATTACGAGTATTAAAGTAGGTTGTAAAATTAAAGATTAAAGAAATTACTATGCATGATAATATGAATATTATCATTCTTATATTTTTTAACGATATAAAGATGTTTTTTAGAATATTTCTTTCACTAAAATAAGAAAAAGTCATATAAAGATTAATAAAAATGAAAATGATGTAATATAAAGTATTTCCAAATTCATTTGTTCCTCCTTGAGATAAGATTAGCATATATGGAATATTTAAAACAAATAAAATAAGAAAGCTTTCAAATATTGAAAAGATTATTTCTTGTTTGCCAATAAAAACATTTTGGGGCTTTGGTTTTCTTTCCATTATATCTATGTCATATGGCATTTTTTTATAAACTAATTCACAAGTTATAATTGTAAATACTTTTAATAGAATTACTAACAATATGTTATATTCTACTGGAAATCCAACTATGTTTAATAATAAATAACTTAGAATAAGTGGTAGATATGTTGTAATTAGGTATTTTATAGTTCTTATATAGTTGTCATGTATTCCTCTAGCATTAAGTATTTTTTGATAAGCAAATTCTAAATTTTCAAATTCATAATATGTTGTTTCTTTATTAAGATATTTATTAACTATTTTTAGATTATCAGAGTTAATAATAATGTTTTGTTTTATTTTTTTTAATGCTATTTCAGACTCGTTTATCATAGGAATTTTTGGATTGGAAACTTTAGAATTTATTATTATCATGTTTATTCCAGCATTTTTAAATCTCTTTATTATTTTGTTATCATATATGTTTGTAACAATAGTTTTTATGTGACTTATGTTTTCTTCATCTTTAAAACTAGTTATATATAATGTGTTTAAGGAGATTGGCATTGCTAAAAGACTTATTGATAAGGCATTTATTATGTATGTCATTGTTGCTGAAAAACTAGTATCATTTTCGAAAACTATTAAATTAATTATTAACGATGTAATAAAAAGAATTATACTTAATAAATATAATAATTTTGTTAGTTTAGCTGATTTTTTATATAAGTCTTTTTTTACTACTTCTTTATTTTTTTTCTTTATAAACATTTTGAATATAATTATTACTATTAAAATAATTATTGATACTATGATATTTAGATTCGTTGTCATTCAATCACCAATATTTATTATATCATAAAAAAAGTGCTTAAATTGCACTTAGTTGTTGAACTTTCTTTTCAAATAAGTAAGATTCATCTTGATTTTTAGGAAATTCAGAGGAAAAAGTTTTTTCTTCTGTGGATTCAGTAGTCGTATATGATGTAATAGTAATTATATTTTTTTCATCTTCAATAATAGCTTCACTAGTTCTTATTTTTTTTGGTTCATCTTCAACATTTATTCTTACTATATCCATATAGATTCTGATATTTCCATCTTCTTTATCTTCAATAATATAAGCTTCAAAACATCTATCTTCTTTTGCTTCTCTATCTTTTAAGCAAAGTGTTCCATTTATATATATTAAATCTTTTTCTTTGTGGGCAATAAATTCAACTATTTCTAATTCTGTAACAGTTGAATTTTTCATAGGATATGCTGTATCTCTTATTTCTTTACAATAGCTTAAGAGATTTAAAATTCTAGTTTGCTTTTTAAAACTTGATATTCCTACAAATTTATAATATTGTTCTACTAGATTTTTCATATCCTTTTTTTTCATATTACACACTGCCTTTATTTTTTGTAAAATAATTTTTTTATGCCATCGTCTCTGTGTTCAAGATAAAAGTCAGTATCAAATAAATCATGAATAAGTTCTTCACATGATTTTAATTCTTTAACTTCTTCTTTTTGACGCATTAATATTTTTCTTTTCTCCTCTATTTCTGATAATGAAATAGTTACATCTTCTGTACCAGTATCAGGTAAGGTATCAGTTGGCACAATTTCAGATGATTTATTAATTGTTTTTTCTTGCTCTCTTTGTACATCTTGTGATGTAGCTATTTTTTTATAATCTGAAGCAACATAAAGGCTTGCTCCAATTGTTGGAATCGCTAGAATTGTAGATAGTAATTTAGGATTTAATTCTAGTAAACTATTTAATGATGTTACATTAATATAGTTTAGAATTTCTTTTACTGTTGGTGCAGCATGACAAAAGAAACTACCTACTATAGTAGCAGCTAATAGACAAGTCTTGGCTTTACCTGCAATACTTGATTTGGCGTTATTTCCGCGTTCAATACTTTTATAATTAATTGCCAATATACCTAGTTCTAAAGCAATAACACTTAAAAATATTGGATTTACAGTTGATAATAATATTAGACAAATGATACCAAATGCTTTGTCTGATAAACCATCTAAAAGACTTCCAAAAAATGACTCAACATGTAATCTTCTAGCTAATTGACCATCAATAAAATCTGTTGCGAAAAAACCTACTGTTGCTAGTCCTGCTGCAAAAGAACCTAATGTTGCATATATAGGTATTATTGCTATACTCCCTAATGATCGAATAAATGTAATTAGATTTACTAATACTTTATTTCTAACATGATTTTTTCCGTATTTTTCTTCTTTTTCTAACTTAATAAATTTTTCTTTTTCCATAATCACAAAACCCCATTAATTAAAATTTCCTTTATAATAGCAACAAGATATTCGATTGTCAACTATTGCACATTACTATATTTTATAATATATGTCATATATGCGTTACTTATTTCTATTTTAGTAATTTCATTTAAATTTGTATAAATAATTATGTCTGTTTGAAGATCTTCGATTTTCGCACTATATTTATATTCTCTTAGGGTTGTATATTTAGTTTCTCTTGGTTCTATATCTTTTATTAAACTAAATATATAAGATGGATTTATATAATCTATATTAATTTTGGAAAAAGCTTCTTTTTTGTTACTTTCAGTATAGGAAAATCTTTCTGGTGATTTACAGGTTCCTGATTCGATTGTTTCACTAATCGTTCCTGAGCAATCAAAAGTATAAGTTTTACTTCCCATACTATCTAATAACAAATATTCATAATCGTATTTATTTTGCAATAAATTTTCTTTTTGTTTTTCATAGTCTACAAATTCTTTTGGGCTCGTATCTGCAGATGGAATATTAATATCATCATATTTTTTTAGGAAAAAGCTGTCTGGTAAAATAAATACAATTACTATTAATGCTATTAATATTACTATTCCATAAATAATTAGTATTTTATTTTGTTTAGTCATAATTCACCTATTCTACTATTGAATGAAGTATTTTTTCTTTATTTAAGCCGTTAATATAATCTAAAGCTGGCATTGCTTTTTTACCAAATGGTTTAACTTTTGTTATATATATAACTTTGTCTTTTGTACATATACCTATGCTTTCTTTATTAATTTCGCATATTGTACCAGAGGAAAGATTACTATCTTTATCGCTTATATAGCATTCTAATACTTTAACTTCCAAGCCATTTATTATTGTATTTGCTGTTGGCCAAGGATATAGTCCACGTACTTTATTATATATTTCTTTTGCTGAAGCGTTAAAGTCTAAATGTTCTTCTTCACGAGTTATATTCCAAGCATATGTTGCTTCTTCATTGTTCTGAGGAGTTCTAGTATTGGTACCAGATACTATAGATGGTAAAGTTTCAATTAAAAGTTCTTTTCCAATTTGGCTCAATTTATCGTGTAATGTTCCAACGTTATCATCATCTTTTATTATATATTCTCTAGATGCAATAATATCGCCTGTATCCATCTTTTTATCCATATACATAATTGTTATTCCTGTTTTTTCTTCACCATCTATTATAGCATGATGGATAGGAGCTCCTCCGCGCAATTTTGGTAGTAATGAGGCATGAACATTAATACAACCAAATTTTGGATTGTTCAAAATAATCTCTGGAATAATTTGTCCATAAGCACAAGTAATTATTATATCAGCATTAGCATTTACAATTGGCATAAATTCTTCTTTTATTTTTGTTGGTTGGTAAATGTTTATTCCATGTTCAATTGCAACTTTTTTTATTGGAGTTGGAACTAGTTCATGATGGCGTCCAACTTCTTTGTCTGGTTGAGTAACAACCATTACTACATCTGTATGTTCAATAAGTGTTTCTAGAATTGGTACAGCAAAATCTGGTGTACCCATAAAGATTACTTTTGTATTTTTCATTTTTATCACCTAATTAATTATAACAAAAAATAGCGGATGTTTCGCCATTTTTATCTATTTTTTTTATTTTCTTTTATTTTCACCAATTAATTCCATATCTGAAGTTAATTGTTTTACTCTTTCAATTATACGTTTAGCTTTTATTTTTTCGTCAATATTTGAACTAATTATTAAATGAGTTTCTAATTCTTCTATATTTAAGTTAGAAGTAAAGAATGTTGTCTTATAATTATTCATACGATGTTGAAGGATTGTTCCTAATATTTCATCTCTACTCCATTCAGTAACTTTTTCAGCACCTATATCATCAATAAGTAAAATATCAACATTTTCTAAATAATCAATTCGATCACCAAATGTATCAAAGTCGCTTTTTAAATCACGTAGAAGTTCAGGAAAGTATACGATTTCTGTACTAACTCTTTTTTTAGATAGTTCATTTAATACTGCTGAAATAAGATATGTTTTACCACAACCAAATGTCCCATGAAGGTATAATCCTTTAAAATTACCATTTTTATCATATGTATCACAAAATGTTATAAGCCACTTTATTGCATTTGATCTATTTTTATCAGTTACATCAATATTACTTAGTGAAGCTAAAGAAAGTTCTTTATCTCTAGTCATACGATTAGCTTCTTTTTTTAAACGCTCTTTTTCATATTTACAAGGTGTGTATGAGAACACTATTTGTTTTTGTTTTTGTTCTGGAAAAAGGACGTGCCCTTCTAATCTATTTTTACAATAGATTAGGCCACTACATTCACTACAATTATTTAATTCACATACAGTATCTTTTAGTGATGAAGTATACTTCATAGCTACCTTATCCTCAACATCTAGAGTTTTTATTAATCTTCTAAATTGTTGATTTGTGCAAGCTTCATCATAGCTTTTTTTTAGAGCTCTTTCATTAACTTTATTAGAAATTATTCTTTCTTCCATAATATCACCTATATTTACTTAATAGTTCTTCCATTTCATTTAACTCCTCTGGAGTCATTTCTTCTTTTTTTATTTCTTGATTAAACCAAACTGGTTCTTCTTGAGTTGAAGTTTTTGACTTACTTGTTTGACTTATTTTTTTATTATATTTAGTATTTTCTTTTTTGGCTAGTTCCATAGCTTCTGCTGCTGTTTCAACGTTGCATCTTTTCCATTGACCAGCTATAGTTTCAACAAAAGATTGATTAAGTTTATTGTTATTTTTCTTTAGAACATAATCAATTAAAACATTTACAACAGCTGGTTGAAGATTTAAATCAACTAGTAAAGTTTCTAAAAGACGTAAATCTCTTGATGTTGGATTTGAACCTTTGTATTTTATTTTCAAAAAGTCATATGGTGTTGTATTCTCAAACATGTATGTAATTTGTGCTAAAGCACTTGTATCTCCTGATGGACTTTTTAAATATTCTGGTTGAGTTCGATATACTAGCGTTGGTAGTTTTCCATTATTATTGTATTGATAATATTTCCTTGTATTTTTTCGGAGTTCCTCTTTATCAAATGTTCCTCTTTCGTTAATAACTGTTCTAAGTATTTCTACCATTTTTAATGTATCTATATCATAAATGAAGGAAAGCTGATCAATTAGTTCCTTTGTTTTTTTTGTTAGGGCGGATTCTCTTAATGTTCCTTTTGGCATAGAAGCAATTAGTAAATCATAATCAATGTTACTTTCTAACTTAATATTCAAGGAATTTTTTTCTCTTGTTTCTATTGGATCAATATTTGATGAGGATTTATAAGTTAAATTTAATTCTTTTGAGACATCTTCATATTCTTTTAAATCTATTTTTGGTAATTCATATTCTGCTTTTATAAGTTCGTATTCTAATTTACCAAGATTATTATATAAAGTAATATTAAATATTGGATTTGAAAAAAATTCTTTTGGACTTAAAGGAGAATATAATTCATAAACATAAGAATTTGGTTCTCCTTCTTTAAAATATGATTTTAATAAGCCTACTCCTTCTAAAGATTCTCTTGCTATTTTTATTATTTCAATACTGCTTTTCATAATAGTCATTAAGTGATGGTGAGTATAATCTGTACTAATAAATTCCAATAATCTAATATCTCTTAGTAACGTAAAGTATAAACTAATTGCGATTGGACCGATGATAGGTTCGTACAATGAAATGATGTTTTTCTTATCATCTTCAGTAATAATTGATTTATTTACTACGGTATAAGTATCTGCAGGTAATAGAGAAATTAATTTCATCAGTCCACCTTCTTTCATAATGTATTATATAATATCAAAAGTGTTTTTCCAAGAATAAAAGGTTTATTTTAAAATAAAAAAACATGAACTAGTCATGTTTTAGGACGGCGTTTGTGCAGATAATTCTGTATCTTGATTAACAGCAATAACTATATTATTTTCGTAGTTGTTATCTTTATTATTTTCTTCTTGACTTTCTACTGGATTTGGAACTGGATTTTTTTCAAGTTCATCATTTAATTCAGTATCTTCACTAGTCGGATTTTTTTCAGTATCTTGGTTGTCATCTTTAATATCGTCATCATTTTTTATAATTTCTATATTTAAAGATACAACGTAATTAATTCCATCTATTTCTAAAATTAAATTGATATTTTTTGTTTTTAGTATAGATAAATTAATCCAAGCGACTATTTGGTTATCTTCTAATTTTTGATGCCATATATTTTCTTTATTTGCAATAGATATCCCTAATATGTTTGATCTTATTGTTTCTTTTTTTGGTTCATTTGATAAAGTAAGAACAATAGGAATTTCGTTTTCTTTAGAAGATTCATTAACTGATAAATTTATTTTATTTTCTGTTAATGATATTTTAGAATTACTTAATGTTTCTTTAAGTGTTTCATACTTTTCTTGAGTTATTGAATCATCTATTATTTCATCGTTTAACTTTAGTAATGTTGCACTTTCAGGATTTAAGTAATCATATACTGTTAGTGTTAGCTCCTTAGTAATTCCACCATATGTATAATAATATTTATAAGTACCAGCATTTAAAGTTAGATATCCACTACTGATATCTACAATCATATAAGTTTCATCAATTAATTGTCTAATAGTTAATTGAGATTCTGCTTCTGTACCATTACTTAGTAAAACATTTCTATCTATTTTTATTATGTCATTTACATAGGCTTTTGTTACTATGGTTTCTTTTATTTGCCAACTATTATAAATATCTATTGGTTCTTTTTGACTATCTTTTACATCTTCTTTTATAGCATTATTATTTTTAGAAGGTTTCTTTTTTTCTTCTTTTGGTGCTACTGCAAGATATGCTTTTTTATAACTAGTATTATTTTTAGTATTCACTACTTTTTCAGGAGCAACTTCTATTAAGCTGTTCTCTGATTTACTAGGTTCTAAATTAGCTTCTGCATCTACATCTTGTCCTTTTTCGTTTATAGGAGCATCTTCGATTAATATTCTTTCATTATCAGAAAAATTTTTAATTACCAATACCCCTATTGCTACTATTAGGATTATACTAAGAAGAGCAAACATTATTCTTTCTTCTCTAGTAAGTCCTTCTTCATTTGCTTTCATCTAAAATTATCTCCTTTTTTTATAACAAGAAATAATTTTTCACTTTGACCTCCAAACTATTCTAGTAACTTTTTTGGTATTATGTTACTTTGACTAACACTCTACCATCACTTAATTGTGAATACTCTTTATTATACTTTTTATTTAGTAATTTATCAATAGAAAAGAAGGATTAACATCCTTCACTATCCTTATCACAATCACTATTTAAGTATCTAGAAATTATACTAGTATAAGTATTTAATAGTTCTACTTCTTCTTCTTTTGTTAAGTCTCTAAGTTTTCCTTCTTCATCTTTTTGATGATTATTTACTGTACCTTGATGAAAACCAACTACAACACCATCTTTAACTGCAACTACTGTTGGAGCTGCTAAACGTTTTTCCCCTGTATTTACTTGTTTTCCACTCTCAGTAGTTAGGACATAATCATCTAAATCATTTGCTAAAGCTAATAAAATGTTATAGTATGCATCTTCTGCTTCTTTTGTTTTTTTAGCTTTATCTTTAGAATTTAGTGTATATGTGTCTCTTATATCTTTGCTAGTATCATCATCTGGTCTTACATTAACATAATAAATTTTATCAAGTTCAGATGAGTTCATAGCGTTAAGTAGGATTGGTGTTGAATTACGACACCATGGGCAAGCAGCAAATCCAAAGTATATAATACCATTTCCTGAATCTAAAATTTCAGCTGCTTCTTTAACTGATATATATACAATATTATTGTCGTCCATTATTTTGATATCTTTGTTTATTTGACCATTTGAACGTGTTGTTCCATTTAAAGATTCATATTCTTCTTTAAATGCTTTTTCATCAGCTGTTGCAACATAATTATTTTCTGAACTATTATTTTTCTTTTTATAATCAACTATTAGATAGCCACCAATACAAACTATTACAATAAGCAAAGCTGCTAAGAATATACGTCCATAATGATTTTCTTCTTGAACAATGGTTTTTTTCGTTGTAGGAGTTGTTTTAGCCTTTGTTTTATTATTTGAATCTTTTTTTACTGCAGTCTTTTTTACTGAAGTGTTTTTTTGAACACTTTTACTTGTTGTTTTTGCTGGAGTTTTTTTCTTCACTTCTGTTTTTTTTGTTGTTTCTTTTTTTGTGTTTTCTTCTTTTGTCATATTAATAATTCCTTCCTTATTACTACTATAAAATACTTTGTCCCCCTAACAATAATATTTTTAATTAAAGTGGTACAAATTTATTAATAGTTTCTTAGGCATTGAAGTTATTTTTAATACCTAACCTATAATCATTATATCAATAGAGTTAAAAATAGTAAAACATATTTTGATTAACAAGTATTAATCCTCTATTATCTCTTCTATTTTTGGGTCACACTTAGCGTTTTCAAAAGTAAGGTTTTTATCGCCAATTATTATGTCTTTACTTACGTTTTTATCACAGACTAGAATATTGTATGTTTCAAAATTATAAATAATCGACTCATCTTCTTCACTTTTTGTCTCTGATAAAGCTTGATTATATATTTCATCAATTTTTAATTTATTTGAAGAAAGTACATACGCTAGTTCATATTTTGTCTCATTAGGATAAGTTACGATAATGTTATCGATACATTGGGTATATATTTTGTTATTTTCATTTGTATAAATAATGTTTTTTTCTTCAGTACATTTAGAACTACTCGTAGCTGTTATGTTATATTCCTTTAGTTCTATTGTACTTAGTACTTTACTTTCATACATATAAATTACATATTTATTTCCTTCTATTTCTAAATTTTTTATGATACCTACAACGGTTATTTCGTCATAAACATCATAACTATCTAGTAATGGAGAATCCTCATTAAATATTATTCTTAAAGTTATATTATCAGCAAATGATACATATCCATTTAATGTGATATCTTTATTTTCATATGGACTCATTTCAATATAATTTCGTCCTGTTTTTTTGCTTATTTTACCATTTATTTTAACGTATAGATTTTTATAATCGTTATAGTTTTCAACAATTGAGTTTAAAAAAGAATTTGAATCAATAATATCTATATCTTCAATGTTACACATATAGCCTTTGTTGTTAAATAAATCTACTTTAACATCTGTGTAATTATTTTTATCGCATTGCCATACTCGTAGACCTATTGCATTATATACACGAGCATTTTCTGTATTTGTTATGTTATAAGCAAATACGGGAATTCTTTTTAATGATACAACTATTATTCCATCGATAAATAAAGATAATATAAAAAATATAATAAATAAAAAGATGGAACTATTTAATTTTAGTTTGTAGTTTTTTACTAAATTAAATATTAATAATAATAGCGATGTTAACCATAATAATGGTCTGATAACACCTGATGTTTCTAAGACAATTGACAATACAATTAGAACGAAACTTATAATTAATAAAATTTTATTTAACTTTGATTCTTTACTATTTTTCATACTTATTCTCTCCTACCATATTAAGTATATAAAAAAACATAAAAAAAAGCCATAAATTATTTATCATTTATGACTCTTTTTATATCTTTTTAAAATTAGTTAAGTGCTGATTTTAGTTTGCTTCCAGCTTTGAATGAAGCAACAGTTTTAGCAGGAATACTAATATTTTCTTTTGTTAATGGATTAATTCCTTCTCTTGCAGCTCTTTCTTTAGCACTGAAAGTACCGAAACCAACTAAAGCAACTTTACCTTCTTTTTTAAGACCTGCTGTAATTCCTTCTAATGCAGCATCTAATGCACGAGTTGCATCAGCTTTAGTTAAACCAGCTTTTGCTGCCATAAATTCTACTAATTCTTGTTTTCCCATGATTTTACCTCCCAATAAAATTTCTTTTAATTGTAAGGGATTAGCCTTACATATTAAAAATATCAGAAATAGCTGGTTAAATCAAGATAAATTGCGTATTTTCTTTAAAAATCTATAAATTTAAGTCAAGTTTCTGAAAAAAATTGAATATTTTTATAGTTATATTAATTTTTAAATATTTATTATATAGATATTTCTCCAGATATTATTTTGTCAATAATTACTTCTGCTCTTGATTCAAGTTGTGGGAGTTTATTTAAAGAAAAGAATTTTAATTCTTTACTTTCATTATCAGAATCTTCAATTTCTCCGCTGTAGTTTTTAACTTTAAATAGAACTATAACTGTACACATTTTGTCTCCATTGGGATATTCAAAATAATAATCTTTTCCAGATAAGATATCAACTAATTGTAAATCTTCAGCAGTTATTCCTGCTTCTTCTTTTAATTCTCTGATAGCAGTTGTTTTTATATCTTCATATAATTCCATAGACCCTCCTGGAATTCCCCATGTATTGGTATCACTTCTTAAATTCAATAATAATTCATTTTTTTCATTAAAAACTAAAGTAGTTGCTCCAACCCCAATTATAGGGGCATGTCCAACATATTTTCTCAAATTCATTATATAACTCATTTATTTCTCCTCCACTAAAGAAAGTTTATAAATAGCATTTTATCATTCTTACTTTGTTTTTTAAAGTTTATATAATATGATTTATCAGAAACTTGTCACAAAAAAAGCATTGATATATCAATGCTTTATTAGTTTTCTATTTCAGGAGTTGGATTTTCATTTGGTGTTTGTGGCGTATTTTCTGGTGGTGTTAGATTTTCTTCTTTATTTTCAACATTTTCATCAGAGGTATTTTCTCCATTGTTTTCATTATTATCTACAATAGGTGGTTCTTCTTTTGGCTTATTAGATTCATTTACAACTCCCCTATAGATATTGAAGATATCGCTATACATATCCATTGTACTAATTGCTTTTATTGATTCATCTGAATATGCAATGGTTCCCATCATTTCTGTTATATCTGCTTCATATTTAGTTTTACTATCTTCACTTTGGTAAACAATTGTTACTCCTAAAGTTAAGTTAGAGCCTCCACCAATAAAATATATTTGTACTGGCAAATCATTAAATTTTGCATTTACTGAATATGCGTCTTTTGCACTTATTGATAATTCTGTTACTTCAGAATTTTCAAATGAACTATTTTTTAAGATAGACTCTATCATTTCTTTAGAAATATTTTGAATGTTACTTGATGAATGATCTAATTTTATTGCAACTGTTTCACTTGAGTTTGTTAATATAACGTTTGTCCCATCTTCATTTATTAGCCAACCTTCTGGTAATTCAAACTTGTATCCATTTGAAGTTACTGACGTCATTGCTATTGGTTCTTCTGGTTGAGGTGTTTGGACTTTGTTTGTTTTTAGTCCTTTTCCCATTGTCATATATAGTGCTACTCCTGCAACTAGTAATAAGACTACAAAAGATATTGCAAGAACATTTTTATTACCTTTTTTCTTAGGTTTTTGTTTAGCCTGTGTAGGGGCATTTACAACTGTTTGATTAGGTACTATTGATGTATTATTTCCATTCAAAGAAGATGGAATACTTGGGATTGGTGATTGTGCATCTATCGGAGCAATTGTAGGTGCTATGGAACTGATTTGTGTTGCTTCTACTGGTGCTTGTTTAATATTTTGTGTTGCTACATTATTTACTGGTGCTTGTTGCTCTTGTACAACCTTAACTTCTCCTTGAACAGCTTGTTGTGGGGCACTTTTTTCTATTTGTTGTATAGGCGTCTCATTTGTTTGTGCTGGCGTTTGAACTGCAGAAGCCACTTCTATTGATTGGGATTGCACTACGTTATCATTAGTTTTTTGTTGAACTGTTTGAGCAGGTGTAGTTTGAACTTCTGTTGCATTAACTGGCTCTATAACAATTTCAGATTTATTTTCAGTTTGTATTTGATTATTTATATTTTTTACTTGAGATGGTTCATTTATTGCAGGTGATACTGTTTGAGTAGCGACTGGCTTAGAAACAGAATTTACAACAACATTGCTTTGTACTGGAGTTGCATTAGATTCTGACGCTATATTAGTACCACATATTGGGCATGATGTTACCCCTGCTTGTAATGGATTTCCACATTTTGGACAATTATTCATCATGTTGTTTCCTCCTATTGTATATTACTTACATTATAATATAAAAAATAAGAAAAAGCCATAGTATTTTTTATATAACTATAGCTATTAAATTATTTGAACCTTTATTAACTATTTTTGTTACTGTTTGAGACAACTTATATCTTGTTGATTCTGGCACGACTGATAATTTAGCTTGAATTCCTTCTTTTACAATAACATCTAGGCTTCGACCAAATATTTCACTACGCCAAATATTTTCAGGATTGGTTTCATAATCTTTCATTAAATAATTAATTAATTCTTTACTTTGTAGTTCACTACCAATAATTGGTTCAAAAACACTTATAACATCCGCTTTAATAATATGATATGATGCCGCTGTTGCTTTTAATTTAACTCCAAAACGGCTTCCTTGTTTAACGATTGATGGTGTTTCTAATTGCATATCTTTTAAATTAGGGTAAACAATCCCATAGCCTGTTTGCTTGGCTGTTTTTAATGCTGTTTTTATCATTTCTGTTTCTTCTTTACTTTCTTTATAGGAAGAGAATATTTTTAGCATTCCAGCTTTAGTATTAACGGTATCTCCCATCATTTCATTTAAAACTTCATTATATAAAGAATCGTCACTATCTAAATTTACATTGACTATTCCTGTTGCAGTATCTACATTACTTATATACGCTTTACTAATATATTTACTATCTTTGTAATAATTTAGAATATCATCAACATCTTTTATTTTATTAACACTTATTGTACTAGATTTTATTTTATTTATATATTCTTCTTTGACTGCATGATTATTTGGTAAAATATGAACCCATTCTGGCAATTTAATATCAATGCTTAAAACTGGGAACTCATATAATGCTGATTTTAATATGTCATAAATTTCATATTCTGTCATAGTTTCTACACTGATTGGAAGAACTGGTACATTATGTTCTTCTCTTAATGAATTGGCAAGTTTTTGGGTTTTATCTGATTCAGGTTCTGAGCTATTTAATACAACTATAAATGGTTTATTAATACTTTTTAATTCTGAGATGACTTTATTTTCTGCTTCAATATAGCTTTCTCTTTTAATTTCACCAAATGAGCCATCTGTTGTGACAACAATTCCAATAGTAGCATGATCCCTGATTACCTTTTCAGTACCAATTTCAGCTGCTGTTTCAAAGTTAACAGGTTCTTTAAACCATGGTGTTAAGACCATTCTTGGATTTCCATTTTCGTCTTCATAACCATTAGAACCTGGAACAATGTAGCCTACACAATCAATTAATTTAATATTAGTACTAAATTCTTCTACTTTAATTGTGGCACCATTACTTGGTACAAATTTTGGTTCTGTTGTCATAATTGTTTTGCCTTGAGCACTTTGTGGCATTTCATCTAAACAGTGTTTTTTTTCGTACTCATCAGCAATATTAGGTACAACTAAATTTTCGATAAATCTCTTGATAAAGGTAGACTTACCTGTTCTAACAGCACCAACAACTCCTAAGTATATTTCACCATTACCCCTTTTAGAAATAGATTCTATAATTTTGTTATCTTTCAATATAACACCCCTATCATTTCTAATTAAGTTTATGAACTAATATTTTTTTTAGAACAAAAGAAAAAAATTAGTTAAATACTAATTTTCATATACATCATCTATTTTCCATATTTTAGAAGTTGTAATCATTATTCCTGTTCCACAATATGGACACGATTTAACACCTAGTTCTTTTATAGGAGCACCACAATTCTTACAATTTAAAGAAACACCATATTCACCATCGACATTGTCTTCATTATAAACATAAATCATATTTGTATTAAAACGAGTTTGAATTTTTTTCTTTACTTTTTTAGATTCTTTAATATACTCAAGAGATGATTGAAAAGTAATAACGCATGTTCCTTTGTTATTTTTATAAGAATTTATAACTGTACGATGTATTTTCATTGAATGAATAGACTCTTGCTTGTTATTTAAGCTTTCTATCTCATGAAGAATTTTTGAAGTTAATTTATCACTAGCATTTTCTATAGACTGAATCTTTTTCTTTTCTAAAGATTTAAAATATTTAATTAAAGTATTATCTACACTTGATTTTATACTATCAATTTCTAACTCTGGAAAATCTTTTTTTATTTTTGGTATTAATACTGAGTCCATACTTGAAACTGATTTTGGTGTTTCAGATAGTTCTAGTTCTTGATTTTTAAATCCTTCTATAATATTGGAAGTGCCAAATACTTGTTTAGAAATGTTTGATAACTTATTTTTCATATAAATAAATACTCCAACAAGAATAATCATTATAATTGAAACTACAATAAGAATTATTAATACTGTAAAATCCATACTATCACCATATGAATTATATCATAAATATTATCAATATTTAAAGTAATCATTTACATAAAAATAAAAAGCATTAAAATATGATATATGTTATAATAGTTTAGAAATATAAAATAAAAGGAGAATAAGTTATGTTAGATAAAACAACAATAATTATTATGGTTATAATGATATTCATTATTACTCTTTGTTCTCTTTTTAGAAAACTTGAACGAAGGAGAGCACGTAAAGGACCTCTTGGAAAATATATTAGATTAATAGAGTCTTGCCAAGAATTACAGCAATTAAGTCAGAAGCATTCTTTTTATCTTGATGTCTGCTTAGTATCATTTATTTCTTTTTGTTATTTCTTTTTTTTCGGAGTTAGAAAAAAAGATGCCTTTTTTCTTGTAATAGCATTTGGTTTGTTAATTTTCTCGTTAATACTTATGACTAAAATTTTAGGCATATCAAATATATATAATAGTAAATATAAAGATCAAATAGTAAAAAAAATATTTCAATATGAAAGAACTGATTTACAATATTTTCCTTATGCAGGTATTAATCAAAAGGATTATGAAGAAACTAGGTTTAATAAATTTGATAAATTTGAAAGTGAAGATTTAATACAAGGTTTTTTACCTAAAGGTAATAGATTTGTTTTATCAGATGTTATTACATATTTAAAGGTTGATTATCAAAAAACTAATGTATCTACTTATAGTCAAAATTTTCATGGTGCAGTAGCAATTTTAGACTTAAAAAAAAGTATTGAAAGTTCATTGTATGTCTTGGATAAAACTTTTCTCGCTATTCCTAATGAATATAATATTGATGTAGAAAACAAGAGGTTTGTAAAGGAATATGACATTATTGCAAGCAATAAATTAATAGCAAAAAAACTATTAAATAAAGTTACGATTGATAAGATATTAGAATTAAAAGATAAATATAAAATATCTTTTGAAATAAATATAAATAATGCTGTAATTTATTTTAGATTTCACAGCAAGAATTTATTTAATCCTTCTATTACTGATACTCAACAAGAGGCAAAAAGAATTTGTCAATATTTTGAAATTATTGATGATATGATAGATATTATGAATAATATGTGTAGTGTTATAGAAGATTCAATTTGATATATTAATTTATTTAAAATATGTTATAATTATTTTATATTATATGGAGGTATGTTTAGTATGGAAAAAAATAAAAATAATTTAGATACAGAAGTTCATATTGAACAAATAAATCCTCGTACAGAGCTAAATGATCTTGAAAAAACTGCTATTTTTCAATTTAAAATTGAGAAAGAAGAAGAACTTAGTAAAACAACCCAATTTAAAATGTTAAATTCAAAGAATAAAAAAGATAAAGAAATTGATTTACCTAAGAAAAGGTTAAGTTTGGGAGAGACAATAAAACTTAAGATAAGTGATTTAAGAGCTGCTATAAATGAAGATGATTTACCTAAAAAAAAGAAATCATTATATGATACAGTAATTATTACATTAAATGATATTATTAATAATAATAGTTCATTAAGAAAAAGCACTTTAAAAAAAGTAACTAATATTGAAAAAACAAATAATAATAAAAAAAGATTTCGTCTTAGATTTCATAAAGATATAACAAAAGTTAAAAATTTTAAGTTAAATGTTGATAGTGAAGAGTTTGGAGAACAACTATATAATTTAAATAGACTTGCTCTTACTAATTTAAGTAAAATAAATCATGGAGAGATAAGAAAGTATAGTAAAGTTCCTAAAATTAAAAATGTTGAAAAGATTCATGTAAGTAAAAGTAATTATTTATTATATCAAAAGCAATTAAGTAAGTTTGCAATTAATAAGCTTTATTATAAATATGCTCCTAAGGAGTCAAAAAAGTATAAAATATATAAATTTAGTGTTATTTTATCAAGTTTATTACTTATTATATCTAGTTTAGTTATTGTAGATTGGTTTTTACAAGGAGTATCAACTAACAATTTAAGTAATGCTTTAGTTGAAGATACTAAAGTAGAAGAAGTTGATGATGGCAGTTTATATAATATAGAAGTTCCTGAACCCGAAATTGATATGGAATATAGTAGTAAAGAATCATTATATTGGAAATATTTAAATACCCCACTTTCTTCTGTTGATTTTACTGATTTATTGAAACAAAATGAAGATACTATTGGTTGGTTGATTGTTAATAATACTAATGTTAATTATCCAGTTGTTCAAACAACAAATAATGATTATTATTTAAAACATTCTTTTGATGGTTCAAATAATGGCGCTGGTTGGGTTTATGCTGATTTTAGAGATAACTTTAATGAACTAAGTAAAAATACAGTTATTTATGCTCATGGCCGAAAAGATAAAGTTATGTTTGGCTCATTAACTAATACATTGGATAAGAAATGGTATGAAAATAAAGATAATCAAATAATTCAGTTTTCAACTTTAAAATATAATACAATGTGGCAAATTATTTCGATTTATAAGATACAGGCTGAGTCTTATTATATTACTACTGATTTTAGTAGTGATAGTTCTTATGAAACATTTATTAAGACAATGAAAGATAGAAGTATTTATGACTTTGGTATTGATGTAACTAAAGATGATAAATTACTTACTTTATCTACTTGTTATAATGATAATGGTATTAGATTAGTAGTACAAGCTAAATTAGTTAAAATTCAAGAAAGATAAAAAAACAAGGAATAAATTTCCTTGCTTTTTTTATGATAATCCTACTATTTCATTTTCTTCTATATATATTTTTTCATAATTTGGAGATTTAGGTAGTCCTGGCATTGTAATAATACTTCCTAAGTATATAGTTATAAATCCTGCTCCGTTATATAGTTTTATATTTTTTACTGTTACCTCATAATTTTCTGGATAACCTAATTTATCCTTGTCATCTGAAATTGAATATTGGGTTTTAGCTATACATATTGGAAGTTTATCAAGATTGTTTTTTTCTAAATCAGAAATAATTTTTAAAGCTTCTTCACTATAGTTTATTTTACTTGCTTTATAAATATCTTCTAAAATACTTTTTATTTTATCTTTTATTGGCAAATTCAAATCGTATAGTGGATGATAGTTTTCTTTATTATCAATTGATAGAATTTCATTTGCTAAGTCAATTGCTCCTTCTCCACCATCTTTATATGCTGTAGATATCGCAAATCTTACTTTTTGTTCTTGACAATAATTTCTTACATATTCAATATCTTCATTTGTATCGTTATCAAATTTATTTAAACATACTACAATATTTTTAGTCATGTTTTTTAAAATATCTATATGGGCTTTCAAATTTATGATTCCTTCATTTAAATTATCATTTCCATTATATTTTAGAGCTTTAATTGTAGTTACTAAAACAGTTGCGTGAGGCATTAAGTTATTAGCTCGGCATTTAATATCAAAGAATTTTAATGCTCCCAAATCTGAACCAAAACCAGCTTCTGTTATACAATAATCACTAAGTTTTAAAGATGAAGTTGTTGCAATAACGCTTGAGCAACCATGAGCGATGTTGGCAAATGGGCCTCCATGTATAATAACAGGATTATGTTCTAAAGTTTGAACTAAATTAGGTTTAATAGCATCTTTTAATAATACTAATAATGATCCTGTTACATTTAAATTACTAGCAAAGATTGGTTTATTATCTTTTGTATATGCTAATAATATATTATCTAATTTTACCTTCAAATCGTCCATATCTTTTGCTAAACAAAGAATTGCCATTATCTCACTTGCTGCTGTAATATCAAATTTTTCTTTGCGTTCGTAGTTTTTACTATGTATAGAAATATCTTTTAAGGCACGATCATTAACATCTAAACATCTGTTGAACACTATTCTAGATTCATCAATATTTAAATTGTTTCCTTGAAAAATATGATTATCTATAGCAGCACAAATTAAATTATTTGCAGCTGTAATAGCATGAAAGTCTCCTGTAAAATTTAAATTTATATCTTCCATTGGAATAACTTGAGATTTTCCACCACCAGTTGCTCCACCTTTAATACCAAATACTGGTCCTAAAGATGGCTCACGTAATGAAGCTGAAGCTTTAATTCCTAATTTACACATTGCATCTAAAAGACCTATAGACACAGTCGTTTTTCCTTCCCCAAATGGAGTTGGTGATGTAGCTGTTACTAATACTAATTTACCATAATCTCCTTCGATGTCTTTATAATTAATTTTTGCTTTATAATTTCCATATAGCTCTAAGCTATTTTTAATACTTAAGGAATCTGCTATCTCATTAATATGTTTTAATTCTACACTATGTGCTATTTCAATATCTGTCATTTCAATCACCTGAAATTAGTATATAATATTTAAAACATTTTATCTACACTTTTAGGAACTTTACCTTTTAATATAGTATCTATTATTTTGTCTTCTTTTTCTTTTGGTACGTCTTTTCCAGTTAGAGATGACAATGTACTTATAACCTCTCTTAAAGATGTTTCATCTGTTAGATTTCCTTGTTGTAATTTGGAAGCTAATGAAAGGATTGTATCTTTATTAACCTTAGTTTTCTTTTCTACTTTAGAAAAAAATTTATCATCAAAATTCATAAAATCACCTATTATATTCTATGTAAAAAATAAAATAAGTTTTCTGAATAATATATAAAATGATGACAATAATATTAATGGTGATATAAATGGAAAATAATTTTAGACAAAAAATAGAATGTTGTGTTAAAGATTGTATACATTGTGAAGATGGATGTAGATGTAAATTAGAATCTATACAAATATCTAAAGATATAAGAAATGAAAATACAATGTACAATACACTATGTCAAAACTATGAAGAAGAAAGATAATTTTCTTCTTTTTTAATATATTTTAATAGGGATGATATGATGAAGAGTCTAAAAAGTAAATATTGTATAATAGGACTAATTTTAATGATAATAATTATATTAATTTTAGTAATTTTGATGATTATTAAAGAAGAAGATTTTAAATTTGATGATATTAGTTTTAGAATAGTTAAAAATAATTATATAATGCAAGTTAAGTATCCTAATTTTAATGCTCAAAAAAAAATAAATAAAGAAATTAAAGAATATGTAGAGACGGAGAAAAAAAACTTTTTAAAAGAAATAAGTAATTCAGATATAAAAGATAATGAATTTAATATTAGTTATAGTTATACAATAAAGAATAATATTTATTCTTTTCATATTAGGACTTATTCTATCACTGGGAAGAATAATAAGTACTATCGAAGTGATAAAATATATTATTTTGATAAAGAAAATAATAAAAATTTAAATTTAAATAATTTAATAATTAACGAGAAGATATATGAAGTATTTAAAGATAAGATTATGAATTATGAAAATGATAACAATCTATATATTGATGAAGACAAAATAAGGAATAATTTTGATTCTAATAAGGATAATTATAACTTGATAATGTTTGGCGAAGATAATTTGCAATTAATATTAGAGCCACATAAGATTAATGACTATAATAGAGAAATAATTATTAATGTAAAATATAATGATATTATTTATTATTTAAATAAAAACTATTTTAAATTAATAAAAAGCAAAAATGAAGAAATGTCAAAAATCGAATCATCTATAATTAGAGACAAAACACAATTTGCTGGAAAAAAGCTAGTTGCTTTAACTTTTGATGATGGTCCTAGTTATGATAAAACAAAAAAGTTAATCGACGAGTTAGATAAAAAGAATGCTAGAGTTTCATTCTTTATGTTAGGTGAAAATGCAATCAAACAGGGTGAATTAGTGAAGGAAATTTATAATAGAGGTCATACGATTGGTTCACATACTTATGATCATAAGCAATTAACGAAACTGAAAGATAATGAAATATTATATGAAGTAAACTATACAAATGAAATAATAAAGAATATTACAGGTAGTGATGTTAAATATTTAAGACCTCCTTATGGAAGTTATAATGAAGAAATGTTAAAATTATTTAATATGAGTTTTATTTTATGGAATGTTGATGTAGAAGATTGGAAATTAAAAAATGATAAAAAGATAGCTGACTATATAATAAATAATGTTAATGATGGAGATATCGTTTTACTACACGATATTCATAATGAAACTATAGATGGTGTTTTAATGGCAATAGATAAGTTACAAAAAGATGGATATGCTTTTGTTTCAATTGATGAATTAATAAATTTTAAAGATATAAAACTTGAATTTCACAAAGCTTATAGGTATTTAAAATAAATAAAAAACATTATAAACGCATATAATGTTTTTTTATAATTGTAATGGATTGTTATCTATTTCAATATTTACTTTGTTATTTAGCATATATATTTCGTCTAATTCTTTTAGACAATTAAATAATTTAGAGTCTCTTTTATATTTTAAGATTATTTGAAAACGATATATATTATTTATTTTGAACATAGAAGCAGTTGTTGGTCCTAAAATTATTGTATCGTTACTTACATTTTTGGCTAAATAGTTTTTTACTTTAATAATTTCTTTTGAAGCCAAATCATAATCTTTAGAAGCTATTTTAATACTTGTTAAATAATAATAAGGTGGATAATCTAGTTTGTGACGATTATTCATCTCATAATTATAAAATTTCATATAGTCTTGTTCTTGAACACATTTTAATGTAAAGTTGTCAGGATTAAATGTTTGTAATATAACTTCCCCTTTTAATTCGCTACGCCCTGCTCTCCCTGCTACTTGAGATAATAATGCAAATGTTCTTTCACCACTTCTAAAATCAGGTATGTTTAATGTGGAATCTGCATTGATTACTCCAACTAGGGTTACTAAAGGAAAGTTCAACCCTTTGGAAATCATTTGTGTGCCAAGTAAAATGTCATATTCATGATTTCTAAATTTATTTATGATAACTTCATGAGCACCTTTGTTTCTTGTTGTATCGGCATCCATTCTTATAGTTCTGGCTTCTGGAAAAATTTTTTTTATTTCAAGTTCGAGTTTTTCGGTTCCTAGTCCATAGTCTGTTAAAGCCTTTTCATGACATTCTGGACATTCATCATCTTTAAAAATTGTATATCCGCAATAATGACATCTTAGATTATTAGAAGATTTGTGATAAGTTAAAGCTATATCACAATATGGACATTTATATGTAAATCCACATGCTTTACAAGATATAACTGTTGAATAACCTCTTCTATTTAGAAGAAGAATTGTCTGCTCCTTTTTTATCAAACGATCTAAAATCTTAGATTTTAAAACACTTGAGAAAATTGTATTACGTTTTTTCATTTCTTCAGACATATCAACTATTTCTACAGTTGGTAAAACGGAAGTTCCTGCTCTTTTTCGCATTGGAATATATTTATAAACACCTTTTAGGGCACGAGCCATACTTTCTAAAGATGGTGTAGCGCTACCTAATATAATAGGAATATGATTATATTTTTTACGAAATTCTGCCATATCTAGGGCATGATAACGAGGATTAGAATCTTGTTTAAAAGTTTCACTATGTTCTTCATCTATAATAATAATTCCTAGATTTGTTAAAGGTGTAAAAATGGCACTACGTGTCCCTACAACAATATGAACTTCATCTCTTAATATTTTTAAATATTCATCATATTTTTCACCATTAGATAAACCACTATGGAAAATGGCTACATCATCACCAAAATGACTATAAAATTTATTTACTATTTGAGCAGTTAATGATATTTCTGGGACAAGCATTATAGCTTTTTTATTTTGCCCTACCACTCTCTTTATAAGTTCAATATAAACTTCTGTTTTACCTGATCCTGTTATGCCATGTAAAAGATAAGTATCTTCACTGTTTATATCAATTGAATTTAATGCTATTTGCTGTTCTTTAGTGAACGTTATATTATTATTTTCTATTTTATGATTATTTAGACGATATATTTGTTCTTTTTCTTCGCAAATTATTTTTTCGTTAAATAAGACATTTAAAGTTGCAGATGAAAAAGTATTTTTAAGAATCTTAGATTCTAATAATAACTTTTTTAATATATCTATCTGTTTTATTCTTCTTGGATATTTATTAATGTACTCCTCCACCTCAGCTTTACTTTTATTTAGTTTTATATAAGTTAAATATTTCGAATAATTTGTCTTTTGCTCTTTTACTTTAAGAGAACTTGGTAACATCGTTTGATATGCTGTAATTTTAGTACATAAAGTTTTACTTTGTAAGAAACTACCTAACTTCATTAATTCATCATTAAGACAAAAATGTTTATCTATAATACTAGATATTTCTTTTAGTTCATATGAAGAATTATGATTATCAACTATTTTAGTTACAAAACCATTAATTTTTTTGGATCCAAAAGGAACTAAGACTTTCATTCCTACTTTAATGTCTTTACGTAAGATTTCGGGAATTATGTATGTAAAAGTTTTATCTATTGATTTAGCACTATATTCTACTAATACTTCTGCATACATAAAATCACTCCAATCTTTTAAATCTTTTTTATTATATCATGTATGAATTTTTTTGTTGAGTAAAAGTAACTAATTTACAAGTTATATTTATAAAGTTTTATATAATATAAATTTGATTTTTTAAGATAAGTTTGATAGAATTTCTTAAATATTTAAGGGGGAATTACTATGAATCCAATATTAGCTTATTGGTTTGTTAAAACTGGTGTGAATAATTTTATTAATGGGTTAGCACTGAGTTTAGCTGCAAGAACATTTAATAGTGATAATTTTGTTAAGGAATATGAAGAAATATTAAAAAAGCATGTTAATACTATTGGATTTAGTATTCCTAATCTAGAAAATAAAGAAATTTTATTACCATATTTAATTAAGCTTACTGAAAATGTTACTGATGATGAATTAAATTTAGTAATGAATAGAATTGAAAATGTAACAATAAAGCGAGGATTACCTAATTTGTCTAATACAGGAACGTATAATCCAAGATTTAATGTTTTAAAATATGTTTTCAAAAGTTCAATTGGGCATGAATTTTTACATTTAGCTTCAAGTTTTTATGATAAATTAAATAATATTTGGCTATGTGGATTTCAAAGAGTTAAAGATAATTTAATAATTGGACGTGGTTTAAATGAAGGATATACAGAGCTTTTGGCATCAAGATATTATAACAAAGATGGTAAAGTAAGCGCTTATACTTCTTTAGTAAACATATGTGAAATGTTAGAATTATTTTTTGACAATGATAATGATATGAGAAAATTGTATTTTTCATGTAATTTACCTGAGTTTATAAAAAAAATGAATGAATATATGACAGATGCTGAAGTATATAAGTTATTATTTGAAATGGATTTAGAAATAAAAACGATTAGTCCAAAAAGATGCAAAGCTATTCAATCTTTTCTTTATAATAAATTTATGAGTAAATGTAATGATCAAAAGAAAATAGATAAAATGAATGAATTAGCAATAAAAAGCGGAATACTTTGTTATTCTATATTAAATAAAGAAAAGGTAGAAAAGAAAATGGAGGCTTTATCTGCTAGTGATGTATTGAAAAAAACTTCTAGAGTGTATTTCAAAAAGACTGGCGCAATTATTGCTGCTTCGGCCATTATTTTAGCAGTTGGTCAATACAAAGATAAAGTTAAATATCCTTCTTCTTATGCTGAAACTTTAGTTAATAATTGTACACAAGACGAAGCATTCATCTTAAATGAGGAAATGTTTTTAAACGACTTACAAAATCATAAACCTGTTTCATCATATGATGGAAAATATCTATATCAAGCCATTATTTCTAGTAAAATAAAGTATTGTGATATCTTAGACGAATTTTATACTTTACATGGTGGAGATATTACTTTTAATACTTATAGAGCTATATGTTTAAACTATTATTGTGATGCTGAACCAATATATGCGAACAATAAAATAGTTACATATGCATACTACCCTAACACCTCATTACCAGCGAATACGAAATATGAAATAATTGATGGTAAAGTTTATTATGTGAATGAATCTTTATTTAAAGAAATAATTTTACCTAATGGGGAGACAATAACTGAAATTAGTAGTGAGGAACTAAGCTCTTACGATAAAATAGAACTTGTTGATTCTTTAACGGTTTCTTCTAAACCTTATATCGAAATAAAAGATTATAATTTATTATGTGATGCTGAAAAAACTCCTTATGTATTTAGCGATGGTCATGAAGAAGACAAGTGGAATGTAGAATATTCTTTAGAATATAAAAAGAACTAATACAAAACATTAGTTCTTTTTATTTAGTGGCATCATTGATGCTGTATCACTAAACCCTTTTTTCTTTTATATTAGAATTAGACTATTGAGTCTAATGCTAATCCAATCATATTATCTAGAGAAGTTTGTCTGTCTTCTGGAGTTACTATTACATTACTAAACTTTGAATCAACAGCAGTTACAATAACTGCAGCTTCACGATTGAATGAATTTGCAATATGAATAAGTCCAAAACTTTCCATTTCTTCACCCAATATAGTTAAATCTTTTGGAACACGAGCCATAAGCGCATCATCATCAACATATGGTCCAAAAACATCAGTAGTCATTAATGTTCCTTTATGAATTTTTAATTTTTTAACTTTAGCAGTTTCATAAATTCTATTTACCAAATCCATTGATGGGATAACAACATTTTCTTTATAACCATTGTAAGAAAATGCAAAGCTAGATTCTGTATAAACTTTATCAGCCAAAATTATCTCTGGAATCTCTACACTTTCATGTGATACCCCACATGTACCAATGCGAATAATTTTTTGAACATTATAGTAGTAGAATAATTCGAAAGCATATATTCCGCATGATGGCATCCCCATTCCTGAGCCCATTACTGTTATTCTTTTCTTCTTATAATATCCAGTAAATCCTAACATATTTCTGACATCAGTTACTTGTTTTACATCTTTTAAAAATTTATCTGCAATATATTTTGCTCTCAAAGGATCACCTGGTAATATTACAATTTCAGCTATATCTTCTTTTTTAGCATTTATATGAATTGGTATACTTTGTGGTTTCATATACTCAGACCTCCTCTATGATTACATTATATCTCATTTACAGTATAATTTTACATATAAAAAACAACATTTACACTTTATTTTGTAAATGTTGCGTGTTAATATTGTACATTTTGTTTGCTTGAACTGGACATGTTTTATTATTTGTATCGACTTTTTATTTTTAAAACTAAACTCAAATCATCTTCATTAATATTAACATTATTTTTTATTCCACTTCCTAATTCAATATCTGGTTTTACCTCAAATCCGTGGAAGTCAGTTCCACCTGTTTCAAGTAAATTAAATTCTATAGCTAAATTATGATAGAATTCACTCTGTTCTTTTGATGTTTTTGAATGATAAACTTCAATAGCTCCCAATCCAAGACTTTTTAAGTAACTCACTTCTGAACGTAATTCTTCATTTGTTAACTCTAAACTCCATGGATGAGCTAATGATGCAATTCCACCTGCATTAGTAATTATGTTTATACATTCCTCTGCTGTAATGCTTTTTTTTAAATGCCTAACTTTTGTATCTTGTAGATATTCATCAAAAGCCTCATTTACATCTTTTACATAGCCATATTTAATCATAATTAAAGCTAGTTGAGGTCTTCCTATTCTTCCTTCTTTTGCAAGTAACTGGTTAATTTCTTCTTCAGGAAGATAAATATTATAATCTTCTTCTAATTGTTTTATATATAATTTTATTGTTTCAATAGAATTTTCTTTAAGTTCTTTTAACGTTCTATTTAAAGATTCATTATATAAATCAAAATTATATCCTAATATATGCATTTGACCCTTATCAACTTTAGCATTCAACTCTACTCCACTATAAATATTTATGCTAGAAGGATGTAAGTTTATTAACTTTTTTGAACCTTCAATATCATCATGATCTGTTATAGCAAAATATTTTAATCCTTTTGACTTAGCTAAATTTAGCAGCTCTTCTGGCGCTAACGTACCATCAGAATGAATACTATGAGTATGCAAATCTACTTTCATTTTTCACCTAGTTCTTTCTATTACGAAAAGTTCCCCACCATTCTGGAATTAGTTCTGATAATTTACATACTTTTTTCTTATTAAAGTCGACTAATATCTCTACTTCATCTGGGTTTTGACAAAATTCTAATAAATAATCAAAACAAATATCACTTGGTGTAATAACTTCTTCTAATTCATTTAAAATAACCATTTTCTTTATTTTATTTTCTTTGTCATTTAACATAGACATAATCGCACTTTCTTCAGCGCTATTGCTAATACTTGTATTAGAAGTTATATTTATGCCACAATAAATCTTATTATTTTCTCCTAGTATAGCGCAAGAATTATTACCATATTCTATAAAAGGAGAAATAGAAGAAGCGTTTAGTTTATCTTTAGCTTCTTTATAAAGTGTTGTCCATATACTATCCATAAAAGCACCTTCTTTTAGTTATTTATAATAACATAGGATATATAAATTTACAAATGACAAATTAGACTTTCTTTTCATAATCAGGAGTAAACGTAAATGATTTAATTTCTCCGTCTAAATCTAGTCCTAAAATAGAGAATGATATCGTAAAGTTTTCTACTTTTTTTACTTTCTTTTTCGGAATGGTTAAGTAGAATACTTTATTAGTTCCACAATATATATCTAAATTAAAATCTTTATATTCAAATAATTCTCCATTAATTAAAAGCCTTCTTATTTTTACATTTTTTGGAGCATTTCTATTTTCATTTATAAAGTAAAAATAAATATAAGTGTTTTCTTTATCGTCTGTTACTTTATAAAAGTTTCCTTTTACTTCATTAGCATTATAAAATTCTATTAAACCTTTTAAAGTATTATCATATTCTATTTTATTGTAAGCTTGTATTTCTCTTCTTGATAAAACTCCTTCTTTTTCTGGAGTGTCTATTTTATAATAAATGTCTAACTTATTAAAAGAAACTATTTTTAACGCATCTAATTCTGTTTTGGGTATAAGAATAGTAGAAGTTGTCGCTTCGTCATCTGCGATATCTGTAATTCTCAAAGTGACACTTGTATCATAACCATCAACTAATACTTTAAAAATAGTTAAAGTTGATGAAGGAGCACTAGTTTTGAAATCAACATCAATATAATATCCTTTTGAATCAGTTCTTATATTATATAGTTTAAGCTTTCCTTGATTTTCTCCAAATTCTTTTTCATTAAGACTTGGAACAACTAAACGTCCATCTAAACCGGCATTTTTACTTCCGCCATTATCTTTTTTAGAATCTGTTTTTTCATTATCTTCTTCATCTTTTTCTTTACTCCATGGTAATTTTAATTCCCAATCGATTTCTTTACGATGCTGAAATAAATAAAAACCGCCATATCCAAATCCACCAACAGCTAATAATATAACAAAAAATAATCCTATCTTATTAGTTGCTTTCTTCTCCATACGAACTACATTTGTTTTATTTCTTTTTAGCATAATAATCACCCTATTATATTATTGATTATATTTATTATATCATAAAGAATAATAAAATATGGTACTTATTTAGAATATATTATATAATCGTTATAATAGAGGTTGAAATATGAAAAAAGTTATTTTTTATATAATTATTTTGTTTATGTTATTTTTTTCAACAGTTAAAGCAGAAGAAACTTTAAACTTAGATAAGAAGATTATAGAATTTCCTAGTGTAGAAAACTATAGTTTACAAGGATTTACAGTTGTAAAAGATAATTTATTTATGGTATTAAATGGTTATGATGATAAAGTTTCTAAGATAATTGTTTATGATTTAAAGAATTATAATAAGATTAAAGAATATGATTTCGGTAGTTTAGGTCATGCTAATGATGTTACCTATAATAGCAAAAACAACATAATATATGTTTTAGCTGGTGGCGGAAGTAATGAAGTTTATTTATTTAATGGAACTGATTTTTTATACATTGATAAATTAAATTTAGAATTACCAGCAAGAAGTATTACATATATTGAAGATAGCGATATGTATGCTATTAGAACTGTAGCTACAGGTTTTAAATTAGATAATGAATTGAAATTAAAAAGTAAAGTGCCATTTATATTTGGAATGAATATAAAAAGTGAAGTTGGAAGACAAGGTTGGTCTTATTATAATGGATATATATATTATAGTAATTGGTCTTGGATAAGATTGGGTGGTGACGGATCTAATATTATTTTTATTTATGATTTAAATGGTAGTTTTGTTGATACTTTATATACCAAAAATGATATTGGTGAGATTGAGGATATTGCCTTTTATAATGATACAATGATTTTAGGATTTAATGGATATAATGATAAAATTATGTTTTACGAATTAAAAGTTCCTGAAATATTTAAGGAAGAAAGTTATATAAATGACAATATGGATGAAAATTATGAAATAAAGACTGATATTAATTATCAAATGTATTATTTAAGTGGTTTAGTTATTATAGTATTAGTTATTATTTTAATAATAATTTTAAGAAAAAAGAACAAATAAGTGAATTTATTTGTTCTTTTATATTTGATAGAAATTTATTCTCGTATTACGATTGTGATCAGATAAAATTATCTCTAAGAATTCGTTCAAACTAAGTTCTAAATGGAATGTATGATGATAATCTTTTGGGCTATAACAATCAAAAATTAATGTAGATGTGTTTTTATCATAGTTATACTTACCTCTTATAATGGCATCTTTTATATATTTAAGTTTTGTCTTGTTAATATTAGAATCATGACGATTTTCATCTTTTGCATCATCTAGTTCTTCACGTAACATTTTTATTTCTTTTACTAAATTTTCAAGTTCTGCACAATTTCGTGCAAAGCCACTTTTATTCTCTTCAATAAATTTAACATCATTTTTAGCATGTAGACGTGATTCTTCTAAATACTTATTTATTCGACGATTAACTACTACTACTTTTTTATTTAAAACGGATAAATTACTAATTATAGTTTTATATTCTGGAGTTTCATAATCAATAATTGTTGGTTTTAATTTATCCAGTTTAAGTAATGAATAATTAAAATATTTATGTATATTAGATTCATCGTATATGTAATTGATATAAAAGTCTGCGATAGCTTGTGCATTAATAATTTCCTCTTTACGTTCTTTTAAATCAAATAACTTGCGACATTCATCTAGTGTATAATTGCATTTATAGGCATGGGATAGACTTCTTAGTATTTCATAATTTTCGATTAATCTTCTTTTATTAATATTTGATTTACTATTATGACAATTTAAAGTATCTTTTATGAACTCACAGATAACATTATAATCTGATTCCTCATTAATCAGTTTTTCTAATTTATTTTTTTCTTCTTTAGTAAAAGTAGCATTTTTCTTATTTACTGTTAAAAGATATTTATCTTTAGATAATTTACTATTTATTTCTTGCAATTGTTTAAAATCATATTCATTTATAATAGATAAAGTATCAATTAAATATTTTATATCTTGGTAACTTAGTTTCTTTTCATTTTTTCTAGTTACATTATATTCGTATAATTTTATATTCTTTATAAAAGACTTTATATTATTATTTTTTATTTCTGGAATAGATATGGCATTAAAATGATATGTTAAACTATCTTTTGATAAATTAATATTATTATTTAAAGATGTAATTAAAAAGTTTGAGAATTCGACAATCCAGTCAGAATCAACTACTAAACCATTATCAAATTTAATAGTATTATTGTGATTACAAATATATTCTCCATTTGATAATGCTTTCTTTAAATAGTCTACTAATATTTCTTCTGATTTTATTTGAGGAACTTGTTTTTTAAAGAAACCGATACCTTTAACTTTGCTCATATAATAATCTAATTCTTTTTTATCTAATTTATCAAAATCTTCTTTAGATATTTTTTCTTTCTCACTCATTATTTGAAGTGAAGTATATAACAAATCTAAAGATATATGATCAAAATCATTAATAAATTTGATACTTTTGCTTTTATTATTTAGTATTTTTTCAATATATATACCTAAAAATTCATTTGATTTTGTCATATGGATAAATGTATTTAATTTAGATATATTGTCTAACATTATGTTTCCCCTTGTCATATTCTCACCTATTATAAATTATAACACAAAGATTTACTTAATGATATTATTTTTGGCAAAATTAAAAGGATAATTAATTATCCTTATCTAAATCTAATTCAGTAATTATATCTATACCATTTTCTTTTAAAAGACGTGAAGTCATTCCATAGCCTTCTATTTTAACTCCAGAAAACGTTCCATCATAAATTATTCCATTTCCACAAGAAGGACTCTTAGCTTTTAATAATGCTTTTTTTACACCTAATTTTTTGGCAAGATTAAGTGATTCTATAGCACCTCTTTGAAAGTTTTCAGTTACATCTTGTCCTTTGTTTGAATAAACTCTATCTCCTTTTATTTCGGAAGGATCTCTTGGTGTTGTAAGTCCACCCCACACTTCTGGACAAATAGGAATTATTTCTTTGTCTTTTAGATATTCAAAAACTTTCTTATTTTCATTATTTGTGCCATCGTATTTACAATTTACTCCTAGAAGACAAGCACTTACTAAAATTTTTTCTTTCATATGATACTCCTTTTTTGCCACAATTATTTATATTCTATCATATTTTTTACTTTTTTTTAATACTTGATAATAAATTGCTTTTTGATATACTTTAATTATTAGAGGGAGAATAATGAGAGAAGAAAAGATTAATCAAATTGAAGATATTCTTAGCACAGTCATTTACAAATTATCAACACAAGATTATCTTGAATTAATAAGTTCTAATAAATCATTGAAAAAATATGATGAAATTTCTGGCAAAATAGATAATGGAGATTATCCTCCAAATTATCTAGATAAACTTGATGATATGGTACTAGATGAAATAATTATTTACTTAATTGAAAAGACAACTAATATAATTTAGTTGTCTTTTACTGTTTATGATATGTCTACTACTTTACCTATAAAAATTATATCTTCTGTTTCGTTATTTTTAATTGCAAAAGCAAATGGTCTATTTAATATTACACTTCTTTTTGTTTCTTCAATAGTCATTGTTTCTAAGTTTTCTTTATTAATGCCACTTATCTTTGTTCCTTTTTCACCTATTGTTATTGTATTTTTTTGAGTGAACTTAGAAATGTGCATTTGATTTTCAGTTAATTTTGTAAAGTTGGCTTTTTCCGTAAATATATCATTTATATTATAATTTGATAATAATGGAATTAAGTCAGTTTCATATTGAAAACTAAATTGAGGCAATCCTATTAAAACAGAATCCTTCTTTTGTGAATTAATAAGAGAATTTAAATTTAAGTTACTCAAGCTAAAATATCCTTGTTTTTTTGGTAGAATGGCTACAAAGCTATATTGTTTATTTTTAAAGTCTTTTATAAAACCTGTTGCATATTCATTTTCAATAAGAGTAGCATCAGTACTATACATCATATTCACTATTGAAACTTCATCATTAAATTTATAAAATTCTTTAGGAATTGTAGAATTAAATTTAAAAGGAGTTTCCCATTCATAATCAAAATATAAAGAACTAACCATAATATAATTATTATTTAAGTCTGTATTTTCAATTATCCTGTTTATGTTGTTACCAGATATTTCTTTTATTTTATTATTTATATAATTTAGAGTCTCTTTTTGATTATTAAAGTCAAGAGATGTTATTGGAATAGTGTAGTCTTGTGTATCTTTAATAAATTTTTCTTTTATATTTTTTTCACTTAAGATATTATTTGTAAAAAGCTCTGTATAATTAGTCAATTTATTAGATATTTGATATGTTTCGTATTCATCTAGAACTTCATCTAATAAACTATTTAAAGTATATTCATTTATAGTTTTTTCTTTTTCATTCAAGGTATAATTTTTTATTGCTTCTTCACTGATGACATTCTGATTATTAAGACAGTCATATGTTAGAGATATTTTTTTTAATAGTAATTGTAAATCATTTTTTTCACTATTGTTTAGGAAACCTATTTTGTTGATGTTTAACTCATCATATTTTTTTATCTTAAATTCTCCTATATAAGTTTCATAAATTTTTTTATAGTTTTCATTTAAAAAACTAGAAGAATTTTGCTTTTGAAATTTAATATTCATTTCTTCATTCAGTTCATTGTTATTATTTTTAAAATAATTTTTTATTTCTTTACTACTATTATTATCTGTTCCATTATAAAGATAAGCTAAACTACTATTTATATTAAATGGTGATATAACTATATTAGAATTATAGTCTATATAATCTATTAAATTAGCACTTGTATTTGCACTATAAAGACTACCAGTAAAATACTTAGTATCTTCTTCTTGATTATTTCTTTTTTTCTTATAATTAACTCCTATTATAGTTGAAGTTACAAATAAAAATATGATAAGTATTAACAATGCAATTTTTATTTTAGGTTCTTTTCTTGATGAGGAGTTTCTTTTCTTACTCGTATTCAAGTGAAGCACCTCTTTCTATACATCTTTTTAATGCGCATTGTTATTATATCATATTTTTTATAATTTAAAGTTTTATTTCTTTTTTTATCATTTTTATTATTATATTAAATAAAATATAGAATAGTAGTATCCATATAACTATTGAAATTGCTAAAAATGTGTATTCTTCTTTATTGATGCAATATATTACATCTAGTAACATTACTGATAATAATAAAGTTAGAAAAATACCTATTAGAGTATATTTACAAAGACGATTTGTACCAATTATCTTATTATCAATATATTCTATAACTTCTTCATTGCCATTTTTACCAAACATCATTGAAACAAGAGTTAGCATTGTTTTAGTTATATTTGTTAAACATAAGGTACTAAATAAGAATAACATAGGAATCGTAATAAAAAGATAAAAATAATGTAATGTTACTAGTAATTTGTATAATATTATAGAAATTGTTAAATATAATATTATACTTATTATATAAAATGTTATATTAATTATTTTGTTTCTTTTTAATTCCATCTTAGTCACCCTTTTATTTATTCTTGATAATATTATATCATAAAACTATAAATGTTTAATTAATGATTCATATAAAATATCAACTATATAGTTTGATGGTTCTAATTCATATTTTTTTATTAATTCATCAATTATATTATCATTATATTTTGTATCAAGATATTTAAATATTGATTCTTTATGGTTTGTAAGAGTTTCTAAAAAATTTTCAGTATATAAATTATCTATAATAAGAAGTGGTAAATCATTTGACCATTCTTTAAATTCTTCAAGTATTTCTTTTGTACTATTTTTATAAGTGAAAGATGACTTGTCATAACTTATCAAGTCTTTGAAATCTTGAAGTGCAATAAGATCTTCTCTTAATCTAAAATCAAAGCGATCTAATAGTTTTAGTCCATCTAATTTAATTGCTGATAGTTGAATTATATCTCCTTTTTTTGGATGGATTGCTGTAGGTATTATTTCTAATATTATATATTTTTCTTCTAATAAATTCATAATCTTGTTCCTTTCTAAAAAATATTATATCACAAAAAAGGAGGCCTCATTAATGAGTTCCTCCGTAGTATACAATTTTTATAATTAGTAAATTTTTTTGTCATTTAATTTTTTCAACTTTGGTCATTTTTTGTTTTTTCAATAATAAATTTTTATTTTTTTAGATTTTTATATTTTGTTTTTTTATCAGTATGCAGCTAGAACTATTTTCTGCATCTGTTTGTCAAATTTTTTCCAGAATTATAATATAATTTTATAGTTAAAGTATTTTACCATTTTCCATTCCATTTTGCTATAGCAGATGCCATAGAATCGTAATAAGGATCGATACTAGCATATAGCCCGATACCATCAGAACCAACAGCAAATTCTTTTGCTAAGTTATAACTTATTACTTTTTGAGCATGAGAATAATCTGCAGCACAAACTTGTTCTATAACAGTTGTATTTGGATCAGTTTTAGCAACTATTACTTGGATATCTTGTGATAAAGATGATAATTCACCACTTGGCAATTGGAACATTGCACCATAGCCAAATTTTCCACGATAGTTATAGAATCCTGCAGTTTTTGTATAACATGTACCATCTTTCATACAATAATTTTGTTTTAATGATTCGCCACCTAAAATTTTAACGCTAGCATAGAAACCAAGACCCATAATATCATAGCTTCTTGTTGCTGGCATATTTTTCCAAGTTAATGTGGCAGAATATTTAAATTGATCATATGCATTTTGCCAAATTGTTGATACAAGTCTTTTATAAGATGTTTCTGTATAAGTTTGAGGGCTTATACCATCTTCTGTTGGCGCATTCCTATATTCTTCTTCACTAATCTCTACTGTAATAGATGATACTTCATTCATTTCAGCAGCTACCATAATATCAGAATTTCCTAATACAGAAGTAGTTTTATAATATTTAGTTGTTTGGGCAACGACTTTAAATTCACTATCTTCTGTTACTGTTATTATTTCAGCATTAACTTTTGTCATACATGCAAATAATAGTATGAATGCTAAAATACTTTTTTTGAACTTCACTTTTTACCTCCTTTCTACCTTTTTATCGTAGCACAAAATGAGTTGAGTTTTGGTAGAGTTTAACTCGAATTAGTAGAGTTTGACTCTACTTTTTGATTTTTTAGCTAAAATATAATTGCTATTTGTTGAACTTTATAAATATTTTATGTAAATTACGTGAATTTTCTTATTAAAGCTATTTCTTGTTCATTTTCATAAACCATTCGATCTTTTTTATAACATTCAACTTTTAACTTGGCATTAGAGAAAAATTCTTCACTAGAATATAAATTTACATCACTATTATAGAAACTTTCATTATTAAAATCGATTGTTTCTATTATTTCACTTATGGTAAATTTCTTATCATCTGGATATGAACTTGCAAAATAAAATACACTTTCTTCATTTATCTCTAAACTTATTTTTATATTTTGAACATTTAATTCTTCTACTATTCCTCTTTTAGTATCTTGGTATGAGATATCTTTAATCAGAACCATACTATCTTGTTTATTAAACATTAAATAACCATTAACTGTGAAATTTTCCTCAAAGCTTTTAATTTCATATACTTTTACTTCTTTAGTATCGTTTTTTCTTTTATAGTTTATTTTAATGACTGTAAAAGTAATTAGAATTATAGAAATTAAGACAAGTAAAATTACTAAAGATATAATAAATACTAATTTAGGATTTTTATTTTGTTCTTTTTCTTCAGAATCATCAGGATTAGAAACATTTGTATTATTTAAATAACTTAATAATTCAAACATATCAGCATCTAAAACTTTACATATTGGTTCTACCATAGATATATCTGGTAAATTACATCCACATTCCCATTTACTAACTGCAGTATTACTTATACCTAATCTTGCTGCTAACTGCTTTTGGGTAAGACCTTTTTCTTTTCTTAATTTTATAATATAATCTTCTAATTTCATAAACGTCACTCCCACTAAAGGTTTTACAAAAATAAAAAGCACTCTATGTAAGAGTACTTAGTATATTTTTAATGTTATAAAAATTTTGGTAACTAATAATCACTCATGTACACAAAGAAATTTTAACTTTTTTCTTACTTTGTAATTATAACATAATTTTTAGAATTTTTAAGGTTTTGTTTTATAAATATATCTTAATACATTATATCCTTCTTGATAAGCAGATTCTTTTAAGAGCTCTTCATCATAATTTTTTAATTGTGGATTATTTAATAGAACTTCTAAAAATTTATCCCAATCTAGCTCAATCAATTTAGGATTTTCATCTAACATTTTTATTATTATTTCTCCTATTTTACTTCTTTTATATTTTTCTTTAGCATAGGTTATCATTGTATGTGGTTGATTAAAAATGTTATCTAATTGATTAGTATGAGAAATATATAAGTATATGTAATATATTTGATAATAATTAAGAGTACATTTATTTATTGATAATCCATTTATTGTAATTGGTGTTTTTTTTATATAATTTATTAAATCTAATAAATTCATTGTATATATATCTTCTTCTAGTGTACTAATTAAATAATTTTTTAATTTTTCATAATCTATTTCTTTTGTATTAGTTGTTTTATCTAATAGAAATTCATTTTCAGTTTTATTTATTAATAATTTTTTGAATAGTTCATTTAATTCTATAATATTTTTTACATAATATATATTTTCATTTACTATAATTAATAATTCTATTTCATCATTAGTGATATCGATTTTTAATAAATAGATATCTCTATATTTTTCTTTTAATTGTTTTACGATATTATTAATTTCGTCACTATATGTTTTTTCAATGTATAGAGGAATAGTTAAGTTTCTTCTAAGTGTATCTAGTATTCCTTCTTTTTCATAACTTTTAAAATATAAACTATAAATATATTTTAGATAAAGGAGACGATGACGACCATTTCTTATTAAATATTTACCATCACATTCTCTAATTATAATGTCATTTTTTCTTTTTATAGAATTAATGTTAGCTTGATAATTACTCGGATCTATTCCTTGAGTATTATTTGTATCAAGAAGTCCATAAACTAAATCTATATCATAATTTATATCTCCTGTTAATTCTGTATTAATGTATATAAATTCATCATCTATACATTTTGTTTCATATCTACTATAAAAAAGTGGTAAAGTAATATCTTCTTTTTCTTTAGGTTCTATATATTTTTCTCCTGTTTTAAAGTCTATTTTTGTTCCTAAACTGAATTTTCTATTTTGAGCGCACATCATTATTAGTTTATATCTACTTGGTATACTTAGGAAATTTAAAAATGGAATTCCTAATCTAGAACATAATCTTTTTTCATTATCTTCTTGATGAATTATCAAACTATTATTTGAATTTTGTATTAACGTTATAAAAATATCTTGACCAATAAATTTATTCAGTAAATTTATAATTGATGCTATAGATTGTTCATTTTGTAAATGTATATTCTTTAGTCTTTTTAAAATAATTTTTTTATAATAATCTTGTTCACTTTCACCTACTATTATAGGTTCTTCTTGATTTAGTGGTTGCTTTAAAATGTTTTCAAATATAATTGATGGTGAAGTAAAAGCACTATCAATTGAATCTTCTATGTTGTCAAAAACAACAACTGAACTGGTTTGCATATATGAAGGAATAAATGATATATTATTAGCTAATTTTTCTAAACTGCTATTAATAGATGTTAATTGTCTTAGAGGTACGATTGGATTTATTCCATATAATTGAACATAATTTTGATAATATCCATTATATGAAGTGTATATTATATTATCTAATTTTTTATTAGGATAAGAATTTATTTTAGAAAACAGATCTTCAAAGTTAATAAAAACTAAATTATCAGTTGTTAAGTAATATGAAATAATTTTTTTGATATTTATTGCTACTTGATTAATGTCATTATTTGAATACGAACATAAAGACATAAGAAAATTAACAGATTTAAATAAGCTGTTAATAAACTGACAACGTTTTTTTAAATTATCTTTAGTTTTTCTAAACAATATTATCATTCCTTTATAAAATAAAAAGCATGAAAAACATGCTTGATTATTCGCAAATCTTTTTTACATAGTCATATAAAGAAGAATTATATTCATATAGATTATTGTTGTCACTACGATAAATATAATTTTTTTCTTCGCCATCAAATGCTATATAACTGTCTTTTGACATTATTTTGTAATTTCCTTTTATTTGACCTTTTACTTTTTTTGAATCATCTAATTTATTTATTTTGCGAAACTCAGTATTTATAGTTAATATATCGTCTGTACTGGAAGAACATTCACGATATTCATATTGTTTTGATTCTTCATCTATAACATATAGTTTATATACTTTTAAATCTATGTTTTCTTTTGTTGGTGTTTTGGCGTTACTAAATATAAATGCAAGTATGCAAATTGTTATCATTATTGTACCAACTAAAATCGCTATTTTTATTTCTTTATTGTCTGACATACTATCATCTCCTAGTTAAGTATAACATATTTTTGCTTTTTATTTAATTACTATATTCATATATTATTAGCGTAAATTTAGCACACACATACTTTCAATATGTTGTGTAAATGGGAACATATCTAAACCTTTTATAGTTACAACATTGTAATAAGCGGATAATTCTTTTAAATCTCTTGCTAGTGTCATAGGGTCACAAGAAACATAAATTATTTTATTAGGTTTAAAGTTAATAATAGTTTCTTTTGTTTTCTCGTCTAATCCTGCTCTTGGTGGGTCAACAATTATTGTATCTATTTTCTCTTTTATTTTTGGTAAGCACTCTGCTACATCACCTAGCATATAAAAAATGTTGTCTCTTTTGTTTATTTTTGAATTAGATATTGCATTTAAAACTGCATTTTTTACTATCTCAATACCAAAAGCCTTTTTAGCATTTTTGGATGCATTAATTCCTAAAGTCCCTACACCACAATATAAATCTAGAATTACTTCATCATTGTCTATATATTCGCTAATTAAGTTAAATATTTTAGAACATATATATCTATTAATTTGAAAGAATGAGTCATATGAAACTGTAAATAATTGGTGATTTATTATTTCAATAAAGCTTGTGTCTCCTTCTATTGATTGATCATTTAAGATAATTCCTGCTATTTTATGGTTAGATTTTAAATAGTTAATGTCTGGTTTAATTTTATCTTTTGATTTTATCCAGATTAATAATTCATTATTATAATTAGAACGAATTACTAATTCGCCATTTTTTATATTTAAATATTTAATGTCATTAATAAAATTTTTTATTGCTTCTTCTGCCAATAAACATTTATCTATTTCTATTAATTCATGAGAAGAATTTTGATAATATCCATATTTTCCATTAACTATTTTTAAAGTTATTTTATTACGATATGAAAGAGTATTAAGACTTGGTATTATTTCAATATTATATTTAATGTTAGCATATTTTGAAATTATTCCTTCAAGTTTTTCTTTTTTATATTTTAATGTGTCTTCGTATTTACTATGGAGTAATTCACATCCTCCGCAATAACCAAAATATTTACATGGACTTTCAACTCTATTTTTACTTTTTATTAAATATTCTGTAACTATTGCTTCGTTGTATTTCTTTGATTCTTTTGTTAATTTAATATTAACTATTTCTCCTGGAATAGTATTTGGAACAAATGTAATCTTAGAATCTATGTAACATATTCCGCGACCTTGATTATCAAACTTTTCTATTTTTACTTCATTCATATTGGTACCTCATCTTTATTATACTATATTTTTTGCAATAATAAAAAAGAAGTAGAGTACTTCTTTATATTTCTATTACTTCTTCAATAGCCAAATTGCATATTTCAGAAATATCTTTTATTGATATTCCTCTATCTTTTAAGTTCTTAGCTATTTCTCGCTGTTGAATGTGTTTTCCTTCTTCACGCCCTTCTTCACGACCTTCTACAAGACCTTTTTCTCTTCCCTCTGCAAGACCTTCCGCAATTCCTTCTCTACGCCCTTCTTCATGACCCTCTTCTCTTGCTATTCTTCTATCTGTATTTAGACATTTTTGGTAATCTTCTTCTGCTGTCATAA
>CAJUBJ010000003.1 GCA_910584655.1 uncultured Bacilli bacterium
AGCAGAAGGACTTGCAGAAGGCATAGAAGAAGGTAGATTGGAAGGAAAAAGAGAAGAACGTGAAGAAATTATTCGAAAATTACAAAAAAAAGGCTTATCTTCTTCTGAAATAGATGAATTATTATCTTAAAAATTTAAAGATGTTTAGTATTATCTAAATATCTTTTTTGATATAATAGTTTTTAGGTGATATTATGAACAACGGATATTTAGGCATGTGGGATGGATGGTCAAAGAGAAGAGCAGGAGTTCCCGTTTATGATAATTGGTTAGATGAATATAGAGAAATTTTAGATATTAATAAAGAGGGGCCTATTTTAGATTTAGGATGTGGACTTGGAGCTAATACTTTATATTTAAAAGAAAGAGGATATGAAGTATTAGCGGCAGATTTTTCAGAAGAAGCTTTAAAAAGTATTAGAAAAAATATTGGAAATGTAAGAACTATGAATATAAATATGTTACATGATTTTCCTTTAAAAGATGAATTGTTTTTTGTTATAATTGCAGATTTGTCTCTACATTATTTTGATGATCAGACTACTAAAAATTTAATGAAGGAAATTAAAAGAGTTTTAAAAAGGGGTGGAGTGTTACTTGCTCGTGTTGCTAGAATTGATGATTATAATTTTGGAGCTTGTGAAGGAGAGAAATTAGAACATCATTTCTATTTTGAAGGTGCCTATACAAAGAGATTTTTTGACGATGAAGATGTAAGGAAATATTTTTCTTTAATTGGTGATGTTTCTTATGACGAATGTTCTATGGTAAGAGATGAAGAAGAATATAGTAAAGAAAAAAAATTATATAAAGTGAAAGTGACTAAAAGGTGAAGATGATGGAATTAATAGATATTGTTGATAAAAATGGGGACTTTACTGGCGAGGTAATAGAAAAAGAAGTGGCTCATGATAGAAATTTATTACATAATGAAATTGCTTGTTTTATTATAAATAGCAATAATGAGATACTTTTACAAAAGAGAAGTCTAAATAAAAGGTTTAATCCTGGCAAATGGGGATTATGTGCTGGACATGTAGATAGTGGAGAAAGTTTAGAAAGTGCTGCTTTAAGAGAAATAAAAGAGGAAATAGGAATAGAGTTTTCTATAGATGAACTTCATTCTTTTAGTGAGCGAGAAATAAATATAAGAGAAAAAAATTCTCATATTGCTTATTTTTATTATGTAAAATCTGATTTTGATGTTAGTGAATGTAAAATTCAAACGGAAGAATTATCAGAAGTTAAATGGTTTGATGTAGATTATTTAGTTAAATTGGTTGGAGATGATGATTCTAGCACAGTATTTACAAAAGATAGATTGAGGTTACTTTATGATATAAGAGAAGTAATTAAAATCTAAGTAAAAGTTGCTTATTTATTAGAAAAATAATATAATATCAGCAATGTTTAGGGGGATTACGATATGTCAGAATATAAACTAGAGTCAGTTGCTTTACATATAACAAATGAATGTAGTCATAAATGTCCAATGTGTTATGCTACTTGTAGTAATCAAGTCGTAAGAGAAGGAGATTTACATACTTTAAAAAGAATTATTAGTAGACTTCAAGAAGGTGGAGTGAGAGAATTAAATTTAGTTGGTGGAAATCCTTCTGAGCATTCTCAAATAGAAGAAATATTAAAGTATGCATATGAGTTAGGATTAAGTGTGCCAGTGCTATCTAATACACACGAATATAAAAATAGTAGTATAGAAAAAGTTGCTCCGTATGTAAGTTCTTTGGAATGGACAGTTCATGGTCCAACAGCAGAAATACATAATAGATTTTGTGGCCAAGATGATTATGAAAAAGTTTTAGCTAGATTACTTACTTATGATGGAATACGAAACGATGAACAAAAATTAGGGATAGTTATGAACTTAATGTCACATAATTATAATTTGTTTTATGAAACTATTTGTAGATTACTTGATAGAGGTTTAAATATAGATTATTTATTAATACAAAGAATAGCTCCTTTCTATCGAGGCAAACAATTTCAGAATAAATTAAATATAAATCAAGTTATTGAAGGTTTTAGAAATATCGCTATGATTAATGAAAAGTTAGGTGTTGAATCAATTATTGTAGATGCCTTTCCTTTTTGCTTAATACCAGAAGATTTACATCAATATTTAGGGAGATGTGAATGGGGATTTACAACTGCTGCTTGTGATATGGATGGGAATTTATCAAGATGTGCTATGAGTTCAAAATATACTTTAGGAAATGTTTTGGAAGCTGAACCACAATATATATGGAATCATTCAGAAATATTAGATAGATTTAGAAGTAAAAGCTATTTGCCAGAGACTTGTCAAGCTTGTGATATGAAATCGCTTTGTGGTGGTGGATGTGCTATGAGTTGTGGTCATGAAAATTTAGATTTGGATGTATTAATAAAGACTAAGAGAAGATAATAGAGGATTTATGAAGATAGAAGAAATTAGAAGAATAATTCACACTGGTAGTGAAGATGAAAAAGTTAATTTAAGAGATTTTTTTAAGAAGTATGGAAATACTTATGATAAGGAATTAGAAGTACATGAGATATTAGTTAATACTATATTACAATTAAATAAAGATGAAGTTATTAGTTTAAGTGGAATAATTGGCTATCCAGTATTTTTAAGAATATGTTTAATTCCTAAGATTAGACATAGATTTCCCTTGTTGCAAGACGGTGCTTCATTAATTTTATTAGATAGTGATAATAATATTTTGGTACAACAAAGAATGGACAATGGTAAATATGGTTTTAGTGGAGGATGTCAGGAATTAGGGGAAGAGCTAACTGATGTTGCGATTCGCGAGTGTTATGAAGAAACTGGTTTATTACTTGATAAAAATAAAATAATAGATGTATGTGAAGTTTCAGGTTTATCTAGAAGAAATAGTTATCCTAATGGAGATGTAGTTGTTAATAATACTGCTTTACATATTGGGTATTTAGAAGATTGTAGTGGAGTTTTGAGAAAAGATTATGAATCTAAGCAGGTATTTTTTAAACCATTATCTTTTTTAGTTGAATTAAGTGATGAAGAAAAACATGAAAAAGATTTTGTTGAAATATGTAAAATGTATTTGAATGGTGAAATACCTATTATTCACCAAGAGTTAATAAAGAATATTGAATTACCTTCAATGGAAAATATGAGTTTTGAAGATTATCTTTATTCATTGAATCCGAATGAAGCATTGATATTTGCAAAACGTATAGGATATGAAGAATTCTTAAAAAGGTCATTAGATGAAAGAGTTAGAGATATATTCCCTCATTTTGTTGATAAGAGTGTAATTTTATCAATTAAAGATAATACTATATTAGTTGAAGAAATTGATGGAAAAGTAATGATACCTAAAAGAATTCAATCTGTTGGGGAAAGTTTCGAAGACTTAGTTGCTACATCTTTTAATTTAAGCAAAAATGATATAAAACTTGTGTTAAGAATGTCTGGAAATAAAATGTATAATAAGGATGATAATGAATTTATAAATGCATTAGTGTTTGATGTGAGTAAGGAATTAGATGAAACTAGTACTATGAAATATAGAGATATAAGTGAAGTAATAGAATTATTAAGTGATGAAGATAAGATATATTACTATGCTTATGTTGAAAAAATGAATGAATCATTTAAATTAAAGAGAACTATGTAATTTAGTTCTTTTTGTATGTTATAATTTTTTATAGAGGTGTTAGTATGAAGTTGACATTAATTGATGATAGTGTTTTAAACGATAATGATATAGATAAAATAGTCTATAGTGGTATAGAAGATGATTTAAAATCTTCAAAATACGCATTAGTATTTGGAAATAGTATGCTTATTAAAGAAAGAGTTAATGCAGCTGTTAATTTATATAATGAAGGAAGAATAAAAAAGATGATTTTTATGGGTGGAGTTAGTGGTGTAAGTAATCAGGATAATTCTAAAGAAGCAGAAGCTAATAGAATGAAAAAAGTAGCAATAGAAATGGGAGTTAGTGAAGAAGATATTTTAGTTGATGATAAATCTAATAATTCATTTGAGAATGTAGATAATGCTTTGGAAATTATTGGTGGTGAAATAGAATATTTAGAAAATATAATCGTTGTAACTAGTGAATTTCATTTAAAAAGGTGTCTTGGAATTTTAAATTTAAAATGTCCTAGTCTTGGAGTTACTTTGGTTGCAGCTAAAGATGGATTTAGTGATAGAAATAATTGGTTTTTATCTGAGCCAGTTTGGAATAGTGGTAGAAGTTTAGCTACTTATGAAGCACATTTACTAGTGAAATATGCTAAAGAAGGAAAAATTGCTGATTTAGATATTGAAGATTATAAATTAAATAGATAGGAGTGTTATTTATGGGAAAAATGGAATTAGAAGTAAAGGTTTTAGATATAAAAGAGGAGGTTTTTAGAAGGAAAATTGAAAGTATTGGAGCGAAGTTAAAAGAAGAAACTAATCAATATTTGTATACTTATGATTTGCCAACTATTTATGGTAGGTTTGTAGATATATTATTGCAACTTAATGAACCTGAAAGTGATATAAAGTTTGAAACAGCAAAGGAAAAATTGAGATTATTATTTTTTGAATTAGATAATTTGATTTATGAAAGAAAAGATGAAATAAAAAGTATAGTAGGGGTTTCTTGTTTAGAAGATTTAATTGATGAAGAAAGTTTATTAGATATTATAAATAAGCCGAAATTTAATGATTTTATGCGTCAATTTAAAAATAATAATAAAAAGTGGATTAGAGTAAGACAGACTAATGACATAACAACTATAGCTGTTAAACATATATTGGCTCCTGATAATAGTCATTTGCAACAAATGATGGAAAATGAAATAGAGGTATCAAGTATTAATCAAGCTAATAGTATTCTTGAAGCTTTAGGATTATCATATAAAAGTTATCAAGAAAAAAGAAGAGTTACTTATATTTTAGATGAACATGAGATAGATATTGATACATGGCCAGGCATTCCTACTTATTTTGAAGTTGAAGGAGAAAGTGAAGATGATTTAAGAAATATACTTGATGTTTTAGGTTATAAGTTAGAAGATACTGTTTCATGTACAGCTGATCAAGTTTATGAGATATATGGTAAATCAATGTTTGATAAGAGAGTATTATCTTTTGATGATTATAATAGCTAATTTTGAAAATTGAGCTTAAATATGGTATAATTAAGGTACTTAAGAGGGAGTAGCTTTATATATAAATCCGTCAAGACGATATTATAATCCGGATTATATAAGTTTAAAACTTGCAAGACTTTTATGAAAATACATAAGAGTCTTTTTTAGATTTTTGATATAGAGGGATTTACATGAAAAAGAAAAAATTACAAAATTATGAGGACATTATGAATTATCTTGATAATTTAAATAGTGAGAAAAAAATTATTAATAGCCAGTTAGCTGTTATGGGGATTAGTTTATTTGATGCAGAAGCTAGAGAGAAAAAAAGTAAATTAAAAAAACGTCTAAAAGAAATAAAACATATATTTAAGTATTTTGATGGACTTTTTGCTGAATGTACTACTTTTGATAAAAATATTTTACTTCCTTTTTTAGCAGAATTTTTATCTAAAAATACTGATACAAAATATATTATTTGTAAAGGAGTTTCTTCAATATTTACAGGTAAAGTATGGTTATATTCTTATTATAACCTTATTTATCCAGTTAAAGATATCCTTTTTTTTAAGCGAGAAGGGTATGATATTGATAGTGATATAAGTTATTCTGATTTAAAAAGATCAACAGATTCAAGAATTATAGATTTAAATGATAAAGATTCTTATACTTTAATGAATTTAGAAGGCTTATTAGAAGAGTTTAGTGTTTTTCCAGAATTGAAAGATGTTGTAATAAGACTTATTGATATGAAATTAATTTATCCAGAAATGAGTGATGAGGAAAGATTATTAAGAAGTTTAAGCAATGTTAAATCTAATAAAGATAAAAGTGTTATGAGAGAGCCTTTTGATAAAGAGTATCCTAATGGAGATAAATTGGAATATATGAATTTATCAGAAATATATAGTGCTAAAAAAAGATAATATATATTGTGTATTGAAAAGAATTATATTATTATAGAAAATTAATAAGGAGTATATATATGAAATATAATAGTTATGAAGAAATAATGCAGTATTTAAATAATTGTGCAATGGAAGAAATTAATATTTCAAGAAGAATATCTGAAATTGGGTTTGCTCCATTTGATTATGAAAAATCTCAACTTAAAGATAGATTAAAATATCTAAAGAAGGAGTTTAAATTTTATGATAAATTTATAAAAAATGCTACGTCTTTTTATCCTAATTTGTTATCACAATTTTTGGCAGCATATTTATCTAAATTTACTGATAGCAGATTTTTAGTTTGCTCTGCTGAAAGTGTTGAGTCATGTGGTAGATCTTATTCTCATTCAAATTTAAAGTTTATTTGTTCAGCGGTTGATGTATTAAAAATGCAGATAGAGGGAATTAATGTAGATAGTCGTATGGATTATTCTATATTAAAAGAGAGATTACAAGATAGATATATCAGATTGAATGAAGATGTTTGTTATGCTCTAATGGGGTGTGATGGATTATGTGATAATTTTAGAAATTTTCCAGAATTGGTAGAAGTTAGTAAAAAATTAGTTGATTTAAAAATAGCTTATCCTATGATGAGTGATGAGGAACGCTTAGCTACAGTATATGGTAGTACAAAATCTAATTGTCGTTTAAACTGGCAAACTAAATCTTTTAGAAAAAAAATTCCTAATGGCAAAAAAGTAGATTCTATGAGTTTGTCAGAAGTATTTAGTAATAAATATTAGTGAGGTATAGTATGGAAAGTAGAAGTTTAAAATCATATGATGATATTGTAAAGTATTTAGAATATTTAAATGATGAATATGAGAAAGATTTTAAAGAGTTAACAAATATTAATATAGGTATTTTTGATTTGGTTGGTAAGAAAGATAAAGAAGAAAGAAAAAAAGAATTAAAGAGACAGCTTATTAATTATGTTATTTCTTATGATCAATGTGATAAGTTTTTAAAAGATTCAACAACTTTTAGAAGACAGGATTTTGTAAGATTTTTAGCGGAATATTTTAGTATGATATATGGAAAAAAATATGTTTATAAGTGTGATATTAGTGATAAGAAGCAAGTTTATTCGGTTATTTCTTATGACTTAATTATATCAGAAGATGATATGAAGAGTTTTTGTGGTGATGGGGAAATGTTAAAGTCATTAGATATAGATACTCTTTTTGATTGTTGTAATGATTGTTGTTTATTGTTAGATAATTCTTTAAAATTTACTTTATTAGATGGAGTGAATTTATCAGCAGATTTTGAAGATTTTCCAGAGTTAATAGTAGCAGCTAGAAATTTAGTTGATTTAAAACTTGCAAAGCCTGAAATGAGTGATCAAAGACGATTAGCGAGCGTTTTAAATAGAAGGTTTATGGATATTGAAGCGGAAACTCCAAATGTTGAATCAGTTCAAAGATTAGGAAAGAGTTATCCTAATAACTAATATTTAATGGATTAATTAGGATAATTTTGACTATAAATAGATAGTGTTATATAATTTAGGCAATTAAGGGGGACATAATATGACAAATAATGGTTTAAGAACTTTTAATGATATTATGGATTATTTATCTTATTTAGAAAAAAAATATGGAAAAATAGAAAAAGAATTAAAAGAAATGAAAATTGGTTTTTTTAGTTCTGACAAAAAGAAATTAAAGAATAGAAAAGCTAAGATGGAAGAAGAGTTAGAACGTATTACTGATATATATGAGTATTATGATAATTTCTTTAGAACTTCAACTACTTTTAGTAGAAAAGATTTATCTTTGTTTTTATCTAGATACTTTGCTTTAGTTTATGGTAAAGCATATGAAGTACAACATGGGGTGTATGATGTTTCTGATGGTAAATATGCTAAAACTTGTGATTTTATTGCTTCTTCAAGTGATTTTGATAGAATTGATAAAAAATATGATTTAAATAAGCGAGTTAATTTGGACCAAGTAATGGAATTATGTAAAGATGATTGTATAAGTTTAGGTGGAACAAAAAGTCATACTTTATTAGCAGATTCTGAATTGAATTCAGATTTTGGAGCTTTTCCTGAAATTATTGAAGCAGCTAAAAAGTTGATAAATGTAAAATTATCTCATCCAGATTTAAGTGATAAAGAGAGATTAGAATATGTTTTAAAAGATATGGCGACTGATATTGAATTAAAACGACAGGAAGAATTATTAGGTGCAAGTGTTTGTAGTACTACTTCACAAGATCAACCTAAAATAAATATAATTGGTAGATCAGATCAGCCGACTCAAACCACTGGAGCTCCTATACCTGGTATGAATTCTACAGAAATTAAATCTTCTAGTACAGCATTAGATGGAGATAAAGCTATGCAAGATGCTATTGCACGAGCACTTCAAAGTATTCAGGCAAATCAAGGGTTCTCACAGCCTGTTCATGTTCAAACATTTACTCAACCAGAACAAACTGAAGATACTAGTGTTGTTTTAGAACCTAAAAAGACGAGTACTGAAGAAAAGAAGTTAACGAAGTCTATGATGGGAATTTATATGAACAGAAATTAAACTCAAGTATAAATAAGGAGAGAAGAAAAGCCATCTTATCTCTTTTTTAAACTTATATATATTTTTATGGAGATGAATTTATGCAAATATTTAATATACCTAATCGACCAGCAACTGGACCTGAATCTCAATTATGGTTTAAAAATTATTGTGAGATGTGTGATAGAGAACAAAGAGTAATGCAAGAAATGCTTGATAGTGAAGATTATATTAAGTGGCTTAGTGAATTTTCTTTTGCCCATAATGGTTTTAGTACTGATCAATTAGAAAATACTTCAATTGAGTTTTCAGAAAATGATTTTAAAAATATACAAAATTTTAGATGTTTTTATAATGTTATAGGTAGATATGCAGATTATCATTATATTATTGGAGATAATATGGATAAGGCAGGAATTGCTTATTACGTTAGATATAATGGTATAGTTTATAAGATTGGTTCTTTTGCATCAGGAGGATTATTTTATTGTAAAATAGTTGATAGCGATTTAAGTGAAGCTACTGTAATTGAATTTATAGATGTTGTAAGAGAAAAAAATATTGGTGAAAGCTCAATAGTTAGAGAAAGACTTAATCAATTATCTGAAATGATTATAGAATTAGTTGGAATTGGTATTAAAGAAGATGAAATTCGTGGAACTGTTGATGATACTATGAGACTAGTAAAGAATTAATAGGTATTAACTTGCGTAGTTAATACTTTTTTCTTGTATAAATAATTGATGTTTAGCAATATATGGACCAAAATTAAGGGGTTTAATGAAGTAAATATTAGAAAATAAAAAAAGATTAAAAAAATAATTTAATATTTATATATATTGTGTTAAAATAATCATTACACAAAAGGGAGGTTTAAGTATGGCAGATATGCATGTGAAAAAGGACAATGTAAATTATGAAAGTTTGGTAGCAGGGGCTTTGATTAGATTTGATCGTGTAGATGAAGCAGATATGACAGTTTTAGTTGATGAATTTTATGCGATGTGTGGAATAGATATTAATAAAAGTTATATTTTTAGTCAATATATTAATAGTGATAAAGGTAATTATTCTGTTGCTGGTAATACAGAACTTGAAAGATTTGATGCAAAAGGTGAACTAGGAAAAATTCAGGGAGATAAAGTAAAATCTTTTATTGGATGTATTAATCCAGAAGTTCTTGTTTTAAGAAAAGTAGAGTTGTTAGAAAGTGTTTCTAAGGAAGATATTCAAGGATATAATTTTGAAGAATTTGTTGCTGTTTCTAAAGCACTTAATGAAGGTTATTTAACAATGGTATGGAATGATGATAATCTTCCAAATGATTATGAAGAAATTTTATTAACTGCAACTGGTAGAGTAAGATTATTTATGTTAGATTATTGTGCTGAAATAGAGGAATTTACAAAGTTACTAGAAGATAATGGTTATGATAGTAGTTTAATATATGATTTTTTATTGTCTCAGGATTTAAGCTTTGGTGTTTATGAAATATTAAACTTAGATAATTTTTTTGATTTTTGTAATACTTATGATAGAAATAGGTATGCTCCTAAGAAAAGAAATAACGGAGAAGATAAAAGTAAAGGGTATAAAAAAGTCCCCGAAGATAAAAAATAAGATTGGAATTATTTCCAATCTTTTAAATTTCTTTAATATCTTTTATATATGCATATTTTTTATCATTAAAGTTTGTTATTTTTTTATAAATTGGCTCAATTGTTGATATTTTATTAATTCTTGTTATTTTATTATTTTGGTTAAGAAGAGGTATTACTGTTCTTTTTTTTGTTTCAAAATTTATATGATATTGATTAAGTTTAATATTTGTTTTAGATACATTGCTTGAATTAATAAAAATGTTCCATGAAGAAATATTTTTATTTAGAATATTAACGATTTTATTTTCACTTTTTTCATATAAATCATTAATGGTGAATAAATTTTCTGTAAATGCCTTATTTAGTGCATCAGAAATATATTTCATTACAAATTTATTCCTATTACTTTGTAGTTCTAGTGAATATACTAAGACCATTTTTGCAAATTTTTTACTAATAGCTAAATTTGTAAAGCCTAGTTCTTGGTATCCTTCTTCATTAGTTAAAATTGAAATATTTTCATAAACTTCTTTGATATTTTCAAGTTTGTGAGTGTGAAGCCATATGTAACAGGTATGTAAAACACCATCTAAACGGTCTGTACATAGTTTTGGAGATTTATTTTCTAAAATTGAATATTTACTTAAGTCTTTTAAATCATCTAAGGAAATATTATCTTTTTTTAAACAATCTAGTAGCTCTGTATCCTTTTTGATTAGTTCAATTATATCTATTTCTGATGATTCTTGATTTATTGCATCTCCAAGGAGAACATCTATTGTATGAGCAAAACATGGCGTACCAATATCATGTAAAAGAGCAGCAATTGTTGGTAATTTATCATGGGTAAAATGCCATGTCATATGAGCGACTACTAAACTATGATCAAATCTAGAATAAAAAAATAGAGGTGAATAAATTTTAGTATAATCGCATCCACAGAATTGACCAATTTTTTTAATTCGATTTAAAGTTTTAGTATTAAGATATTTGTCAATGAATGATGGATAATCTTTGTCTATAAATATTTTTAAGTATTCATTCATATTTATCACCAATGTTTATTATAACATGGCAAAAAAAAGAGTGAAATAATATTCACTCATAAGCCTTCATTATTAAAGTTTTTTCTAAGTCATCAATTAATTTAAATATATTATTTAAGTATGTAATTAAGTAAATGTGAGGTTTAGTAATGATATTTTTTAAATTAAATTCAAATCCTTTACTTTGAAGGGAGTCTTTAATACTTTTAGCTTCATTTGAAAGTATAGGAATAAATGATATAGAAATAGTAATTATTAATGAAGCTTTTTTAATATCTAATTTAAATATTTTTAATGGATATAAGAGATAATAAAATCCAATACTTAAATTATAAGGAGATATTTTATTTGTAATAATAAAAGTTAAATTTATAACTAATAAAATTTTTATACTTATCAAAAGGGAAGTAATTAAGTTTTCATAAAACATATTACATGTAAATATAAATAAGATAAATATAATATTTTTTTTAAAGAATTTTATATATTTTTTTATATTACATTTTGTTATTATAAGAAGTATTAGGTTAAATAATGTTATAAGTAAGATGATGAACCAATTATTAATAAAAAATAGAATGGTACTATAAATAATAAAGCTAGTTATTATAAAAGCAGTAGTCATAAATTATTAAGTACCTTTAAAATGTCATTTTCGTTATTTATAGAGTTTCCTTTATTTCTTAGAATGTTTATAATTTTTAGAGATAAAGGAATGTTTAAATGATGATTTGTTAAAATACTTATATTATTTAGTAATTCTTCTTTAGTGTATTTAAATATTTTTTTGTTATCAATAATTAATATTTCATCAGCTATAGTGAGTTCATCCATAATATTAGTTATACAAATAATGCCAATATTATTTTTATTTAAAACTTTTATTAATTCATATATTTCTTGTCGATTATTAATATCTAACATTGAGGTAGCTTCATCAAATACTATATATTTAGGATTTAAGGCAAGAATAGATGCAATAGCTAGACGTTGCTTTTCTCCACCAGATAAATTATAGGGATTAGAGTTAATTTTATCTAGTAAATTAACTTTTTTTAATGACTCTTTAATAATATTTTCTATTTCTTTAGGATTTGTGTTTATATTTTCTAAAGTGAATTTTATGTCATCATAGACGCTAGTAAATAATATTTGGTTATTTGGGTTTTGAAAAACCATACTTATTAGTTTTCTTAAATTTATTATTGACGTTTTTTTATTTATCTCTTGATTATTAATAGTTATTTTTCCTTTAAAGTCTTTTTTTAATCCAGTTAAAATATTTCCTAAAGTTGATTTTCCACTACCATTTTGACCAATTATAAAAGTTATTTTATTTTGAGAAATACTTAAATTAATATTTTCTAGAATTGTATTATCATAGCCACAAGTTAGATTTTCTATTTTAATCATTTTGAATCATCCTATTTATTTGTTCATTAAATATTTTTGTAAGAGCTAGTATTGTAAATATTTTTATTGGGGCCATGATTAGTTGTTTTACTATTCTTATTGGGATGATAAATTTAGTTGCATTTTTACTTATAATAAGCAACCATATTGTGTTAAGTCCACCATTTAGAAGACCAGTAACAATAATGGTACTTATTGTTAATTTTATAATAAATTTTTTATCAATTTTAAATTCATTTTTATTATAAAGAAGTAATCCGTATGTAAGTCCAGTTAAGAATGAGGTAATAGTAAATCCAAAAAAGTAACTTCCAGTAGGAAATAATAAAGCTCCAATAATATCACTTATAGTTGTAATAAATGTTGAGTGTTTCCATCCAAGTATAATAGCAGATAGCATTATTGGAACAAATGAGAATCCAATAGTTAGTAGTGGAGTTCTAATAGATAAAATACGTCCTAAGACAATAGTTGATGCTAATAATAAAGCATCTAATAATATTTTTTTTGTTTTGTTCATATAAAAAATCCTTTCTTTTCCGCACATGAAAAACAAGGATTGTTAATCTTTATTATCAATAGCGGAATGCGAAAATAAATGAGCGATTTCTCTTGCCTCATAAACAACTTCCCGTTTTATGAGTCTTAACTATTTATTTTCTACTCTAATATTTAATTAAGTTGTAAGAAAAGAAGGATTAATATACTTTGAGTTTTCTCTCAATTAAGCAAATACATTTTTGCATAATAATCACCTTCCGAGATAATTATAACACTAAAAAGATAAATGTGTATATAAAACGCATTTGAAATTATTTTATTGAATTTGGTTTAATAATTTAGTATAGTTTTATTAAGTAAAGAAGGAATTATAATGATAGATAATGGGTACTTGTTTGCTAAAGATGAAAGTAGATTATTTATTAATACTAGTTTAGGTTGTAATAGTAAATGTAGATTTTGTTATTTATCTAAGTTAGGTATGTCTACAATAAAATCTAAAACTTGGGAAGAGGTTTTAGAATTATTAAATGAGTCTGATTATAAATATACAAAAGATACATTAATTACGATTGGTTGTTTTTCAGAATGTTTTGATGAATTAAATAAAAGTGAAACTATTAAGTTAATAAAGTATTTTTTAAATAATGGTAATAGTGTACAAATGTCTACGAAAAGATATGTTTCTTATGAAGATGTAAAAGAAATTATTCCGTTAATAAAATATAAGGGACAGTTTACAATTTTTATTAGTTCTAGTAGTATTACTAGTCATGATTATTATGAAGAAAAAACAGAAAGTGTAATAAGAAGGTTTAAAAGTTTTGAATTGTTAAGTAGTAATATTCCAGTTGTATTATATATAAAACCAGTATTGCAGAATGTGACACTTAAAGATATAGAGTTTTATAAAAAATATATAGAGGTTTATAAAATTAAAGATGTAGTAGTGGGAACTATGTTTACTGAAAAAGTAAATAGAGAAACAGTGCATTTTTCTAATGATGATAAGTTGTTTTATAATGAATGTGAAGATGAAGATAAAATTGCGAATATTTTATGTAATTGTGTAAGAGTATGGAGAAGGAGTACAGAAGTAATAAATTTTTTTAAGGAGAACGTTAATGATAGAAGAAGTTAAAAGTGAAGTATATAAATTGTTATGTAAAGATAACTCTGGTCATGGGATGGATCATGTTAATAGAGTTTATAAGTTAAGTGTTAAATTTGCAGAGAAAGAACGTGCAGATGTTTTAGTTGTTAGTTTGGTTGCCTTATTACATGAAGTTGATGATTACAAATTGTTTGGTGAAGAAAGTGCTGAAAATTTATCTAATGCTAAAATGATTTTGAGTAAAGTTGGTGTAGGTGAAGAAACACAAAAAAAAGTTCTTGAATCAATAAAAAGAATAGGATATAAAAAGTGTTTAAATGGCATACGTCCTGAAACTCTAGAAGGAAAGATTGTATCTGATGCAGATATGTGTGATGGTCTTGGAGTTACTGGAATTCTGAGAACTTACGATTATCAAAAAGCTCATGGAAGACCATTTTTTGATAGAAAAGTATTTCCTGAAGCTTCAGTAAATTTTGATAATTACAAATTGTGCGATGATAGTGCAGTTTGTCATTGCTTTGATAAACTTTTAAGATTGAAAAATCTTATGATGACAGAAGCAGGAAAGGAAGAAGCGTCAAGTAGACATGATATTATAGTATCTATTCTATATCATTTATTTGAAGAAGAAGATGCTATAGAGTGGAAAAAATATTTAGATGAGTTTTTAAAAAATCAATAAAAATGTTTTATAAAATAATTCATTTTAACTAAAAATAGTTAAAATGTTTTTTTATATATTGACAAGTGTAAAAAATACGCATATACTGGTATTGGAAGGAAAAATATAAAAAAGAGTAAATAGAAGATATTAAACGTTTAAAATGGATTAGTATTATTTGTTAAGATTGTAAAATTGTTTGAGACAATTATTTATTTTAAAAGTATATGCGTATATTTTACACATATATCAACCTATAAGAAATTAGAAATGAAAGAAGATGTGAGTGTGAAAAGATTTGAAGTTGTAGAAAAAATTAGTAAAGCTATTGATTATAATTCTCGTAGATGGAATAAGGAAAAAATTGATAGATATTTATTAAGATATGATGATAAAAGAATAATAGAATGCATGACTATAGTTCATTTAAAAGATGATGAACCATTAGATTTAACTATAGAACTAAGTAATATGTATAATTGTATTGTTGGTTGTAGATTTTGTGCATTAGGATCTTTACCAGAGCAGCACGTTTTTTTTCAAGCAAAAGATTATATGAATCAAGTTGATACTTGTTTAGAATCAAGTGGTTTGAATCCTTCTGATTATCCTAAATTTTATATTGCTTTTACAGGTATTGGTGAACCATCTTTGGTAAAAAAAGAAGTTGCAGAAGGTATAAATCTAATAAAAGAAAAGTATAAAAATGTTGAAGTTAATATAGCAACAACAGCTTTTGATAATACATGTTTTGATTATTGGAGTGACATGAATCTGCCAATTAGAACATTGCAATTACCTTATTATTCATGCGAAAATGAAAAGATAAAATATATAATTAAAAATTTACCTCATAATTATAATTTAGAAGAAAATATTTTAAGAGCAGTCAAATATAAAGAAGTTCATAATGAATGTAGAGTTAAACTTAATTTTGTTGTAATCAGTGACTTTAATAGTTCAAATGATGATGTATATAAAATGTTAAATTATTTAGAGAAGTTTAAAAAAGATATAACTATAAAAATTTCATTTTTAAATTATACAAAAAAATGTAAAACATACAATTTGTCTTCTCCTAATAATGAAAGAATGTTAGAAATAATGGAGTTAATTAAGAAAGAGGGATACGATTGTTATTTATTTGGAACTCAAAATAATACAGAGTTAGGGTGCGGTCAGTTAGTTCAAAATTATATATCGAAAGCTGATTAATAAAGTATTTTTTTTAAAATGATATGTGTAATAAATACGCTTTACAAGAAAGGGGAAAAATAATGAAAATAGCAATAGTTGGATTAGGGCATGCTTTTTTAAAACAATATAATGCTTTAAGAAGTATTAAAGAATTTGAGAAAATAGAATTATGTGATAAAGATGAAGAAAGAATTAAAGAATATAAATGTAAGAATGATTATTTAAATCTAGAAAGTGAAAATGTTGTAATTGCTACTTCACCAGTTTTACATTTAGAAATGGCAAAAAAATTAATAAACAATGGTAAAAAAATTATTTTAGAAAAACCAATTGTTACTTCATTAAATGAATTAGAAAATTTAAAAATGTTTATCAATAAAGATAATTATTATAATTCATTACATTTTGCTTATGGAGTTGAGATAGATTATTTTATTAAAAATATAAATAGAAGACCTAATAAAATATATGTTTATATAAGTGATGATTATGTAAAGGATGAAAGAATTGTAGATAAAGCAATTACATTATGCGGATCTTATTTAGATGAAGTTATTAATCCCTTATCTGCTATTACAAGAATGTTTGGATATGATGTTAAATTTAAAAATGTTAATAAGAAATGTTATGAAGGTGATAAGTATGATTATTATTCTTTATCTGATTTCGAAGTTGAAAATATTCCTGTTACTATAGAAGTATTATGGAATAATGAAAAAAGTAAAAAGTATATTGAAATGTATTATGATGATATGATTTTAAGACTTGATAGTATGAATCAAGAAGTTATTGATTTAACTAATAATAAACAATTATTTTTAGGTGAAGGAGATAGAATGACTAATCATTATATTGGTGTGTTTAATGATTATATAAGAAATGGAAGTAATGTAGATATTTCTATTAAATTACATGAAGAACTATTAAAGGGGGCAGCTAATGAAAACTAAGTTAATTTTACTAGGTGGTGTTCCTGGTACAGGTAAGACAACTATTGCTTATAATATTGCATTAAAACTTGGAATTGATAAAGTAGTTAGTGTGGATATTATTAAAGCATTTACAAAATCTTATAAAAGTAAATTTAGTAAATATGTTTTTACAACAACTCATGAAGCTTATAAATTGGATAACTTATCTGTAATAGATGGATATTTAAAACATTCTAAAGTAATAAACAATATTATGTTAAAGGTTATGAGTAATATAAATGATAATGTCATGATAGTTGAAGGTTCAACAATAAATAAAGATTTTATTAGTTTAATTGATAAAACTAAATATGATATTGTCTATATTAATTTAGATTTATCAACAGATGATTTATTGATTAGATATAGAAAAAAAGAAAAGTTAAGAAGAAGTAATTGGATAGATAATATAAAGAATATAGAAAAGATAGGTGATTATTTAAGAAAAGATAATTTTAATGTGATTAATGATAATTTAGAAAATACAGTAGATAGGATTGTGAATTATGTCAAAGAAGTTTTATATGTATAATAATGGAACTTGTACAAGAGTTAAATTATATGGAGTAGATGTTTATAATTTGTTTTTAGCTAATGGGTATGAAGAAGTTGAAAAAGAAGAATTTGCAGATTATATTATTGTTAATACTTGTAGTTTTTTAAAAAGTAAAGAAGAATATTTTTATAGATTTATAAAAGCTATAGATAATAGAATTAATGATAAACAGAGAATTGTTGTAATTGGTTGTTTACCTAGTATTATTCGTGATGAATTGTTGGCAATAAATGAAAATATGTTATTGTTTGGTAGAGATATAAGTGAAGTAAAGAAACAGTTTAAGTTTAAGAAAGATATACAAACAAGAGCTACTTCTGTTTCAGAAAAGTTAGATTTTAATAAGAACTTATTATATCAATTCAATAAGTATATTTTACATAGTAAGCATATTGAATATAGATTGAAAAGAGAAAGAGTTTGTTATTTGCAGATATCTAGTGGATGTAGAGGAAGATGCACTTATTGTTCAGAAAAGTTTACCACAAAGTTAAAGAGTAGACCTTTATCAGAGATTAAGGAAGCTATATTTGATGGTATTAGTAGGGGTTATACGTTATTTGGTTTAAATTCAGATGATGCTTCTGCATACGGAAAAGATATAGGTTGTTCTTTAGAAGAGTTATTAGAAGAAGTTGTTAAGATAAAGGATGATATTTATTTTTCGATACCAGAGTTTAATCCAAATGGACTTAGTGATCGAGTTATTGAGTGTTTGAAAGACAAGAAATTTTTGTATATTACAGTTCCTATGCAAAGTGGCTCACAAAGAATTTTAGATTTAATGGAAAGACCTTATAAGATAGATGATGTAATTAAGAGAATAAAAAGAGTTAAAAAAAATAATAAAAAGTTGAAAATAAATACACATGTTATAGTTGGATTTCCTGGAGAAACAGAAGAGGATTTTATAAAAACTAAAGAAATATTAAGAAGTGGATTGTTTGATAGAGTTAAAGTCTTTATGTATAATGAAAGACCAAATACAAAAGCAGCTCTAATGGATGGCAAAGTTCCAGAAAGTGTAAAAGTTAGAAGAAGAGATGAATTATTGAGTGTTATGAAGAAACAAAATATAAAACATTTTTCAATGACTAATTTAATTTTAAATAGGGAGCAATTAAAGTAATGAGAAATATAGAATTATTAGATTATGTTTTAGATTATGATGATAATTTTTGGATAGTAAATAATATAACTGATGGAATAGCTAAAGGATATGTTGTTTATAGAGTAAGTGATGAAGGTAAGTTAAATAATATTACAGGAAAAAGATATATTAAAGATAATGATAATAATGGAATTTTAGAAGTACCAAGAGAGTTTAAAAGATTATTTAATCCAAGAAATTTTTATAAAAATAATAAGTCTAATTTAGAAGGTATATGGAAAGAATATGTTCTTGTATTAAATGAAATTGGAATTGATGATAAAGATATTGGGATTTTTGGTTCTTATTTGATTGGATTTGATATAACTAAGGATGTTGATTTTTCTATATATGGTAAAGATAATCTTTATAAGTATTATAAGAATATAGAGTATATAAAGAAGAAGCTGAATGTAAGTTCTATTAGCAAAGAACATGTTGAATATCAGTATAATAAGCACAAAGTTAAATTTAGTGAGAAATGTGATTTAAAGGAAATTGTAAGTCGTAATTGGAGTGGAATAGAGTTGGATAATGGGGTGTTATCAACACCAAGGTTTATTGATTTAGAAAATATGAGTATTCCAAAAAAGTGTGGTATAGATAAAGAAGTTGAAGTAAAAGTAATTGAGGGAATAAGTAGTGCAATGTTACCAAGAGTAGCGATTGTTAAGTATAATGATGAGGAATATAAAGTATTATCAACGTTGTGGAAATTTCAAAGTTTTGCTCATGTAGGAGATGTATGTAAAATTTATGGAAATGTTGATGAGGAGAAGAAAATAATTATATTAGATGATACTAAGTGTTATATAAAATATTTAGAAAAGTCAGATAAAATAGTAGATGACAGTGTCAGTAATGATGCTGTTTTTTATTATGCAAAAGTAAGTTATATGTCACTTTACTCTACTATAATTTTATTTAAGAAGGGGAAAATATAGTTTTTTATATGTGATGCAACTTAAAGTGTACAGTTTGCAAGCTAAAATTGGTAGAATGCAACCAGTTGATAATATAAAATTCTAGTTGAGGTGAGGGGTATGAATGTTTTAATACTTACTGGTAAATTTGGTTTTGGTCATACAAGTGCAGCTAATTCTATTAAAGAAAAGATATTGCTTGAGAATCCAGATTATAATGTTCAAATAATTGATTTTATTGAGTATTTGTTTCCTTTAATAAGTAAAGTTATTTATGGAACTTTTAATTTTTTGGTAAATAAATGTTGTATGTTATATAATTTCTTAAATAAAATTGGATCTAAAAATAGTAATGCGCCATTAAAAAGTTTTATTGTTGAGAAAATAGATAGATTATTATTAGAAAATAAAATAGATATGGTGATATCAGTATTTCCTGTTTGTTCACAATATATTTCTGCTTATAAAAAAATGAGAAATTCAAATGTTATTTTAAATACATGTGTTACAGATGTTGATGTTCATGAGGAGTGGATTAGTGATGAAACTAATTTATATTTTGTTGCATGTGAAAAGACAAAGAATAATTTAATTGATAAAGGTGTAACTGAAAATAAAATAATAATTTCTGGAATACCTGTTAAACAAAATTTTAAATTTGAAAAAGAAGTAAAGAATAAACATAATATTTTGATTATGGGTGGAGGTTTAGGCCTTATACCTTCAATAGATGAATTTTTAAGTGATTTAGATGAAACTGAAAACTTTACTATAAATGTAATTGTTGGTAATAATCAAAAAATGTATGATAAGTTATCTAATAAATATAAAAATATTAATGTAATAGGTTTTACTAATGAAGTTTATAAATATATGAGAGAAGCTGATTTAATTGTAACTAAAGCTGGTGGTGTTACAATGTTTGAAGCTATTGTTTCTGAGACACCAATTTTTGTAATTAAGCCATTCTTAAAGCAAGAATTAGGAAATGCTTTATATATTGAAGATAATAAAATTGGCGAGGTTGTTTGGGAGAAAAATTCATCTATTTCAGCGAGCATTATTAATTTAATCAATGATAATAATAAAAGATTAGAAATGATTAGTAATATGAAAAAGATAAAAGAAAGCTTTGAAGATATTTCTTTTACAACTTTTAGTAAAGGAGGAGAATTATAGTTATGAAATATATAATTGTTTTAGCAATATTAGTTTTAATATATCTTTTATATGTACTTGTTCCTTCTTTATTTTTTAAATTTAAATACAAGTTAAATAGAAAAGAGAATGGTAAAACAATTTATTTAACTTTTGATGATGGTCCAAGTAGTGATTATACAGGTGTGTTACTTGATATTTTAAAAAAGTATAATATAAAGGCGAGTTTTTTCTGTGTGGCAGAGTTTGCAAGAGATAATAAAGAAATAATAGAAAGAATGGATAAGGAAGGTCATATAATCGGATTACATTCTTTAAGACATGAAAATGCTTATTTAATGGATATTTTTAAAACAAATAAGGATTTTAAAGATAGTATAAATATAATGAAGAGTTTAGGTAAAAATGTAGTATATTATCGCCCACCATGGGGAGATTTGAATTTAGCAAGTTTATTTAATTTAAAGAAATACAATTTAAAACTAGTATTATGGAATGTAATGGCAGAGGATTGGGAAGGTGATACTACAGCTTTTGATATAGAAGTTAAATTGTTACGTCGTATTCAAGGTGGAGATATAATTTGTTTACATGATGGAAGAGGAGAAAACGAGGCTCCTAGTAGAACTATAGAAGCATTAGATAAAATATTACCTATATTATTAAGTAAAGGTTTTAAGTTTGAGACGATAGATAGGTATTATGAAAAATAGTAAAATTACGAAAAGAATTTTTAATGCAATTTTATTCTTATTATTTGTTATTTTAACTTTTTATATTGTACTTAAAGATAATAATATTGGTGAAATAATTAATAATGTTAAGAATGTAAATGTTTTATTTATTGGTATTTCTGTACTTTCTATGTTTATTTTTATATCTTGTGAAGGAATAAATATTAGAAGAGTTTTAAAAACTTGCGGATGTAAGATAAGTTTACTGAAATCTTTTAAATATGCATTAGTTGGATTTTTCTTTAGTTCTATAACTCCTTCTGCTAGTGGGGGAGATCCTGCACAGCTTTATTTTATGAGTAAAGATAAATTGCCTGTTTCTCATTCAGCACTGGCTTTATTAGTTGAATTATCTAGTTTTCAATTTGTTTCTTGTACAATTGCAATAATAGGTTTTATTTATAATTATGATATTTTAATTAATAATATTGGCAATATTAAGTATTTGTTATTTTTAGGATTAACACTTAATATTATTATCTTATTGTGTTTACTTGTGATGATTTTTTCTAAAAAATTTGCTCTTAAGTTTATGGAGATAGTATGTAAAATATTAAATGTTTTTCATTATAAAAAAGTTGATGAATTTATGGTAAAATTTAATAATCAAATAGAAGAGTATCATAAATGTTCATTGTATTTAAAGAATAATAAATTAGTATTGTGTAAAATTATTATGACAACTTCTTTACAAATGATTTTGTATCATAGTATTCCATATTTTGTATACTTGTCATTTGGTTTAAAAGATGTTAGTTATTTAACTTTTATATTTATGGAAGCTGTGTTATATATTTCTGTTTCTTCATTACCATTTCCTGGAGCGATGGGAGTTTCTGAAGGCGGATTTATGATTATGTTTAAAATGTTTTTCCCTATGAGTATTTTATCTAGTGCTATGTTGATATCAAGAGGAATTAGTTTTTATTTATTTGTAATAATTAGTGGTATTTTAATTACTATATTTATATTAGTAGAGAAATGCTTATTAAAAAAAGTTCATAATTTTTAAGTTATGAACTTTTTGTTTTATTTATTATTTAAAATGTAAGTTAGTAGTACTCCAACTGTTCTATCTTCATGAATTTTGTTTGTAGCACATAGTTCAATTATTTCATCAAATGTTTTCCATACATAACCATTAATTACTTCATCTTCTTCAAGTTGTGGTCCATTTTCGCTTATTTCATAATCTGTTATTTCATAATAGTATAAGTCCCATATAACACCAGCACCATCTTTAGATACTTTTATTAGTTTAGGATTTTTAACTATAAGACCAATTTCTTCAAGTACTTCTTTTGGTACTGTCTTTTCAACATGTTCTATAACATCACCAATATGCAATGATTCTTTATATTCTTCAAGAGAGTCGAATACTTTTCCACCAGGTAGTCTTAAATCCCAGTCATTTAATTCATATCTAAATTCTTTAGAAAATAAAATGCTTTTCTTTTCTTTATTAATAATTAAAGCTCTTATTCCAGGAGGCCTTCTTACAAAGTTTCTTTTAACATTTTTAATCTTTCCATCAATTATAAATTCTTCTTCACTAGTTACAAATTCAAAAAAGCCATTATTAGGTCCGATTGTTTCCATATAAATTCTCCGTTCTTTAAAGTATTATAACATTTATTTTATTTATATTAAAAATTATTTAATTTAGTTAATTGTTTGATAATAGTATTTATAGTAAAATAATTTTTAAAGAAATGTGGTGTAGTATGGAACAAAAAATAAATTTCAAAAAAATAATAGATGATAATTTGGAATTGGCTGTAAGTATTCAAAATGAAATATTTCCAGATGAAGATGGAAGAGAAAATTTTATTGAATGTGTAGAACATAATCCCTATAGAAAAGAATTAGACTTTTATATTGCTTATGATGGTGATTTACCTATTGGAGTTACTGGAGTCTATTCTTATCATGAGTATCCAGATGATGCCTGGTTAGGATGGTTTGGTATTTTACCTAATTTAAGGTGTAAGGGATATGGAAATAAAGTTTTAGATATGACAATTGATATGGCGAGAGATAAAGGATATAAAAATTTAAGATTATATTCAGATGAAAGTTTTGTTGATGCTCATAGGTTATATAAAAGTAAAGGTATGATACAAGAAATTTATGATAATCCAGATGATAAAGATCCATATGAACCTGAAGGATTAAAAACTTATATATTTTCAATTAGTTTAAATGATGAGAAAGTTAAGTTGTGGAATAATAAAACTTTAGGTTTAAAAGAACAAGGTATGAAGGAGAGATAATATGCAAGTAACGGTAGAAATGGCTAGTTCAATAAATGGACTTATAGCTTATGAAAATGGTAGTGAAGATTTTTTATTGGAAAGAAATTATCAAATAATGTTAGATTTTTTAAAAGAATATGATTGTTTAGTATGGGGCAATACGACTTTTAAGAATGTTATGTCTTGGGGTAGTGATTATATTAATGATTTAAAGGATGTAACTGTTATAGTTTTTTCTAAAAGTGATGTTAAGTATCCTTATGATAATGTTATAGTTGTTAATTCTATGGAACACTTTTATAAAGTGTGTGAAGAAAAGAATATAAATAAAGTATTTGTATCTGGAGGAGCTAGGACTAATACAATGTTTATGAAAGAAGATATAGTTAATGAAGTTATTATTAACTATAATCCATATGTATTAAATAAAGGAATTAATCTTTTCGAAGGAGATTTTTTTGAAAAGAAATTAGTTTTAGATAAGGTAGTTAGAGAGCAAGAAGATATTTTACAAGTATGGTATAAAGTATTAAATAATGATGAAGTTTATAAAAAGAAAAGAGTTTTAATTACTGGTTCTGTACTTACTGCTGATAATAGTTCTGTAGAAACTTATGAGAAATTAGTTAGTTTAATAGATGCTGATAAGTATTTTATTTCTAGTCCTCTTGATACAATGAAGTTTCAAGGTAATGACTTAGAAAGATATGAAAGAGCAATGAATTTACTCAAAGATACAAAGTATATTATTGCTGAAATGAGTACGATTTCTACTGGGCAAGGAATGGAGTTACAAGAAGCAGTTAATCTTAATATTCCAGTATTAGTTATTGCTAAAAAAGGTAGTAAAATTTCTGGATTAGTTAGAGGATGTCAAAATTTGGTAGATATTATTTTTTATGATAATATAGAGGACATTAGTGATGAGATTCTAAAGTTTGTTAGTTAAACCAAAGGGGGATTGACTATGGAAGTGAATGTAGTAAATGAAAGATGGAAATTGTACCAGGAAAAATATAGAGAGTTATTTAATTATGGTGTAGAACATGGTTTAATTAGACTTTATAGTGATAATTTAATTAAAGCTTTAAGAAATATTTATTATGGTGGGCTTCCTGCTTCAATAGTATTGTTATGTAATGAAGCATGTAATGGTTTTTGTTATGATAGAGCAATACTTTTATCTTTAGCTTTTTTTGATGATGATTATCAAATGATTGAAGCTGATATAGATTCTTTAAGATTTAATCCTCATTATATAGCTGAAAATGGGGAGGATCAAAACCCAAGATATGCAGAGCATTGTTATTTAGAAGGCAAAGGCGGAGATGGTACTATATGGGTATTTGATACTTCTTTAGGATTAGTATTTGAGCGTGGTTTATATGAAAAGATGCAACATCCTAAAGTTAACAGAGTTTATGATAAAAATACTGTAATGAGTTTTGGAGAGTATCAAGATATTAAGAATGCAGATATCGAAAGTGATAAATATGCACTACCTTTATTAATGCCATCTTATGAAGCGATAGCAGAGAAAGCTAGACCTTATTATCAAGAAAAGCTAAAAGAAGAGATTGATTATTATAAAAAATTTATTGATTATGATGGAATAGAAAAAGAAGTTCATGATGATATGTTGCGTAAAGGATTTTTAAGTTGATTGCTGTTATAATAAAAATGTGAATGTTAAAGATGGATGTGGTATTTATGAAAAAGACAATTACTATTGGTATTATTTTAATTTTTTCAATTGCTATTGGAGTTTTATTTTTTATAGAAAGTAAACAAAATAATTATATCGATATAAAAAATGACAATTTATTGTGGAATTTATATGATATAAACATAAAAAAAATAGAAGATAATATGAATTTTATAGCTGAAGGAAATGATACATTCAAGTGGTACAAAATAAAAGAAATTAATAATAATGATGATGAATATAATAAAATTTTAAATGAAATATTTATAAATATTAGAATTTGTTATATGTCTCTTGAAGATGATAACGAATTATTTACAAATTCTAACTATGCAAAAAAATACAGAACCAGTGACAAAATTTCTAAAGATGAATTAAATTTTTTAAAAACTAATAGAATGGAAAATAGATGTATTGATAAATTCAAAGCTTATAAAGATATAGAAATTAACACAAAAGAAGAAAATAAAGAAAGATTACTAAATAAAATCAACTATGTTTTGGATTTTAGTGAAAAATATTTTATAAAAGAATCAAATAGTTATAATGAATTTATATATAATGAGATAGTTGAAACTGAAATTCTAAAAGAATTAAGTAATTTTTTAGTAGAAGAATCTAGCATATAAAAATAATTAATTGAATTTAGAGACTACATATGTAGTCTTTTTTGGTATAATAAAAAACAAAATTAAAGAAGGTGCCTTTATGATAAGAAATGTTATCTCAGTACTTGATGGAGCGGCTGGTAGTTGTGGTAAAGCTAAAGTAGTTGGTGAATTGGCAACGGATTCAACAATTAATGTTGGAGCTGCTATTACTAATTGTATGCCTAATGCTGGACATACTTTTGTAGATAGTAAGGGTAAGAGTTTGGTATTTAGAAATATTCCAGTTTCAATTGTTAATCCAAATACAGAGTTGTTTATAGGTCCTGGTTCAGCTATAGATATGGAAGTATTTAAAAGAGAATATGAAATGGCTAAACCATATTTAGGTGATAGGAAAATATATGTTCATGAAATGGTACCTTTGATATGTGAAAGACATAAAGAGTTTGAACGTGCTCATATAAAAAGTGGGTCAACATTTAAAGGGTGTGGAGCTGTTAGTAAAGAAAAACTAATGAGAGATCCTAATTTAGAATTTTTTAAAACTTATAAAAATGCAGTTAGATGTAGTAATGATGAATGGTTAACAAGAGTTCATAGTCATTTAGATAACATTCAAGAATTTGTAGTTTTAGAGGGAGCGCAAGGTTGTGATTTGTCTTTAAATTTTAGTGGTAATTATCCTTATGTAACAAGTAGAAATGTGTCTACTACACAGCTTTTGTCAGATAGTGGACTTCCAGCAGAATCTTTACTTGGAACGATAATGGTTATGAGACCATTTCCAATTAGGATTAGTAATGTAACTAAGTCAGGTGAACTTATATATACAGGAGCTTATGGAAGAGGAGATGAGTTAAATTGGTCACAAATAAATGTTTCTTCTATTTTAGGAACTTATCCTATTAAAGGAGATTTGGAAATGTATGCAACTGATGCTTTTCAAAATAAGGATTATATATTTGAGTTATTAGTGAGTGTAGATGAAGTTTATTTAAAACAATTATTTGGAAGTAAAGCAACTTATTATATAGATCATCCTGAAAAGGTAAGTTTTGAAAAGGCTTGTGAATTAGAAAGATTGGTATATAAGGGAGAAAAGACTTATCAATCATTATTACTTGATTTACCACCAATAGAAAGATTTTACGAAGATAAGGGTGAACAATATATTCCTGATTTATCTGAACAAACAACAGTTACAAAGATGGAGAGAAGAGTATTTGATTTAGATATAAGTAAATTAAAGAATAATTGTAGAATTAATCATCCTTATGGTTTGTATCTTAATTTCTTTCAACATTTAGATTATGATTTTTATCATTATAAAGGAATGATAGATGAAGTTTATTTTAATAAGTATATAAGAGAATATCTAAGATGGTTAGAAAGTGAAACAGGTTGTGAGATTATATCTCTTGGTACAGGAGCAATCAACGAGGAAAGAATCTCTAAGAAGAAAAGTTTGGTAAGAGATTTGGTTGCTTAAATGTATGTTATAATAATTAGAGAGTAGTGATTTTATGAAGTTAGATGTTAAGAGAGTAAAAATAGTAGTTACTGTGCCAGTAGAAAATACAGAAATGGTGAGAGAAGCTATTTGTAGTGCTGGAGCAGGGGTTATTGGTAATTATACTGATTGTGCAATGATAATAAAATGTACTGGAACTTTTAAGCCTGATGAGGTAGCTAATCCTTATTTAGGAGAGAATGGTAAATTAGAATATGCTAATGAAAATAAGTTAGAAGTTGTTTGTGATGTTGATAAAGTTAGAAAAGTTATTAACAAATTAAGAGAAGTACATCCTTATGAAGAACCTGCTATAGATATAATTCCTTTATTAGAAGAAAGTGAGTTTATATAATATGGAGATAGAAGAAAAGTTATTAGACGCTGTTGCTCCTTGTTCAATGTTTTGTAGTACATGTACAGGGTGTAAATATGGAGATATAAGTTTACATGCTAAAGAGTTATTAAGATTATTAGAGGGACATGAAGAATTTTTAGCTGAGAATTTAAAAGAACAATATAGAGATAGACTTGAAGAATTTAGAATATTTCAAAAAAGATTGAAAAAATTTGCTACTCCTAAATGTGGAGGATGTCGTAATGGTGGAGAAGCTGGCTGTAGTATAAAAGGATGTATTATTCCAGAATGTGTAAAAGAACATGACGTAAATTATTGTGGTGAATGCAGTGAGTTTCCTTGCGAAAGAGTAGAAAAATCTGGTTTTAAAGAAACAACTATTCAAAAATGGTTAGATGGAAGTAATAAAATAAAAGATGCAGGTATTGAAAAGTATTATCAAGAAAATAAAGATATACCACATTATATAAATTATAAGAATAAATAAAATGAATTTGGTGATATAAATGGAAAAGAAAATAATCCTTGATTCTGTTAATAAATATTTAGAACATTTTAGTGAAGAAAAAGATAGACTAAATTTATTTTTAGAATATTTAGAAAAATTTAATGACGATGAGATAATTGATTGGAATAATTTTGATGGTCATATTGTTGCAGGTGGTTTTATATATTCTATTAAAGATAAGAAGTTTTTGAGTTTATACCATAAAGATTTGAATATTTATTTATATCCTGGGGGACATATTGATGAAGAAGATAAATCTCCTTTTGAAGCAGCTAGGAGAGAAGTGTTTGAAGAGACAGGTATAAGTAATTTAAAAGCATTAAATATAGTTGATGATAAAATAGTACCAATAGATATTGATACACATATGATTTCATATAATGAAAGATTAGATTTACCTTCTCATTATCATTTTGAATTTAGATATTTATTTGTTGTTCCTGAAAGTTATGATATTAAAGTTGATACTCGTGAACTTGGTGATTATAAGTGGATAAATATGGATGAGTTACGTAATAATCCTTATTATGGAAAAATAGCTACGAAATTAGATAAAATGTTAAAAGAAGGATAGGTGGTATGATGGAAAAAATAATAATGTTAGGTGTAGGCAATGGTGGACCATTAGAGTTATATAATACTTGTTTTGTTGTACAAAATGAAAGTGGTAATTTTTTAGTTGATACTGGTGGAAGTATTGAAATAATAAAAAGATTAAATGAATCTAATATTGATTATAAATCTATAAAACATATATTTATAAGTCATAGTCATACTGATCATATTTTAGGCATATTTTGGTTGTTTAAAAAAATAAGTAGAGATGTAATGCATGGAAATATAAAGGATAGAATTAATATTTATTGTAATGATGTAGTTTATGAAGCAATAAATGGTGTTTCTAAATATATATTACCTGATAAGTTAATGAAAGCTATTTATAGTATTGTAGATTTTCATGTTTTAGAGGATGGAGATAAATATAATATTAATGGAACAGATTATACTTTTTTTGATATACAAGCAAGAGGGACTAAACAATATGGTTTTGAATGTATATTAAATAATAAGAGAATAGCTTTTTTAGGAGATGAAACATTAAATCCTAATTTATATGATAGATTTAAAAATTATGATTATGTAATGCATGAAGCTTTTTGTTTAGATTCAGAAGAAGAAATATTTCATGCTTATGAGAAGAATCATTCAACTACTAAAAGTGTTAGTGAAGTTATGAATAAATTAAATGTAAAAAATTTAATTTTATATCATACTGAAGAATCTCATGGAAAAGATAGAAAAGAATTGTATACTAAAGAAGCTCAAAATTACTTTAATGGTCATGTAATAGTGCCTGATGATGGTGAAGTAATTGAAATAAATTAAAGAAAGAAGGAATTGATATGGCAGTTAAAATAACTTATTTTGTACATGGTACAACACTTGATAATATAGAGCATAAATCAACTGGATGGTTACCTGGAGTATTATCAGAAAAGGGAGTAGAGCAAAGTATAGTTTTAAAAGAGCAAGTTGATATTAATCAATTTGATTTGGTATTTTGTTCTGATTTACAAAGAGCAATAGATTCAGCGAAATATACTTTTGAAGGTGTTAAAGATATTATCCAAGATAAGAGATTAAGAGAATGTAATTATGGTGATTACAATGGTATGGATAGTAGTTTAGCTAAATATGAAGAACATATTGAAGAGAGATTTCCTAATGGAGAATGTATGCTAGATGTAGAAAAGAGATTAAAAGAGTTTTGTGAATATATAAAAGAAAATTATGATGGTAAACATATTGCTATTGTTGCGCATAAAGCTCCACAATTAGCATTACAAGTAATATTAGAAGGTAAAACTTGGGAAGAAGCAATAGATCAAGATTGGAGAAAAACTAAGAGTTGGCAACCAGGTTGGATTTACGAAATTAAATAATAATTGCTAAAACAGAAATGTTTTAGTTTTTTTATGAATAAATTAGTTAATATATTACCATTATAATTTTAGGAGGATTGTTATGAAAGAAGAACAAATTGAAGTTAATGTTTTAGATGAATTAAATAAAGGAACTTGTATGGGAAGGGATGCAATTCATTTTATTTTGGATAAGGTAAGTAATGATGAATTAAAAGAAGAACTTACAAAGCAATATGATAAATATAAGGAAATATCTGATAAAATTTGTGAATTGTATCCAGAATATAGTAGTGGAGATCCACATGAAACTAATGCAATGAATAAATTTATGACATGGTCTGGTGTAGAAATGAAGACAATGATGGATGATAGTAGTTCTAAAATTGCTGAGTTATTGTTACAAGGAACTAATATGGGAATTATAGAAGGTAGAAAGTTATTAAATCATAAAGATACTGACCCTGAAGTTCATAAGTTAATTCAGGAGTATGTTAAATTTCAAGAAGAAGCAGTTGAAAAGTTAAAAAAATTTTTATAATTGTAAATTGGAGAACATAGTGTTTTCCTTTTTTTTATGATAGAATATTTAATTAATAAGGGAGGGTTTATTATGGAAAGTGTAAAAGTTAAGTTAACATGTATACAAGCTAGTGCTTATTGGTGTGTTAATATAATGAGAAATAAAGTTAAAGAAATAAATGAATGTAGAAATGCTAGTGATAATGAAATTTATTTTTTAGATTTATTTTATAGTTATACAGATATTGAGTGGAGAAATATTTATCTGGAATTAGTTGGTCACTTTACAGAGATTGCAGAAAATGAATCTTATAAGTTTTATTTGGATACTGAATTAGGGGGACATGATTTACTTAACGTATTAGTTTCTAGAATTATAAATGTAGATGTTCCTGATATTAGGTTAGCTAGTGATTCAGTTAAAGATTCTGTTATTGATATAAAAAAAGATAAAGCAATGATATGGTATAAATCTTGTGGAGATATGCCCTTATCTTTAGAGTATGATGCAGATTATATTTTAACAGGAGATAAAGAAGAATTAGATTTTTATAATTTAGTATTAGCTACAATGATAATGTTAACTGATTTAGATTTAGGTTTTAGAAGTATTTCAGATTTTAGAAAAAGATTTTGTGTAGAGTATAAAAAAGTTAATGGTTTGAATGATAAATTAGAAGATATTTTTGAAAGATTCAATAGAGCTTTCAGTAAAATTAATGAAAGAGATTTAGTTACTGGTAGTGTTTATTCAAAAAGTTTTTTTCCTTCAATAACTTCAATGGATGTTGTTAGTGTAGAAAAATATTTAGATATGGGTCGTCATTATGCAGATGTTATATTAGAAAGAGAGGAAGTATTTCCTTTACCAGTTAATAATATATTAAAAAAAGAGAATAAAGAATAAGAGGTATAAATATGAAAAAAATAAATACGGTGGATTTATGGACTGAACAATATGAAAATCAGTATGAATGTTTTAATGGAGCATTTGTTGATGGATTTTCAGATGATAATATTCCTTTTGATGAGTATAAAGTAGTAAGAAATTGTAATTGTTTGATAGAAGTAGAACATCCTGATATAAAGATAAGTAATAAACATAACGCAATAGTTTTTTATAAAAATAAGGAAGTAGTAAGATTAGTTGTATTAAATAAAGATACAGATGTTGATAAATGTATAAGTGTGGCGTTAGATCAGTATTATGGAGATAAAATATTAAGAGATATTTATGAAAAAAATAATATATCTTGTAAAGTTTTGGATATGCAAGAAGAACCTGTAGTGAAAGAAGCTAATGATAATAAAAGGGAAACTGATGTTGGTTCTTGTGATCGATGGAATCTTTTATATAGTATGTTAAAAGGAAGTTATACAGAAAGTGATACTTCTTATGGTAATTTTGAAAGTGATAGATATGAATTTATTCCTAATGTGTATATAAAATATGAGTTATCAACAAATACAGAGAAGTTTTTAATAGAACATAGATGTGCTTTTATTAATACTATAAAAACAAGATTAATACCTATACAAGAGAATTCACCTTTGACAATGGATAGAAATAAAGGAGAATAATTATGGAATATATAAAGAAGAGTGAAGCAGAGTTCTATAGTGGAGATGGGTATTCAGGGATGGATTATCCTTGTCAAGATAAAGATATAAATTTTGCAGTTATAAATATAAATGGTAGAAGTCCTAAGAGTGGATATCAAGTTAATACGGGGTGTAAGGAGTTACTTTATATTATTAGTGGTAGTGGGACTTTGTACAAGAAAGATAGTGAAGATGTTATTAAATTTAATCAGGGTGATGTAATAATTATTGATAAAAATGAATGTTATGCTTTTTCTGGAAACTTTGAAGCAGGAGTTCCATGCACGCCAGCATGGACTAGTGAACAACATGAGTATGTAGATTAAGGTGATTTTTAGTCTTCTTTAGTGAAATTGAAGAAATAGTTAAAGATGTAAGATTATTTTTAAATTACAACGTCATGGAGAATTAATAAAATAGATATATTATTTAAGGAGATGTTTTTTATGAAAGTTTATTCAATTATAAGTGATTATAGTAAAGAAGCTATAGATAAGTTAAAAAGTAGTGGTATAAGTGTTGATGTAAATTCTGATAATAAAAATTATAATACTAATGATTTAATAGACTTGCTAGAGAAATATGATGTGTTAGTTATTGGAGTAAAAACTATAATTTCTAAGGAAATTTTAAAGTATGTTAAGTCTCCTAAGATTATTGCTTCGTTGTCTATTGGGTTAGATCATATAGATGAAGATGTTATTAATTCTAATAAAGTAAAAGTAATAAATATAAAAAAATCTATAGCCCATTCTGTAGCAGAACACATATTTTCATTGATATTATCATTGAGCAAAAGAATATATGAATCTAATAGTTTAGTTTTAGAAGGTAATGGAAATAGAAAATTTGTTCATGAAAAGCCAGAAGATATTTTTGGAAAAACTTTGGGACTTGTTGGAGCTGGAAATATTACAAAAGAAGTGGTTAAAATAGCAAAATGTTTTAATATGAATATGATTTGTTATACGCAAAATCCTGATAAACATAGGGATTTATCAGAATATGGAGTTGTATTTGAAGACCTTGATAAAGTTTTAAAAGATAGTGATATTATTAATATAAGTGTTCCTTTAAACAATAAAACAAATAATATAGTTTCTCAGGATAAAATAGATTTAATGAAAAATAATGCAATCTTTATTAATACTTCACGAGCTGAAGTTGTAGACGTTGATTATTTGTTAAAGAAAGCAGATAACTATAGTAGTTTTTATGTTGGGTTAGATATAGATTGTGATAAATATTATAACTTATTTAACGTTTATAGAAAAAATGTTATTATTACACCACATATAGCAGGTGTAACAAAACAATCAATTGATAAGATGGATTTAGAAATAGCAAAAGAATTGATAAGTTTGAATAAATAAAGAACTCATAAAATATGAGCTCTTTTTAGTTAACTTCTTTTTTTAATCTAGCTGTTTCAGATATTAATTTAGCTTCTCTTTCTTTTAATTCACTAGTTCTTTTATCTTTAATCTCTTCATAAGGTGTTGTTAAATCAGTAGAGTAAGTGCCACACATTAGTTGAGAGAATATTTCTGTGGTTCTTTCATCTTTAGCATTTATTCTAAAATATAAATAGTCATATTCAGCTGTTGCTTCATTTTTCTTTTTGTAACTATTTAATTCATATTCTAAAGATGTAACGATATCTTTTACGATAAATTCTCCTTCACCAACGTAATTTAATTTAGTGTAATTGTGACTTATATATTTAGCAGCATTTATATCGTATAAACAATTATTTATAATTAATATATTGGGAATATCAGTTAGTTCAAAACTTCCTATTTTTACTTCCATTCTTTCTGCAACATTATCTATTAACTTTATATGTCTTAATTCAGTCCATGAGCGACCATCATCTGCACAATCTATTTGACAAATAAAATCATTTTCACTAATACGTGTTATTTTTTTAACATAAGGTAAGAACATTAAATTTCTTTCAGCATAAGTTTCTTTATCACTAAATATTTCTTCCCCTTGCTCATTAATTAAACCATAGCATTCATACTTTTCATTTCTGCCAAAATCAATTGTTGCTTTAGCTACACCTATACCATTAATGAATTCTACTTCATCAGGATTATAAGTTATTGATTTTACACCACTTCTTAAATATGAAACATCATTAATTTTTACTTCTTCCATACATATATCCTCCAATAGTGATGTTTATTATAAAATAAATGAATCTTTTTGTAAATGGAATATTTTATTTGTATGATATAATAACTACAAGTAAATTTAGGAGGTAAGTATGAAGAAATTAGATATGTCTGGAGATAGAGAAAAAACTTATAATTGGTTTAAAACATTTTCTAATAGTACATATAGCTGTAATGTAGTGATGGATGTTACTAAACTTATAGAATATACAAAAGAACATAATACTTCATTTTTTATAAACCTTTTGTATATTGTTGTAAATGGGTTGAATAGTATTGACGAGATGAAAATGAGACTGGTTGGTGAAGAACCAGTTATATTTGATGAAATTAATCCTGCTTTTACAGTTATGACAAAAACAGGAACATTTGAAAATGTAAGATTTAAAAATGTTAAGGATTATAGAGAGTTTTATAATATTGCAGATGGGAAAATTGATAGAACTAAGAATAAAGTAGAAATCGAAAAAGAAAATTATAATCCAGAAAATTGTTATGATGAGTATTATATTACTTGTTTACCTTGGATAGAATTTACACAATTAACACATCCTATTCCTGATGATAAATGTTCACAATGTATACCTAGAATATGTTGGGGTAAGTATTATGAAGAAAATGGAAGATATAAAATGAATTTAAATATAACAGTTAGTCATATTTTTGTTGATGGTTATCCTTTATCTAAGACATTTATTAAGATTCAAGATTTGCTTGATAATGTAGAGGAATATTTAAAGTAGTAGAATCTTATTCATTATTCTGATTGAGATGCTGAAAATAGAAAATAAAAAAACTAAGTATACTTATAATACTTAGTTAAATTTATTAAATGGAGCAAGTGAGCGGAATCGAACCGCCATCTCAACCTTGGCAAGGTCGCATACTAACCGTTGTACTACACCTGCATACATGTTTTGCATGTAAATTGATAATATCATTATTTTTATTAAAATTCAAGTGTAAATTTAAAAAAAGTGCAATTTTAAGTTTATTGAACGTTGCATATTAAATATGGTATAATGATATTCGTAAGAAGGGATTAATTTGAAAAAGAAAATAATTAATATTCTTAAGAAAACAAGAAAAAAAATATCAAAGTATTTATCTACAAATAGATTGTTCTTAACATTTGTGGTTTTTACATTAATTGAAACAGTATTGTTAAGAAACTTTACATTTTCATTAAGAGGAACTGATGAATATACTCCTTTTGAACCATTAATATGTGATTTAGCATTACTTATTATAATTGGATCATTTGGTTATTTTGTTAAACCTAAAAAACAATTTAATTATTACTTTGCTTGGATGTTAATAGTAACACTTATGTGTGTTATAAATTCTATATATTATGTATTTTATACTTCGTTTGCTTCATTCAGTTTATTAGCAGAACTAGGTTTAGTTGGAGAAGTTGGAGATTCTTTAGTTGAAAAGTTTAGAGTCATTGATTTTATTTATGTAATATTTCCAATTCTTTATTTATTGATACATACAAAGTTAAAAAAGGGAAGTTATTATACTTTTGTTAGTAAAATTGAGAATAGTAAAAAGATGTTTACTTCTACAATATTAGCTGGAGTAATAGTACTTGCATTTACTTTAGTTAATGTAGATGGAACTGATGTAAGTAGATTAGTAAAACAATGGAATAGAGAATTAGTAGTTCAAAGATTTGGTATAGTTTTATACCAAGGTAATGATTTGATACAGAGTTTGACTCCAAAAATTAATTCGTTGTTTGGATATGATGAAGCTGCTAAGAACTTTAAAGATTTTTATAGTAAGAAGTTTAGTACAGAGGAACATAAAGATAATAAATATACTGGTGTTCTTGAGGGAATGAATATTGTATTTGTTCATATGGAAAGTATTCAAAACTTTTTAGTAAATATGAAAGTAAATAATGTGGAGATTACACCTACATTAAATAAATTAAGTAAAGAAGGAATGTATTTTAGTAATTTTTATCCTCAAATAAGTATTGGAACTAGTAGTGATACTGAGTTTACTTTAAACACTTCGTTAATGCCAGCGAATAGTGGTACAGCTTTTGTACAGTATTATGATAGAAATTATGCAAGTATACCTAAAATATTGACTGAAAAAGGATATTATACTTTTAGTAGTCATGCTAATAATCCTTCAATGTGGAATAGAAGTAATATGCATCCTAGTTTAGGATATCAAGAAATGATATTTAAAGATAAGTTTGAAGGAACAGATAAATCAGATTCTAGATGGGTTGGATTAGGATTAAGTGACTATGATTATTTCTTACAATTGCAATCTAAATTAGAAAAAATAGAAAATGAACATGAAAATTATATGGGAACTTTAATTCAATTATCAAATCATTCACCATATGCTGCTACAGAATTTAATCCAGAATTATATAATTATTTTGGTAAACTAGATTTAACTAATACATATACAATTATTGATCCAGATACTGGAAAAGAAAAAACTGAAACTGTAGATTATTTAAAAGATACTAGATTAGGTAATTATTTAATTAGTGTTCATTATGCTGATATGGCTTTAGGAACATTTGTTGATTATATTGAAAAAAGTGATTATTATGATAATACTGTATTTGTTTTCTATGGTGATCATGATGCAAGATTAGATAAATCTGAGTATCAATACTATTATAATTATAATACTAAGACGAATGTATTATATGAAGAAGAAGATCCAGAATATTTTAATTATGATAACTTTGTTCATGAAACTAATAAGAGAACACCACTTGTTATATGGACAAAAAATAAAGAAGTTTCTAAAAAAATTAGACGTGTTAATGAAAATGTAATGGGAATGTATGATATATTGCCTACTTTAGGAAATATGATGAATTTTGATTACAAATATGCATTAGGTCATGATATTTATGATATTGGATCAGATAATGTTGTAATATTTCCAAATGGTAACTTTGTTACTAATAAGGTTTATTATAATAATGCTTCTGGTAATTATATGGTATTAAATACTGAAGAGAATAAGAAAAATAATGTTGGAATGCTTGTAATTAATGAAGATTATATAAGTAATTTAAAGAATTATACTGATGAAATATTGAGTGTATCTAATGATATATTAGTACATGATTTGATAGAAAAAGAGGGGAAGAATATTCCGCAAATAGAGAATAGTGAGGGTAAATAATGGTTAGAAAAGTGAAAACTGAAAAAGGTAAAAAGAAACAAGTAAAAAAGATTATTATAATTGTTTTGATTACAATAATTTTAATTGCTTTATTTGGTTTCTGTTTATGGAAGTTTGTATTTGATAAAAAAGATAATAAAGTTGCACAACCAGTTAAAATATTGGATAGTCTTGATGAATATGGGTATGATTTAAGTGATAAGGATTCATCTTACTACAAGAAAGAGTATGAAAGTTTAAAAAGTTTATTAAAAAGTGATAATGTAGATGAGAAAGAGTATTCTACATTAGTTGCTAGAATGTTTACAATAGATTTATATACACTTAGTACTAAAATAAATAAGTATGATGTTGGTGGAGCAGAGTTTTATCATAAAAATAAGAAAGCTATGTTTGAGCAAAAAGTAATGGATACTTTATATTCAACTATGTTAGATAATACGTTTGGTGATAGAAAGCAAGAATTACCAGAAGTAAAAGATATAGAAACAGTAAGTGTTGAAGAGACAACATATAAGATAGATGAAACAGATGTAGAAGGATATCTTGTTAAGTTAAATATAACTTATGTTAAAGATTTAAATTATGATACTGAAGCTTCAGTTGTTGTTTGTAAAGAAGATGGAGTAAGATGGAGTGTTGTTGATTTTCAACCTACTTTAAATCCCAAATATAAATAAAATAACGAGTTCTTTATTTTGAACTCGTTTTATTTTGACATTTTATAGTTAGGAATTCGACATTTTTTTGAAAAATGAAGTCAAATTTGTGAAATAGTTTTGTTGAATGACTTAATTTTGTTATTCCTTCATAAACATATCCATCTCTTTCATATATATGTCCTTGAGCATATTTTGGAAATAGTGTTCTTGCTGGAGATATTATTCCTCTAGATGATTTGAATATTTTATTTATGGGATATGATAATATGAAAGGTAAACAACCATTATGCATATGACCTGATAAAATTAAGTTACTTTTATTTAGGTTATGGTTTGGGTTTTCTTTTACAAATTTATAAATATTTATTGGGCTATGACATAATGTTACGTTGTAGTTTGTGTCATTTAAGTTACATTTTAAATTGTTAACTTCTTTACAGAATGTTTCATATTTTTCATTATCAATTTCATAATAATTGTAAGACATATTGAAACCATAGAATGTAATATTGTTGATGCTGAATGTTGTATCATTTAAATAATAAAGGTTATTTATACTGTTTAACATTTCTATGAATTTAGTATTTTTATTAGATGTCCAATTTTTCATTGATCCTTTTTTTTCATCATGATTTCCGGTACTAACTAAAGTTATAGTATAATTTGCAAGTTCTTTTAAGAATTTTTCTAATTTAGTTAAATCTGTTGTATCTGAACTATCTAGAATATCTCCAACAATAGTTATGAAGTCTGGTTTGTTTTCTTTGATTTGATTTAAAATTCTATCAAAGATTTTTTGATTATAATCAGGATAGTAGTGGATATCACTAATAACAGCTATTTTAAAATCTTTTACTTCTTTTGTTGTATAAAATGTTTCATTATGCATTTTTATTTCTCCTTTAAAATTAAAAGTACCCTATAGGAGGTACTTCTTTTATTCTGTAGTATTTTCTTCTCCTGGGCCGCCAGGAATAGGAACTTCAGGTTCTTCTGGTTTTTTATCTGGTTCTTCTTTGTCTGGATTACTAGGTTTATCATTATCATTATTATCTTTGTTGTCATCGTCTTTATCTTTATCATCGTTGTTTTTATCATCTTCATCGTCGTTATCGTCATCATTGTTGTCTGGTTTTCCAAGGCCATTACTTACTTGAAATTTTATGTTTCCTAGACTTTTTAGTAATTCTTGCTGATGAGCACTTTGGTTAATTATTGTTCCATATTCTTCACTGCTTGTTACAGATTCAAAACTACAACTTAATCCTTTTAATTGACACCAAGTATTAGCTTCATATTCGTTGTCTCCTATAAAAGAAGGCATTGTTTCAAGTTTTTGACCACCAGTTAAACCTTTACCAACAATTGGAGTGGTATATTCTTCATTATATGATATGCTGAATGTTTTTGTTGGTGTTTCTTTTTCTAATTCTAGGTTTACTTTCATAAGTTTTATTATTGCATCTAAAGATTCTGGATAATATCCTAGAGCACTTGTCACCATTCCAGAATTTGGTAAGTAAACTGGAAGAGGATAATAAGATAGATAAGTTTTGCTAATAGATAATGTGGAAGTAGAAGAGTTTAGTAACATATCTTTTCCAACATTATAGAAAGATAGTATTTGCTCTGGAGTCATATTTGTTTCTATATTATTTGAAACTGTGTCTAATACATTTTCAAAGTCTTTTAGACTTCTTAATTCTTTAATTTGTTGTGCAACTGCTTCAATAATTTGTTGTTGGTGTTGATTACGTGCTATGTCTGAAGCAGCAAATTGATGTCTATTTCGTGCGTATGCTAGAGCTTGTTCTCCGTTAAGTTTTTGAACTCCGCTATCTATGTAAATCATATTTTTTCCAAATTGTCTTAGTGAATTTTGTTCACAAATTCTGTTTTTTCCACAAACAATGCCACTGTTAGTTGGAAAGTCTGGTTCTTCAACATCTACTGTTACACCACCAAGGACATTAACTAAGTCAACAACTCCAATAAAGTTAATTTTTACATAATAGTCAATATCAATTCCTGTTAATTGTTGAACAGTATTAATAACACAACTTGATCCATAAGCTGCTGATGAATTTATTTTAGCATATCTGTTATGATTACATGCTATTGGTACATACATATCTCTTGGAATACTAAACATTGTAGTAGTTAAAGTATTAGGGTTAAAAGTTACCATTATAAGCGTGTCTCCATTAAATGCTTGATTAGCTGTTAATCCGTTAATAGTAGAGTCAACTCCCATAATCAAAGCAGTGAATGGTTCAGTTAATTTTTTACTTTTATTAGTATTTAATACTGTTACATCTTCGTTTTTTCTTGTTTCACTATGTTCATATAAAACTTTTACACGTTCACTTAAAGGTAATTTTGTTCCATCACTTAATGTATCTTCGTATTCTTCACCGCCAAGATTTATTGCATAATTACTTGAAACAAAGCAACCACCAATTTTTCCTTTATATAGGGCATTTATCATAGAGTGATAGTCTTCAAAAGTTTCGATTTTATTAGATAAGCTATATTTTTCAATTAATGCTTTAGCTAGTATATTACCTTCAATATCTGTTTCTGATTCAATCATACCAATTGAATGAGTATTATTAAATTCGGTTTCTTTTAAAGCAATAAGGTTTGTAGTATAAGTTAATGTTTCATTGTTAATATTTTTTATAGAACCATATACTTTATTAATATAATAAGATGATATTCCAAAAACAGGACAGAATATTAAGGTTATTATAGATATAAATATGAATGTTTTAGTTTTTTTAGATATCATAGTAAGAAGACCACATAATATATATATAATTAACCATAAACCAAAGAATCCAATTACAAGTCCTCTTATTAAATTTTCAATTCCTTTTAATTTAAGTATTCCATATACAAAATAAGCGTATGTTCCTATATATAGTATTATTGCCAGAAAATATAATATTTTTTTAGCTAAATTTACTTTTTTTAATTTTTTTCTCAATACTTTCATGTAATCACCTTTATTTAATAAATTTTCTCTATTATAAATTATAACATAAATGTATATTGTAAACAATTTAGTATTTTTTGTTGATGTAAGGTTTACGTACTTAGACATTTAAATCGTTTTATTAATATGTAAAGTATGATATAATATATAGGATTATAGGGGAGTAAAGGAAGTGATAATATATGAAAAAGTTTTTTTGTTATATGTTATTTTTATTAGTTACTTCTTTTTTGTTCTTAATAAGTTTAAATATAGATGTTAGAGACACTTATGCAGCAAATGTTTTTCCTTATAATGGAATTATAAATGCTGATTCTTTAGTTGTATATAATTCTACTAATACGATTGAGGCGAATAAGGTTACAGAACTTGCTTATGGAACTAGAGTAAATGTTTTAGAGGAATCTACTAGTAAGTTATCTAAAATTTCTTATGATGGTAAAATAGGTTATACTTGGACAAGTTATCTTGTTAATATAGGAAGTATTTCTTCAACAATAGATTTACCTGGAGTAGAAACATATGCAGAGTATAGTAATATTCTACGAGAAAAAGGTTTTCCAGATAGTTATCATCCTTATTTATATTATATGCATGCAAAACATCCTGCTTGGATTTTTAAAGCTGATTATACAGGGTATACTATAGACGAAGTTTCAAAAAAAATGGAAGGAAAATTAGGCTTACAGACTAAGAATAGTAATTATTGGTTGGAGGATTATCCTTATGAAGCTGGTGATTATTATCATATTAAAGCCTCAACTATATCTTCATTTGTAGATCCAAGAAATAGTTTATTTGAGGGAAGAATATTTCAGTTTTTAGATTTAGATGATACGAAGGATTTAGCGAGTGATAACACTTTGAATTATATAGTTGGGGAAGGACCTTTGAGAGAATATTTAGGAATATTTAAAGATGCTGCATTTCAACAAGGAGTAAATGTAGTTCATTTAGTTGCTAGAAGTAATCAAGAGGGAAATAATCGACCAGATTATGGTCCTTCTTCCGGGAAATATACAACTAGAACTGGTGAGACATATAATGGTCAAAGTCTTGATGGTTTTTATAACTTTTATAATATAGGAGCTTGGAAAGCTGATGGTCTTACTCCACAAGGTAGGGGAGTTGCATATGCTGCAGGTTATATTGGAGGAACATCCTTTGGAAGACCATGGAATACTCCTGAAAAAGCTATTCATGGTGGTGCTGATTATATTGCTAATGATTTTATAAGAAAGGGTCAAGATACAAATTTTTATCAATCTGTTAATGTTGCTTCATACGCAACAGGGACAAAGTTTACACATGTATATATGACAAATATATGGGCTCCTAAGTCTGAAGGAGAAAATATGATGAAGACATATAAAAATAGTGGAGAGATTGATTTACCATTTATCTTTACTATACCTGTGTATAAAGATATGGATGAAAATTATCAACCTGTTAATAAAAATTCTAATAGTAAGCTATCATCAATAACTATCGATGATAAAGTTATAACTGGATTTGATAGAGATGTCGTTGAATATCAATATAGTGCTGTTACTGATAAGCAAGTAATAAAAGTTGGAGCTATTACTGAAGCAGAAACTTCCAAGGTGGATGGAGTTGGAGAATATACTTTTGTAAATGGTATTGTAACAATTAATTTAACTGTTACAGCAGAAGATGGAAGTACAAGAGTTTATTCTATAATTGTTAAACAAGTATTACCAGAACATAGTGTTTCAGTAAATGATATAGTTTCTAAAATGGCTGTTAGAGTTAATGGAGAATTTATGTATGGAATAAGTCCTGGTACTTTAGTTGGAGAAATAACTTCGACAGTTCAAAAAAATGGTGGTACTGCTCAGGTGACAGATTCAAATGGTAATTTAATTACTTCTGGAACATTAGCTACTGGTTATAAAATAACGATTAAAGGAACTAGTGAATCTAAGAAATATAAAATTGCTGTACGTGGAGATGTTAATGGTGATGGTTTAGTAAAAATCAATGATTTGATATTGATACAAAGTCATATATTGGAAAAATTAACTTTACAAAATGAAAAGTATTATGCCGCAGATGTAAATTATGATAATAATGTTAAAATTAATGATTTAATTTTGGTACAAAGTCATATTCTTGGTAAAGTTGTTTTGTAGTAAGGAGAAAAAAAATGAAAAAAGCTAAATATTTTATTTATTCATTAATATTGTTTGTCGTAGGTTTAAATGTTTGTTTTGCAGCATCTTTATCTGTAAGTACAAATAAAAAAAATGTTACAGTTGGAAATACATTTACTGTGACAGTAAATGCTTCAGGTGCAAGTGGTTGGGAGTATTGTCTTAATTATGATTCGTCAATGTTTTCATTAGTTTCTGCAACTTCAGATACTGGTGGAGCATGTGTAAGAACAGGAAGTACATTGATTGGTTATAGTAAGGTAACATTTACATTGAAATCAACAAAAAGTGGAACTTCAGTTATCTCATTAAGAGACGCTGTGATGTATGGTGATGACGGAAATGAAATTAGTTCTTCAAAAGGCAGTGTGTCAATAACAGCTAAGACTCAACAAGAAATAGAAGCTAGTTATAGTAGTAATGCTGATTTAAAGAATTTGACTATTGAAGGGTATGAACTTAGTCCAGAATTTAATAAAGATACTTTGGAGTATAGTTTAGAAGTAGAAAATGATGTTGAGAGTGTACGTGTTTCAGCTGTGAAAGCTGATGGTAATGCTAGTGTTAGTGGAGCGGGAGAAATAAGCTTAAGTGAAGGTATTAATAAAGTAGAAATAGTTGTTACTGCTCAGAAAGGTAACAAAAAAACTTATAAAATAAATATAACTAGAAAAGAATTAAATCCAATTGTAGTTAATGTTGGCGGAGAAAGTTTTAATGTAGTTAGAAAAAGTGACTCACTAGAAGCTCCAATGTATTATTCAGCAACAACTATAACTATTGATGATTTGGAGGTTCCAGCTTTTGAAAGTGAAATAACTGGATTTACTTTAGTTGGTTTAAAAAATGAAGATGGAGATATAAATTTATATAGATATGAAAATGGAGAGTATATTTTATATAATCAAATAGCTAAAGATGGTTTTGTATTTATTCCTTTATCTAATGAAAAGACTATAAAAGAATATAGTTATAAAAAGGAAATAAAAATTAATAATACTAATGTATTTGTTTATTCTGATAAAGAAGAAGAAACAGAATTTGTTTTAATTTATGGTATGAATGCTAGTAATGGTGATGAAAATTGGTATAAATACGATACTAAAGAAGGAACATTTCAACGATATGTAGAAGAAGCAAATAGCGGATTTAGTAAAGATGAATATTTTTATATAACAGTAGCATTTGCTATAGGTCTTGGCTTATCTATTGTTATTATTATTCTTTTATTAGTTATGAATTCTGTTAAAGATAAAAAGAATAAGAAGTTAATATCTTTAATTGAGAAAAAAATTAAAGTAAATAATCAGTCAAATGTTTTAAATGAAGATTTAGAAGATGAAGAACTTTCAGAAACACAGAAGATAGAAAAATTAAATAATCAATTTTTAGATTTTATTGATCAGAATGCAAATGAAGAAAGAAAAGATAAAATTACTGATATAGAATCTAAGGAGAAGAATGTTGATGAATCTGAACTTTCAAAAAGGGAAATAAGAAAATTGGAGAAAGAAAAGCAAAAGGAAGAAGAAGCAGAACTTTTAGCTATGCAAGAGGATTTTTTAGAGACTAAAGAAAATGATATCCTTTCTGATACAGATATAATTGAGGAGATTCAAGAAAAATCTAAAGACGATGAAGGAATTCAAGTTGAAGTCACTTCTAAATCTAAAAAGAAGAAAAAAAAGAATAATAAAAAATAATTGAGAAAGTTTATACTTTCTTTTTCTTTACACTTACTTTGTATTTTGCTTTATTATAGTTTATAATATATTTAAGGTGATTTTATGGAATTAATGGTTAATGGACATAATATATTTTTAATAATATTAATAACTTTTTTGGTTAGTGCTTTACTTGTTCCGTTTGTAAAAAAAATGGCAGAACATGTTGGTGCTATGGATATACCAAATGCTAGAAAAGTTCACACAAAACCAATGCCTAGAATGGGTGGACTTGCAATATTTTGTTCATTCTTAGTAGGATATATGTTGTTTGCAAGAATGTCTATTCAAATGTTATCTATTTTAATAGGCGGATTTATTATTATATTAGTTGGTATTTTTGATGACATTAAGCCTGTTTCAGCTAAAATTAAATTTTTAGTACAAATAGTAGCGTCTTGTGTAGTTGTTTTTTATGGGAATATAGTTTTGGACCATATCGACGTATTAGGATTTAATATGGATTTTCCTGCACCAATAAATTATATTATTACAATTTTCTTTATGCTTTCAATTACTAATGCAATTAATTTAATTGATGGATTAGATGGTTTGGCTGCTGGGGTTTCAACTATATATTTTGCAACTATTTCAATTATTGCTTTTATATTAAATCAAATGCAAGGTTTAGATACAATATTATCATTAATTATGCTAGGTGCAACTTTAGGATTTTTATTACATAATTTTTATCCAGCTAAAATATTTATGGGTGATACAGGAAGTTTATTTTTAGGGTTTACAATAAGTGTCATAGCATTATTAGGATTTAAAGCAACAACGTTAACATCTTTAATAATTCCAATAGTAATTCTTGCTATTCCGATATTTGATACCTTATTGGCCATATTTAGAAGATTACTTAAGGGAGAAAGTATTGGTACTCCTGATAAAGATCATTTTCATCATCAATTACTAAAGATGAAATTTAGTGTTAAATCAACAGTTTTAATTATATATGCAATAAATATATTATTTGCTAGTGTATCAATCTTCTTTGTATTAGGAGATAAGAAGATTGCGATGGCAATATATGTTGCATTAATGATTTTATTATTATTTTTAGTTATGAAGACAGATATTTTGTTTATGCATGATAAAAGTAAGAAGTAGTTTAAAAGACTTCTTGCTTTTTTTAATGTATCTTTTATGTTACAATCAAAGTAGGTGGTTATATGGTAAAATTTAGTATTATAGTTCCCGTATATAATGTTGAAAAGTATTTAGAGGATTGTTTGGATAGTATTTTAAAGCAGACTTATGATGATTTTGAGGTAATTGTAGTTAATGATGGAAGTACAGATAATTCTCAAAAAGTAATTGATAATTATGCAAAAAGAGACAATAGAATAAAAGCATTTAAAAAGAAAAATGGTGGTGTTTCTGATGCAAGAAATTATGGTATTAGTAAAGCTAAGGGAGAGTATTTTATTTTTGTAGATAGTGATGATACAATAAATGATAAATTATTAGAAAAACTTGATAAAGAAATTAAAAAATATGATGAGATAGATTTAATTAAATATCAACTTCAAATGACTGATAAAGAACCACAACTTGAATTTAATACGTTTGATTTGTTAAATGGAGAAGAAGCTTTTTTAGAATTAATAAAAGATGATTTGTTTGTTTCGCCTGTTACCTATGCTTATAGACTTGAATATTTTAGAAATAAAAAATTTAAATATGAAGTAGGGAGAATACATGAAGATTTTGGACTTACTCCTTTGATAGTTATATCAGCAAATAAAGTATCAGCAATAGATTATGTTGGTTATAATTATATAGTAAGAGAAAATAGTATTATGACTAATAATTCTAATGAAAGATTAATAAAGAAGAATGAAGATACTTTATTTTTCTATGATAATATGATGAAGTTTATTGAAAAAAGTAATTTTAATAGTTATGTAACTAAAATATTTAAAAGTTATATTTCAAATGGATTAATAAATAGAACTGTTTTATTAGATGGTACTTTGTTAAAAGATTATGTTAATGAATTAAAGATAAGAAAAGTTGGGAATAATTTAATAGATGATACATTACCTAGAAAAATAAAGAAAATATTATTTAAATTAAGTCCTTCTTTATATATAAAATTATTTGTAAAGTAGGGATTGTATGAAAAAAAATAAGTTTAAAATAGAATATCTAATATATATATTTATTATTATTACACCTTTTTTGGATGTAATAGCTTGTGTATTTAGGAATATTTTTCCAAATGCAGTTATATCTCCTTCGACTGTTTTAAGACCTATTATACCTTTAGTATTGCTGTTATATATATTTTTTAAAGATAAAAAATGGCGTAAATATATAGTTATTAGTGCTATTATTTTAATATTATATGGTGGAATACATTTGTGGTTATATAAAGGAATAATAACAGGTGTGTCTTATGGATCTATTTTTAGTGAATTACAATATATAATTAATTATACTTATATGATTTATGTATTATTTATATTTGTATATTTTATTAAGAAAAATGGACTTCCTTATTTAAAAAAGTCGTTATTTATAATGTTATGTGTATATTTAATGTTACTTTATGTTTCTATTATTACAGGTACTAGCTATCCAACTTATGTTGAAGGAATAGGATATAGAGGATGGTTTATATCTGGAAATTCATTAAGTGTAATATTTATGATGTTAAGTTGTATATTAATTTCTAGTTTGATTGAAGATAGAAAAATATATAAATATATTGTATTGATTTTGATGGGAATATATTTAATGTTTTTAATAGGAACAAGAACTGGATTATTTGGATTCTTAATGGTTTTAGGATTTTATATAGTAAGTAGTATTTTATTAAATTTTATAAAAAATAAGAAAATATCATATAAAAAGATAGGTATTGGTATAGGTGTATTAGTAATTCTTATAGGTGGAATATTTGTAATAGGTTCTTCAACATTAGAAAGAAGAAAGTATTTAGGCAATGAAGATACAGGTATTATAGATATTAATACAGGAGATGTTGGACATACAACTGTTGATACTAGTAATATGATTTATCAAATAAAGAATAATACATTAGTTGAAGGATATTTAAGCGATGAACAAAAAAATGCTTATTTAGAATTGTATAGAATAGCAAATGAAAAGAATTTTAAAGCAACAGATAGAAGAAAACAAGAATTTGTTTATCAATATAGTTTGATAAAAGAACAAAAAAATATATTATATATATTGTTTGGTAATGGTTATTTGGCTAGTTATGGGGAACTTATTTTGGAAATAGAATTATTTGCTATATTATTTAATTTTGGAATACTTGGTTTTGCAATTTATTTAGGACCGTTTATATTTATGATGGTAGTTGCTATAAAAAAATTATTTAAAAATAAAAAAATAAATAGTGAAATAATAATGAACATATTTGGTTTGTTATTATCTATTGGGTTGTCTTGTTTTATGGGAGCAATGTTTTTCTCTGTTTCTGGAGTTTTATTAATTACTTGTATTATAAGTCTTTTAATTAAAGAGGGTGAAAATCTATGAAAAAAATAGTTTTTGGTATAACATGTTTAAATTTGGGTGGAGCTGAAAGAGTTCTAGTAGATATAGTAAATGAATTGTGTTATAAATATGAAATTACGATTTTTACATTATATGGAAAAGGTGAACTGATAGATGAAATAAATAAAAAAGCAAAGATTGTAAGTTTATATGATGGTGCAGTAGATGAAATTAGTTTTCTTAAGAAAAAATGGTTATCAATACAGTTAGTTAATAATAGTTTAAGAAATAAGTTATATGAAAAATATATTAAAGGAAAATATGATATTGAAATAGCTTTTTTAGAAGGACCAATATCTTGGTTATTTAGTTGTAATAGTGATGCTCGTAAAATATGTTGGATTCATTCAGATATTGAAAAAATATTTGGTGATAATACAAGAAGCAAGATGAAACAAAAGCTTAACGAGAAAATATATGATGTGTATGATAGCATAGTTTTTGTTTCCAAAGATAATAAGGACAAGTTTATTAGTAGGTTTTCTAATAACGATGTGACGAAAGAAGTTATATATAATTATTTAAATAAGGATATGGTAAGAAAGAAAGCACAAGAAGAAATAGGTGAAATAGATGATGATAGTATTTCTTTTGTGCAAGTTTCAAGATTGGTAGAAGCTAAAGCTATAGATAGATTAATTAAAGTTCACAAGAAATTAATATATGATGGATATAAACATAAAATATATGTGGTAGGGGATGGACCTTTAAAAATAGAGTTAGATAAATTGATAGAAAAAAATGATGTAAAAGATAGTTTTGTATTACTTGGTTCAAGAAAAAATCCATATCCTTATATAAAAAAAGGAGATTACTTTATTTTAACATCAAAATATGAAGGATTTGGTATGGTAGTACAAGAAGCTGAAATGTTAGATAAATATATTTTAATTACAGATATGGCTGCTAGAGAAGCTGTAGAAAATTATGATAATAGTGTTGTAGTGGAAAATAGTGAGGAAGGCTTATATGATGGATTAAAAGATATAATTATAAATAAGCCAGTTGTAAGTAAAAGTTATATTTTTGATAATAAGAATATTTTAGAAAATATTATTAAAGTGATAGAAGGTGATAAAAAATGAAAATAACTATTATAACAGCAACATATAATAGAAAGTATTTGTTGCCTAAGCTATATAAAAGCATATGTAAAAATTATAAGACTTATAAAGATATAGAATGGGTTATTGTTGATGACGGGTCTGAAGATGGTACAGGAGAATTGGTTGACAAATGGAAGAAAGAAGCCAAATTTAAAATAGATTATCATTATCAAAAAAATGCTGGTAAGATGAAAGCTATTAATAAAGGAATGAAATATGTTACTGGAGAAATCGTAATAGAAATTGATAGTGATGATTATTTATTAGATGATACTTTAAGAAAAATTAATGAAGATTATGAAAATTTAGGTAATGATAATGTATATGGCATAGTATATAGAAGAGATATAGTTGGAAAAGATACAACAGAATTTAGTAAATTAGATGGAAAGATACTACGAATCTTTGATGTATATAATAAATATGATTATGATTTTGATTTGGCTTTGACTTTTAAAAGTGAGATAAGAAAAAAATATGATTATAAAGTTGAAAAGGGAGAAAAGTTTATTACAGAAGCACGTACTTATTATAAGATGGATCAAGATTACGATGGGTTGTTAATTAAAGAGAGTGCCATTATTGGTTGTGAATATATGGATGATGGTTATTCAAAAAATATAGATAAAATATTTAAAAGTAATCCAAAAGGATACTTAGAATATTTTAAAGAATGTTTAGGTTATATAAATAAAGATACACTATTTAAAAAGAGATTGTATTTTATTAAACACTATATATTATTTAGTTATTTAAATAAGAAAAGTATGGTAGAATGTATAAAAGAAGCTAAGGGATTAAATAATAAACTCATGGTAGCATTATTGGTTGTGCCAGGGTATATTAAATCTAGTAGATTTTAGGTGGTTTGATGGATAAAATTAAAATTATTGCATTTGAAAATTGTAAGGAACTTGGTGAAAAAGTTGATAGGCATATACAAAAGTTAACAAAAAAAAGAAAAAGTAATTTGCTTACAGTAGAAGCTAGTCGCTTTAATAATGGTGAAGGAAAATTATATTTAAAGGAGTCAGTCAGAAATAAAGACATTTATATATTATCTGATATTGGTAATTATAATGTAATGTATGATTTTCATGGTTTTTCACATCATATGTCACCAGATGAGCATTATCAAGATATAAAAAGAGTTATTTCTGCTACAAATGGTAGATCAGAAAAAGTAACTGTTATAATGCCACTTTTATATGAATCAAGACAACACAGAAGAAAAGAAAGAGAGTCATTAGATTGCGCAATTGCTTTGCAAGAATTAGAATCTTTAGGTGTTAATAATATAATTACTTTTGATTGTCATGATCCTAATGTTTCTAACGCAATTCCTAATTTACCATTTGAAAATATTTTTGCTACAGAAACAATTATAAAAGAAATTTTTAAAAATGAAGATATTGATAAAAATAAGTTGTTAACTATTAGTCCCGATATGGGAGCAATGGAAAGAGCAAGATATTATGCAGAAATATTAAGGTGTGATGTTGGATTATTTTATAAGAGAAGAGATTTAACTAAACTTGTTAATGGAAAAAATCCAGTTGTAGAACACATATATTTAGGAAAAGATCCTAAAGATTCAACAGTTATAGTTGTTGATGATATGTTAGCTTCAGGTGGTTCAATGCTAGATGTTGCAAGAGAATTAAAAGCAAGAGGTGCTAAAAAAATTATTTTAGTTTGTACATTTTCTTTATTCTCTAGTGGGATAGAGAAAATACAAAAAGCTTATGATGAAGGATTGTTTGATAGATTGTATTCTACCAACTTAACATATGTACCAGATGAGATTAAAGAGTTAGAATGGTATCATGATGTAGACTGCTCGTTGCAACTTGCTGAAGTTATATTAGAACATAGTGAATATGGAAAAGTTTTAGAAACTGAAATAGAAGAAGAACAAAAATTAATGAAAGAAGTCATTGGTAAATAGATGATGGTAAGATAGTATGAAAAAAAAGAAATTATTATTTACTGCTTATAGTTTGGAAATAGGTGGTATTGAAACTGCATTAGTTAATTTATTAAATAGATTAGATTATGATAAGTATGAAGTTACTTTGATATTAGAAAAAAAAGAAGGTATTTTTTTAGATAAAATTCCTAAGAATGTAGAAGTTTTGGAATATAGAATTAGTAATAATAAATTTACTTTATTTAGAAAAATAAAGAACAGACTGAAATTAATTTCTTGGAAAAACAAATTGAAGAATAAATATGATTTTTCATGTTCTTTTGCAACTTATTCTATACCAGGAGCTCATTTAGCTCTTGCAGCAAGTGAAAATAGTACTTTATGGATGCATGGTAATTATTATATTTTATATAACTATGATGAAAAAGATATGAGAAAGTTTCTTGATACAGTATCTATAAAGAAATTTAAAAGAGTTGTTTTTGTTTCAGAAGAAAATAAAAGAGATGTTACAGAACATTATCAAGAAATAAAGGATAAAGCTATAGTATGTAATAATTTTATTAATAGTGATGAAATATTAGAAAAAGTAAAAGAAGAAATTGATGATTTTAAAAAAGATAAAAAAATGCCATTATTTGTAAATGTTGGAAGACATGATGAATATCAAAAAAGATTAACTAGAGTTATTGAATCATCAAAAAAATTAATAGAAGAAGGATACAAATTTAAAATATTATTTATTGGGGATGGTCCTGATTATTTTAATTATAGTTCTTTAGTAAAAAAATATAAGCTAGATGATGTTATTGAATTTTTAGGTAGAAAGTCTAATCCTTTTCCATATTATAAAATGGCAGATGCTGTAATTTTATCTTCCGAATACGAAGGGTATCCAGTGGTTTTTTTAGAAGCAATGTTGTTAAATAAACCAATACTTTCAACCAAAGTAAGTGATTGGGAAGATTTAGATGGTAAATATGGTATGTTTTGTGATCGCAATGAAGAAAGTGTTTATCAAAATATGAAGAAATATCTTGATAAAGGTTTTGAAATAAAAGATAAATTTGATTGTGAAAAGTATAATGAAGAAATATATGAAAAAATAGAGAAGATGATTAATAAAAAGTAAGAATAGGAGTGTCATGATGAAGAAGTTCTTAAAGAATAATATTTTTACGAAAAACTTTTTATTAAAAATGATATACATTTTCGGAATTTTATTATTATTTTATTCTTTTGATGTGTATTTAAGATATATTACTAAAAGTATTGACGCATTTTATCCGCTAAGAGCTATTATTCCTAACTTAATTACAATAGTATGTATATGTTATTTTTTACCTCTAGTTACCTTGAAGTCAAAAAAAGTATCTTTGATATTTTTATCCTTATTTTATATTTTAGGTTTATTTTATTTTATAGCAAATTATATGATGTTAAATGTAAAATCGATACCTTTAGATTATTATAATTTGCATAATGTTGGTGAAGGTTTAGAATTTATTAATGCAATTTCATCTTATATTGGAATTAAATTTATTTTGTTTATTTTATTTACAATATTATTATTTATAATATTATTTATTATTAGAAAAAAAATAGATTTTCCGTTAAACAAATGGAAAATAATTAGTATATTAATTTTGTTTCCTGTCTGTATATTGATTAATTATTTTTGTATACATAATTTAGAAAGTTCGGAAGATGAATGGCAAAATATTTCTAAGCCAAGATATTATTATGATAATTTTATAAATAGTAAAAGAAGTGCTTTAGTAATGGGATATTATGAATATTCTATTAGAGATATGTATTTATATATAAAAGAAAACTATATGAGTGCTTATAGTAAAGCAGATGCTGATGAATTGTTTGCTAAAAATGATGTAAAAAAAGAAAATAATGAATATACTGGTATTTTTGCTGGTAAAAATTTGATAATGATAATGATGGAGAGCATAGAGGAGATAATGATTAATAAGGAAGCTATGCCTACTTTATATAAAATGAGGAATAGTGGTTGGAATTTTACTAATAGGTATTCTGTTTTGAGCAATGGTGGTTCAACTATTGTTACAGAGTTTAATTCTTTATCTGGTTTATTCTATAATAATGCTTATTATAGAATAAATAACAATTTTTATTCTAATGCAATTCCTAACATGTTTTCTAATAATGGATATATTACTTCTTCTATGCATGAAAATTATGGGACATATTATAATAGAAGTGAATTACATAGAAACTTAGGATTTCAAAATAGTTATTTTGTTTATGAAATGTTAGATAATTATGAAATATATAGTGATGTCCAACTAATTAGCAATTATAATTTATATGAGAAGATTATTCCTAAGACAGATAAACCATTTATGAGTTTTATAGTCACTATAGCTGCTCATGGGCCATACACAAATTCTAATTCTATTTGTAGCGAAGATGAAAAAGCAAGTAGTAGTGAAAAAGATTGCATGAATTATTTAGCTCATAGAACAGATGATTTATTTAGCGAACTTCTTAGTAAATTAAAGGAAGATGAATTATTAGACGACACTGTAATTATTGCATATACTGACCATCAAGCATATTTATATGAATATACTGATAATGATTTAAAGAAATTTAAAAAAGTAGATGACGATTTTAATATAAAGAGTATACCTATGATAATTTATTCTAATGATATTAAGAAAAAAAATATAGATGTTTTGATTAATGATGTTGATATTGCTCCAACAATATTTAATTTGTTTGGTTTAGATTATGATGCACAGAAGTATATTGGTACTGATATTTTTTCTAAATATCATAAAAACATTGTGATGTTTGAAAATGGTTCGTGGTATGATGGAAATGTGTATAGTTTTAATAGTGGGGTAGATCAAACAACTGAAAAATTCAAAACTAATAGTGAATGGGCTTTGGATAAAAGAAAATTAAATGATATTTTAATTAGTACTAATTATTATGGATAATTTATAGGCATATTCGTTAGGATATGCCTATTGTTTTGAATATAAAAATCTTATTTAAAAAAACAATAAAACTATTATATAATTTAAGATGAAAGGAATGTAGTTTATGGAAAAAGATGAAAATCTAAAAAACGGAAAAAAATTGTCAATAGTTGTTCCAAATTATAATAATGAGCAATATTTGGACAGAAGTATTCAATATTTATTGAAGCAGTCATATAAAAATGTCGAGATAATTGTAGTAAATGATGGATCTCCGGGGAACTCTGATGAAATTGTCGAAAAATATGTTTCTCAAGATGTTCGTGTTAAGTATGTAAAACATGAAATTAATAAAGGATTATTTCAAGCGCGTTTAACTGGTTCGGAGGTTGCAACTGGTGATTATATTGCCTTTTTGGATGCTGATGATTATGCTTCAATTGATTTTTATAGAACTTTAATGGAAAATGCTATGGAAAATAATTCTGATATAGTTTCTGGGAATACAGTTATGGAATATGATAGTGGCAAAAAATTAGTTTATAATTTATTTTCGTTTAATTTTAAAGAATTAAATGGTGAAAACATTATAAATGAATATTTTAGGCAAGAAGGATTAAATTTTTCTTGGCATACGATATGGAATAAAATTTATTCTATGAAGATATGGAATAAGGCAAAACAGCATTACAAGAAGATAAAAAATAGACTTTTAATGACTGAAGATTTTGCTTTTTCTACTGTTTTATTTTATTATGCGAAGAAAATGACACGAGTTCATAATGATGCTATATTTTATTGTCAGCATGAAGTAACATCAACTTCTGTTGGAGATATTAATTTTAAAAAGGCAAGCAATAATATAAATGATCTTTTAACTTCTTTTAATTTTATTGAAGATTTTATGAAAGAAGTTTCTATTTATGACAAATATAGCAAAAACTTTAATAATTGGAAAAGGCTTTATTCAAATATGCATAGGGGCTATATAAATAATTCAAAAAATATAACAAAATTAGAAAAAATTGAACTTAATAAAAAGATGGATGAATATTGTTCAGACACTATGCCAGTTAAAAATTCAGATTTCTTTTCTTCAGTTCAAACAGATTGGGATGCAAGACTAGAAAAAATTAAACTTGCTATAATGGATGAAAAAATTAAGTATGTAAGTTTTGATATATTTGATACTGTTGTATCAAGACCACTATATACTCCTACTGATTTGTTTGTGTTTTTAGATAAAGAATATAGAAAGGAAATTGAAAGTGGAATTGATTTTTCTAAAATTAGAATTTTTGCTGAAAAAGAAGTTAGAAAAAAACAATTTGCAAAGGATTCTACTATAGAAGAAATTACTTTAGATGAGATTTATGACTATATATTTGATATATATAATATACCAAAACTTTTATTAAATAAGTTGAAGGAAAAAGAACAAGAATTAGAAATAAGATTTAGTAACAAAAGAAAAACTTTCTTTGAAGTATATAGTTTAGCTCTTGCTTTAAATAAAAAAGTCATTTTTACTTCTGATATGTATTTGCCAGAAAATACTATAAGAAAAATCTTGGAAAAAAATGATTATTTTGAGTATCAAAAATTATATTTATCTTCAACTTTGAAGAAAATGAAAGCGACTGGTAGTTTATATAAATATGTTTTAAATGATATAAAAATTAATCCAGAAGAAATGATTCATATTGGTGATAATTATAATTCAGATTATGCTATTCCACAAAAAATGAAAATAAATTGTTTTCATGTTCAAAAAGCTATAGATGTTATGGTTGATAGAACTATTACTAATGAATTATCGCAAATGTTAACAAACAGTCTTCCTTTTTGGTATGATACAATACAATCAACTGAATTTTTGGGAGTTAGAACGATGTTAGCTGTTGTTGCTAATGAGTACTTTGACAATCCCTTTAGACCATTCAATAGAGAATCAGATTTTAATGGAGATCCGTCTTTAATAGGATATTATGCTTTAGGTATGTATATGTTTAGTGTAACAAATTGGTTATTAAAAAGTACAGATGGCAAATTTGATAAAATTTCTTTTATGGCTAGAGATGGTTATTTAGTTATGGAAGTATATAAAGTATTGAAAAAAATGTTTGACTCAGCTCCCCAAGAGGAATATATGTATGTTTCTAGAAAAGCATTGATTCCTGTTATGATAAGTAAAAAATTGGATTTATATAAATTATCAGATATATTTAACTTAGAAAAGCATTCTCCGCAATCTGTTATTAAATATTTGTCTATTATAATGGATATTGACGAAAAAAAGTTAAAATCTGAATGTAAAAATAAAAAGTTATCTTTTGAATCTAAGTTTAAAACTCAAGAAAATTTTAATTTATTTATAAAGATTTTGTCTGATAATTTTTTTGATAATAAAAAAATAGATTCTATAAGAAATAAGTTAAAAAAATATTTTGAGAATATTATTGGTGAAAGTCCAGCTGTATTTGATGTTGGCTATAGTGCAAGACCAGAATATTATTTAAGTAATTTGTGTAATAAAAAAATATCAACTTATTTTTTAAATATTAATAGTGATGAGGCTTTAAAGTACTCGCATATGGGATGTTTTGATCTTAATATTTATTTTCCTGCAAAACCAACTTTGACTGGTAATGCTTATGAGTTATTGTTATCAAAGCAGGCTCCATCATGCATTTTTTATGATTGTGATGGAAATAATGTTAAACCAGTTTTTGAGGACTATAGTTCAGAATATCAAGTAGAATATATAGTTGAGACAATGCAACAAAATGCGATTAGTTTTGTAAGAGATTTAGTTAATATATTTGGTGCAGATTTAGATATGTTATATTATCAAGATTATTATTTAACTTTACCTATTTTATCATATTTTAATTCATCGAAAGATATAGATAAATTGCCTTTATCTGCTGTATTATTTGAAGATGACATAAGAGTTGATGGTAGCTTTAGAATGATTGATGATATGAAAAAGGAAATAAATAACAAAAATCAAAGAACTATAGATGTTTTATTGAATTTGCATAAAGATGTCAAAATGGGAGATTTGCTGTATAACCCATATGTTGATTTGTCAAAAAAGAATAAATTAGTTCGATTAATGTATTATATTTTATTTGATAGAAATACTTTAAATAGAAGATTTAAGGAAATAAAGTGTAAATTTAAAAGTTATAAAAAATAATTATTATTTCAAATTTTTGCAATATAATTTTGCTCAAATGTATAAGTATTTTATAAACTTAGTTTTCTGTTATCTGTTATGATATTATTTATATGTTTATAGGCATATTCGTGAGAATATGCCTATTGTTTTGAATATTAAAATCTTATTTCAAAAAAAACAATAAATTTATGATATAATTGATAATGAAAGGAATGTAGATGATGAAAAAAGAACAATATAGTATAGTTGTAGAAAATGTATATAAAACTTTTAATGTTTTTTTAGATAAATCAAATACAATTAAAGAAAGTCTTTTGTCTTTATTTAAAAGAAATCAAAAAGAGAAAAGAGTAGTTCTTGATGGTGTTAGTTTAAAAATTAAGAAAGGCGAATGCGTTGCTCTAATAGGGGTTAATGGAAGTGGAAAGTCTACTTTATTAAAGTTGATGACAAAGATTATTTATCCTAATAAAGGTAAAGTAACTACTAATGGAAAGTTGACTTCATTACTTGAGCTTGGAGCAGGATTTCATCCAGATTTTTCTGGAAGAGAAAATATTTATTTTAATGCTTCTATTTTTGGTTTAACTAAAAAAGAAATAGATAAAAGGCTAGATGATATAATTGAGTTTTCAGAACTTGGAGAACATATAGATAATCCTGTTAGAACATATTCATCTGGTATGTATATGAGGCTTGCTTTTTCTGTTGCAATAAATGTTGATGCAGAAATTTTACTTGTAGATGAAATCTTATCTGTAGGAGATCAACATTTTCAAGAAAAGTGCTTAAATAAAATGAAAGAATTACGTGATGAAGGAAAAACTATGGTTTTTGTAACACATAGTATGTATCAAGTACAAGAATTATGTGATAGGGCTGTATGGCTTCATAATGGAAAAATAAAAGAAGATGGAAAACCATCAGATGTTGTTCCTAAATATTTGGAAACTACTAGGTAGGTGATAAAATGAAAATATTAAAGAATTTATATGCTTATCGCGAATTATTAAAGACAAGTGTAAAAAAAGATGTTAGAGGTAAATATAAAAAATCAACTTTGGGTGTTATATGGTCTTTTTTAAACCCATTGCTTCAAATAGCTGTTTATGCTTTTGTATTCGGAGTTATATTGGGAGCAGAAGAGGAAAATTATGCAGTATTTATTTGCTGTGGACTAATTCCATGGACTTTTTTCTCCGCAGCTATAAATAGAACTGCATTTACAATGATAGAAAATGGAAATATTTTAAAGAAAGTATATTTTCCTAGAGAAATTTTACCAATATCAGTTGTAACTGCAGAAGCTGTTAACTTTGTTATATCTTCAATAATAATATTGTGTTTTGTTATTTTTTCTGGTATAGGTTTTAGTTGGACTTGGATATTTTATCCTTTATTACTTGTGGTTATGTATATTTTTCTAATTGCAGTTTCATTTTTTGTTTCAAGTATTACAGTATATTTTAGAGATTTACAACATTTTATTGGTGTTTTTTTGCAGTTGTTGTTTTATGCTACACCAATTGCTTATTCAACTGAAAGAGTACCAGCAAGCTTTTCGTGGGTTGTTAAGCTTAACCCAGTTGCATATATAATTGAAGGATTTAGAGATATTTTTATTTACCATTCAATTCCTGATTTGTTGTCTTTATCAGTTGTTTTGTTAGGAAGTTTATTATTAGCAGTAATAGGATATTTTGTTTTTGATAAGCTTCAAAAAGGATTTGCGGAAGAGTTATAAGAAATTTTAGGAGGTTTTTGATGAAAAATTTAAATAAAAAAATATCAATTGCAATTGCAAATTATAATAATGAACAATATATAGAAACTTTGTTAGATTGTTTAATTAATCAATCTTATAAAAATTTAGAAATAATTGTCGTTAATGATGGTTCGCCTGGCAATTGCGATGAAATTATGAATAGATATTTAGAGAAAGATAAGAGAATAAAGTATGTTAAGCATGAGAAAAATAAGGGACTATTTCATGCAAGATTAACGGGCGCAGCTGCAGCTACTGGCGATTATATTGCTTTTCTAGACGCAGATGATTATGTATCATTTGATTATTTTAGAACTTTAGTTGATAATGCAGAAAAGAATAATTCTGATATAGTTATAGGTAATATTGTTTTAAATTATGATAGTGGTAAGCAAGAATTCTTTAATTTATTTGACACTAATTTTAAAGAATTAAATGGTCAAGAATGCTTAGATGAGTATTTTAGACAAGAAGGATTAAATTTTTCTTGGCATACTGGATGTAATCAACTTTATTCAATGAAATTATGGAAAAAAGCAGAACCTAATTATAGTAAAATAGAAAGTAGACTTCTTATGACTGAAGATTTCGCTTTTTCTACAGTATTGTTTTATTATGCTCAAAAAGTCACTAAAGTAGATTATGAATGTTTATTTTATTGTAAGCATGAAGTTACATCTACTTCTCTAGGTGATTTAAAGTATCAAAAGGAATTTAATAATATAAATGATTTAAATACGTCATTTAATTTTGTTGAATGGTTTTTAAAAAAAGAAAATGTATATAATCGTTATAAAGTTAATTTTTTGAATTGGAAAAGATTATATGCCAATATGCATAGAGGATATATTGATAATGCAAAGAAATTAACAAAAGAAGAAAAAAAGAAACTTTATGATTTAATGGATACATATTGTGATGATACTAACCCAGTAAAAAATGCTGGAACATTCTCGTCTATTGTTTCAAAATGGGATGATAAATTAGACAGGATAAAGAGGCAAATTGCTGATGAAAAAATAAAGATTGTAAGTTTTGATATATTTGACACTTTGGTTGTTAGACCATTTTTAAAACCTTTAGATTTATTTAAATTTTTAAATAAAGAATATAGAAAATATGTGAATGGTGGGGTTGATTTCTCTGAAATGAGAGAAATATCTGAAGTTATTGCTCGCAATAATCAATATAAGGCAGATAGTTCTATTCAAGAAATAACATTAGATCAGATATATGAGGTAATTAATAATATATATGATGTAGATAAGAAAGTTTTAAATCATCTTAAACAAAATGAAATAGACTTAGAATTACGTTTTTGTACTATAAGAAATACAGCTAAAGATTTGTATAAATTAGCAATTAATTGTGGAAAAAAAGTAATATGTACTTCTGATATGTATTTGCCTAAAGACATAATAAGCAAAATTTTAAAAAATAATGGATATAATCAAATAGAAAAATTATATTTGTCATCTGAGATATTGAAAACTAAAGCAACAGGAGATTTGTTTGACTATGTACTTAAAGATTTGGATATTTCTGCTGAGGAAGTTATTCATATTGGTGATAACAAAGATTCTGATTATGATATGCCATGTAAAAAAGGAATTAATGCCATACATTTTAAAAAAGCTACTGACGTTTTCTTGGATAGCGATTTAACCAATTCTTTAGGACAAATATTTAATGTTAGTATGCCTTTTTGGCAAGATACTAGAGAGTCTTCTGAATTTATGGGAATTAGAAGTATGATTGCAATTGTTGCCAATAAATATTTTGATAATCCTTATAGACCTTTTAACAAAAAAACAGATTTTAATGCTGATCCATATTTAATTGGTTATTATGCATTAGGTATGTATACGTATGGTATTTCAAATTGGTTAATGAAAAATACTGTTGGTGTTAATGATAAAGTATCTTTTATGGCAAGAGATGGTTATTTAATAATGGAGGCTTATAAAATAATAAGTGAGCTTTATGAAAATGTTCCTACTATTGAATATATGTATGTGTCTAGAAGAGCCTTAATTCCTGTAATGATAGAGTCAAAATTAGATTTTTATAGATTATCAGAAATAATTGATTATCGTAAACATAGTCCTAAGAGTGTATTAAAATATTTAGATAATGTTTTAGAAATAGATTATGAAAAAATAGAAATGTTATGTGAATCAAATAATATTAAATATAGTAAAAAATTTAATAGTATTGAAAATTTTAATTTGTATTTAAAATTGATTGTTGATAAGTACTATAATGAAAAGAAGCATCAGATAAATAGAGATAAACTTAATAAATATTTTAGTAATATTTTAGGAAATAAGCCCGCTGTATTTGATGTTGGGTATAGTGGAAGACCAGAATACTATTTATCAAAGTTATGTGGCAAAAAAATTGATACTTATTTTTTAAATATTAATGGTGATAGAGCAATGAATTATTCTGATATAGGTGATTTCCAAGTAAAAACATATTTTGATTATAAGCCTGCTGTTACTGGTAATGCGTATGAATTATTAATTTCTAAGCTTGCTCCTTCTTGTATTGGTTATGATTTGAGTAAAAAAGAAGTGGAACCTATTTTTGAAAAATATGAAGAAAATTATGCTGTAAACTATATAGTTGAAACTATGCAAAAAGCTGCTTTAGAATTTGTTAGTGATTTAAAAAATACATTTGGAGAATATTTATCAGTACTTTATTATCAGAATTTCTATATTGCAATGCCTATGTTAGCTTATTTTAATTCTGCTAGAATGGAAGATAAAGAAGTTTTAGGAGCTGTTCAATTTGAAGATAATATTAAATCTAGTGAAATCAGAAGAATGATTGATAGCATGGAAGAAGATTTAAAATCAAAAAATCAAGTTCCTTTAACGTCTTTAGTTAGTGGTACAACATTAAGTATGGATGGAAATCCTGTTAAAGTTGGAAGTTTGTTTTACAATCCTTTTGTTGATTTAAATAAAAAGAATAAATTTAGTAGGATGATATATTATCTATTATATGATAGAGACACTTTGAAACGTAGAATAAGAGATTCAATCAATAAATAAAAGAAAGAGTATGTGTTATGAATAATGTTTTTGATTATAGTTGCGAACCTGGTACAGAGTTAAATAGTTATAAGTTTAAGAAACATTTACCTTTAATTTCTGTTATTGTTCCTTTTTATAACGATTATGATTATATTGAGCAATCTGTTAATTGTATTTTGAATCAGACTTATCCTTATTTTGAGTTACTGATAATTGATGATGGTTCTAAAGATGAGAAAAGTTTAAAAAAATTAGATTATGTATCTAAATTAGATGATAGAATAAAAGTGTTTCATAAAGAAAATGAGGGACTTGCAGCTACTAGAGATTATGGTGCATCAAAATCTAATAAAAACACTAAGTATTTTATGTTCATTGATTCTGATGATTTAGTAGACAAAACATTTTTTGAGTGTGCTTTGTTTGCTTTAGAAACAAATAAAGATGCAAGTTGGGCATATGCTGATTCAGTAGGGTTTGATTGCATTAAATATACATGGAATAAATGGTATAGTCCTAATAAGATGAAAAAGGTTAATGAGCTGATTTCTGCTTCAGTCATTAGGAAAGAGGCTTACTATTTGGTTGATGGATATGAATTACGTGAAAAATCAGTTAATGAAGATTGGAATTTTTGGTTGAAACTTATTTCTAAGGGATGTTATCCTGTTCATTTAAGTTATTATGCTCTATGGTATAGAAGAAAAAATAGTGGAGAATTATCGAAATCTATAAAAAACAGAAAAAGATCTTTAGAAATTATTAAAAATACAGCAAAAAAAATTAAACATCCAAAAAAAGGAATACAATATCCGAGATTTGTCTATGATAATAGTAATTTAGTAGAAAATGTCAAAGAGATTGTAGTTCCTGAGTATACAGAATATAAAAAATATAATATTTTGATGTTTGTTCCATGGATGGTAACAGGAGGCGCTGATTTCTTTAACTTAGATTTATTAAAAAGACTGGATAAGAGCAAATATAAAGTTACAATAATTTCAAGTATTCCTAATGTTAATCCTTTACGTCAAGAGATGGAAAAATATGCTACTATATATGATTTAACTTCATTCTTAGACAGAAAGTATTGGGTTAGTTTTGTTAACTATATTATAAAAAAAGAAAGAATAAATATGTTTTTTTGCACTAATAGTATGTTTGGTTATTCTTTATTGCCTTACTTAAAAACTAAATATTCTGATATTCCTGTAATTGATTATGTTCATATGGAAGAATGGTATTATCGTGATGGTGGATTTGCGAGAATGTCAAGTGATTACAAAGAATATATTGATAAAACTTTAGTATGTAATAATTCAACAAAAAATGTTTTAATTAATCATTTTAAAAAAGATAAAAAAGAAGTAGATACTGTGTATATAGGTGTTGATACTGATAAATTTAATCCTAAGTTATTTAAAAAAGATGAAATATTAACTAAATATGGAATTAATAACAAAGATAAATATATTATCAGTTATATATGTAGAATATCTGGCCAAAAAAGACCTATGTTATTAGTTAAAATAATTAATGAAATTATAAAGAGAAGAAAAGATGTTCTTTTTGTTATTGCTGGTGATGGTGACATGTTTAAAATGTTTACTGACACAATAAATTCTTTAGGATTATCTCCTTATGTAAAATGCTTAGGTAATATTAAAAATACTTCAGAGATATATTCACTTTCAGATCTTACTATTAATTGTTCAATAAAAGAAGGTTTGGCGCTGACATCCTATGAATCGTTATCGATGGGAGTTCCTGTTATATCAGCAGATGTTGGTGGACAAAAAGAGTTAATTAATAGTGAAGTTGGAGTAATTGTTCCATGTTTACAAGAAGAAACGCAAATTAATGATTATGAGTATAGTGATGAGGAAATAAATAATTATGTTTTAGCTATTGATGATGCTATTAAGAATTTAGATGAATTGTCTTCAAATGCTAGAAAATCTATTTTAGATAATTTTACTTTAGATCAAATGGCTAAAAATATGTGTTTGGAGTTTGAAAAATTATATTCCAAGAAAAAATTGAAAATTTCTAATATAAATGTAAAGGAAGCTTTGAATTACGTTAGAGATGAATTCAATTATGATATTCCTAGTAGTTATTATTTGATTCAAGAGTATCATAAAAAAGTTTATGGAAGAACATATATTGATAATTCAGGTAAAGAAAAAAATAATTATAAGCTTGAATTGTTAAGAGAGAAACTTTGGAAAAATAAATATTGGCAAAATTTAACAAAATCTAAATTATGGTCTTCATTAAAAAGAATTATAAAAAGATAATATAATGATGTATTGTCTTTTTTTATTGTATGGTATAATTTTATCAAGTAAGGATGATGTATTATGAAGAAATTAAGTGTTATAATACCTTGTTATAATGTTGAAGAATATTTAAGTAAATGTATAGATAGTGTTATAGATAATAAATTGGATGATATAGAAATTGTTTTAGTCAATGATGGAAGTAAAGATAATACTTTGAAGATAATTAAAGAATATAAGAAAAAGTATAAAGATATTATTAAAGTAGTTGACCAAAAAAATCAAGGTTTATCAATGGCTCGTAATGCTGGTATTGAAGTTTCTAGTGGAGAATATATAACTTTTTTAGATAGCGATGATTATGTTGATTCTAAGATGTATTCTAGTATGCTTGATAAGGCCAAAGAAGGAAATTTTGATATAGTAGTTTGTGGTGTTAAAATGCTTTATCCTGATCATGAAATAAATGTTTCTACTGGTGTTAATAATGATTGTACTAATAAAGAAGAAGTAAAGGATGTAATGTATAATTTTTATCCAGCTGCATGTAATAAATTATATAAAAGGGAAATTATAGATGATTTGCGTTTTAAAAAAGGTGTTTGGTTTGAAGATGTTGAGTTTATGTATAGATTATTACCATATGTAAAAAGTATTGGTGTAGTGAAAGAATATTACTATTATTATTTACAAAGAGAAGGTTCTATTACTTATGTATATAATAGTAAGTTATATGATTTTATGTATAATTTAGATGGTGTGATAGAATATTATAAGGAAAATGATTTATATAATGATTATAAAGAGGAGATAGAATATACATATGTTAGATATTTATTTGCAACTTTTATTAAAAGGCTGGCAAAGATGAATGATAAGAAAGAGTTTAATAAAGGTGTTGATACTGTAATTAAAGCTGTTAATGATAAGTTTCCAGATTATAGGAAGAATAAATATTTAAGTTATAGTAAGAAAGGTATTTATTTAAAATATTTTAATAAGTTTATAGCTAATATTGTATATTGGATAGAAAGAAATAAAATGAATTAAGGTGTATTTATGAAAAAAGTAATGTTTATAGCTAGTACAGGTGGTCATTTGAATGAATTATTACAATTGTCTCCTTGTTTTAAAAAGTATGATTATTCAATTGTAACTGAGAAAACTAAAAGTAATATGAGTTTAAGAGATAAACATCCTGGTAAAGTTCATTATATTATTTCGGGGACTTATACAACATTTAAAGCTAAATTAATTTATCCGTTTAAGCTATTTGCTAATTGTTGGATATCATTGTATTTAATGTTAAAAATAAGACCTGATGTTGTAGTTACAACTGGTTCTCATAATGTTGGTCCAATGTGTTGTTTAGCTAAGATATTTGGTAAAAAAGTAATATTTATTGAAACATTTGCAAATAATTCAAGTCCTACTAAAGCAGGAAGGCTAATTTATAAATTTGCCGACCATTTTATAGTACAATGGGAAAGTATGTTAGAACATTATCCAGATGCAATATATGGTGGCTGGATATATTAGAGGTGATGAAATGACAAAGAAAAAAAGTGAAAATAAAGAAGAAAAGAAATCTAATAAGAAATATTTAATAGTTAAAGTAATGTTTTTAATATTAAGTTTAGTATCTTCAATAATGGTTTTGGTATCTGTAATTAGTGGAAATATATTACCAAGTAAGTATCTGATAATATTAATTGCAGTACTTGGAGTGTTTAATATAATATTTGGTTTATTGTTAGTAGTAAAAAATAAGATAATAAATGTTATAGGAATGGTATTAGTTTTAATTTTTAGTATAGTAATGTTTATTGGTTTTGGTTATGTAAGTAAAACTTTTGATAATTTAAGAGAGTTGGTTGCTCCTAATGAAGAAATATTAAATTATTATATATTATCTTTGAGTGATGGTGAGTATGAAAATATTCAACAACTTGAAGGTAAGGTAGTTGGAATACTTGAACAAGGCTCAGAAGAACTAATAGAAGAACTTAATAAAGAAACTAATATAGAATATAAAAAATATACTTCAATAGGTGATTTAATTTATGGATTAGAATTAAAAGAAGTGGATGCTATTATAGTAAGCTCTACTGTTTATGATTTAATATTAGAAGAAAATGGAAGTTTTGAGAATTTGGTTAAAAAACTAGGAGAAGTGGTAGTTACTGGAAAACCTGAAAAGATTGAATCTGATATAAATGTTGGTGATTCATTTATTTTATATATTAGTGGATTAGATTCTAGAGATACTTCTGCTGTTGCAACGACTGGTCTTAGTGATGTTAATATAGTGGCTGTTGTTAATCCAACAACTCATAAGGTTTTACTTGTTAATATACCAAGAGATTATTATGTTGATGTTTATGGAAGACCTGGGATGAAAGATAAACTAACTCATGCTGGTTTATATGGAACTAATACTTCTATGAAAACTGTTGCTAATATATTTGATATAAATATAAATACTTATGTAAAAGTTAATTTTAAGGCTTTAACTAATATTGTTGATGCTATAGATGGTATTGATGTATATAGTGATACGGCGTTTAATTCGTTTCATAAAAAAGGATGGTATGTTAAAAAAGGTATGAATCATATGGATGGTGAAAAGGCCTTAGCATATTCAAGGGAAAGATATGCTTATGCATCAGGAGATAGACACAGAGGTAAAAATCAACAAGATGTGATAGCTGCTATTATAAAAAAAGTATCACAAAATAAGCAGTATTTATTAAAATATAATGATATATTAACTTCTATACAACCATATTTTACAACTAATTTTGAATTAGAAGATGTTCAAGAATTAGTCAAAAATCAAATTGATACTTTAAGTCCTTGGGTGGTTGAAAGTATTAGTGTAGATGGAGCTAATGGTCAAAACTATACAGCAAGTTTTCCTAAAAGTTTGACTTATGTAATGGTACCTAATCAAACTACTATAGATAATGCTAAAGCGAAAATAAATCAAGTAATGAGAGGTGCTTAATGATATTAGTTACTTTAGGAACTCAAGATAAACCTTTTACAAGGTTGCTTGATGCGATAGAAAAAGAAATAAAAAAAGGTAATATAAAAGATAACGTTGTTGTTCAAACTGGTTGTACTAAGTATGAAACAGATGATATGGAAATATTTGATTTAATTCCAATGGAAGAATTTGATAAGTTAATGAGTGAATGTGATTTATTAATTACACATGGTGGAGTTGGAAGTATAATTACGGGGCTTAAGTATAATAAAAAAGTTATTGCTGTTCCAAGATTAGCTAAATATGGAGAACATATTAATGATCATCAGAAACAAATAATTGAAAAGTTTGATGCAGCGGGAAATATTATAGGAGTATTTAATTTAGATAAGTTGGAAGAGTATTTGAATAAAGCCAAGAAATTTAAACCAAAGAAATATAAAAGTAATACTGATAATATGATAAAACTTGTAGAAAAGTTGATAGATGAATAGAAAGGAATGTAATTTATTATTACATCCTTTTTTATGTTATAATGGATATTGACAGGTGGTAAATGTATGAAATTAGATTTATATGATTTTGATGGAACAATATATGATGGTGATTCTGGGGTAGATATAATTCTTTTTGCAATAAAAAAGAAACCTAAGTTAATATTCCATTTCTTAGGTTCCTTAGGAATAGTTATACTTTATTTATTGAAGTTAAGAACTAAAGAGGAAATGAAAAATAAGTTGTTTGCTTTTTTGAAAGAATTTCCTGATACTGATAGTTTTGTTACTGAATTTTGGGAAAGCCATGAACATAAATTAAAAGAATTTTGGATAAGTAAGACATCTCATAAAAATGATATTATAATTTCTGCTTCTGGTTATTTCTGGTTAAAACCTATTGCAGAGAAATATAAAGTTAAAGATTTATTTGCAACAGATATTAATCCTAAAACTGGTAAAGTAAAAGGAAAAAATTGTCATAGCTCAGAGAAAGTAAAATTATTTAAGAAAAAATATCCTGATGCAATAATAAGTAAGATGTATACAGATTCAATACATGATTTACCTTTAATAGAGGTAGCTAAAGAAGGATATTTAGTTAAGAAAAATAAGATATATAATTATTATGAATATAAACCAAATATAATAGTTAGATTTTGGCGATGGGGATGGGGAATATACCATAAAAATGAAGAAGTATGGAATTACTTAATAGTTGGAGGATTAACTACTTTTGTATCTATTGCCGTTAAATGGGGACTTTATTTTACTATACTAGATGTAAGTAATAAGTTAGATGCTCAAATAGGTGTGTGTGTGTCATGGGTTTGTGCCGTTTCATTTGCTTATATTGCTAATAGAATATTTGTTTTTAGAAGTAAGAATAAAAATATATTAAAGGAAATATCACAATTTGTTGGAGCTAGATTACTTACATTAGGTATGGAGATGGTTTTAACATATTTATTCTTTAATTTACTTGGTTTAACATCTAAGATATGGATTGTTGTTGTTACTTTTATAATTCAAGTACTTATTATGGTACTTAATTATGTATTTAGTAAGTTATTTGTTTTTAAGAAAGGAAAGTAAAATCCTTTTTTTTATGGTATAATTTTATAGGATAAGGTGATTATGATGAAAGACATAACGAGGATTGATATAAGAAAAGTTACTCCTTATGGAAAATACATTGATTTAGATAGAACACTATTGTTTGATTTAACAGATGAAGAAATACTAGCATTAAGAAGATATCATAATAAACCAGATATAGCTTATGAAAGAGTTATTATAAAAAAACAACGAGTACAGTCTAATAAGCAAAATACAAAGAAAAATTATAAGTTTTCTAGAGATCAAAAATATAATAACGGAAGACATCGTACAAAGAGAAGAATAAAAAGAGGTTATGGTAAAGCAATTATTATTGGGGGAGTTTTAGTATTTACGTTGTTAGGAGCTAATATTTTAAATGTAAGTGATAAAGGGGCACGTGCTTTAGATGATATAGAAATCTATGGACCAACATATTCAGATAGTTCTAATACTCTTGATGGATTAACTAGGGAAGCAATTGATTCATTTGATTATGATAAGATGATTGAACAAGAAAGTCTTATTCAAGCGGAAGAAGATGCTGTTGAAGAAAGTTATGAGGAGGAAATTAGTGAGAGGGAAATGTTAATACAAAATATTAGTAATATATATCAATTAGATTATAATATTGTTTATCAGAATTTAGTTAATTTAACTAATAATTTTACTAGTGAAGATTATTTAAGTGGTAGAATTGCTGGAGTTACTTGTAAAGGTGTTAGTGTTGAAGCTAGTACGGAAGAAGAGTTACTTATTTATGCAATTAGATGTATGAAACAATTACCTGGTCAAATGGGATTAAGTAGTGAAGGCTTATATTGTAGAAATGGGTATGATTCTGGTACTAATTATTATGAGCAGCTAAATAGAGTAGCAAATGTATTGGGTGTAGATAGATGTTTATTGTATGCAGTTGTTAATGCGGAATGTAGTTTTGATAGTGATTTATTTAATAATTTAAATAATCCTGCAGGGTTAAAGGGAAGCGATGGATCATGGTGGAGATTTGATACTAAAGAAGAAGGCTTTTTTGAGCTTGGTATGGAATTGTTGAAGTATTATCGTAAGATAGGAATAAGTCCTGATAATATAGATAGTGAGACATTAAGTAAAATTAGAGATATTCATGCGCCATTAAGTGATGGTAATGAACATTGGTTACCAAATGTTTTAGATGGATTAGAATATGCAAAAATGCATGAAGCAGAAATGTTTGGAAGTTTAGAATATAATAATGGACTTTCTTTATAAAAATGATTATAATAAAAAAACTAGTTAGGGAGTTGATTTAATGTATAAAATAATAGATGGAAATAAAGCTTGTGCTGATGTAGCTTATTTGTTTAGTGAAATAGCAAGTATTTATCCAATAACACCAAGTAGTCCTATGGCATCAGAAGTAGATATTATTAGTCATAGTGATAAAAAAAATATTTTTAGAGACAAAGTTAAAGTAGTAGAAATGCAAAGTGAAGCAGGGGCAGCTGGGACAATGCATGGGGCATTACTTGCTGGTAGCTTAGCAACAACTTTTACAGCTTCTCAAGGATTACTTTTAATGATACCTAATATGTATAAAATAGCTGGTGAATGTTTGCCTGCAGTAATACATGTTGCAGCAAGAACACTAGCTACGCATGCTTTATCAATATTTGGAGATCATTCAGATGTATATGCAACACGTGCAACAGGATTTTGTATGCTAGCTTCTACAAGTGTAGAAGATGCTAATAACTTAGCTGCAGTAGCACATTTAAGTGCATTAAAGGGAAGTTTACCTTTTGTTCATTTCTTTGATGGATTTAGAACTAGTCATGAAGTTAATAAAGTACAAGAGCTTAATGATGAAGATTTAATTAAGTTAGTTCCATTTGATAAAGTTAATGAATTTAAAAATAGAATGCTTAATGTAGGAGCTAATATTCAAAAAGGTATGGCTGAAAATGAAGATATTTATTTTCAATCAGTTGAAGCAAGAAATGAATTATATGATAAAATGCCTGATATAGTTAATGATTATATGAATGAAATAAATAAATTTACAGGAAAAGATTATAAACCATTTAATTATTATGGTGATATAAATGCTACAAATGTAATAGTTGCTATGGGTAGTGTTTGTGATACAGCTAAGTTAGTAGTTAGTGATTTAGTAAGTAAGGGTGAAAAAGTTGGTTTAATAGAAGTTCATTTATATAGACCATTTAGTAGTAAATACTTACTTAATGTATTACCTCAAAGTACTAAGAGAGTAGCAGTACTTGATAGAACTAAAGAACCTGGTAGTATAGGAGAACCATTATACCTAGATGTATGTAGTGTACTAAAAAATACTGATATAAAAATAGTTGGTGGAAGGTATGGGCTTTCAAGTAAGAATACAACACCTGATCAAATTTATAGTGTTTATAAGATGCTTGAAAATGAATTAAAAGAAAGTTTTACAATAGGTATTAATGATGATGTAACTCATTTAAGTTTACCAGAGTATGATTATACTTTAGATTTAGGATTTAAAGAGATTAAGATATTTGGCTTTGGATCAGATGGAATGGTTAGTACAAGTAAAGATATTATGAAATTAGTTGGTACTAATACAGATAAGTTTGTACAAGGATATAATCAATATGATTCTAAGAAGAGTGGTGGAGTTACAATTTGTAACTTAAGAATAAGTGATAATAAAATTAATGCTCCTTATTATGTAACTAAACCTGATATAGTAGTTATTACTAAAGAAGAATATTTATTTAAGTTTGATATGATTAATGATATTAAAAATCATGGTATTTTAGTAATTAATACGATGAAGAGTAAGAGTGATATGAATGGATTCTTACCTAATAAAGTTAAAGATATTATAAATAAGAAGAATGTCAAGTTATATATAATTGATGCTGAATCAATAGCACTTAATGCTGGTATTAAAGGAAAAATTAGTAAGATTATGGAAATGGTTATTATGAATTTAATTGATTTTCCTGATGCTACTAATATGATTAATCATTCTATAGAAAAACAATTTGCTACTAAGGGTGAAGAGATTATTAATGCTAATAAGAAAGCTATTTTGGAAGCTATGGATAATTTAATACTTGTAGATGAAGATTTAGAAGTAGTAGAAGAAAATGTTAACATAGAAAAGAATATTTTTGATGAAATTAATGCACGTCGTGGAGACTTACTTCGTGTTAGTGATTTAATTCCTTATAGAGATGGTACATTCCCTTGTGGATTATCTAAAAATGAAAAAAGAAAAGTTAGTACTTATGTACCTAAATGGATAAGTGAAAACTGTATTCAATGTGGCCAATGTGCAATAGTTTGTCCTCATGCAGTTATTAGACCATTTGCTCATCAAGATAAAGATAATGGTGTATCTATGATAGGTAAACCTGACTATAATTTTGAAATATTAGTATCAGAAGCTGATTGTACTAGTTGTGGATTATGTATTAATGCATGCCCTGGTAAAGCTGGTAATAAAGCATTAGAATTTGGTACTTATGATCAAAACGTACAGAATAGAGCACAAGATATGTTTGAAAATTATGAAAATCCAGAAAATTTATTTCCTAAATATACTATTAAAGGTAGTCAATTTGTTAAACCTAAATTTGAATTTAGTGGTTCATGTGCTGGATGTGGAGAAACGCCATATATTAAGTTATTAACACAATTGTTTGGAGATAGATTGGTTATTGCTAATGCTACTGGTTGTTCATCAATTTATGGTGGTAGTACACCAAGTACACCTTATTCTATTCCTTGGGCTAACTCTTTATTTGAAGATAATGCTGAATTTGGCTTTGGAATGCTTGTAAGTTATAATAAGTCACGTGATAGAGTAGAAAAAGTAATGAAAGAAAACTTGGATACTGTAAGTGATGATGTAAAAGAGTTATTTAATAAATGGTTAAATAATAGAGAAGACTTTGATATAACTAGTGAAGTTAAGAATGACTTATTAGATAAAGAAATTCCTAAAGAATTAAAAGATTTAATTAACTATGTTCCATCTCGTAGTGTATGGACACTTGGTGGAGATGGATGGGCTTATGATATAGGATTTGGTGGAATAGATCATGTTCTGTCTAGTGGAGAAAATGTTAATATATTAGTACTTGATACTGAGGTGTATTCTAATACTGGTGGACAAGCTAGTAAGTCTTCTAGAATAGGACAAGTAGCTCAGTTTGCTGATAATGGCAAAAAGACTGCTAAGAAAGATTTATTTAAGATAGCTATGGGGTATCCTAATTGTTATGTTGCTAATGTATCTTTTGGTTCTAATTTTATGCAAACTATTAAAGCGTTTAAGGAAGCAGAGGAACATAATGGTCCATCTATTATAATTGCTTATTGTCCATGTATTGAACAAGGTATTAAAGGTGGTATGAGTAATGCTACTTCTGAACAAAAATTAGTTGTAGAATGTGGATATACTACTTTAATGAGATATAATCCTACTGAGGATAAATTATATTTAGATAGTAGAGAACCTGACTTTGATAAATATGAAACATTACTTAATAATGAAGTAAGATATAATAGTTTAGTTAAGAAAGATCCAGAAGCTGCTAAAGAGATGCTAGAATTAAATAAACAAGATGCAATGAAACGTTATAATTATTATAAGAAATTAAGTGAAGAGAAGAGTGGAGAGTAATTTAGATACTCTTCTTTTTTTGATGTGTTATAATGAATAATAGAGAGAAGGATGAGTATGTTAAATGAGACAAAGAAAACTAATTTATTAATTATACCTTTAGTGTTTTTTATTATTTTGTCATTCATTCTTGGGAGCTTTATTGTGTATGATAAATTAATTAGAGAAGAAGATGATAATAAATTAGTTGAAACGAATATAAGTAAAAAATCATCTAAACTCATTATTCTTTCAGATAATTGTAGTGTAAATGATACAGATTGTAAAAAGTATGAAGTTGTCCAAACATCAGATGGAGAAGTTTATGTAACCGTTGAAGAAAGTGATGCTGAAGATAATATTACTAATCAATTGGTAGAATCTATTGTAACGAAATCTTTTATTGTTCAAGCTGGTATGTCTGATATTGGAGATGGAAGAATTGTTGTATTTATTAAAGAAGATGGAACGATTTCAGCTTTATCTATGTCATATTTACTTTTAAGTAAAGAAGTTGTTGTTGAAAAAAATATAGGTGACTTAAAGAATATTGTTTCAGTATTTTATGAAAAAGAACTAAGTGAGAGTGAATATGAACCGCCTTTATATAGATGTTATGCTTTAGATAAATTAGGTAAAGAAATAGAAATTACAGAATTTATAAAGGAATTATAAAAAGAAGAAAACCAGAACTATTTTTGTTCTGGTTTTAAGTCTTTTTTTAGGACTTTTTGTTGATATTTTGATTTCATGTAATATTTTTCCATATTTTTATTTTTCTTCATTAATTTATTGTATTTATTACTTAGGTTTGTACGAAGTCTTGTTACTTCTTTTATAAAATCAGGGTCATAAGCTAATTCTGGGTATCTAGACAATGCTTGCTGTTCTAGATAGTCTAGTTCTATTAAGTTTTTGTATGTTATATCAAGGGCACCATTTAACGCATCTTGACCTTTTTTTATAGTAGATAAATCTGCTGGTTCATATCTGTTTATTTTACGTTTAAAAAAAGCATTAACAAAGTTGAAATGGTTATCAATAATTAGTCCAGCTGTAAAAGCAAAGAAAAATTTATTTCTTATGAATGGTAAAGCTAGTAGGGAAGTCATTTCAAGAAGTAAAGAAGCTTTATTAAAATGCTTTAGCATTATTCTTTTATCAGCTTGAGCAACTTGTTCTTTAGTCATGCCATCTAATTTTTCCATTCTTCTAAATAAATCATCACTTACTTGTGATTTGTTTTCTGTATCTATTTTTTTTAGTTCAGCTTGTAGACCATCTAGTTCAGAATAAGATATTTCTTCATTTAAGTAATTTTGTTCTGTTATTAAATCTTGAGATTTTTGAGAACGTATTTGTTCACGTGTTGCTCTTAGTTTATCTTCTTCAGCTTTTAATTTTGCTTTTTGTTTTGGTGTCATTTTACTTTCATATCTTAGATAAGTGTTAGTTATATCATCTAACATTTTGTCTATTTGTCTTTCAATTCGATCATAATCTTTATCATCAAATTCTTCTTTTTTTAATTCTTCCTGTGAGTCATTTATTAGTGAATCTGAAGTAAGAGATATTGCTGATATTTCTGTATCTTTAATTAAGTCTTTTATTATTTCTTCTTTTTTATCAGTAACTTCTTTTTTAGAATCTTCTTTTTTTATTTCTTCAATTTTAAGTTCTAATTTTGTTTGTATTTCTGTTAGTTCTTCAAGTGATTTTGTTTCTTTTTCAATATCATTTTTTAATGATGTAACAGCTGGTAGTTCTATTTTTTCTTCATCTTCAGTAATTGAAGGAGACTTTGGTATTTTAGAATCTATTTCTTTAATAACTTCTGTTGTATTTTCTTTTGGATTACTTAGAAATTCACGAGTAATATCAGCAGCTACTATAGTTGTAGCTATAGTAGCGTTTTTAATATTGTCATAAATTGTTGGCTTTGGAACGTCATCAACATTTTTAACCATCATTACAGGCGCATTATCGAGTTTTTCAGTTATTTCGTTAGTATTTGGTACAGATATAACTTTTGTCTCTTTATTAGCCTTTTTAGGGGTGTTTTCTTTGATATGTAATTCTTTTTTACGAGGTTTGGCAACAAAATAAATATCTTCTTTATTTTTAGGCAAAGTTGGTTCAATTTTTATTTCTTCTTTTTTAGGAAAAAGAGGTTTTTCTTTCATTTCTTCTTTTACAACATCTTCAACTTCATTTTTTATTTCTTTATCAGTAGTTAAAACTTTGTATTCTATTTTCTTTAAGATTTTAGGAATAACTTTTTCCTCTAGTTCTTTTATTTTTTCTTTTATTTCTTTAGAAGCATCTTTTACTTTAAAGTTATCATCTTTATAAGTTCGTTCTAGTTCTTCTTCAATATATATTTGTAATAATTCATATGTATAAATAATTTTTTCTTTATTTTGGAGATTATTACTTAAATTGTTTACTTTGTCTTTGGGTAATTCTAATATAATACTTGAAGTGTTTGTTGTTTCTTCGTTATTTGTATTATGTGGATTTGATAAAGTATTTGGTTCATCTGGAATAGATGTTTGATTACTTGTATTAATATTTTTTTTAGTTTCTTTATTATCATTATTTATTGCATTTTGTTTTATTGTTTCTTTTGTATTTTTTTTGTCTTGGCTAAATATGCTTCTAAATATTGATAGTATAAAAATGATTATTACTTTTATAACATTTTTAATAAAGTCAGTTATTTTTCTTAATAAAGTTTTTTCTTCCATAGGAATCACCAGTACTAATTTTATCATAATTAAGACAAAAAAAATAGGAGTTGTCCCCCTGAGAACAACTCCAAAAAGAATAAAAAGGGGTTGGCTAGTGTGATACTAGCACCAATTCGCCGTAAAGTGAATTGGTACTTCATATGTTAACTTTTAAAGGCTTTTTTGTCAACGATTTTTAGCAAAAAAAATGAAAAAAAATAAAAAAAATTCGACTTTTTTTGTTAGCTAAAAATGGGACTTATATGGCTTAAATTTATTATAAAAAAATATTATTATAAAAGTTAGATTTTAGTAAAAAAAGTTGTATAGAAACAAATGTATGATATAATTTTGATGGTGATAGATATGGATATAAGTTTAATTAAAGGTGTTGGTGATAAAGCAATAGAATATTTAGGTAAGATGAATTTATATACTATAAATGATTTAATAGAGTATTATCCATATCGTTATAATTTTATAAAAGTTATTTCTTTAATTGAAGCTAGAGATGGAGAAGTTGTTACTATTAAAGGAATTGTTGATAGTGAATCAAGAGTTAGTTATATAAACAAGAATTTTAATAGAATGGTTTTTAAATTAAGAACTGATAATTTTATAATAAATGTAACTATATTTAATAGAGCTTTTTATAAGAATAGTTTAAAGATAGGAAGATTAATTAATTTAATTGGTAAATATGAAAGGAAAAATAATACTTTTACTGCTAGTGATATAAAGTTTGAAGTAATTAATGGCGGGAAGATAGAGCCTGTTTATCATTTAGTTAATGGTGTTAAAAATAAAGGTTTATCTAAATTAATATATGAATGTTTTAGTATGAGGGTTGACTTAGATGATTATATTCCAGAATATTTATCTATAAAATATAAGTTTATGAATAAGTTAGATGCAGCTTATAATATTCATTTTCCAATTAGTATGGATAAATTAAAACAAGCTAAGTTAAGAGCGATATATGAAGAATTTTTTATATTTATGTTTAAGATGAATTATTTGAAACATAAATATGATTTAGATAATAAAGGTTTATCTAGAAAAGTAGACAAGTCTAAATTAGATGAATTTATTGATAATTTACCTTTTAAGTTAACAGAAGATCAGATGAGTGCTGTTAATGATATATATGATGACTTAGTTAATCCTAAGAGAATGAATAGATTAGTATTAGGAGATGTTGGTAGTGGTAAAACTTGTGTTGCTGTAATAGGATTATATATTAATTATTTATCAGGTTATCAAGGAGCAATGATGGCTCCAACTGAAATACTTGCACATCAACATTATGAAAGTATTTCTAAGATGTTTGAAAATTATGGTTTAAGAGTTGGCTTGTTAGTTGGTAGTTTAAAGAAGAGTGAAAAAAATAATGTTTGTGAAAAGCTTCTTAATGGTGAGATAGATATATTGATAGGAACTCATGCTTTATTGTCAGAAAATGTTGAGTTTAATAATTTAGGTTTAGTTGTTACTGATGAGCAACATAGATTTGGAGTTAATCAGAGAAGTAATTTACAAAATAAAGGAATTATGAGTGATGTATTATATTTAAGTGCTACACCAATTCCTAGAACTTATGCTTTAACTATATATGGAGATATGGATACGTCAGTTATTAAAACAAAACCTAATGGACGTAAAGAAATAATTACAAAAGCTGTTAAAGAGAAAGATTTAAAAAATGTTTTATTTAAAATGGTTGAAGAGATTAAAGAGGGACATCAGATATATGTTGTAGCTCCTTTAATAGAAGATGAAGATGGAGAGTCTAATTTAAATGATGTAAAGAAATTAAAAGAGAAGTTTGATTTGGCATTTAATAATAAAATAAAAGTAGAAATATTGCATGGAAAGATGAAGAATCAAGAAAAAGATGAGATAATGGAACAATTTAAAAATGGAGAGATTAAAGTCTTGATAAGTACAACTGTAATTGAAGTTGGCGTTGATGTTAAGAATTCAACTATGATGGTAATATTTAATGCTGAAAGATTTGGACTCGCTACCTTACATCAGTTAAGAGGACGTGTTGGAAGAAATAGTTTGCAGTCATATTGTTATTTAATAAGTAATCAAGATTGTGAAAGACTTAAGGTTATGGAAGAAAGTAACGATGGTTTTTATATTAGTGAAAAAGATTTTGAATTGCGTGGGGAAGGTGACTTATTTGGAACACGTCAAAGCGGAGATATGGTATTTAAATTAGGTGATATTAGGAGAGATTTTAAGATACTTGCTCAGTGTAAGATGGATGCAAGTAAGTTTATTCAGGATAATATTGTTAATAATTTTAGTAATTATCCACAATTTAGAAATGTAATTAAGGAATTAGAGTTTATAGATTAGTTAACGATAAAGTTTTATTCTGTTACATTTTTTTCTATAAAAATTGATAGAAAAGATGAGATTAAGTGACTGGATAAATAATTGACTTATGAGATTCTTTTTAATAAAATAATAAATATTCAGGAGGAATAAAGAATGTTAAATGTAAATGAGGAAGCTTTTAGAAAATTAAAAAGGAAAGGTAAAGTTGTATTAGTTGCTGGTATGATAGGTGCTACTTTATTATTATCAGGATGTGGAGATACGGAGTTAAGTACTAATGCTGGAATAGAATATGATATTATTGATACAACTAATACTGATGCTTTAAATCAAGGAATAACTCAAGTGATTGAAGTACCAGGAGAGACTTTTAATTTAGTTGTTCAATATGATTGTCAACTTAGAGAAGGTGAACGTTGGACAATTACATCAGATAAAGATATTAATGTTGAAATACGTACTGATGGTTTGCCAGAAGGAGTTCAAGTATATATAGATAATATTCATACTGATACTACTATTTGTTCATATTATCCTCAAGTTGACGGAATTACACAAGATACTATGGATGATAGAACACATAATTCATTAATGTTAGGTTTTCCAATAGCAGATGATAATGCTTATATTGGAATTAATCACATAGAAGGGCAAAATGAAACCTTTATTTCAGGTTTTGTTCATGGATATAATGGATATTCTAGTGGTTCAGTTTCTGAAAAACGTTTTTTAGAATCAGATTATTTAGGTGTTGGTGTTAATGCTAATAAGATATCTAGTATAATTGATTTAATAATTGTAAATGGTGATAAAACAACATGTACAAGTGTTGATTCAGCAGTTAAAGTTTCAGTTTGGCCATTTATTAAAACGCAAACAAAAGAAGGTATAGAGTATCGTTATTATTTCTTAGATGAATCAACTGGTAAAATGATGTATCAGTCTTTAACTGAAGAGGAATATTTACAACAAACAGAAGATTATAATCAAAGAAAGGTTAAGTAAAATTAACTTTTTTTGTGTAATAATTTATGATAGCAAGTGCAAAAAAATTGAGAGCTTTCGCTCTCTTCATGGAATTGAAGTTCAGTTTAATACGTCCATATGAAGATTTAAATCTTCTTCAGTAGGTAAGGAATTCAATATGTCTTTAGGTAAAAATTTGGATATTTCATAGGAACTCACACCGATGGGTTTATTTATATCTTTTAGCGCATATTCAACTGAAATTTTGTCTTTTTCTCTACATAGTATTATACCAATACTTGGATTATCTTGTTTATCTTTGATAATATCATCTACTGCAGATAAGTAAAAATTGACTTTTCCTGCATATTCAGGTTTAAATTCAGTATTCTTTAATTCAACAACTATATAGCAATGTAATTTTGTGTGATAAAACAACAAATCAATAAAATACTCTTTATTTCCAACTTCTAGTTTATATTGATTTCCAACAAAAGAGAAACCATTTCCTAATTCTAATAATACAGTTTTAATTTTTTCAACCATAGCTTGTTCTAATTCTGTTTCGATATAGTTTTGCTTTAATCCTGTTAAATTTAAAATATAAGGATCTTTCATCATATCTTTTGCTAATTCATTTTGAGGTTTAGGTAATGATTTATTAAAGTTATTTGGTTTATCTCCTAAAACTTGTCTTTCATATAATTCACTTTTTATTTGGAATGCTAAAGTATCATAACTCCAACCATTTATTAATGTTTGTTCCATATACCAAATTCTTTTAATATCTTCTTTAACTTTATCTAAAATTAACATGTTATGTGACCATGGAATTTGTGCAGATGTCGTCTGCACTTTTTCATTTTTAGTACATTCAATATAATATTTTTTCATACTTTTTAAATTTCTTACTGAGAATCCTTTAATATGTGGAAATGTTATTTTAAGTTCTACTGCTAATTCATCAATAAATTTATTCCCCCAACTAGAATTTTCATTAATTGTTTTACCAATATAGTAATAGAGTTTTAATAAGTTCATATTAGCATTTTTAAAAATTTCATATTTGGTGTTATTTATTTGTTGTTTAATTTCTTCAACAACATTTTTAAAATCTTTTTCTATCATTTTTACCTCCAAGTTTTTTGAATATATTATAACATTTTAAAGTCTTTATTTATACCTATTTTAGGTAGCTTTTTTACTAACTTTTTTTAATCAAAATTAATATTTTTAAAAAAATTTTTATAACAAAATTTAATTCATAACAACAAAAAATGAGAGCTTTCGCTCTCTTCAGGGGGTTTTGGTTGATTCACTTTCATAATAATCATGAAAGCAATCAGCATGACATCTATCATGCTAATTAAATTCTATATTATTTTATAACCTTTGTCAATGAAGTTTTTGCAATTAATAAAAATATTTTTATTTGTGAAATTTGACATATAAAATAAAATTCTTATAATAGCTCGTAAATGAGGCATGTTTATGGATATAGAGATTAATAAATTAAAAGTAGAAGAAACGTTATTATTAGAAGAATCTTCGAAAGAAGTTAAAGAAATCTATAATATGAAAGCTATATTTAGAAAATCAAAAATTAATTCAGGTAAGTATTATAGAGATGAATTTGGTTTTTATAAGAAAGTAATTGAATATATTGTTAGTTATATTAAAGAAAGTAATATGAATTTATTAGAAGCTTTAGGTTTCTTATCATATGTAGCACATAGTGGAATACTAAGTTATGATAATTGTCCTTTTGAATTTGATGATGATATTCAATATGAAACAGAGTTGATTGGTTATAGTGGAGCTCAAGTGTTAACAGGTAGTGGATGTTGTAGACATTTATCTAATTTTTTTAGAGATGTATTGAGATTAAGTGATTTTGATGTTAAATATATATTAAATGATGTGTATGAGGTGGAAGGATTACCATATAATTTTAGTTCTCAAATATATGGATATCATTTATATATGAATGAATTTTGTGATGAAGATAATGAATATGTACAAGGCAAGCATGCTTGTTTATTATTTAAATATGGTAAGAATTATTTAGTATATGATCCAACTAATTTGACAGTACTTTATGTAGATGATTTAAAAGCTATTTCATTAGGTGGGATAGGTACAATGAAGATTAATCTATCTCCTAGTTCTTTAGTTTTATATGAAGACTTTACTTATCCTGAGATGATAGAATTTATAAAGGGAGTTAGGAGTAGTGAAAAATTTTCATTTGATTTAGAAACAGAAGTAATATCTTTAATAAATAAGGGAATAGAAAAAGGTAAAAAGGTTTCTGAGAATTTTATAGTTGAATTGAATGAAATGGTAAATAGTTATAGAGAATATAGATTAGCAAGACTTGATGGAAGTATTCATTTAAAATATATTAATGATTAAAAGAGCTGTGCTCTTTTTTGTTTTGGGTAAAATATGTTAGAATATTACTAAAGGAGTGAGGTTTATGAGAGTATTTTTTTGTGGTGGTGGAAGTGGTAATCAAACTATAGAAGCTTATAAAAAGTTAAATGAAGTTATTGATCATAATAAACCAATACTTTATATCCCTTTAGCTATGAATAGTGAAAGATATGATGATTGTTTTGAGTGGATATGTAAAGAATTAGAAAATGTAGATATACCAAGTATTAAGATGGTAAGAAGTGCTTATGAAATAACAAAAGAAAATCTTTTTAATTATAGTGCTATTTTTATTGGTGGTGGGAATACATATAAATTATTAAAAGAATTGAAGTCATGTGAAGCCTTTTTTAAAATAAAAGAATATTTAGATAATGATGGAATAGTTTTTGGTGGTAGTGCTGGAGCGATTATATTAGGTGAGTGTATAGATACTTGTAAGTATGCTGATAACAATGAAGTTAATTTAGAAGATTTAATGGGATTTAATACATTTAATTCTTTTTCTTTTCTTTGCCATTTTACTAATGAAACTTTAGATAAAACAGAATTAAATAGGAAGTATTTATTAGAATTGTCTAAAGAAGAAAAGATAATAGCATTACCAGAAGAAATTACATTATATTATGAGGATGGTTATTTTGAAGTATTAGGTAGTGGTTCATATTATATTTTTGAAGAAGGCAATATGATTGAATATAATTCTGAAAAAAATAGAAAAGATGATTATTTATCAATAAAAAATGTTAATGAGTTAATGGAATTTATGAATAATAATATCACTTATGGATGGTTAGATAAAAATGGTAGAAAGCATTTAAATAATTTAAAAGGGTTTAGAGAAAATTATCATATTAGTTCTATTAAGGAGATATTAAGAAGTGGATTAGGAACTTGTATTGAACAAGCAAAGATGACTAAATCTACTTTTGATATGTTAGGAATTGAAAGTAAGTTATATTGTCATAGAAGTTATGAAAATGAAGAAAATTTTAATAAAGAAGTAAGAATGCATTGTTTTTTATTATTTAAAGAAGGGGATAATTGGTATCATTTTGAACATTCTAATCGTCCTAAGAGAGGGATTCATAAATATAAAAATATAGATGAAGCAATAAATTCTATTACAAGTGGATATGAAGAAAATGATATTAGATTATTAACAGAGATTCCAGATATTCCAGATGGTTTAACTTTTATGGAGTTTAATGGATATGTTAATCAGTTTAATATGGATATGTAAATAAAAAATGAAAAGAGTGAAAATATGAAATCATTTCTTAATAATTATGTAGATAAGATATGTAATTTACCAGAAGGTAAGTTATGTAAAGAAGATATTTTAAATAGTGAGTTTTTTTTAAAAGAAGAGAATAAATTAAAGATTTATTATGCTCCTCATAATGAATTCTTAAATAAAGAAGCTAAAATATTAATTGTTGGAATTTGTCCAGGGTGGACACAAACAGAAATAGCTTTTAGAGAGGCTAAAATTGCAATAAATAACAATGAAGAATTAGAAAATATTTTGAAAAAATGTAAGATATCAGCTAGATTTGCAGGAAGTATGAGAAAAAATTTAATAAGTATGTTAGATGAGTTATGTTTATCAAAGTATTTAGGTATAGATTCAGTAAAAGATTTATTTGATGAAAATAAAGATATATTACATACAACTTCTTTAATACCTTATCCAGTATTTGTAAATGGAAAAAATTATACTGGTCATATGCCAGAAATTATAGATTCATCGTTACTTATGGAGTATGTGAAGAAGCACTTTTATGAAGAAATTGAATTATTAGAAAATAAGCCATTAATTATACCTTTAGGAAAGTCAGTTGAAGAGGTTTTAAAGATTATGGTTAATGAGGGGATAATAAAAGAAGAGCAGTGTTTATTTGGCTTTCCACATCCTTCAGGAGCGAATGGTCATAGGAAAGAGCAATTTATGATTAATAAAGATAAATTAAAATCAACTATAGATTATTATTTTAAAAGCTTTATGATATAATAAAACATAATTTTAGGGAGGTTATTATGGAAGAATTAGAAAGAAAGTTTATTAGATTAATATTGAATAGATGTTTAAATTTTAATCAGAGTAAATCTTTAATGATTCATTGTGATTTAATAGAACATGTTAGGTTTGCACAAAAGGTAAAAGAGGAAGCTAATAGAATGGGAGTTATGGATGTATGTATTCATGTTAATGATTTGGATGATATACATGAATATCTTCAATCTAATAATTTGGAGGATATAATTCTTAATCCAATAATAGATAGAACTGATTGGAATGATTATTCATTAAAAGGATCTGGGTTATTATTTTTAAATACAGTTGTTCCAGGTTTAATGGATGATATAGAACCTAGTAAAATGAAAAAGTTGGTTGATGAAAGAGAGAAGTCCACAAGATATTATAGAGCTAATGTTAGTAAATATACTTTTCCTTGGTGTATAATTGCATTGCCTAATGAAAGATGGGCTAAGAGTATTTTTGGAGATGTAGAAGATGCATATGAAAAATTGTATTTAAATATAATGAAGATGTGTATGGTAGATCAAGAAGATCCAATTAAAGCTTGGGAAGAATATATAGGTAAGAATAATTATTATAAGAATAGATTAAATGAAATGGAAATAAGAAGTTTACACTATAGAAATTCTCTTGGTACTGATTTGACAATTGGTTTACCTAAAACTTGTAAATGGATTAATTTAGATAAGACAGATGCTAAAGGTGGAATTATGATATCTAATATGCCTTCTTATGAAATATTTACAACACCAGATTCTCGCACAACAAATGGAATAGTTTATTCAAGTAGACCTCTTTTATATAATGATTGTTTGATAGATCAATTTAGTATTGAATTTAGAGATGGTAAAGTAGTTGATTGTCATGCAAAAAAAGGTTTAGAAGTATTAAGACAGCTTGTTTTTGAAAATGAAAATGCTGATCGCTTAGGCGAGGTTGCTTTAGTACCATATGATTCGCCAATATCTAATACAGGTTTAGTATTTAATGAAACTTTATTTGATGAAAACGCTTCTTGTCATTTGGCTCTAGGAAGAGGCTATTCAAATTGTTTTAAAGATGCTTCTATGAGTGATGAAGAGAAAATAGATGAAGGAATGAATGTATCAGATGTTCATGTTGATTTTATGATAGGAACAAGTGATATGGAAATAGAAGCGGAGACTAAAGAAGGTAAAAAACTAATATTTAAAAATGGGAATTTTAATATATAATTAAAATGTTTATTTAAAGAAGTGAATTTATGGAAAAAAATATTTTAATACAAAGTTTTATTCCTGAAGATATAAAAGAAAGAATGAAAGCGTCTATAGATGGAAAAAGTATCCCTAATATACAAAAGACTGGATTTTATAGATATTATGGAATATATGTAGATGGAGTACAAATTGGGGAAGCATTATATACAATAGAATATGGTGATAGTATATTTAGTTTAGATAGAATAGAAATTGATGCTAAATATAGAGAAGAAGGCTATGGGAGTTTATTATTAGATTATTCAATTACTGATTTACTTAGAGATTTTGATTATCTAGAAAGACTAAATGTATGTTCACTTCCGTTAGCTATAAAATTTTATATAAATAATGGATTTGTTCCATATTTTGGGGAAAATAATCTAATGAAGATATTAAGAAATAATAGAAAAGATGATGTTATTATGAAGAGTTATCAAACACAAATAAATGGTGAAGATATAACTACAAAGTGGTATCAAGATAATGCTTTGAGAACGTTAAATAATTTTAAGAGCAGGGATGATTTGAAATTAAATGCTTATATGGGTATTATTGGTGAATATGGAGAATTTTTTGATTATGTAAAAAAACTTTATACTCATAATTTAAATGAAGATAAACAAAAAGAAGTATGTGATTTAGCTCCAAAAGAATTAGGAGATGTAGTTTGGTATTTAGTAACTTCTTTAGCTGTATATTTTGAATATTCTATGGATGAAGTTTATGATCAAATTACTGGTGGAGAAGTAAAAACAGATAATGGATATTATATTGATTCTATTTATGATTATATTAATTTGGATTTTAATAAAGATAATATATTAGAAGAAATGATGAAATTTAAAATAGTTTTAAATAAGTTAGATGTTTGTGAAACTAGAGAAGAAATTATAAAAATTGTAGCAGAAATTATTTCAGACATAGCTAGAATTATGAAATGTTTATTTAATAAAAATTTAAGTGAAATGTTATATCTTAATATAGATAAATTAAGAAAAAGATATCCAGAAGGATTTAGTACTATAGTATCTAATTATAGAATTGATACGCAAAAGAAGTATAAAGAAGAAACATCTATGAAAGTATTGAAAAAAAGTTCAGAAGGAGAAGTATCTGAATAATAATTAAAGATGAAAGATTGATAAATTTATTTATCTTTTTTTATTTAATCATTATATTTTCATATTTTACAAATTAAGGTTATTTATGTTAAAATTTTATTGGTGATTATAATGTATTATCATGGTGTTGTTAATGGTTTAGTGGATAAAAAAGTATTAGATATTTTAGATAAACGTGAAATATGTTCAGCTGCAAGATTAGGTTTAACAAAAAGAATAGGATTTAATGAAAATGATTATATAAGTATATGTTCTAATATGGGAGAAGAAGTTTATAGTACAGGTGTAAATAGTGCATTTAATAAATATATAAAAAATAGATTTTGTTTTGTTATTGATGACTCTATTGAAGTTTTTAAACCAGTGTATATACCTGATGCAAGTAGTATGGGAGCTATAGAATTATTTAATTTAAAAAGGAATAATCCTGATAAAAGATTTAGTGATATTATTGATGAGTATCAAGCTAAGGATTTTATTCCTTTTGATAAAGTTGTAGCTATTGGAATTCCTTATAATTTAGAAGTACAAAATGGAGAGATAAGGTTATCTAACTTTTGTACTTTAACTGTTGATGAATTTTTATCTTTGATAAAAAAGGTAGAAGATTGTGCGGATAGATTGGGAATCAAGGTAGTTGATAGTAGTAGTCCAGAATTTGATTTAATGTTTGAAGATAAAAAGAATAAAAAATAATTTATTGTTAAATTTAATAAAAAATAGTATAATGTATTTAACATCTTATAAAGAGCGATGGAGGGACTAGCCCTATGAAGTCGCACCAACCTATTAGATTAGGTGGTAATGCTAGGACGATAAGATAACTTTTACACTCAAGAAAGTTATCTTGGGTGTTTTTATTTGATGTGTAAGGAGGAATTTTAATGATTGAGAAAGTAAACCCAAGTCATCCTGATAAGGTGGCAGATAGAATTGCAGGAGCTTTAGTTGATCTTGCATATTCTAAAAATGATAATTGTAAAATAGCTGTTGAAGTGTTAATTGGACATGATAATTGTCATATTATTGCAGAGACAAGTGAGAACTTTACGATTGAAGAGGTGGAAAAAGTTGTTAGTCGTATAGCTGGCAAAATTACTTTAGATTTGAATGTTGTTAGGCAAGACATTCATTTAGCTGATAATCAAAGTTGTAAGATTAGATGTGGAGACAATGGTATTTTTAAAGGAGTTCCATTAACAGAGGAGCAAAAGAAAATATCAAGTATTGCTAGAGAAATTTATAGTAGATATCCTAGTGATGGTAAGTATATATTAGATAATGGTAAACTTATAATATGTCAAAGTAATGCTAAAAATAGTGATTTAAGGAAATTGTATAAAGAGGCAATTATTAATCCATTAGGTGAGTGGACAGGTGGAATAAATGTAGATACTGGTGCTGTAAATCGTAAACTCGGTTCTGATATGGCAGATAGTGTTACTGGTGGCGGATTGCATGGTAAGGATTTATCTAAAGCTGATGTTTCAATAAATATTTATGCTTTTAAGAAAGCACAAGAGTTAGGAAAAGAAGTAAGAATTAGCTGTGCTATTGGGGATGAATTTGTTGATGGAAAACCTTATAGTGAAATAGTTGAGGAAGCAAGAGAGTATATAGAAAATCTTGGTGGATTTGAAAAGTTTGCTGAATGGGGCTTATTTTAGGTATTTAAAATACAAGTTATGTGACTTGTATTTTTTTATTATATATAACTAGTAGTAATGTATTATATGAAAAATATGCATTTTATTTATTTGATTGTTATTAATATAATGATATTAACAAAGAAAAAATATTTTTTTAAAGTTTGTTATTAATAAAGTAGAAAGAAGAGATAGTATGAATATTTTAGTTGTTAATCCACCTAATAAACCTTTTACAAATGAAACTATATTAGCTGAGCCACTTGATGTATTACAGATAGCAACAGTGATTAAAGAAAGGTTTGAAAACGTTAAAGTTATTGATATGGATGTTAATAGAATGAAAAATAATATTAATGAATATTTAGGAAGTAATAATGTAATTGTATTTGTTTATGATTATCAATTACCATTACATACGAGTGCTACGATAGATAATATATTTGAAATAATTAAAAATTTAAACAGAAAAAGCAAAGTAATTATGATTGGTAAAACATCTACATATTCATATAGTAAGTTTTTAGAAAATGGTGTAGATATTGTTATAAAAGGTATTGCAGAAGAATTAATTAATGAAGTTATAGAAAATGCATTTAATAAATCTAAATTGAATTTAATTCCAAATATTGTATATAAAGATGAAGATAAGGTTGTTATTACTAAGCAAGTGTTTATGCCAAATAATTATAATAAACTACCTATGATAAACAGGGATTTTGTTGATATTAGTAAGTATATGGAAACTAGAACTATAATTACATCTCGCGGTTGTATAGGAGGGTGTAAGTTTTGTACTACTCCATACTATTTTAGGAAGTGGTGTGGGAAGAGTGCTACTGAAGTTGTTGATGAAATACAAATGATAATAAAAGAGTATAATGCTAAACAAATAATATTTTTAGATGATAATTCTACTGTTGATAAAAAGCGTATGATGAGAATTTGCAAATTAATAAAGTCAAGAAAAATAAAGTGCTTGTTTGGAGCTTTATGTAGTATTAAATGTTATGATGCAGAGATGTTAAAAGAAATGTATAGCGTTGGCTTTAGATGGATTCATTTTGGATTGGAGTCTGGAAGCTTAAAAGTTTTAAAGTTTATGAATAAAGAAATGGATATAAAAAGAGTTAAGGAAATAATTAAAGAAGTTAAAATGATGGAATATAGGGTAAGAACTAGCTTTATTTTAGATTATCCAGGTACAACAGCTAATGATTTAAAAAAGACACGAAAGTTAATTAAAGAAATACAGCCCCATGAACTTAGATTGCATTACTTAGCTTATAGATTTGGAACTCCTGTTTATGAAGAAAATGGAAATATTGTTAATAAAACACAATATATACATGGAAATAAGCCGAATATTGAAAATAAAGATTTGGAACATCAAATAGAACTTTTATTAAAAGATTTAAAGAAAATGAATTATGACATTATTACAGATAATGTAGATTGGATGAAATATAACAATCAAGATAAAAATATTAAGTTAGCGGCTTTTGTGCCGATAAAGTATGGGATGTGTTGGTATGAGTAATAGATTGATAGGTATTACTGGAGGAATGTCTGCTGGTAAAACAACTGTTGCCAAAAAGATAGTAAGTGAAAATAAGGATTTTATTTATATAGATGTTGATGAATTTAGAAGAAGTTTATTTAAGGTGGAAAGTTATGTAAGTGAATTAAAGAGAGTTATTCCAGAGTTGAATTTATATAAAGAAATTGATTCTGAAGTTCTTAATAAGTTTATTTATTTTAATAGTAATTATATGCAGGGATATAAGAAGGTTCTTTATAGTTATTTAATAAAATATATAGATGGGCTTAAAGATAAAACTATTTTAGTAGATTGGGCTTTAATATTTAATGATGGTTTAGAAAATCTATTTGAAAAAATAATTTATGTTGAAACTAATGTTCAAAATAGATTAGAAAGATTAAGTAATAGTGATTTATCAAAAGATGAAATATTACAAAGATTTAAATTACAAGAATTTGATAAAACTAAGTTAGCTTCAGATAATGTATTAGTTGTTAATAATGATATACAAGTTGATATGGAAGCAATACGGAGTTTTATTAATGGAATTGATTGTAAATTTACGTTACCTAATGATGGAGGAGGTAAAGCGATTTGGGAGATAACTCATAAGTGTAATTATGGATGTTCTTATTGTATATTTTCTTGTAATAAGAATAGTAAGATTACTGGTGAATTAACAACTCTTGAATGTTTTCATATTATTGATGAACTTTGTAAGCATGATTTTAGACATTTAAAAATAACAGGTGGGGAACCTTTTATAAGAAAAGATATTATTGATATATTAAGATATGCAAGTAGTAAATTAGTAACGGATATTTCAACAAATGCATCTTTACTTACAGAGGAGAAGGTTAGATTGCTAAATGAACTTAAGTTAAAAATGATTCATGTTAGTTTAGATGGAAATATGTTAGAACACGAATTGGTAAGAGGAGAAAATACGTATTTAAGAACAATTAGAGGATTAGAATTACTTAAAAAATCTACTAATAAAGTTAGGATTGGAGCAGTAATACATTCTAATAATGAGAAAAATCTTGAAGGATTAGTTAAAGATTCAAGGAGTTTAGAAGCTGATGAAATAATATTTTCTATTATGGAACCAGTTGAGGGACAAGATAAAAGTTTATTTAAAAGAAGAGATACAAAGGAACTAATTAATGAACTTGAAGAATTAAAAGATAAATATAAAGGTAGAATAATTGTTAATTATAATTTTGGTCATCAGTCAGTAAATGTTTGTAGATGTCCTGCAGGAGATAAATTTTTATACATAAATAATTTTGGTCAAGTAAGTCCATGCCCTTGGGTTCATGAAGTAGATAAGACTTGTATATCTGATATATCTTTAAAAGATAATTCTTTGGAAGAAGTATTAAAAGATAAGAAGTTAACTAAGTTTTTATGTTTAAAGAATAGTGGTAGATGTTATGGGAAGATTTGATAGTATTTATCCTTTTACAACAGAAAATATTGCTGGTTATATGAAGGATTTAGATTTAACTGGTAAGAAATGTATTACTGTTACAGGATCTGCTGATCATATTTTAAATATAGTAGCTAGAGGTGGACTTGATGTTACAACCTTTGATATTAATTCTTTAACAGAAAAATATATGGATTTAAAATTAGCAGCTTTAAAACAGCTTGATTTTAAAGATTTTGTTAATTTTCTTCTTTATGATTCAAAGATAAGTTTTGATTATAATATAATTTCTAGTTTGAATATGCAAGATGATAGTAAAATGTTTTGGTTAGATAAGTTAAAGGAGCTTAATAATGATGGTAAGAGATTAATGCATTCAAAGTATTTTAATAGAAAATATTTTAATTCAGATAGTAAATTATGGCAGAATTTATATTTGAATGAAGATGGTTATAAGATAGTTAAAGAAAGAATTGATGGTTTAAAAATAAGTATATCAATATAAGTTTAGAATATTTAGAACTTGATGAAAATTATGATTATATGTTTTTATCCAATATATCTGATTATATAGGGATGATGTATGGAAGAGAAGGATTAGTAAGGTATCGAGATTTGATGTACAAATTTTTAGAGAGAGTAAAAATAATTTATATGGCTTATTTGTATGATATTGGAAATAATAATCCAAGAAGTGATATTGATGATTTAATTAAAGTTGATGAAATTTTTGAAAATTATAAAATAGAAAAGTTTAGAAGTGCACTTGAAGGTAAGGAAGAAATAAGTGATGGTGTAATAATATTGAGGAGATGATTGTATGTACGAAAGTAGAGAAGCAAGTGAAAGTAGAGGAATAAGTTATCAAAGTTATGGTTATGCTTCAGAGAGTAGAGAGTCAAGTGAAAGTAGAAGTGGAGTTTATGGAAGTTATGGTGAATCTTTAGAAAGCAGAGTTTCTAGTGAATCTTGTACACCTATAATTAGAGGAAGGGAATTAACTTTTAATTCTACACATCAAACTATAGTAAAGAAAAGTGATGCATCTATTCCAGCAAAATATAATAATTTTGATGATATAGATACTTTAATTGAGCAATTAGAAGTAACAATTCCAATTTTGGAGCAATTACAAAGTAGAGGAGAAAAATATAGTAAATCGTTACAAAGGCGACAACAACAGATTGAAAAGTTAAGACAATTAAGAGAGGATAGATTAATTAGTGAGATAGAAAAAGAAAGTGATGCTTTTGAAGAAAAGATAAATGAAGTTAAAAGATTAACTAAAACACCTAAAAAAAGTAAATCGTCATCTTCAGGTTATAGTGGGTGGTCTTCAGAAAGTAGAGACTCTGGAGAAAGTAGATGGTAAGATGCAAAATATTTATAGAAACTTGCATTCTAATCAAAAAATTTTAATTTACGAAATGTTATGTCGTGGTATTAGTGTTGAAGTATTGAATGAAGATTTGGAACTTATTAAGGCTTCATATAAAGGTCATGATGAGTTGATATATGATAGAGATTCTTCTATTACACCATATAGTGTTTCAGTATTAGCAGGCGATAAAGGAATTACAAAAGAAATATTAAATAGTAATGGTATTAGTGTTCCGACTGGTGCGGTCTTTAGTGCTAATTATGTTTCTGATATATTAAAAGCTTTTGAAATATTAGATGGACCAGTTGTTTTAAAACCAGTTTTTGGATCACACGGATATGATGTTTATACAGATTTAAGGACAAAAGAAGAAGTTATTGAAGCATTGGCGAAGATTGTTAAAGCAAAGGGAGATAAAGCTAAAATTGTAATTGAGGAATACTTTAAAGCTCAAGAATTTAGAGTATTTGTTACAAAGAACAGAGATTATGCTGTATTACTTAGAGATCCAGCACATGTATATGGAGATGGAACTAGGACAATAAGAGAGTTAATAGATATTGAAAATTATCGAAGAATGAATCCAAGAACTAATGCTTTATGTGAAATATTAGTTGATGATGAGATGTTTAGATATATGGAAAAAAATGGAATTAGAATGAATGATATTCCAGGAATGGGAGAAAAGGTTTATTTAAGACCTAATTCTAATGTGGCAATGGGAGGAATATGTGAGGATTATACAGATAAAGTTCATTCTAGTGTGATAGACATTGGAATGAGAGTATTAGAATCTTTTCCTGGAATGCCATATGTTGGAATAGATTATATGACAAATACAATTACAGAACTACAAAATCCTGATAGTTATAGAATTATTGAAATAAATACAGTTCCTGGAGTACATATGCATTTTCGTCCAGCAATTGGCAAGTCACAAAATATTGCCAAGTATATAGTTGATTTAATTTATCCAGAAACAAAAGAAAGAAGTGAGGAATATGAAAGAAAAAAATCTTTATCAAAATTCTAGTGCCTATTATGAAAATAATGATTATTATGAAATTTTTAGTAGGGCGGAAGATGGCGAAGGAAAGGTCACAAAATATTTGATGGAGAGAGCTAAGGATAAAATAGTTTTAGATGCAGGCTGTGGAACAGGAAAGTTTTTAAATATTTTAGAAAATGTAGCAAGTAAATATATTGGTGTAGATTTGTCATTTGATCAACTTATTAAAGCACAAATGAAACGTAAAAAAGAATCATCTAGTTTTATAAATGCTAATTTAAAAGATTTAATGCTTGCAGATGATTCTATAGATTTAATTATATCTCCTTGGGTACTTGGAACAGTATTAGATATAAAAGAAAGAGAAGAATGTTTACATGAGTTAAAAAGAGTACTTAAACCAGGTGGAAAGATTATTTTAATTGAAAATGATGAAGGTAGTGAGTTTGAAACTTTAAGAAATAGAGATAAAGATTTAAGAACTCGTAATTATAATGATTGGATTATCAGTAATGATTTTAATATTGCAAAGCAGATTGATACAAAATTTATTTTTAATAGTTTTGTTGAAGCAAGAAATTGTTTTTTAGAGATATATGGTGATGATATAGCAAATAAAATTAAAAGTGAGATTATAGAGCATAAGATAATATTATTTGAATTTGTTAAAGGGACGACAGAATAAGTTGTCTTTTTTTATAAAAAACATACACTTTGTAAAAAAATGTAACAAAGTGTATTGACAAACATGGTTACTTTGTATTAAAATGTAACTATGTGAGGGAGATGATAAGATGAAGGTACTAAAAGAGGGACCAGGTTGGTCATTAGAACAAACATGTACAGGATTTGGAAATGGTGGTGGAGGATGTGGAGCTTTACTTGCAGTAGAAAAAGAAGATATTTATCAAACATCTAGTACTGACTATACAGGTGATACTGATTATTTTTGGACTTTTAAATGCCCATGTTGTGGAGTTGAAACAGATATTCCAGATAAGTTGGTTCCATCAGGAGTTCGAAATCTTGCAAGAGGAAAAAGATTAAGAAGATAAGAGAAAGGAGATTATTATGAATGTAATAAGTAATCCTATTTTAGTTAGCTGGAATATACACAAGAAATGCGATGATAATGATATTTATGGTGTAATAGGTTGTGGGGCTACATTAGAAGTAGATTATACTGATATTTATACAAAGAAGTACGAAAAAGGATATTGGAGTTCAAGTGACCAAGAGTTTGTTAGTTATATGGCTCATTCTTTTTGGTTTAAGTGTCCGTGTTGTGGCAAAGAAAATTCTATTGGTGAAGAAGAAATTCCAGAAAAGATTAGAATAATAATACTAAATTCAGAAAAAGAAAAAAGTAAGAAGACTAAGAAAAAATCTTAATAGTAAGGGTGGTAGAAATGAAGGTTATAAAAGATCCAGTTCCAATTAGTTGGAGTATAGAAAAGATGTGTAAAGCTGATTTAAATAGGGATGAAATAGGTTGTGAAGCAATATTAGAAGTTGACTATACAGATATATATTTAAAAACTCAACAAAGATTTAGATCAACTGGTGATGGTGAAGGATATACAGAAACTTTTAGAATATTTGCTTTTAAGTGCCCATGTTGTGGATCAGAAAGTGAAGTAAAGTGTAGTGAAATTCCTGATAAAATTAAAAAAGTAATTGAAAAAAAAGAAAAAGAGAAAAGAATGGAATTAAAAAAATAAAATTTAAATATTAAAGGAGTAAATGTATGCAAGTAATAGAAAGCTCACAAGTGTGGAAAATAGAAAAAGAATGTATTGCTAATAAAACTAATGGTAGAGGTTGTGAAGCAGTGTTAGAGGTTGAAGCTGTGGATATCTATTTAAGTTATCAACATGATAATGATAAGAACTATTACTTGTATACTTTTAGATGTCCTTGTTGTAATAAAGAGACTATAATACCAGAAGATGAGATTCCTCTTGATGTTAGAAGAGCAATATTAAATATTGAACAAGCGAATGGAAAAAAAATTATGAATTTAAGAAAACTAGGTTATAGATAATTAAAATAAGGGGGATTAATTGTGAAAATATTGAGTGAAGGGAAAAAATGGTCAACTACTTGTAAGTGTGTAGGAATAGGAATAGAAGGTGGAGGATGTTGGGCAACATTAGAAGTGGAAGCAGAAGATATATATGCGATTTCTGTTTTTAAAGAAGATGAAACACCAGATTTTATGTATGGAAGAAGTGAATATTGCTATACATTTAAATGTCCTTGTTGTAATATAGAAGCAGAGATATGTGGCGATAAATTGCCTATTAATGTGAAAAGACAAGCTTTAGATAGAATAAAGAAGAGTGCTAAAGTAATAAGACTAACTAAGAATGGGAGAATGTATTTATGAAAGAAATATTTAATGTAGCTTATACAACGGATTTATTAATTTTTGGTATTGATAGTAGAAAGAACGCAAATACACGTTCTTTACCTAAAAAGTATTTTAGTATTTTACTTGTTAAAAGGGATAAAGAACCATTTATGAATAGGTGGTGTTTACCTGGAGGTTTTGTTAATTATGATGAAACTTCTAAATTAGCTAGTAGTAGAATTTTAAAAAAAGAAACTGGTTTTGAAAATGTTTATATGCAACAATTAAAAGTTAATGATACTGTAGATAGAGATCCTAGAGGTAGAGTAGTATCTGTGTCTTATATGGCTTTAATTGATAGAACTTTATTAAAAGGTGAAATGTCAGAAAATGCTAGTTGGTTTGATATAGAAATTCTTGAAAATGGTGAAACATACCAGGTTAGTTTAACTAATGGGGAGGAAATTGTTAATTTTGTTGTAGAAAGAAAAGCGATAGATTTAAAAAGTGAAGAATATAGTTATGAAATAGTGAATAAAAGTGATTTAGCATTTGACCATGATGAACTTATTATTGAAGGTATTATGGCTTTAAGAAACAAAGTTAATAACACGGATATAGTGTTTAATTTGATGCCACAAGAATTTACAATTGGTGAACTTAAACAAGTATATGAATTATTATTAAACAAAGAGTTAGTTAATTCAGCTTTTAGAAGAACAATTGCTGATAAAGTTGTATTGACGGATAAAATGATAAAAACTGGTGGACATAGGCCATCAGTATTATGTAAATATAATGAGAAAGGGAATTAATATAAATGGAAGAAATGGTAGATGTTTATGATAGTGTAACAGGTGAAAAAACTGGAGAAGTTATCAGTAAGAATGAAGCTCATAGAAAAGGTATTTGGCATAGTGCTATTCATATTCTTTTTATTAATAAAGAGAGAAATAAAATATTGCTACAAAAAAGATGTGCAGATAAGAAATTGTATCCAAATAGATGGGATATAACAGTTGGTGGGCATATTAGTGCTGGTGAAGAAGCATTGGTAAGTGCACATAGAGAATTAGAAGAAGAATTAGGCTTAGATTCAAAAAAATATGAATTTAAGTTTATAGATAGAATTAAAGAAGAATTTATAAATAATGGAGTGAATAGTAAAGAGTTTGTTTACGTTTATTTAATTGAAGAAGATGTTAATATAAAAAATTTAGTTTTACAAAAAGAAGAAGTAAGTGAAGCTAGATGGTTTACAAAAGATGAATTTCTTGAGTTAATTGAAAAAAAACAAATTATTAATCACTGGCAAGAGTTTGAAATGTTGAAAGATATTTTAGTTTAAGAAAACTTTATAGTTTTCTTTTTTTAATAAGATATAAAATAATGTATAATATTAAGTAGGTGATTTAATATGAAGGAAAAATATTTTACTTTTGATAAGTTAAATCTTTATGATGAGATAATACATTTAAGTACAAATAAAAGAATGAACTTTGCAACACCTATAGTTGGAGCAGAAGGAATAAAAAAAGGATTTAGAGAAATTGAGCAAGATATAGGGTATAAATTTAAAAAGATAAAGACACCTAATCAAACACACTCTAATAATGTAAGAGTTTTAACAGATGAAAATTTAGAGGAAGAATTTTTAGATACTGATGGTATTATTACGAATTTAAAGGGAGTTGCTTTAGGTATTCGTACTGCTGATTGTCAAAGTATTTTATTATATGATCCAATAAAAGGAGTTATAGGGAATATTCATAGTGGATGGAAAGGAACATTAAATAAAATTGTTGTTAATGCAATCAATTTGATGATTAGTGAATATGGATGTGAAGCAAAGGATATTCTTGCTTTTATTTGTCCTAGCATTTTAAAATGTTGCTTTGAAGTTGATAAAGAGGTTGTTGATAGTTTTAAAGAACAATTTAGTGATATAGATGAATATATGACACTAGGAGATATAAAAGAAAATAAACAAAAATATTTTATTGATACTGTTGCAATAAATAAAAAGGTTATGACTGATTTAGGTTTATTAGATGAAAATATAATAAGTAGTGATACTTGTACTAAATGTCATAGTGACTTATATCATTCCTATAGAGCTGATGGACAAATATCTGGAAGAAATTTAAGTTTGATTTGTCTTAAAAAATAATGGTTTATTTAAGTAAATGTTAAGTTTAGTTGACAAATTTCCAAGTGCTATTGGTGGTAATTGAGGGTAAACTTTTTTATAATTTTTTTTGAGGTGAGAGAAAATGAATATAGGGGAAAGACTATTAAAGTTAAGAAAACAGAAAGGTCTATCACAAGAAGAAATTGCTAATATAATCGGAGTATCAAGACAGACTATTTCAAAGTGGGAGACTGGTGAGTCAAATCCAGATTTTGATAAAATAATTCCATTATGTGATTTGTATAATATTACTACTGATGAACTTATTCGTGGTGAAATTGGAAATAAAGAGGAAATAGTAGAAGAAAAAGATACTAAAGTTATAGAGGACAAATCAGAAAGAGAAGAAGATTTAAATATAAGTTATAAATCAGTAAAAAAACATGAAGCTTTAGTTGTATCAATAAGTGTATTTTTATATTTTATTTCTGTTGTTTGGATAATTTTTATTGAAAGTTTAAATGTAATAAGTGAAGAATTAATGATAAGTGTATTTTTAGTTATTGTTGCAATACCGACTTGTTTATTAATTTATTATTATATTTCTGTTGATAATAAAAAGAAATACTTAAAAGAAAAAGCTATTTTAAGTGAAAAGCAAATTATAGAAGATGAGAAATTAAAAAAATATAAAGAAATAGATGATATTTTGGCGTTAGTGTTTACTATTATCTATTTATATGTAAGCTTTGTAACTATGGGATGGTATATTACTTGGATTATTTGGGTAGTTTATTCTTTAGTTATAAAGATAGTTCATTTAGTATTAGATTCTAAGAGGGGGGATAAGTAATGAATAATAGTACAATTGTAAAGATTATATTATATGTTATTTTTATTATTATACTTTTAACTTTTATGATATTTACTTTATTTAAACGTGAATTTGTATTTTCTTTTGGTGATTATGATAAAGTTGAATTACATAATGAAGTGTATGAAATGGGAGATGTTGGTAAGTTAGATGTTGATCTTGTATCAACTGATTTAACAATTAAATATAGTGAAGATGAAAGAATAAGAGTTGTTATTTATGGTAAGGAAGGTCGTAAAGACAGATATATAATTTCTAATGAAAATAAAAGTCTGAAAATAGAAGAAAAGGCTTATTCATCTTTTTGTTTTGGATTTTGCTTTTATAATGAAGAGGTTGTTGTTTATTTGCCAGAATCATATAGTAATGATATAGATATTAAAGGAACATCTGGGGATATTAATATAATGAATGATTATTATGGAAAAATGAATATTCAAACTGTAAGTGGCGAGATTAATGTATTAGATGTTGGTGATATAATTGCTAATTCAACAAGTGGAGATATTATGATTAATAATGCTAAAGATGTTGATGTAAATTCAACAAGTGGGGAGATTAGTATAAAAAGTGCTAATAATGTAAAGGCTGAAACAACAAGTGGAGATATAAATATTGGAGAGGCAAGTTTAATAGATGCTAATTCAACAAGTGGTGAAGTAGAAATTGGTAAAAGTGGGAATGTTAAAGTCTCTACTATATCAGGAGATGTTGAAATAGTGGATTTAACTGTAATGGGAGAATCTAGTATAAATACAACAAGTGGTGAAGTTGTAGTTAGCAATGTTAATGAAGTTTATGTTGAAACTAAAACGACTAGTGGTGATTTAAATATTGCTAATAGTATTAGAACTTCAGAAAATATTTTGAAAATAAAAACAATGTCAGGAGATATATCTGTAGGATAAAGTTAATAAAACACATATGATTGTATGTGTTTTTCTTGTGATTGTTAGTATGTTTTGATATTATATTTTTAAGAATAGGTGAGCAGTATGAAAAATAAAAAAATATTATTGATTATAATAGGATTTATCTTGGCTTTTTCAATAATAGGAGGAACTTTATATTTATTTAAGGATGAAATTTTTGATTATACTAGTAGTGTAGATGAAAATTTTGAGAATGAAAAAGAAGAAATTGCGACGGCAACTCCTTTATTATATGAAGTAACGAAAGATGGAGAAGATACTAAGATATATTTGTTTGGTAGTATACATGTAGCTGATGATAGAGCTTATCCTATGCAAGATAAAATATTAGAAGCTTATAGTGGAAGTGAGTATTTAGCTGTAGAGTTAGATTTAATAGCTTTTGAAAAAGATTTTAAAGCTCAAATGGAAATGTTACAAATGTTTTTGTGTGAAAGTGGTAAAACATTGAAAGATTATTTAAGTGAAGAATGGTATGAAATAATCATTCAATATATGAAAGATAATGATGTTTATAATTCGGCTTATGAAATGTATAGACCAAGTATGCTTTATAGTCTTATTAGTGGTGTTAGTACTGATAAGAGTGGATTGAATTCTGATGATGGTATAGATAGATACTTTCTAAAGAAAGCTAAGAGAAATAGTAAAAAAATCTTAGAACTTGAATCGGCAGAATTACAGTATAAATTATTAGCAAGTATGCCAGATGAACTATATGAAATGATGATTATTTCTTTTATAAAAAATGAAGAAAAAGAAATTGCAAGTTTAAAGGAAATGTATGAAGCTTGGTTAAATGGTAATATAGAAGAATTTTTAAATAATTCTAATCAAGAAGATATTGATATAGAAGCAATAAAGGAAGATCTTTCTTTGGAAGAACAACAATTATTTGATCAAGTATTAGAACTGATGGAGAATTTTAATAAAGCGATGAATGATGATAGAAATGATGGGATGCTTGGAACTATTGACACATATTTTAAAGAAGGTAAAAATGTTTTTGTCGTTGTTGGAGCTGCACATGTTGTTGGAGAATATGGATTAGTTAATGAGTTGGGCAGATTAGGATATAAAGTACAATTAATTGAGTATAAATAAAGACATTTCTTGAAGAAATGCTTTTTTTGTGAAGAAGAGTGAATTCTATTTTTTAGTTTTTGATTAGTAATTATTAATTTTTATTTTTCATAGATTATAAAGGTATAATATTTTTTAATTAATTATTTAAAGTGATTATTATTAATTCAGGTCTATTATTTATTCTAAATGGTAAAATGCTATTACCTATACCTCTACTAATTATCATCGTAGTTTTATTATTTTCGTTTTTACCACTTGTATATTTTGGAAATAGTCCTTGATTTGGTGCAACTAATCCTCCTATAAATGGAATTCTTATTTGTCCTCCATGACTATGACCACTTAATACTAAATCAATATCATTATTAGCATAAGTTTCAAAAAGTTCAGGACGATGAGAAAGTAAAATGCTATAATTCTTTTTGTTGTAGTCAATTAATTTTAATTCGGAATTTACTATATCTTCATCTGATTCGTAAGGACTGTGTTTCATCATTGGATCATCTATTCCTATTAAATTTATTTTTGATTCGTTCATTTCAAGTATCTGTACTTTATTGTCTAAAATAATTACATTATTTTCTTTTAATTTATCCTGGAATTCTTGATAATTATTAATATTTGCTTCATGATTACCAGATATAAAGTATATTGGTGCGATATCATTTATTTCTTTTATAAAGTTTATAGCAATATTTATATCTATTTTTCTTGAATCGATTATATCTCCTGTTAAAACAATAATGTTAGGATTTTGTTTTTTTATTTCTTTTATTAAATCTTTAGTTAGTATTTTAGATTTAGTATTATGGAAATCGGATATTTGTAATATTTTATAATTATTAAAATCATTAGGTATACTATCGTTAATTATATTATAATTACTTATCTGTAATTTATTGTTTTCGTAGTATAGATAAAGGGAAGTCATAATTATTATTATAAGAATAATTTTAAAAAATTTTTTCATAATGATTCTCCTATATGAATTATTATATTATTTTTTTTCTTTTTTTTCATCATGGTTTTAAATAAAATAAAGACATTTCGTGAAGAAATGTCTTTCCTTTGTATATATTTTATGTTTTTAGTTGATTCTGTATATGCTTATAGCTGCAGAATAAAGGTCGTTTGGTACAAGCATTATGTCAACTGGTGATGAATTTATGAATCTATATGTAGATCCAGCTTCATTATCGAATACAGCATTTCCTACGATTGTTCCAGTTTCATTATAGAATAATCTGTTATGAGTAGAAGAATGAGCTATAAAAACATCATTTGGCCAGAATTTATGGAATTCTACACTAAGTGGTGCACAAGTTCTTGTTAATGTATTATTATTTCTTACATTAATCCACCATGTAACAGCATATTGTCCATCACTAGGAAGTGTGAATTCGCCTGTTGCCGCATTATAAGTTATACCATTACTTAAATTAGTGTTATTAAATCTTATTACATTATTATTTGGGATTACTAATTCTGATTCATCATGTACCATTGCAGCTTCATTTAAAGATGGACCTTCTGGACCAGTAGGACCAGTAGCACCTTGAGGACCAGTAGGGCCAGTTACACCCTGAGGACCAGTAGGACCAGTAATACCTTGAGGACCAGTAGGGCCAGTTACACCCTGAGGACCAGTAGGACCAGTAATACCTTGAGGACCAGTAGGACCAGTGGCACCTTGAGGACCTGTAGGACCAGTAGCACCTTGAGGCCCAGTAGGACCAATAACACTTAGACCTTGAGGACCAGTAGGACCAGTGACTCCTTGAGGACCAGTAGGACCAGTAATTCCTTGAGGACCAGTAGGACCAGTAACTCCTTGAGGCCCAGTAGGTCCAGTACATCCTTGTGGCCCAGTAGGTCCAGTACATCCTTGTGGACCAGTAGGTCCTTTTTTACAACAGAATCTTATTGTTCTACAGTTGCAGTTTTCATCTTGATTAAAAAATATATCTTCAATTTTTTCTTGCATTTTTTTATCTCCTTTCTAATATATCTTATGGAGTTTTAAAATAATGCAAACGGCTTTTGTCATAGAAGATAAAATATTTTAAAATTTATTGTATTTCTTTTTTTAAATTGTTTGATAAATCTAATGTAGGAATAAGTTTTCTGTTGTTATCATATTGTGCAAATTGAGCTTTAGGTTTTGCTTTTAAACTAAGTCCATCTTTTAGTGGAAGCCACATATGAAGTCTGTAGTCTCCAATATTCTCCGAAACATTAACCCATTCAGCTATTATTAAGTTGTCTTCTGTACATATTTCTAAACCAGCTGTTGCCATAATCCATTCAGAATTTGAATTAGTTAAATCAGTTCTTGCATAAACTAAATCAAAGTCATTATATTTTGCAAATTCAATAGCAAAGTTAATTAATTCTCTACAAGCACCTTTTCCTCTATGTTGTTTTAAAGTTGAAAGACCATAAAAGTATACTGAAGTTGGAGTAGTGTTGGCTTGACTTTGAAAATCGACTGTTTCATTTTCATAATTAAATATGCACCCATTCATTGATATTGGGAGTCCATTTTGATTAAAGTAGATAAATAGTTTACCTTGTTTTGCATATAATTCTAATTCTGATTTTGCTGCTTCATAGTCAATAGTTTCAGAATATTGTTCTTCAAATGATTTTAATAGAGCCATTAAGATATATATATTGTTTTCTGAATATCCTAATGTTCCAATGTAACATCCATTATCCAATTTTTTCCATATTTGTAACTCACTATTATCATCTAATATCTTTTTATAAAATTCATTTTTATTCATTATTATCACCTTCTATAAATTCTTTATAAATTTTAAAGAGAGTATATAAACTTTCTTTATTAACATATTCGTTTTTACAATGAGCAAAGTATCCATTGGGATTCATTATAATTGTTGGTATATTTAAATCGGAAAAATATATGGCATCAGAGGTAGATTCACAGCCAATTATGTTTATTTTTCTTTTTAAAATGTTTTCACATGTTTTTATGTAATGTTGGATTTCTGGATTTGTTAAATCAGTTTTGAACACAGCACCTTTTAATAGTTCTTCAATTTCTAGATTTTTATTTAATGAAGAAATAAATTTAAGTATGTCACTTTTTGAATCGGATGAAGTATGTCTGATATCAAGAATCATTTCAGCATTATCTGGAACTTGATTATCAGCATTACCACCAATTAATCTTGATAGATTAATTGAGGTAATATATTCATTTTCATTTTTAGGTAAAGGATATTTGGTTATTATTTCATTGTAAATATCCATTAGCTTTGTTATTGCGTTATCACCATTAAATGGTTGAGAAGAGTGAGCTGATTGTGTTTTAATACTTAATTTTAATCTATATAATCCTTTTTCTTCTTTTATAAGATTGAAGTTTGTTCCTCCATCTGGAACAATAGCTAATTTTGAAGTATATATTTTTAATAATTCGTAAGTACAGTTACCATCTATTTCTTCATCTGATGTAATAAAAAGAGCAACTTTTTTATTAGTTTTTAAAGTATTCATTATTTTTATTAGAACAGCAACACTGCCTTTCATATCTATTGTTCCACGACCATATATGTTTTCTTTATCTTCATGGAAGTTATAACTATTAGCTGGGACAATATCAATATGAGTAGAAAATATGATATCTAAGTTTTTAGTATTAGTATTTGAAATAACAGAAGCTATGTTATTATTAAAATTATATTCTTTGTAATATAGATTTGAATTAATATTATTTTTAATAAATTCAAAGATATTTTTAAATTCTTGTGTTTCACCTTTTATAGTTTTATATTTTAATAATTCTTTTAGTAATTTTATAATTTCATTTTTCATTTTTTATTTTCCTTTCTTAAACAACAAAAAATACCTATGTCGTATCTACATAGGTATAAATTTATATAAAAAATTATCTTATACAATTGTAGATACAGACATGACTAAATACACCTGTATCTGCAATCGTTTTGATTACATAGATTCAGGTGTTACTTCGGCGTCTGCGTCTAATGTTCATAAGATAATTCATATTAAACTTCCTTTCTTGGCTCATTTCAAGCTCTGCCCATAATCTACTATAAAGTTATTTTTTTGTCAACATTTAGTAATTTAAAATTAAAAACACATAATTTTTGTTATGTGTTTTTGGTATTTATTGTATTATTTATTGTTTTTATTATCTTTTAACATTTCACTAACAGTTGTTGTAATTGAAGCTACATCTTGTAGATTAGATGGTACAATTATTTTTGTTGCTTGGCCATCTGCCATTTTAGCAACTGCTTCTAGGCTTTTTAGTGCAATAACTGATTCATCAGCTTTGGCTTCACGTAGGATTTTTATACTTTCTGCTTCAGCTTGATTCATTTTAAGAATTGCTTCAGCTTGACCTTCAGCGACTTTAATTGCTGCTTCTTTATTTGCTTCAGCTCTAAGAATAGCACTTTCTTTTTCACCTTCAGCGATTAAGATACTAGATTTTTTTTCACCTTCAGCTTGAAGAATTTTTTCACGTCTTTCACGTTCTGCACGCATTTGTTTTTCCATAGCTTCTTGAATATCTCTTGGTGGAATAATATTTTTAACTTCAACTCTGTTTATTTTTATTCCCCAAGGATCTGTAGCTTCATCAAGAATAGAACGCATTTTAGCATTAATGATATCTCTTGAAGTTAGTGTTTGATCAAGCTCTAGCTCACCAATTATATTACGTAATGTAGTAGCAGTTAAGTTTTCAATAGCAGTAATTGGGTTTTCAACTCCATAAGTATATAATTTTGGATCTGTAATTTGATAATAAACTACAGTATCAATTTGCATTGTTACATTATCTTTTGTAATAACTGGTTGTGGCTTGAAATCTTTTACAATTTCTTTTAGTGTTAATCTATTAGATATACGATCTATAAATGGAATCATAAAATGAAGACCATTTTGCCATGTTTCTAAGTAAGAACCAACTCTTTCAATAACATAAGCTTCAGCTTGTGGTACAACTTTAATGCATAAAATGATGCCAATAAATACAATAATTAAAATAGGGATAAGAAATTCCATTGTTATTTAACCTCCTCAACAATTAATTTTACACCTTCAATTTTTAATATTTTTACAGTACTATCTTTTTTGATTGATTTTTGTGCGATAGCAGTCCATCTTTTTCCATCAACTTTTACTTCTCCAGAACTATTTTTATTGATATCTTCAGTAACAATGCCTTCCATATCAATAATACGATCAAGATTAGTTTTATGTTTTGTTTTATTAAGTAATTTTTCAAGTGGTTTTTTAGTTGTTATTAATAAAATTGTACCTAATATAACAAATATAGCTAATTGGATGAAGAATGAATTAGTGAAGTAAGAAGCAATTAGTGCAACTATTCCTGATGCTACAAACCATATTGTAACTAAATTTACTGTAATTACTTCAATAAATGCAAGAGCTATTACAATTGATAACCATAAAATTGTCATATACTACCTCCTGGCTATATTATACTATAAATTTATGAATTAGATATAAAATATTCATGTTAAAATATATTTATGTTGGTGATTAAATATGAATATTTATGAAATATTAAAAAAATTATATATAGGTTATGAAGAAATAGAGCATAAAGCTGTATATACAGTAGAAGAAGCTTTAAGTTTGAAGGAGAAAATAGAAGGAATAGGGTGTAAAAATCTATTTTTAACAGATAAAAAAAATAATTATTTTTTGTATGTATTAAGAGATGATAAAAGAGCTGATTTAAAGGAACTTGCACTTTTCCTTAATGTTTCTAAATTAATTTTTGCTTCAGAGGTAGATTTGAAAAGGTTATTGGGTCTTGAAAAAGGTAGTGTTACTCCATTAGGATTAATAAATGATAAGGAAAATCAAGTAAAAGTTGTTATTGATAAAGAATTAGTTGGAATGAAATTGCTTGTACATCCTAATATAAATACAAAGACTATCTCTATTAAGTATGATGATTTAATTAGATTTATCGAATTTAAAGGTAATAAGTATTTTTTGCATTAGAAAAAGCCCCATTAAAGGACTTTTGTTTTTTTGGTTACCCCAGTAGGATTCGAACCTACGGAATGTCAGGGTCAGAGCCTGATGCCTTACCACTTGGCGATGGGGTAATTACATATTATATTTTAACACTATCTATTGAATTTTCAAATATTTTTTGTTTATAATATATATCAAATGTTTATTTAGGGTGATGGTATGGAATCAATAGAAGATATAAAGAAAGCGAATATGTTATTGCATGGTTTTGATATTTCATCATCTCCTTTACCTGTAGGTACAGAATTTTCTGAATTTGCTTATTTGCTTTCTAAAATAGAATTTATGAATTCTAATAGTCAAATAAAAAAAATAAGTAAGTGGCGTATGAAAAAGGACGCTAAAGAATATCTAGATAGTAAAATAAAAGTAAGAGATGTTAGATTTTGCAAAGATAGGATGTTTTATAAACTAAATGGGATGACAGTTAGTAGTGTATCTGAACTTGCAAGTGTATATAATGATGTAAGTAAATATGTAAATCCATTTGATATTCCTATAAAATATAACAGTGAAAATGGGCAATTTTATGGATTGGTTGTCTTTCATCAAGGTCTTTATGATACTTTAGAATTTTATAAAGATATGTTATTATCTATAACACATATTGAGTTGAGTGATAAAATTAATGATTTAAATACTTCTTGTTATCTTCATGAAATTATGCATACACAATTGATTGAGCCAAAGGGAAAAGTTAAAGATTATAATAATGGAGAAGTATTAAGTATGTTTATGGAATTTGTATATTTACTTGATAAGGATAGCTCAGAAATCTTGCTTAAAAAGACTGAAGAAAATAAAATTAATTATTTTCTTTATGAATTTAATAATATGTTTAAATATTATTATGAAAATGATGGTACAATGTATGAATATCAAGTTCTTAAATCAAGTAAATATGCTAGTTCTATATTGAAAGCTATTAAGTTGTTTCAAATATATTATTATGGTAATATTTCAATAAGAAGAGAAATATTTTCTTATATACAAAGAGTAATAGATGGGAGTATAATGTTAGAGGAAATGCTTGACCATTTTGATGTTACTCATGAAAGTAGTATAGATGGATTAATATATAAATATTTATTAAGGAAGTAGAATTTTAGATGAAAAATATTGTTTTATGCGGAAGTATGAAAGTAAAGGATGAAATAGTTAGAATTCAATCTTTACTTTTAGAAAAAGGGTATAATGTTTTGTTACCAGTGGAGTGTATGGAAGGTAAACCTAAAGTAATAGCATCACGTGCTCATTTTGATAGAATTGTTGATGCTGATAATGAAATTATTTTAATTGTTAATGCAACTAAGAATGGTATAAATAATTATATTGGACCTAATAGTTTTGCCGAAATAGCCTTTGCTTTTTATCATAATAAAATTGTTTATGTATTAAATGATTTTTATGAACCTTATTTAGATGAATTAGAAGGATGGGGAGTAAAGGAACTTCATGGTAGTTTAAATAATATAGAAGAAATTTAGTATTTTTTTCTTTTAAAGTTGAAAAAATGATAAAAAAGTGGTATTATCTTTATTATCAAAAGGGAGTAGTTACCCATTATGGGATTATGTGCGTCAATACGATTTTATATCCGCATATAATTTAAACAACAAGACTTTTATATGTTTTTTAAATGTATAAAAGTCTTTTTTTTGGAGGCAGAAAGATGAACTATATTTTATTATTTATTGGATTTTTATTATTAATTAAAGGTGCTGATATATTTGTTGAGGGAAGCTCAAATATTGCGAAGTTTTTTAAGATACCAACGATTATAATTGGACTTACTTTAGTTGCTTTTGGTACATCAGCACCAGAAGCTGCAGTTAGTATTACTGCTGCTATAAATAAATCTGCAGATTTATCTGTATCAAATATTATTGGGTCAAATATATTTAATTTATTTGTAGTATTAGGTATAACTTCTTTATTTAAAGATGTTGTTACTGAGAAGGTAGTAATAAAAAAAGATTATAAGTTGGCTTTGTTTAGTAGTTTATTGTTACTATTATTAATTTTATTTAATTATTTCTTTAAGGGGACTTTAATGTTAAATAGAATTGGTGGAGTAATATTATTAATAGTATTAGTTTATTATTTAATTGGCTTAATTAAGGGAATTGATTCTTCAAAGAAAACAATTGAAGAGAGAAAGTTTTCTATTAAAGATATTATTTTTATTGTAGTTGGATTAGGTTGTGTAATATTTGGTGGTAATTTAACAGTAAATGCAGCAACAGAAATTGCAAGAACGTTTGGAATGAGTGAAAGATTTATTGGATTAACTATTGTTGCTGTAGGAACTTCTTTACCTGAATTATGTACATCTTTAGTTGCGTTACTTAAAGGAGAAAATGACATAGCAGTTGGTAATGTTATTGGAAGTAATATATTTAATATTTTATTTATTTTAGGAATTACAGGCCTTATAAATCCACTTATAATTAATATTGAAAGTGTTATTGATTTGATGATTTTAATTGTTGCAAGTATTATTTTATTGTTATTTGGATTTAATGATTTAAAAATAGATAAAAAAGAAGGAATATGTATGTTAATATTTTATTTAGCATATTGTGTTTATATATTCTTCAGATAATAAGTCTTTTTTCTAAGTAAATAAAAGAGAGAACAAGTTTTAAAAAAAAGTCAACTTGACTCTTTTTTTTATTTCTGTATAATACGATTAACATTTATTTTTATAGATGTTTTATGGACGTGGAGGCCAAAATGATTAGAATTGATACAGAAAAGTTATCAAAAGAAATGAGTGATACTTTAATTCATAGAGCATGTGTAATGCGTAGTGGAAAGTATCTTGCTCGTTATTTGATATATAAAAATAGAAGTGTTGATGCAATTAGACTAATAGGTAGATGTTCAGTGCATGATATTTCGAAGATACAAAATACTGAGGAGTTTATGTCTTTGGCAAGTATTGTTGATGAGATAGATGCAATGCATGATGTTGAGCATATTTTATCTGAAAAACAGACTAATGCTATTAAATTACATTGGAAAAGGAACTCTCATCATCCAGAATATTATGATAGTCCAAATGATATGTCTGAGTTGGATTTACTTGAAATGGCTTGTGATTGTCATGCAAGAAGTAGACAATATAATACTGATTTGCTTGAATATATTGATACACAGCAAGATTTAAGATTTCATTTTGATAGTGAGCATTTTAAAAAATTACGTGGGTATTGCCAAGCTTTAGTTGAACTTACAAAGAGTGATGATTATTCTTCTGTTTTGGAAGATTCTAGTAGAATAGAGTTTAGACTTAAAGATTCGACTATGGAAAAGTTAGAAAATTTCGATGATGATTGCTATGTAGAACATATAAAAACAGATAGATTATATTTACAAAGAGAAGCTACTGCTGACTTTGCTTCTGTTGGATATGCAGTTTATTTAAGGGAAGATAATAACGAAATAGGTTATATATCTGTTAAATTTAATAATTTTATAGAATATAAAATTTATGAAAATTATTTAGGAAATGGTTATACTATTGAGGCGTTATCTAAATTTATTGAAACTACAACAATGGATGAATTGTTTGTAACTGTTAGAAAAAATAATAATTCTAGTATAGTTGATTTGGAAAAATTAGGTTTTAAGCCAGTAGAATGTACTGAAAATACTATTACTTATAGATATAAAAGACCGAGTAAAAAACTAGAAAAAACAATAATATAGTTATGTAATATAAAAGAGGTAAAATGGGTTTACCTCTTTGTTTTTGCACCTTGATATGTATTACGACGTACCATTTCTTTGTCTATATCATTTAAAACACAAAATTTTTTTAATAACCAATTTGGTTCAATTAAATCTTCTTTTTTTGGATCTCCAGTTATGCGGTGTATGACTATTTTAGGATTTAATAGTTCTAATTGGTTAATTACAATATCGATATATTCTTCTTTAGTTAATATATGGAATTTGTTAGTTTCATAGTAATCAGCTAAGTCAGTATCTTTAATAATGTGTAGCATATGAATTTTTATACCATCAATATTTAAATTATTTAAATATTTTACAGTTTCTAACATATCATCTTTTGTTTCACCAGGGAGACCATTTATTATATGAACAACTACTTCAATATTTCTTTTTTGTAGTTCTTTAACTGCATTTTCAAAATTTTTTAAATCATGTCCACGATTAATGAATTTTAAAGTTTTTTCATGAATTGATTGAAGACCTAATTCAACGATTAAATTTGTTCTTTTACTTAGTTCTTCTAAATAATCGTAGCAATCAGATGAAATTGCATCACTACGAGTGGCAATATTTAGACCTACAACATTTGGTAAATTTAAAATTGTTTCATATTTTTCTTTAAGTTCACTTAAAGGTGCATACGTGTTTGTGTTTGCTTGAAAATATCCTATATAGTAGCTATCAGGCCATTTTTTTTCCATAATGGTTTTAACTTCATTAAACTGAGTTATTAAATCTTTTTCTTTATTTCCTGCAAAATCTCCAGATCCTAAACGAGAACAAAAAATACAACCATTTCCATTAATTTTATTTGGGCAAGAGAAATTTCCATTTAATGAAACTTTAAAAGTCTTTTTACCATATAAAGTTTTGTAATGATAATTTAAAGTATGATATCTTTTGTTATCTAATGAGTAATTGAACATATAAATCACCAGAACATATTATAACAGATAATGTTTTATTAATGAATTTTAAATCTAAGTATGATATAATTTTATACAGAATAGGGTGTTTTATTACACTTCTAAAATGGAGGAATAAAAATGGCGGATTTAGGCAAACACTTTGAGGTTGATTATACTAATTTGGTTAGTAAACCACAGGCAGTATTTAAAGGTCAATTTTATAGAATAACAATTCTTAGTGATTTATTAGTTAGACTTGAGTTTAGTGAAGAAGGATATTTTGAAGATAGACCAACGGAACTTGTAAAATTTAGAAATTTTCCTATTCCTCAAATGAAAGTTGATCAAAATGAAAGACATTTAGATATTACAACTAAATATTTTAATTTGAGATATGAAAAAGAAAAAGCCTTTTATGGTAATAAGTATGCTCCAGATAGTATTTTAAAAATAAAATTATTAGATGCTTCAAATAAAGAGTGGTATTTTGGTCATCCAGAAGCGAGAAATTATAATGGAATTATAGCTAATGTTGATAAAACTACTGATCCTTTTTTAGAAGCGGCAGAAGTTAAAGATTTTAAACATTTAAAAAGAAAAATAGAAAACTATATTGATGTAAAGAAAAAAGGTTTATATTCTGTTGATGGATTTGCATCAATTGATGATAGTAAATCTAATTTTATTGCTCAGGATGGAACAGTTATTTATAATGATAAAAAAAGAATCGATGTATATGTATTTATGTATAATAGAGATTTTGGTAATTGCTTACAAAATTATTATATGTTAACTGGTATGCCTCCTTTAATTCCTAGATATGCTTTAGGTATTTGGTGGAATAAGAATGATTTCTATAATTATGAAGATGTTCAAAAACTTCTTGCTGATTTTAATAAAAATAAGATTCCTATGAGTATTTTGCTTTTGGGAGATAATTGGCATTTGAAAGATAAAAATAATTTAACAAGATTTAGTTCTGGTTTTACTTTTAATAGAGAATTGTTTAGTAAACCTTCAGAATTTGTACAATATATGCATGATAGAGGAGTACGAGTTGGAGTTAGTTTAGATCCAAGTGAGGGAATTCATCCTCATGAACCAAAGTTTGATGAAATTGCTAAAGTCGTTGGTACTTCTGGTAAACAAATTATTCCATTTAATGTATTTGATAAAGCTCTTATGAGTTCTTATTTGAAATTTTTAATTGATCCATTATATAGAACTGGAATTGATTTCTTTTGGATTAATTATCGTAATTTAAAAGATAAAGCTAGTAATGATTTATTAAATTATTATCATTTTACAGATATTGGTAAGATGGAAGGTTTAAGGCCAATGATATTAGGACGTGCTAGTCAATATGCACCACATAGATATCCTATTCATTATAGTGGAGAAACAGCAGTTAGTTGGAATACTTTAAAAGTATTGCCTTATTTTAATAGTACTTCTTCTAATTTGGGATTGTCTTGGTGGAGTCATGATATTGGAGGATATAAAGATGGTATAGAGGATGCAGAATTATATGCAAGATATGTACAATATGGAACTTTTAGTCCAATATTTAGATTCAGTGCTAAGTATGGAAGATATTATAAGAGAGAACCATGGAAATGGGATGTTAAAACACTTAGTATAGTACGTGAATATTGTCAATTAAGACATAGATTAATACCATATATATATAGTGAAGCTTATAAATATCATAAAGTTGGGTTACCTTTAGTACAACCTTTGTATTATCAATATCCAGACATATATGATGAAATTGATTATAGAAATGAATATTATTTTGGTACAGAATTATTTGTAGCACCAATTACAAGTCCTAAAGATAGAGTAATGAATAGAGCTGTAGAAAGAATTTTTTTACCAAAGGGCACTTGGTATGATTTTAAAACTGGAAAGAAATACTTAGGAAATAAGCGTTATATATTATTTTATAAAGATGAAGATTATCCAGTATTTGCTAGAGATGGCTCAATTGTATGTATGGCTGATTTAGAAAAGAATATGAATGTTACTAATTCACCTAAAACTATGGAGATTCATATATTTCCTGGTAAAAGTAATCAATATAATTTGTATGAAGATGATGGTTTTAGTAATTTGCATAAAGATGGTTATTATTTACTTACAAGAGTAGATTATAATTATATGGCTAATAACTATACATTAATTATTAGACCGGTAGAAGGTAAGACTGGTATTGTACCAGCTAAAAGAAATTATCGTATTAGATTTAGGAATACAAGAGAAGCTAATGATGTAATAGTGTATATAGATAGTCAAAAGGTTGAATGTGATTCATATATTGAAGATACAGACTTTATTGTTGAAGTAAATGATGTTCCAACTACTAAGCAGTTAACAATAAATTGTAAGGGTAAAGATATTGAAATAGATGCTGTTAGACTTATTAATGATGATATAGATTCAATTATTTCAGATTTACAAATTAAAACTAATTTGAAAGAAGAAATAGGTAAGATTGTGTTCTCTAAGAATAGTATGGATAAGAAGAGAATGGATATTAGACAGTTAAGCAAAAAAGGATTAGATAGACAATTTATAAATATGTTTATGAAATTATTAGAATATGTTGCACAAATATAGAAAAGTTTGCAAAAAAAATATTAAATAGGTATAATGTTTTTAGTTAGGGGATGATTATATGCCAGGACCAGGATATGGACCACCAAGAGGTGGAAGAGGACCTAGAGGACCAATGGGTGGACCTCGTGGAGGATGGCATCCAGATGTGAGATACCATTTTAGACCAACAAGACCTCCTGTTACAGGTAATGTTATGGTTGAAGGAGCAACAGCTTCAGAAAGACTTGCTTCTTATTATGTAAATACTGAATTAACTTTTAGACATGCTATACAAAAAAAAGGATTTTTAGCTGGAACTTTTTTGGGTATTCGTAAACTAACTTCAGGTCAGTTAAGATATGAATCTTTTGCTGGAAAGTTAGCTACTTATGATAAACAATTAGCGCAAGGGCGTATAACAGAAATTCAATGTAAAAAAAGAAAAATAGATGCAGCAAAAAAATATAATAGATATTTATTAAAAACAGGCTATTTTGACATTTATGAATATAATTCAGCAATGACTGATTTTGCTAAGACTTTAGGAATGAATTATATAAATGATGTTAATCCATCTCCTGAAAGAGGAAGATCAAGATAGTCTTGATTTAAAAAATAAAATAATTTATAATACATATTAAGCGTTGAAGGAATAGTAGTAATATATGGAAATATATAGAGAGCTAGTGGTTGGTGAAAACTAGTTATGGAAGTATATGAACTTGATTCTAGAGTTATTAGGGTGATTCCTTTATCGATTTTAAGCTAATATAATAATTATTATGTTAGAAATTAAGGTGGTACCACGACATATTCGTCCTTATGATGAATATGTCTTTTATTTTGTAAAGGAGAGATGTTATGTTTGATATAATGTTTTTTGTTATATTATTTGTAGTAGTTTATTTTGCATATTATTTTATATTTGATGATATGCTCAAGAAAGAAAGATATACAAAGATATCTGAATTAGTTATATTAACTAAGAAGTTTAATCTTGATAAGAAGAAAATGAATTATAGAAAACTACTTAATGGAATTGCTATAATAAATGCATTTATAATAGCTTTTAGTGCTACTTTAGTTGAATGGTTACCTATAGATATAATGTTTAAATTAGTTGTAGCCTTTGGAGTTATTTTAATATTGATATTTAGTTTATATTTTGCATATGGTAAATATTTAAATAAGAAATGGGGAAAGTAAGATGGAATATAATTTTAGTGAAATTGAAAAAAAATGGCAGAAATTTTGGAAAGAAAATAATACATTTAAAACAGATGTTTGGGATTTTAGTAAACCTAAATATTATGTTTTAGATATGTTTCCTTATCCAAGTGGTGTAGGTTTGCATGCAGGACATGTTGAGGGATATACTGCAACAGATATTGTTTCAAGAATGAAAAGAATGCAAGGATTTAATGTATTGCATCCAATGGGATATGATTCATTTGGATTACCTGCTGAACAATATGCTGTACAAACAGGAAATCATCCTAGCGGATTTACAGAGAAAAATATCAATTATTTTAGTGAACAATTAAATACTTTAGGGTTTGATTATGATTGGTCAAAGATGATATCTACTAGTGATCCTAAGTACTATAAATGGACACAATGGATATTTAAACAATTATATAAAGATGGATATGCTAAGTACATAGATATGCCAGTAAACTGGTGTGAAGAGTTAGGAACAGTATTATCTAATGATGAAGTAATTGATGGAAAGTCTGAACGTGGAGGATTTCCAGTAGTTCGTAAAAATATGAAGCAATTATGTATTGATCAACCAGCATTTGCTGAAAGATTATTAGAGGGATTAGAAGATATTGATTGGCCACAATCTACTAAGGAAATGCAACGTAATTGGATTGGTAAATCAATTGGTGCTCATGTTACTTTTAAAGTAGATGGCTTTGATAAAGAATTTACTGTATTTACAACTCGTTGTGATACTTTGTATGGAGCAACTTATTGTGTATTAGCTCCAGAACATGAATTTGTTGATGAGATAACTAGTCCAGATAAAAAAGCAGAAGTAGAAGCGTATAAAAAGACTTGTGCATCTAAAAGTGATTTGGAGAGAACAGAACTTAATAAAGATAAGACAGGTGTATTTATTGGGGCTTATGCAATTAATCCTGTAAATGGAGGAAAAATTCCTATTTATATAAGTGATTATGTTTTAGCTAGTTATGGAACAGGAGCTATTATGGCTGTTCCAGCACATGATGATAGAGATTACGAGTTTGCTAAAAAATTTAATATTCCTATTATTCAAGTTATAGCTAAAAATTTTGTTGGTACAGGAGATTCTGAAATTCGTCCAGATAAGGAAATGACCGAAAGACGTGTAGTTAATGCGGTTATTAAGCATCCAACAGAAGATAAGTATTTATGTGTACATAATAAAAAGTTTAATTGGATTAACTTTGTAATGGGTGGTATTGAAGGTGAAGAAACTTCAATAGAAGCAGCTAAGAGAGAAGTTATTGAAGAAACTGGATATACTGATTTAGCTGATTTAAGGGAAATGGAATTTATTTATTATGATAATTTCTATGCTGCTCATAAGGATGTTAATAGACATATTACTTGTTATACAGTAGTAGGTAAGTTGAATAGTTTAGAACAAGTAAATATTTCTGAGGAAGAAAGTAATTTAGCTGATGTAATGTGGATTGATAAAGATAAATTAATAGATACATTAACTAGTCAAGCTCATAAGTATGATGCACAAAGAGCTATTAATGGTGAAGGAGCTATGACTGAAGATGGTGTTCATATTAATTCTGATGTTTTGAATGGAATGAATAAACAAGATGCTATTGATAAGATGATTGCATGGCTTGAAGAAAGAAATGTTGGTACGAGAAAAGTTAATTATAAATTTAGAGAATGGATTTTTGCACGTCAAAGATATTGGGGAGAACCAGTTCCTATTGTTCATTTAGAAGATGGAACAGATATGTTACTTGAAGATGATGAATTACCACTTGTATTACCAGAACTTGAAGATTATAAAGGACATAATGGTAAAGCACCACTTGAAAATGCTGATGTATGGAAAAATTATGTAACTAAAGATGGAAAAAAAGGAGTAAGAGAAACTTCAACAATGCCTGGTAGTGCAGGATCTAGTTGGTATTTCTTAAGATATATTGATCCTAATAATGATAAAGAATTCTGTGATAAACGTTTGGCAGAACATTGGTTACCAGTTGATTTATATATGGGAGGACCAGAGCATGCTGTTGGACATTTAATGTATTCAAGAATTTGGAATAATTACTTATATGATAAAGGATTATCCCCAGTTAAAGAGCCATTTAAGAAGTTAGTTCATCAAGGAATGATATTGGGTGAAAATGGAATTAAGATGGGTAAACGTTATCCAGAGTTTGCTATTGATCCTAAAGATATAGCAAGAGATTATGGAGCAGATACTTTAAGACTTTATGAAATGTTTATGGGTCCTATTGAAGCATCTAAACCATGGAGTGCTAGTGGAGTAGATGGAGCACGTAAGTTTGTTGAAAGAGTATGGAGATTCTTTACTAATATGGATAATATTGTGAGTGTTAATGATGGTACTTTAGATAAAGCTTATAATACTATGGTAAAAAAAGTAACTGATGATTTTGAAAGCTTAGGATTTAATACAGCAATTAGTCAATTTATGATATTTGTTAATGAATGTTATAAAGTTGGAAAATGTCCTAAAGAATATGCTGAAGGTTTTATTAAGATGATAAGTTGTATCACTCCACATATGGGTGAAGAAATTTGGGAAATATATGGTCATACTACTACTATTGCTTATGAGGCATGGCCAACATATGATGAAGCTAAGATGGTAGATACTGAAGTTAATATTGCTGTTTCTGTTAATGGTAAATTAAGAAATACTATTAAAGTTGCTATGGATGAAGAACAAGAACGTGTTAAAGAAGTAGCGATGGCTGATGAAAAAGTGGCTAAACATTTAGAAGGTAAGACAGTAGTTAAAGTTATTGTTGTACCTAATAAGATTGTTAATATAGTTGTTAAGTAAGAAAAAAACAGAGAAATCTGTTTTTTTTTAGAAAAATATAGTAATTGTTGACAAAATTATGTAACAAATATATATTATAGCTGTAACTTTTAGAGGGAGAGTGCATTTTTATAAAAAAGAATGGAAAAAGAGTAGCAACTTTAGCATTAGTTCCAATTTTGGCAATAAATTTATATGCTGGATGTAGAATTGTGGATAAAGTATTTACTAAAAATAATGATGATAAAAAAAGTTCAGTAGTTCAATTAGTTGAAAAAGGAGATTATAGGATTGTTGAACCATCAACATCTGAAGAAGTTGTTGATAAATCATCTATAGAAAATCAAATAATAGAAGAACAAAATATATTCGAAAAGTTACAACAAATATATTTTTCTTCTAATAAAGAAGTAAATGAAATATTAGAAAGTGAAAATAAAAAAAGTGAACTTTATGCTAGTGCTTTATATATGAAATTAAAGAGTGCTGGTTTGACTGATGAACTAATAAAAGAAGAATTAAATAATATTTTAAGTTATAGTTTGACTTTTACAGATATGGATGATGAAATGTGGATAAGCTTATTTGGTAATATGCTTGGAACAATAGATAAGTATGAAAATGTAATGGATTATTATTATCCTTTAGCTATCTGTGTTCATCAAAGTGAATGTGATTTAGTTCATACTGGTCATGAATTTGATGAAGCAAGATTAACATGTAAAGCTTTGGAAGAAATAAATGCAAATGCTTTTAGTGATATATCTTATGATAGCTATGTTATTGAAATGATTATGGCTTCTGGTGATGAAAAAATTATTTCACAATATAATAGAATTATTAATGGTGGAGTATATTTTAATGAAGCTTTAGTTGAATTAGATAGCATTTATGTTTTATCTCAAGTACCAATGTGTATTGATGAAGATGTATGGAATGAAACATTTAAACATTTGTTAACAACTGTTGGTGAATATGATAACGTTTTTGAAGTATATGGTGATTTAGCTTATTATATTCATTTATTAGGTTGTGATTTAGAACATTATACTGATGAGTTCGGAGTTAATGTTTGTGAAGGATTAAAACTAGAATATAAATAGTTTGATGAAAACTTAGAATTGATTATCTAAGTTTTTTTTGTGATTTAATTATGTATACTTTTTGTTTTTTTTGTATTATAATAAGCTTTAAATTAAGGGATGGTTGATTATGAAGAAATTAAATATAAATTTTCAGAAGATGATGAAATTAAAAGGTACATCATTAGTTTTGGTAGGTACTTTATTGGCATCTAGTTTAACAGGATGTAGTTCAAATGATAAATGTGATATTTCTTTTAAACATGCTCATATGTATGTTAATGAAGATGGATATGTTAGATATATTGAAAGTGAAAAAAATGAAGTTAAAGGTTGTTTAAGAAGTTATAAGTACGAAGAAATAGACGAAGAAGAAAGTAAATTATATAAATTTTTGAATTCAAAAGGTTTATTTAGAATTGATGAAAATTTAGATTTAGTGTTAGCACAACAAGAAGCAAATAAAGATTTTAATATTTATGAATATTCTTATTTATTTTTCATAAAAGCATTTCCATATACTGGTTATTCTTGGACTAATGATCCAAATCGTGCAGATTTGACTGGAGAAACTAAAGAATGTCATTATGTATATCAGGCTTATAATATAGTTGTTGATGAACGAGGAAAATACGTTTTAGTTCCTAGTGAAAAAGTAACAGATTTAACAACTGTTATGGAGGATTATCCTTATATAAAAATTGAGTATTATAAAGCAGTTGATAAGGATGGTATTGAAGTTTCTTATGATGCTGATGTTCCAGAAGTAACTGTTAGTGCTCCGAATATATCAGGAAACTCTTGTGGTTGTGATTGTGGTTGCGAGTGTTCAAATACTCTTCGAAAAACTAATAAATAAAAGTTGTTTGTAAAAATGCAAAGATAATATATCTTTGTTTTTTTCTGTAAAAAAATAAATTAGCACTCTATATTGACAAGTGCTAATTTTTGAGTATAATGATAATTGATATGGAGGGATTATTATGAATTATGGTTATAATATGCCACAACAAGAAGAAGAGGATGTATTAAAAAAATATGGACGTGATATTACAGATAGTGCTAAACAAAATAAAGTAGATCCAGTAATAGGACGTGATGATGAGATAAGAAGTATTACTAGAATTTTATCTAGAAAAACTAAGAATAATCCAGTATTAATTGGAGAACCTGGTGTTGGTAAAACAGCTATTGTAGAGGGGCTTGCATTACGTATAATTAGTGGTGATGTTCCTGAGAGTTTAAAAAATAAGACTATTTGGGAATTAGATTTAGCAGCTTTAGTAGCTGGTGCTAAGTATCGTGGGGAATTTGAAGAAAGATTAAAGGCGGTACTTAAGAAAATAAAAGAATCTGATGGTAAGATAATTTTATTTATTGATGAAATTCATATGATAGTTGGTAGTGGTGAAGAAGGAACGATGAATGTTGGAAATATGCTTAAACCAATGTTAGCTCGTGGAGAAATTAAGTGTATTGGGGCTACTACTTTAAATGAGTATCGTAAATATATAGAGAAAGATGGTGCTTTAGAGAGAAGATTTCAAAAAATTGTTGTTAAAGCTCCAAGTGTTGAAGATACTATAGCAATACTTCGTGGTTTAAAAGAAAGATTTGAAGTACATCATGGTGTTAATATTAAGGATAGAGCAATAATTGCGGCAGCAACATTATCAGACAGATATATTACAGATAGGTTTTTGCCTGATAAAGCAATTGATTTAATAGATGAAGCTTGTGCTACTATAAAAGTAGAAATGGATAGTGTTCCAGTTAGTTTAGATAAGTTAACAAGAAAGATTATGTTACTTGAAATAGAGAGACAATCTTTAAAAAAAGAAAAAGATGATCAAAGTAAAAAGAGATTACAAGAATTAGATGATGAGTTGTATAATTTGAAATTAAAAGAGTCTAAATTAAAGGATGATTTTAATAAAGAAAAGGAAGTTAATCAAATTATTCTTGATAAAAAGAAAGCTTTAGAAACTAGTAAGTATAAGTTAAAGGAAGCGGAAAGTAATTATGATTTAGATACAGCTGCTAGATTACGTCATGGGGATATTCCAAAGTTAGAACAAGAACTAGAAGATTTGAGAAAGAATAACAAGAATGTTTTAATTAGTGATACTGTAAATGAGGAAGATATTGCTAATATTGTATCTAAATGGACTAATGTTCCTCTTTCTAAGTTGGTAGAAGGAGAAAAAGAAAAGTTACTTAAATTAGAGGAGAATATGAATCGAAGAGTAATTGGGCAAGATGATGTATTAAAGAAAGTAAGTAATGCTATTATTCGTAGTAGAGCAGGTATTAAAGACCCAAATAGACCAATTGGTTCATTCTTATTTTTGGGGCCTACTGGAGTTGGAAAAACGGAAGTTGCTAAGACTTTAGCTTATGAATTATTTGATGATGAACGCCATATGATACGTATAGATATGAGTGAATATATGGAGTCATTTAATGTATCAAGACTTATTGGAGCTGCACCTGGATATGTTGGATATGAAGAAGGTGGACAATTAACTGAAGCAGTTAGAAGAAATCCATATTCAATCGTCTTATTTGATGAAATAGAAAAAGCTCATCCAGATGTGTTTAATATATTACTTCAAATACTTGATGATGGTAGGATTACAGATAGTCAAGGTAGAACAGTTGATTTTAAAAATACTATTATAATTATGACAAGTAATTTAGGTAGTGAATATATATTAGAAAATTTAGGTAATAAGGAAGAAATGATTAATAAGGAACTTAGACGTACATTTAAACCAGAATTCTTAAATAGAATAGATGAAACATTAATATTTAATAGTTTGGGCAAAGATGTTGTTTATAAGATACTTGATAAAATTATTTTAGAGATTAATAATAGATTGAAGAATAGAGGCATTACTGTTAGTTTGAGTGATGAAGCTAAGGAAGTTGTTATTAATAATTCATATGATGAATCTTTTGGAGCAAGACCTATTAAAAGATATGTTTCTGATAATATAGAAACTTTAATTGCGATGAAATTAATAGAGGGTAAGACTACTGATAATTCAAGTATATTTGTTGATATTAATGAAAGAAAAGAATTTTATATAAGAGACATTTAGAATGTTTCTTTTTTCTTTGAATTATGGTATGATTAACAATGAAGAATAGTATTCAGTCTAGGAAGTGAAGTATATGCTTAAATATAAATTGAGAAGAATTTCAAAAAGCAAATTAATTATATGGTCTACTTTGATATTGTTATTTTTTGTTTCAATGGGATCAATAGTTAATTATTATGCGAATAGTGTTGACTTTGAAGGACAAAATAGTGGTATTGTTGGGGATACTGTTTATATTAATGATTTTGTTTCAGATTTTGATTATTATACAAGTTTAAACTATACAGAGATTACTAGTAGAGATTCCTTACCTGAATATCATGAAAAATATAATAAGGATTCTTTGGTTGCTGTTCAATTAACTTATGATGGACATGATGTAAATAACAATGATTTATTTGGGTTTGTTTCTGTAGATGAAAAACAAACTAAATTTGTTTATTATAAATATTATCCAATTGTAGATGGTAAAATTAAAATCGAATTAATAGATAATCCTTATACTGCAAGACCAACAGGCTATGGTTTTAATGGATGGGTTTGTGATAATAAAAATGAAGGTAGTATCCCTTGCGAAAGTTTAACTTTTAGTTTTGATAGTGATTATTATACAAGATATTTAACTATACCTGCGCCAGAAGCCGATGCTAATGGAGATAGAAAGTTAATTGTTAATTTAAAAGCCAGTTGGGCTGAGGCTACTGTTTATGAACTTAAAGGTAAAACATCTCTTAGTATTTCTAGTGCTATTAATAATGAGAATAATATAAAAGAAAGAGGGATGTATAGTGAATTTATAAACCAAGATGATAGTAATTATTATATTAAAGATTTAAATAATAAATTAGATGAATTAACTTCTATGACTGGTTATTATTATAAAATAGAGCTTGAAGAAGAGTATGATTCTTCTAATCCTGATTTATATTACAATAATCTAGGCATTAATTGTAAAAACACTAGTTGTAGTATTGAAGAAGGTTTATATAAACTTATACAATCTAACGATGCTCAAAGTCATATTATTACTAAAAATGATGATGGTACATATAGTACTAATTATGATATTAATAGGTATCATTATTTATCAACTAGAGATACGAATATTTGTGAAGCTGCTGTAGCAGACATTCCTTTGAATTTTGTGTTTTCAACTAGTATAAGAAAAGAATTTACTTTTACATTTTTTCATGATGGTGAAACACGTAATACTAGTAATTTTTTAAAAATAGGTAATGACGTATTTATTAATAATGATGTTGTATTAGAAAATGTTATAATAGGTAATGAAAATAATTATACTATATATGCTAATGGTCATAATGTAAAAATTGGTAGAAATGTTAGAACTAAAAAAGAAGGTTCTTATACATGTCGAGGAATATTTTCTGGTATAAAATCAAATAATCAAACTAATAAAAAAAATAAAGTAATAGTTGAAAGTGGTTATTATAATAATTTATACTTTGGTTCTGGATTGGATAACATTAACAATACTAATTTCATTTCTCAATATGGTAGCGATTATGATCGAGTTTTAGGTTTAGACAAAGGCAATCTTAAATTAATAGTTGAATCTGCAATAAGTTCTAGTGATAGTAAAAAAAGTAGCAGTGAAGGTATTATTCCTAATACAAGTGTAACTATAAAAAGTGGAACATACGGAAATGATGTATTTAAAAATGGAATAGTCAATGATTATTATACATATGGAGTCTATGCATCAAATTCGTCTAATTATCATTCAAAGTCTTTAGGAATTTTAAAAATTGAAGGCGGAAAAATTTTTAATGTAAATGGTGGAGTTGATGTTGATTCTAGTGAAGAAAACAAAAATTCTATTGGTATATATATAACTGGTGGAGATATTCAAAATGTATCTGGTGGAGGAGCTATTGACTCAACTTATGGTAATAGAATTGTTTCTATTTCAGGAGGAACTATTCATAATGCTGTATCTGGTGGTAGTAATTCATCAGTAGGTAGTGGAAGTGATAAAGGTCCATTGTTTGGTAGTTCTCTTGTATATGTTGGAGGATCTGCTAAGATTGGAGGTACTCCGTTTGTTGATAATCTTTATTCAGTTTCAAAAGTTGGAAGTGTATTTGGAGCAGGTCTTGGTAGAGAAAATGAGCAAAGTAATCTAGGTCATGTTTCAAATTCAAAAGTTATTATTAATGGAGGAACAATTACAGGCGATGTTTATGGTGGCGGTAATTTTGGTGCTGTAGGATATAGTAAAGATAAATATGGTGTTGCTACTACAGAAATTTATATTAAAGATGGAAATATTGCTGGAAGTGTTTATGGTGCTGCTAATAGTAATGGATTTAGTAAATTGAATTATAGAACTGATAGTTTAATAAAAATTGATGTTTCAGGCGGAAATATCGAAGGTGGAGTTTATGGTGGCTCTAATTCTAGTGGCGATGTTTATGGACAAGTTCAAATAAATTTGATAGGTGGAAAAATTGCAGGCAATATCTATGGAGCTGGTTATGGTAAAAATACATCAGTAATTGGAGATATAACAATTAATTCTGTTGCCAATCTTAGTTCTAATTCTATTTATGGAGGAAGCTCTTTTGGAAGAGTTGGAAGTGAAACTTTCGTTGAACAAAGATATACTTCTACAATAAATATTAACGGTGGAAAAGTACATAGTGTTTATGGTGGAAGTGAAGGTAGCGAAAGTGATGCTACTATTGTTCCTAATATTTATGGTAATGCTATTGTTAATGCAAATGGTGGAAGTATAGATACCATATATGGTGCTAATAATATACGTGGTTCTGTAAGTGGAACAACAGAAGTTAACGTAAATAGTGGTAATGTTGGAACAGTTTATGGCGGAAGTCATGGTAAAAATGCAAGTTCTAAAGATACAAAAGTAAATATAAATGGTGGAACAATTGACACTGTTTATGGTGGTGGTGAAGAAGCTTTTTCTGAAACTACTAGTGTTATTGCTAAAGGTGGAGAAATTACATGTAATATTTATGGTGGTGGAAAATCTGCTGATGCAAATACAACTAATGTAGAATTAAATGGGACTATTTTTACTACTCAAATAGATGAAAGTGTTGGAATAGATAATTCTGAATGTGGAAATATATTTGGTGGTGGAGAGTCAGCAAATGTAATTGAAACCAATGTTAATGTTAATAGTGGTTCAGTTTTAAATGTATATGGTGGTTCTAATAAAAAAGGTGGAGTTTCAGCTACTAAAATAGATATTAATTCTGGTTCAATTGTTAATGTGTTTGGTGGAAATAATAAAGATGGTAGTGTTGAGAAAACAGAAATAAATATTATAAATGGACAAATTACTGGAGATGTTTTTGGTGGTGGAAATCAAGCCCCTGTTTATGGAAGTACAATTGTAAATATGTATGGTGGTACTGCTAATAGTGTATATGGTGGTGGAAATAAATCATTTATTGGTAAAGCTTTAATTAAAGATAATGGCGAATTAGATGAAGAAAATACAAATAGCAGTATTGATAGTAGAGAGGGTATGACTGAAGTAAACATTATAGGTGGAAATATTAATAAAAATGTTTACGGTTCTGGAAATGCGTCATTCGTATATGGAAATACACTTTTGAATATTGGTTCCTCAGCTTTAAATGAAGAAGATGAGAAAGTTAATAAAGATATTACAATAGGTGGTAGTGTATTTGGTGGTAGTGAAACAAATGCTAATGAAGATAATATTTATAATTATAGTTCTATTGGAGTTAGTGGAAGTGCTACTATTAATATTGATGGAAGTGATTATGTTTTAGATGATATATCTACACTTCGTATAAAGGGATCTATATATGGTTCTGGTAATAACTCTAATACTAGCGGTAATAAAGTTTTAAATATTTCTAACTATGGAACAAAGACTTCATTGGTTTCATCTTTATCTCTACAAAGATTTAATAAAGTTTATTTAACAGATTCTAATTTTGAATTAATTGGAGATAGAGATAGAGCGTCTGGTAATAATTATATTTATTCATTGATTAGAGTAGATGAATTATATTTATTAGGTTCAGAAAGTGAAAATAATTTAACTGGTACAAGTCTGTATATAAAAAGTGGTTCAACTTTTTTAAGTACTTGGTATAGTGGAACATTGGAAAATGGCAAATTTGTACCACAAGAAACTATTGAAGTAGATAATAAATTAGTTAATAAAAAATCAAATAATAAGTTATATATGTTTACTAATAAACTTCTATCTGTTTCTAAAACAGAATTCCCTGATAGAGAATTTTCTGGTCCTGGACAAATTAATGGTATGACTTTCTTAGGAATGTATTCTATTAATAGAGATGGAGAATATAAAACGGGAGTTTATGGAGATTATATAACTGGAAACATTATTGATAAGTCTAAAAATGAAGAAATAAGTAGTGTTGATTATACTTATGTTTTTGGAGCAAGAAATACAAAACAATCTTATCAAGAACAAATTAAAACTAATGGTTTTTATACTAATGTGTCTATAGGGGATTCTAATGGTGAAGAATATGTTATACGTCAAAAGTACGTTGATGTAACGCCAAAGAACGATACTACTAATTATTATGAATGGAGAATTGGTGATGTTCCACCAGAGATAGATGTTCCATTAATTGCTAGTAGATATTCAGTTAAAGGTGTTTCTAGTGCCAGTCTTTCTATTGATGCTTTGAGAGAAAAAATTGGAGATGAAGATTTAGAGTGGCGAGATGCTACTATGGAAATCTTTGAAGTTAAAACAGATGATTTTAAAGCTGAATCTCCAAATGTAAAAGAAGCTTATGATTTATATTTAGTTGATAAGAGTGAAATAGGAACATATAATTTAGATAATAAAGATGAAAATAGTGAAAAACCAGGAAATAGTGTTATAGATGCCAATCAATATTTTGCTTTATCTTTAGGTACAACTTCTACAGGATGGTTAGATAATTATAATACAAGTATTTATAATGAAGGATATACAAAACTAGATGGTAATGATATTTATGGAGATGACTTCTGTACTATAGGTGATGGTGGAGATTGTGTTGGAAATAATTTATATTTATATGATTCAACACGTAATCAAAGATCTTTATCATTCTATTTACATCATTCAAAAAATCTTGATTTTTCAGTGGCTGGTATTACTGATACTGAGATTTTATCTGTTTCTTTAGGAAAAGTTATTATATATGCTAAATTTACTAATCCACATGCTGATCCAACTGATGCAAAAGGAAGTGTAATAGTTAGTTTTAATGTAAATATTTCTATGGAAGATGGAGATAAAGATGCATATGGTTCATCAATAGCACCAGGTAAGAAATATGATGTTTTTCAAAATTCTATTCCAGCAATTACTACTGATAGTTCATTTAGTATATATCAGTCATTATACTTAGATATGAATGCGAAAAAACTTGGTAGTACTTCAGACGAGACTTGGAGTGTTGAAGAAGTTTATGGTGAAGGTAATTATAGAGCTTTAAGATCGAGTTATAATTTCCCTGTTGGTACAAGAATAACAATGCTTGATTTAGCTTATAAGGAACAATATTTCTATGACGTTGATGGAAGTGATCATAGAATAGCTGATGAATTATATCAATATAAACTTAGTGATTTTTATAAAATGGGTAATGAGACTAAAAAGATAAAATATGATGATGATATGAATGGTAGAAAAAGTACAAAGTATTATCATACTGAGGAAGTTAATGGTACAACAATGGAAATTGGAACTGAAGAATTTGTTTTTATCATTGATTTTTCGAATGTTGAAGATGATGAACATAAGAATAAAAATAATGTTTCTTATTATTTATCGATGGCTTTATTAAAAGCTGATGGTTCTATTATTCTTGAGACTCAAAAAGATCCTAAGGCTGAGATGATTTATAATTTATATTCTTATACAAAAGCTGAGTTAAAAACAGATGGTGGATTTATAATAGATGAAAATAAAAAGAGTAAAAGTGCATCAATATATGCTAAACAAAAGATTGATTTAGAACTAGATACAGTTGTAAAAGTTTTTAACAATGATGCAGAAACTAGTGCTATAACTACTATTTTTGATGATTATAAATTGGGAGCTAACATAAAGATTTCTCGAGCTAAAACAGATGAAGAAGGCAATATAATTATGGAAGATGGTTCAATTGTATATGAAGATATTCCTGAAAATGATAATTTGTTGGGCTTAGTTTTATCTGTTAATAAAGAAAATTTTTATCCACAAAAAGATCATTCAATTAGAGTTAAGTTAGCTGGTAGGGTAACTGGTTTAACTTCAATGGTAAATTTTGATTTTTCTAATTCTAATTTGAAACCTGGTAAATATAAAATAGATGTAGAAACATTTGCTTCTTATGATGGTCTTTATTATGGTGATTCTGAGGTTTCACATAGTTCTTATGAGTTAACATTACTTAATGATGAATATGGTCTTGATGTTAAGGTTGAAGATTCTTCTCAGATGACTCATGATGTAAATAGTGGACAGGATAAGAATGGTAATAATGTGATTACATATAAAATTCAAACTAAAAATGGTTTAGCAAACCCTAATTTAAAAGTTTCGTTACAAAGAAGAGATGATGAATCTTATAGTCTTCAATTTATTGAGAAAAATTTATCTGATATAGCAACAGGATATTCATTTAATAATGTTGAAATGAATGACTTGAGTACAGCATGTATTGATAATTCTTGTTATGTTGGTGAAGTTAATAAAGATATCGTTGTTCAAGATTCTGAATTTAAATTAGTTTTAAAAAGTGGACCAAGTGAAGAAGACAGAAATAATCCTTCAGAAGCTTTATGGAAGTCTGGAACTTATAGAATTGTATTTACTATGTATGATGGTGAAACTCCAATTGGTAGTGTTTATGAATATTTGATAATTAGAGATTTAGGTGTTGAAAGGAGTGGTAGTTAATTATGGAAATTAAAGTTGAAGATCTTGATTTTAGTGAACTAATAACATTATTTAAAGCGATGCAAGAGTTTGTTGAATTCTTAGAAAACGAAGAAAATACTGAAGTAGAGAAGAGGAAAAAATAATGGGAATAAAGAGATTAGAAGATTTTAATCATGATGTAGAAATTGCTAAAGAAGTCCTTTCAAGTATGCCAATTAATAATTTAAAGAATTTAAATCTATATAAAAATAAAGTAAAAGAATATAAAGATGAATATTCAGTTTATAGAGATTTGTTATTTAGAGAGATGAAGACTAGATGCAATAATTATTTGAATTTTAGTCCAGTAGGTAGAATAGATTTAATAAAAAATGAATTATTGGGTTATAAAGATTTAGGTCTTTTTAACCCAATAAATACTCCTTTTGAAAAAATGGGATTTGATACATTATTATATAGTTTAACGCATTATTATAAGAATGATTTGGCAGCTGTTAATGCTGATATAAAAGAAGCATTAAGTAAGTTTGAATTAGTTGGAATAACTTTGACAGAAAATGATTTTGTATATAGTAATTATGCAAGAAAATATATGAAAGAGTTATTAGTTAATGATGAATTAGAAAGAATGAAAGATATATTTGAAGATTTGCATTGGAAATGTCCTGATGTTATTTCTCATATTGAAACTAGTTTAAGAATATTATTTAATAAAAATATTAAAAGTTTTGAAAAATATATTGAAGATAGGAAAAAAGAGGTAATTTTAGATAATCTAACGTATGATGATTATGTAATTAAGCGTGGTAATTTAGTTAAAGAATTGTATGATTTAGAAAATTATGAAAATAGTATTTTAGTTAATAAATTTATGGAAGGTAAATTATTATTTAATGATTATTCTATTATTAATGTTAGCAAATGTTATTCTAAATTTTTAGGTGATAATTGTGACATAAATAAAGGAAAAAATAAATTATCTGATTTTAAAAATCTTTTATATAATTTGAGAGAATACGAGTATTATTTAAAATATTCTTATGTATTAGATGATATGAAAGTTAAATATGCTGATAAAGCAAATCATCAAGGAGAAACTGCTAAATTAAATAAAGAAATAAATGCTTTAGTAGATGATTTGGCTAAATTGACTGCTGAAATAAATGATGGTAGTGGAAAAGGTTTCTGGTTCTTTAAGAAAAAAGTTGATATAGAAGAACATTATTTGACTATTAATGAGAAGGTTAAAGAATTAGATGAAAAGTATGAAGCATATGATAATGCTTTATTTATGGAAAAGATTAATACATATATTACTAGTACTTCATCTGTTTATGATGTATTTAAGTTTGCTTATTCATTTAAGGGATATTTGAGAAATTGTATTAAAGGACATGAAGATAATGTAGATATTAATCAAATTAAGGAAACTGTTAAAGATTTTGAAAAGTTTTTGATGGATCCTAATTTAAATGTTTTAAAAAATATTGTTTTTAGTGTTGATAATGATATTGCGATGATTATAATGGATCATTATAAGATGTTAGAAATAAATGTTAAAAAAGATGAACTTACTCGTGATGGAATTGCCGATATGAGAAAATCTTTGGAAGTAATTATTAATAGTCAATATTTGGAAAAATATGGATTAACAATTAATTTTATTTCAGATTTATTTGAATGTAAAAAGATTATTGAAATGTACAAATAAAAGACCTGTTTTGGTCTTTTTTTGACGTTGAAAGTATTGAATTAATATGATAAAATTAGTATGGTGATAATATATGAAAAGTACGCTTAAATCAATTGTAAAAATATTATTAATTGTGTTTGCAATTTTATATGCAGGAGTAGCAATATTTGTTACAGTTTGTTTACTTAATTTTAATGATCAAAGAATAACTGAATTAGGAGATATTTCTATTGTTATAGTAAATGATGAGTTTTCTAACGAATATAAAAAAGGAGATTTATTATTTTTAAATAGAAGTAAGGAGGAGGCTTCTAAGGTAGAGGTTGGAGATTATATATTTTTCTATAATCCTTCAGAGAATGGTGTAATTAATTATGCAGAAGTAAATGATATAACTACATCAAACAGTAATAAAATATTTGTTTTAGCTGATAATTATAATGTTTATTATGATTATTATGTTGGTGCTGAACCTTTAAATATGAAAGGTTTTGGTAATATTCTTTCTGTTTTAGAATCACAACTTGGGTTCTTAATCTTAATTATTTTGCCAACTATGGTAGCTATCATATTTGAAATTTATGCAATTATTATAGAAGTTGTTGAACTTAAGAAAGAGGTATAGTTATGAATAGGAAGATTAATACTCTTTTAATATTATCTTTCTTATTTGTAGTAATTGTAGGTGGTTCTTATGCCTATAGTAAATATACTTCTAATACGAAAGGTTCTATCGATGCTGATATAGCAAAATGGAATATTTCAGTAAATGATTGCAATATAGTTAATCCTGATACTAATACAAATAGTGAATGTTTTGAGCAAGTTGTCGAAGAAGATGGAGAAACAATTACATTGAAGCGTAACTTTAATATAACGGATATAACTTATGATAATAATGGAAATGGTAGTATTACAAATAATAAAATTGGACCTGGATCTACTGGATATTTTAAATTAAAAATAAGACCTAATGATACAGAAGTTTCCATAAAATATAATCTTAAAGTATCAGTGGGACCTAAAAATGATTTTATTAAATTGTATCGAATAGGTCCTGATAGTGATGAAAAGATACTTATAGATGAAGAAGGATATAGTAATGTAATAAAGTACTCTACTGATAATAAAAATTATGAAGATGAGATTACTATAATTGTTGATTGGGAAAATGATGATAGTAACAATGAATATGATTCAGCAATAGGAGTAGATAGTGATGGAACTAATCCTGTATTAAGTATTCCAATTTCAATAAGTTTTGAGCAATTTAAAGGTTAATAATGAAAATTTTAAATAAAATTGTAGATGTTGTATTAAATATTTTAATTTTGATAGTATTTTTATTTTTATTGGTGGCTATATATAATTTCTTTCAGTTAAATATTATGAAAAAACAATATATAAATTATTTTGGGTATAGTTATTTTGAAATATTAAGTGGAAGTATGGAAGATGAAATACAAGTTGGGGATTATGTTTTTGTTAAAATTACAAAAGATGTAGAAGAAAAAGATATAATATCATTTGTAGATAATGAAGATGTTATTACACATAGAATAGTGAAAATAGATGAAGATGAGATTATTACTAAAGGAGATAATAACAATGCTACTGATGAACCAATAAATAAAAATCAAGTAATTGGTAAAGTTGTTTATATAGGTAAATCTTATGGTAAATTTCTAAATGTAGTTACTAATCCATATGTTTTTATTCCTTTTTTTGCTACTATATTGTTTTTTAGCTTAGCGATGTCTGATGGAAAGAAGAAAGGTGATGTAGATGAGACGATTTAATAAACGAAAAAAGTCAAATTATATTTTTACATTTTTGATAATAGATATTTTAGTCTTGTTTGCAATGTTTAATATATCTTTTGCTTCTTATACAGCTCAAGCAATAAGTGATGCAGAAATGGAAGTTGCTCTTTATGCATTTAGACATGAATTAACAGATGAAGTTGGTGGCCAAGTTGTAAATCTTGATTTAGGAAGCATGAAACCAGGAGATACTAAGACATTTAAAATTAATGTATATAATAGTAATTTAAGTGGAAATAAATCAGATACAGATATAATATATGATTTGAAAATTATAACAACAACGAATATTAATTTAAATTATGAACTTTATTTAGAAGGTGACGATGGAGTTAATTATGCATTAAATAAACATATAGTTTCAGATGAGTGGGGAACAAATTATAATTATATTTTAGGACCTGATAGATGTTTTAAGTTTACTAATATAAGAAGTGATAGATATATTTTAAAAGTTACTTTTCCAGAAGAATTTAATAGTGCTAAGTATCAAGATTTAATAGAGTCAATCAAAGTACAACTAGTATCAAGACAAGCTTTCCCAGAAGATATAGAACTATTAGAAAGTTCAGGAACAATGTGTAGGTGATTATAATGAAAGGAAAAAATTTAAAAAGAATAATCAAATTTAATAGTTTGAAAAATCATAAAAAAATAATGGTTTCTTTAATAGTAGTTATTGCTTTTTTAGGTTTTTTTCTTACAATTAATTATGGTAGATATGTAAAAAATATAATTGAAGTTTATTATTTAAGGACAAAGAATTTTTATTTTAATAGTGATAAGTTAACTATTAATGGTAAAAAATATGAAATATATCCATGGTCAGCTACTGAGCCGTATTATATAGATATTGAAATGAACACGTTATTAAATGATTTAAAGGGAACAAGTTATGATGTTTTATATGAAATGACATGTGAAGTTGAAAATTCTTATAAAGATAAAGTTGGATGTGAAATTACAAATTATAATGGCATAATTGAGGTTGGAGATTCTGCTTCAGGTAATCATCATAAAGATTTTCCTAAAATTAAAATAGAACAAAAAAATGATGATGCTTTAAATAATGGTGATGAATTTAATATTAAAGTAAAAGCAAAAACAAATGAGCCATATAAGGAAGAATTGAGTGCTACTTTCGTGTTTAAGGTTGGAAATTATGGAATTAGATATGTTGTAGAAAATACACCAGGAAATATATATTTTGATGTGATTATTACTAATACATTGGGTGATAAGTCAGTTGATGTATCATTGAATATTGATGATACTAATAAAGTTGCAATAGATATGAGTAATAACGTATTAAATGATAAATATAAAGAAAAATATAATTTAATAACTTCTAAAAATCAGAATGGTGATATAAATAATATTAGTTTTACTTTAGGTCGTAAGTCTAGTATGATGATAAGATTTTATAAAATTGGTTATGATTTTGACAATAAAAAAATTGATCAATATTTAAAATTTTATACAACAGAGAATGTTGAGGTGGTTAACAAATGATAAATGTGATGGATGAATATTTATTGTATACTGAAAAAGCTTTTTATAATTATATGAAGTTAATTTTTGGTGATAAATATGAAAAGAAATTGGTTGCTCCTTTTATTGAAACATATTTTAATGTAAGGTATAGTAATTATCTTGATGAAGAATCTACTACATTAACATTATCAAAAAAAATAAATAAAGCTTTGGATGAAACTATGAGAAATCTTATAAATGAGAACAAAAAAGATAAAGAACTCATAATTGTAAGTTTAAAAAGATTCTCTACTTATTTTTATAATTTAGATCAGTTATATTTTTTAGATTCACAAAAGAAAGCTATTGAAAAAATTAAGGAAGATAGGCTTAAACTTTTAAAAATAGAAGATGATGGTAGTTTTGTTTCTGAATTCATGTCTTTATTAAATAATGATATAAAGAAAAAAAAGGAATATTTAGAAAATTTTGGAAGTAATATTTTTTATTCAGATTATAAAAAAATAAGTAAAAATGAGTTTTATGTATCTTTAAAGAATAAAATTGTTTTTCCAGAAATTTATAGTGAAACTGCTATCGAAAAAGTTGGTAGTAAAGATATTATTGGAGAAGATTTAACTGTTATAAATTTTTTACAAATAGGTTCTACTATTGTTAATGATTTAATAAATTGTAATTTTGAAAAAGTTTATTACGTTTATTTACCTGATACTTTTTTTGATAAGAAAGTCAAATTAAGTAGAGTATTAAAAATTGTTGATAATGGATTTGTTCAGGATAAATTGAGAATTATTATAACTTTTAAATGTTTTAAGAGATATAAGTCTTATATTAAAGAGTGTATGAGAAATGGTTTTGTCTTTAGTATTTATTTGGATGAAACATTTGAATATAGTAGCGAAAATACTGAATTTATAGAACTTTTTGAAAAGATTTTTATAGAGTCTGATAAATATTATTTTAAAGATATGAAAAAAAGTGTTAAAATAAAGGATAGAATAGTAAGTATAGACGAGGTGAAGTAATGGATACATATGTTAGATTTTTATATGAGTTTCTAGATCAATTATTGGGTGGTATTGTTAATGCCTTTAAGGATTTATTTTTAGGTGTTTTACAGATGTTTGATGTTAGAGCTTATGCATCTTTAATAAAGTCATATAGTGCTGATTTCTCTGGTGGAGAATGGTTTATGGTAGTTATTGCTATTATAATTACAATGATTTTATTGGCTTTAATTATTTTTTGCGTATATTTCTTAGTAAGAAAGTATTTGAAATTTAGAAAGACTTTGGTTGAACAAGAATCTTTGTTAGAAGAGCTAGCAGATTTACATAAACAAGTTAGAACTCTTATGAAAGAAAAAGATGAATTATATGCAATGAAAGTTTCACAACTTGGTCTTAGTCCAGATGAAGATGCAACTATTAATCCTGGTGAAGAAAATGATGGTGTTGATGCAAATGATGGACATCAAGGAGATGCAAGATTTCCAAAATTGCTTGAAATTGATGAAAGATTTAAGGATTACAAAGTGGTTAATTATGGTAATTCATTCACTTTATCAGAATTTTGTGATAATTTTAGAAATTTCTGTGCTTCAGAGTTGAAGTTATTTTATCATATAGAATTAATAAGGTTGTTTGTTGCAGCTTTAGCAAGTACAAAATTAGTTATTTTACAAGGTATTTCAGGTACAGGTAAAACATCACTTGCTTATGCTTGGGGAAAATTTTTAAAGCATGATTCATGTGTTGCATCAGTTCAACCATCATGGAGAGATAGAACAGAACTATTTGGTTATTTTAATGAATTTACAAAGAAATTTAATGAAACAGATTTACTAGCTGAAATATATATGGCTAGTTATACTGATGATATTTATACAGTTATTTTGGATGAAATGAATATCTCACGTGTTGAATACTATTTTGCTGAAATGTTATCTATTCTAGAAATGCCAAGTCAAGATGAATGGATAGTTGAATTAACTCCAAGCGCATGGAGTAGTGATCCTAAAAAGTTAAAGGGTGGTAAATTACAAATTGCTCCTAATGTTTGGTATATCGGTACAATTAATAACGATGACTCAACTTTTATGGTTACAGATAAAGTTTATGACCGTGCTATGCCAATAGATATTAATGATAAGGGAACTCCTTTTGAACCAATACCTACTCAAGCTATGGATGTTAATTATTCTTACTTAGAAACTTTATATCAAAATGCTATGAACGATAATCAAATAAGTGAAGAAACACTTGATAAAATAGAAAAAATGGATGATTATGTAATTCAACATTTCAGAATTGCATTTGGTAATCGTATTGTGGCTCATATGAAAAAATTTGTTCCAGTATTTGTTGAGTGTGGTGGGAATGAAATAGATGGTGTTGATTATTTTATTGCTAAGAAAATACTACGTAAATTTGAACAATTAAATATTTCATATATTAGAGATGAAATAGATGGATTTATAAAATTCTTAGATAATACATTCGGTAAAGGTAGAATGAAAGAATGTACTGAATATTTATTAAGATTAAAAAAATTAACTTAATTTAATGAATAAAGAAAAGAGGTTGGGATTATGAGTGAATTAAATATATCTACGTTATATGATAGTAGTGATAAAAAAAGAATTAGTTCATTTTCTAAAAAAAGAAAGTCTGATATGATTGTAGATTTGCATTACGATAAAGTAGAAGCAAATTTTGAATGGTTAGATTTAATGGAAGATACAATGAGATATTTAGATAATATTTTGAGAAATCCCAACCGTTTTATTATAAATGAAGATGAAATTGTTAAAGTTGAACTAGCTAAGAGAGTAACTGTAGATAGTATAAAACATTTGTCTAAGCATACTAATCTTATTCAAGATATAAATGAGAAAGAAGAAATTACTCCTTCTAAAATATTAAATATAAATAAAGAAGAAACTTTTGAAACATATGAAAATAGATTTATTTATACTTTGATAATTAATATGGAAAATTTTATTGACTTGAAGAAAAAACAATTGTTATCTGGTTCTTATGTAAAAGACGATAAATCTATTCAATATAAGGCTGCTTCAGTAGTTGGACTTGAACATGTTTCAATAGATTTGAGTATTAAAACTAGTTTGCATTCTAAAAAAGATGATGGTGTTAAAGATGGTGAGAGTTTAGCTACAAGAATAGATAAGATAGAGCAACAGATATTAGATTTAAAAAATAGTGAAGTTTATAAGGCTCTTAAAAGAGCACATACTGCTATAGTAAGACCCCCTATAAAAAAGACTAATGTTATATTGAAAAATGTTAATTTTCAATATGCCTTAACATTATGGAATTACTTACAAGATCATTTTGGTGATGATGTTAAAAGAAATAAAAAAGATAAAAAGTATGAAGATTCTGGCGAATTGAGAGGATTATTTGATGATACGTTTTTACTTAATTATTTAGCACTTTGTACTTTAAATGAAGAAAACTATTCTACAAAAGACGCAAAAGAATTTGTTATGAATCAAGTTATTCAAAAAATAATTGATATAAATGCTAGTTTGTCTGAAGAAGAACTAAAAAATATGGTTGGTGAACAATTTGCTATTGTTCGTCATAAAGATAATGCTACTACTTCTGCAATAGCTAAAGTTTATAGAAAACATATTGATAAATATTTTAATAAGATTATCAATATGAAACTTAATTGAGGCTACTATGGCTAAAAAAAATAATAAAAAAGTTTTATTTAATAGAATTTCAATTATTGTAGAATGGATAATTAGTATATTGCTGATATTGTTAATAATATTGACAGCTTTTCAAAGATTTTCAAATCAAGGAAATTTCTTTGGATATAGAATATATACTGTTGCTTCTGGAAGTATGATTCCAATTTATGATATAGGAGATACATTACTAATTAAAGATACAGGTATAACTGATTTAAAAGTTGGTGATGCGGTTACTTATATTGGTGAAGCCGATGGACTAGATGGATTAATAATAACCCATCAAATTCAGAAAATAGAAGTTGGTGAAGATGGAAAATTATATTTTCATACAAAGGGTATTGCTAATAATGTTGAAGACCCAATAGTAGAAGAAGACCAAGTATTAGGTAAAGTTGTTTATAAATTTATTATTTTGAGTATTTTTGGAAAAATAACAACAAATATGATAGCTTTATTATTATTTATAACTATTCCAGTTGCTTTACTAATTGCAATAGAAATAATTAAGATAGTTTATAAAAAAGAAGATGATGACGATATTTCTAATAAAGTTGAATTAGAAAGAGAAAGAAAAATAATGGAAATACGTAATTCAGAAGAAATAGAAGATACATCAAATAAAAAGCTAAGTGATTTTATAGATCCAGATGCTATTGAAGAAGTTATTAAATATGAATCTAAAAGGCCTAAAAATAAAAATGGTGAAAAAGGTAATAATTATATATCAAGAAGAATTGCTAGAAGAAATGCTTATTATAAAAAACAACAAATGAAAAATAGAGAAAAAAATAAATGAAATAATTAAAATAAAGTGGAATTGATGAATAAAAATGATATAATAAATAAGAGTATCATATTATATTATCTAAATATGTGATAGAAGGAGTTGTAAAATAATGAGTAATAACAATGAAATTATTAATGAAAATTTACAATCTTCTTGCGATAAAATAAAGAAAAAAAATATTTTATTTATGGTTTTAAAAAAACATAAAATTGCTTTATTGTTATTAATTTTTGTTTTATTGGTATCTACAACTGCTTGCTGGTTTATTTTTAATAAAGTTGTTAGTGCAAATTTTCAAGCCCATATTAAGTCATGGAATTTTGATTTGAGTGATAGAGATGGAATTGTTAGTTTTGATTTAAATGATTTATATCCTGGTGTTGGAGAGATAGATAGAAGTTTAAATATTACTAATAAAGGTGAAATTTCAGGTAAAATAAAGCTTAGTGTTGATTCTATTATATTATTTGGAAAAGAAGTTCCAAAGGAAGAATATGAAATAATTCCTGATGTAGAGAATAGTAATAATTTTGAAATTAAGGGATTTCCTTTTTCACTACATGTTAGTTTAGGAAAAGATAGTTTGGAAGCGAAACCTGATTCAGATAAAGATACTACTTCTTTAGGTTTTAAGTTAAATTGGGATTATGAAAATAATGATCCAGAATGTATTATTGTAGAAAATGATGTTGAAATAAATAAATGTGACTTGATTGATACGGAATATGGTGAGAAGTCATATGAATTTAATAAAGATGGAAAAAATAAAGATAATCCTTCTTTACTAATTAAAATTAGAATAAGTATTGTACAAGACCAAAATTAAAAAGATCTGTAATAAGATCTTTTTTAATTTGCTTGGGTTAATTTTATTTTTACATCTAATGTAATGTTTTCATATTTACGAGAAATTTCTGTATCTTCTTCATCATTCATTGATGCAGATTCATCATCGTTCCATTTTGTATATATTTTAATTTTTTTGCTTTTTGGTTCTTCGTTAATATTAACTGTTCCATTTATAATATTATTTGTTTCTTTTTGAACTTGTTGTTCATCATTTATTTCGATTTTATAAATGATTAAATCTTTTAAGTCTTCGTTACCATAAATTTCAATTTCATAATTAAAATTTAAATCGGTATTAGTATAGTCTAAGTTTATTTCAAAATTTCCTGTAGAGTCAGGAGCAATTTTGTTTTCTGCTACATTTTCCAAATTGTCTATGTTTAGTGATAATTTGTTACTTAGTTCTTGATTGTTTTTTATTTCTTCATCGTTGATTAATATATTCCATCTTTTTATGTAGAATTTTCTTTCATTTTTTGGCTGTGAAAAGTATTTCGCATATGTTTTAGTAAAAGTATAACAGCAACAAATAAGCGATAAAATAGCGAGTAATAAAAAGATTTTTTTTCTTTTTTTCATATGAACCTCCTACTATATTAACTGATATTATTATAACATAATGATTTATTTTATAATAGATAATAATTATCGAAATAAATCGAATTTTGTAGATTGTTTTTGATTTTAGCTTGTGCTATAATGATAATAACGATATGGTAGGTGTTCATATTCGTTTATCTCCATTTCATTGTTAAAGGTGACTAAACTAAAAGGAGAGTTGATGGATGGCTAAAGGAGAAGTTGTAGTAACTGCGCAGAAGATAAAAAAGCGTAAAAAAATTGAGAAAATAATGACTTTAGTATTATTGCTATTGTTATTACTTCTTATAATTGTGTACTTTGTCTTAAATATTATTTATAATGAAGGAAATTTCACTATAAGTATGGATAAGAATACATATTTAAAATCAAATTTAGTCATGTATGAGTCTTTGAATGACAGGAGTTCTGTTATTAAACTCTCTACTTCAAAAATTGCATTCATGGATAATATATCAATAAATTGGTTACCTGAGAACATCAACAAGGAAGCTGAAGGCGCTCATAATGGAGAAAATTATATTGCGTATTCATTTTATTTAGAAAATAAAGGTGAAGAAACAATTAATTATTGGTATTCAGTAACTATTGATGACATTATTAAGAACGTTGATGATGCTGTTAGAGTTATGATATATGTTAATGATGAGCGAACTGTTTATGCTAAAAAGAGTCCAATAACTGGAGAAGCAGAACCAGATACAACAGAATTTAGAGATGATGATACAATTATCTTACAAAGTCGAACAGGGATGAATCCTGATGAGTATGACAAAATAACTGTAGTAATTTGGCTTGAGGGTGATGATCCTGAATGCGTGAATTCAATTTTGGGTGGAGAGATTAAAATGCATATGGATGTATATGAAGAACATGTCGAAGAAAAAAAATAGATGAATAAGGAGTAAAAGGTTATGACAAATAGTAAAATTGAAGAAATTCAAAATGATACAAAACGTAGACTATTATTATTGATATTGTTACTTGCTATTACAATTATATTATGTTTAACAATGACTTATGCTTGGTTTACATCAAATAAAAGAGTATCTGTTGATGAATTACAAGTAAACGTTTCTGCAGTTAATGGTTTGGAAATTTCTGCCGATGCTGTTAAATGGGGAACTAAAATTGATAAAAATATGTTGATTAATAGTGACAAAAATACAAATAATCAATTGCCAGAAATTTTAAGTAACGTATCTACAGCTGGATATGTTAATAATGGTGTAATGGATATGTTTTATGGTGAAGTAAAAGAAATTAATCCTGATGTTTGTGATGAAGAAGACGATACAAGATGTTATACTTTATCTGGTCAAGATATTAGTTCTTTATCAGTTTGTGGTGGAGAAAAAGCATGTCCTGATAATGCTCGTTTTATGGCATTTGATGTTTATTTGAAATTAGATGGTACTTTTGATGAAAGTGGTGTTGATTTATATTTAACTCCAAATGCTAATGTAGTAAAAGCTGAAAATGAAAATGATTATGGTATTAAAAATACTGCTCGTGTAGCTTTTATTGAAGAAGGACATATTTCAAAAGATACTTATCTTGAAGGCGTAGATGTAGATGGTCAAAAAGTAGCTGGAGATGTATTTATAGCTGGTAAAAATGAGGGTACTAGATCAATAATTTGGGAACCAAATGCAAACACTCATACTAGTGCAGGATTATTAAATGCTGAAAAATACGGATTAGAAGCAGTAAATGGAAAATTTGAATGTAAAGGTATTAAAAAGCCTTTTACAGATATAAAATTATATGATACTTATAATAGTGCACATAATGATGTTTTTGAAAATCAAGTTGTATCTATGCAAACAGATGCAGATAGATCAACTGATGTTAGAATTGAAAACTTCAAATTAAAAGTTGGTGTAACTAAATTAAGAATTTATTTCTGGGTTGAAGGTCAAGATATTGATACAGAAAATAATGCTGCTGGTTATAAAATGTCACTTAACTTACAATTTACAATTAAATAAGAAGTTTAAGGAGCTTAGCTCCTTTTTTTGTGTAAATTTTTCTCTTATTATTTGCTTTGATAGTAAAAATGCTTTATACTTATAATAGGGTAATGGTATTTTAGAGGTGATATTGTGAGCAAAATAAATGATGATATAAAAGAAAAAGAAAGTAGAAAAAGAAGAAGATTATTTATAATGATTTTGTTAGTTATTTTACTTATAACTTCTTTTGGAGTTTCAACATATGCTTGGTTTTCTTCTAATAAACATGCAACAATAGATTCTATTGATATTAATGTTGCAACAGTTACAGGAATTCAAGTATCAGTTGATGCTATTAATTGGGATAATAAGGTAACTAAGGAACAAATAATGAATGCTTATAAAACATATAGAGGAGCTGAAAATCAACTTCCTGATACTTTGACTAATATGTCTACTTCAGGAAATGTAAGTCAAGGAAAGATGGATATGTTTTTAGGGTTAACTGAGGAAGAAAAGGCTGGATCTTTTACATTAACAACAAGAAAAGAAAGTGAAAAACAATGTAGTGGAGATAAAGAATGTGGAGATAAACATTTTATAGCATTTGATATTTTCTTACTTGTAACTACACCTGTTAATTTATCTTTAACGACTAATTCAAATGTTATTCCTCAACCTGGAGCAGAAGATAAAGGATCACAAAATGCTGCAAGAGTAGGATTTGTTGTAGAAGGTACTGTTGGTGCTACTGAATCATTAGCCGCACAGAATTTAAAAAGAGGAAGTTCATCTTTAATATGGGAGCCAAATTATGATGTTCATACAGAACATGGTGTTATTGCAGCAAGAAATATATATGGAATTACAACGAGTAGATCTGGTGGAAGTAGATTACCATATAAGGGAGTTAATACATCTTTTAATACGCCAGTAGCACTTGATAGAACTGATGAAAGTTCATATTTTACAACTGTAAATCCTAAAGTTGCAACAACAAAAGACTTTAGTACTGAACAACCTTTAATGGCTATTCCAGCAGGAATAACAAAAGTTAGAATATATATGTGGCTTGAGGGTCAAGATGTAGATTTAGAAAATAATGCTTCTGATACTAAGCTTCAATATAATGTAGAACTTGCTATGATGGATTAAAAAAGAAAATACTTAAGGGTATTTTCTTATTTCTTCTTCTTTATTAATAAATTTTTCATTAAAGGATTAATGACTTCGTTAGCAATATCTAGTTCAGTTTCCTTAACTTTAAAATATTTTAGTAAAAATTCTCCAATTCTAACTTGAATTAATATTTCTCTTATTACAATTGTGTATAAGGGAATGAAGTATAAGTTATAGTCAAATGCTTTTGGTTGGTATAATTCAATTGATATGTAATCTATTAGAGCATCATCAAGATCTGTGAAATTACAAATTAGAATAATTATTAAGCTTATAGCAGCTATTATAAAAAGAACGTTGTATGTTTTTGATTTGCGCAGAACTTTTTTGGCATTATTGACATTAGCAAGTGTGAGCTCATCTTGACAATTGTGGTTTATTAAGTCTTTATTATTAGAATATCTTACAAGACCTATTAATATTAGTACAATTAGCATTATAATTAGAAATATCATTTTTATCACCCTTTTATTATTATGTTTAAATTATAACATATTTTGTATAATTTGTATTATTTATATTGACATGTGTAGAATATACGCATATAATTAATTTGTAAGGAATGGTAATATGGAAGTAAGGAATAAGTTATATAAACAACAGGGTATTCATGTTATTACAGCTTTATTTACAGTAGAGCAAGGTGTTACTAAAGTTTTACTTATAAAAAGAAAGAATAAACCTTTTGAAGGAGATTGGGTTTTAACTGGTGGAGCCTTATACAATAATGAAGATTTGGATGATGGAGCTTTAAGAGAGTTAGAAGAAAAGACTGGCATTACAGGTGTTGAAATAAAACAGTTTAAGGCGTTTGGTAAGGTTGATCGTTCACCAGTTATGAGAATGGTTGCTGTTGGGTTTATTGGAATTATAGATAGTAAAAGAGTTAATGTTTTAAGAGAAACTAAAAATACTTCTAATGCTGATTGGTTTCCAATTGATAAAATTCCACCTTTGGGATATGATCATGAGGAAATATTACATGATGCGTTGATAGAACTTAGAAAGCAAATTGTTAAAAGTAATATGCTAAAAAGTTTGTTTCCGGATGGGGTAACTATGCCAGAACTTCAAAAAACTTATGAAGCTATTTTAGGAAAAACATTCGATAGAAGAAATTTTAGAAAAAAGATTTTAAGTTTAGATTTAATTGAAGATACAAATAAAAGTGATAAGTTTGAAGGAAATAAGCCAGCAAAGGTTTATATGTTTAAAAAGAAAATTGAAGATAAAGATATATTTTAATGAAATATGTTTTTATTTTTGATGATAGATGTGTAAAAAATACACTTTAAGGAGGTGAGTTAATGATTTATTTGATGCGACATGGTCAGGATGATGAAACTTATGTTGGAGGTTGGAGTGATGTTTCTTTAATACCAGAGGGAAGAGAAGAAGTTATAGGTTCAGCTTTGTGGATAAAAGATAATTTAGATATAAAAAAGATAATGTGTAGTGATGTAAAAAGAGCAGTAGAGTCAGCACAAATTACTAGTGATATTTTAGATATTCCATATCAATTGAATACTAATTTAAGAGAACAAAATAAGGGATTATTAAATGGAATACCTAAAGAAGATGCTTATAATAATTATCCTGGTTTTAGTGATGGAGAAGTTACAATTGATACTGTATTTCCTGAGGGAGAGTCATTGAGAAATTTATATGACAGAATGAAAAAATATATTGAAGAAATTATAAAAATGCAAGATGATACATTACTAATAACCCATAGAGGAGTTATTAATATGATATATTTCTTACTGAATCATCAAGAGCTTGATATGAATAAAAAGCAATTTAATGTTGATACAGCTTCTATACATGAATTAGATCAAAAAAAGAAAACAATAAGAAAAATAAGGTAGGTAGAGTTTTATGGTAAAAAGAATAGTTTTAACAGGTGGTCCTGGAACTGGAAAGACAACAGTTTTAGATAAAATAAAAACAGTTTATGAACCTCAAGGATATAGAGTAATAATAATTGATGAAACAGCAACATATTTTATTTTAAAAGGAATTAGACCTTTTGGAGATAATGCGCTTGATTTAGTTGACTTTCAGGAATTGGTAATGAGAATGCAATTAGCTAAAGAAGAGATTTTTGATAGAGCAGCTCAAATGATGGGAGAAGATGCCAAGGTATTAATTGTTTATGATAGAGGAGCTGTTGATAATTGTGCTTATATGTCACAAAATCAGTTTGAAGAGGTTATGGCAAGATTAAATCATGTTAAATCATTTGCAGAATTATTGAATCAATATGATGCTGTAATAGATTTAGTAGGAAGAAAGGACTTCTATACTTTAGAAAATAATGAAGCAAGAAGTGAAGATGCTGATTATGCATTAGAATTAGGAGCTAATACTTTAAAAAGTTGGTTAGGTCATAATAAGATAAAAATAGTATTACCAAAAGATACAATGGATGAAAAAGTAAATGAAGTATTAAATATAATTAATGGAGTATTGCTAGAAAAACAAGTAAAGAGACAAGATAAATATTCTGTTGATTTAAGAAGTACAGATTTAGATAGAGTAATAAGAGAGTCAAGAGCAGTTATGATTGAACAGTCTTATTTAATAAGTGAAGATGAGACAATTGAGAAGAGAATTAGAAAAGTTAGTATAAATAATAGTGATTCATATCATTTAAGTGTTTATAAAATTATGGAAGATGGATCAAGAGTTATTGTAAGTGAGAAGAGTATTGATAAAAAATTGTATGATCAATTAATGGAGTTTAAAGATAGTAGATATGAAACTATAAGAAAAAATAGATATTGCTTCAGTGAAGCAGGAACTTATTTTAACTTAGATGTGTTTGAAAATATGGAAGATGTTGGAATATTGGAAATTAATGTTGGGGAGCATGAAGTTGTTAATATTCCAGATTATGTTGCTGTTATGGAAGATGTAACTAAAAATTCAAATTATTATAATAAAAATATTGCTAAGAAAGTTGGTAGGGAGTTAAAAAAATCATGATAAAGACATTTACAGGACCAATGCATAGCGGTAAGACAGAACATATGCTAGATGTCTATAATAAAATATATAATAAAGATTGTATAAAAGTATTTAAACCATTAAAAGATACAAGAGACTTTTGTGTAATGAAAAGTAAGACATATGAACAAGAGGTTCCTGCAATTGGAATTGATCGTTTTGAAGAAATTTTGGAATATATAGATGAGAGAACTAGAACAATTTTCCTGGATGAAGTTCAGTTGATGGAAGGAAATTTAAGTGTTCTTTCTTATCTATCAATTGCTGAGGATATGGATGTTTATTTGGGTGGTTTAAATATGACATCTGAGCAAGAGCCATTCTTATTGATGCCACAAATACTTGCAATTAGTGATAAAGTTGATAATATCCCAGCTAGTTGTTATGATTGTGGAAGAGAAGCTACTTTAACATATTTTGATGGTGAAAAAAAAGACGCTATTAAAGTAGGAGATGAAGGATATTTTCCATTATGTCATCGTTGTTTGATGAAAAGACGTGGACGAGAAAAATTTAAAAAATTAATGTTAAGAAAAAAAGAAACTTTTGATAATTAAGAAATCAAAAGTTTTTTTTTGACAAAAATCGACAATAGTTTTTTCTAGAATGAAATAGAGGTGTATTTATGAAAGTAAAATTATTTGACGAAAGTCATGAAAAAGACTTAGAAAGTAGTATTAATGAATTTCTTCAAGGAAATATTTATGATATAATTGATATCAAGTATCAACTGGCAATAACGATGTCTGGGGAGGATCAGATATATTGTTTTACTGCTATGGTGATATATAATGAAAAATGAGTTGATGAAGATGAAAAAAAGTTCATTTGTTGAAGGAACGTTTATAGCTACATTTGCAATTGTGTTTACTAAGATATTGGGTATGCTTTATGTTATACCTTTTTATGCAATGGTAGGAGTTCAGGGGAGTGCTTTGTATGCATATGCATATAATATATATGTAATATTTTTAGATATATCAAGTGCTGGATTACCTATTGCAATAAGTAAAATAATAAATGAGTATAATACTTTGGGGATGATGGATGCCAAGGTTAGGGCTTATCATATAGGTAAAAGAATAATGGTTTTTTTAGCTACTATAATATTTATATTACTTATTATATTTGCTAAGCCAATTGCTTCTTTGTTACTTGGAGATTTATCTGGTGGTAATACGATAGAAAATGTTGCTTTAGCAATAAGATGTGTATCTTTCGCAATTTTAATTGTACCATTTTTGAGTGTTACTAAAGGATATTTACAAGGACATAATGTAATTAATGTTTCAAGTTTTAGTCAAGTTATAGAGCAAGTTGTTAGGATTGCTATAATACTAGGGGGATCTTATTTAGTAATATATGTATTAAATGGAACTCCAACAACAGCTGTTTGTGTATCGGTATTTGGAGCTTTTATTAGTGGTTTAGCAGCGTATATTTTCATTAAATGGATGATGAGAAAGAATGATAAAGAATTAGATTTAAAAAATGAATATAAAAAAGATAATGTATCTGATAAAGAGATTACTAAAAAGTTATTTTCATATGCAATACCTTTTATAATAATAAATATTGTTAGTAGTTGTTATAATTTTATTGATATGACTCTATTACTTAGAACAATGAGCTATTTAAAACTTGATACAAATACTGTCGAGTTTGCAGCTTCAGCTGTTACTACATGGGCTCCTAAAATAAATATGGTAATTACTAGTATAGCTATGGGAATGAGTACAAGCTTAATTCCAACGATGGTAACTGCTTATACTTTGAAAAATTGGAAAGAAGTAAATAATAAGTTTAATCAAGCTTTGCAAATACTTATATTTATTTCTTTACCAATGACAGTTGGAATATCCTTACTTAGTGCGTCAATTTGGACAATATTTTATGGATATAATGTTTATGGAGCTTATATACTTGCATTAAATGTATTTACAGGTTTATTAATAAATATTTATATGACAACTTCTTCAGCTTTACAAGGACTTAATAAATTTAAAACAGTTTACATATCTACTATTACTGGTTTTGCTACTAATGCAATATTGGATGTTCCATTAATGTTGTTATATAATAAAATTGGTATACCACCATTTTTAGGAGCTGTTACGGCAAGTATAATAGGTTATGGATTAAGTATTGTTATTGCACTTATTTCACTAAAAAAAGATTGTAAGTTGGCTTATAGAGAAACATTTAATGTTGTTATTAAGATGTTTGTACCAACAACTTTGATGGTTTTGGTAGTATTATTGTTATATAAAGTTTTTCCTATAAATTATGGAAGTAAATTATCTTGTATATTATTTGTTGCAATTAATGGTATATTAGGAGCAATAATGTATTTTGTTGTATCATTTAAGATGAATATAATTGAAAAAGTGTTTGGCAAAACTATGTTAAATAAAATATTAAAAAAACTTACCTTTGGTAAGATAAGTATTTAAAGCATGTACATATTATTGGAATAGGTATTTTCGATATTTTCGGTAACTGGTTTATTTTCTAATTTAGAAAGACGATTATCTAATCTATTGATTTGTCTTTCTATTTTAGATAAACGATTATCAATGTCGTTATAGTTTCCTATATCTGGTCCTGAATAATAGCTTGAATTCATAGAAGTTTGATTGTAAGGACCAAATTGGTTGTTAGGTTGTGGAGCAATAGCTTGATTTGGCATCATACCAGTTTGAAAATCTGGGATATAGCTTTGAGTCTGAGCATTGTAGTTGGAAAAGAAAGTATTACGATTTTTTTTCATATAAGTCCTCCTCACTTAAGTATATGTATTAATAGAGAAAGGTTGAATAAAAATGCGTCTTAGAAATGTAAAAAATGCGAAAGAAATAGTTAATAATAGTTCATATGTTATTACTAATCCACAAGAATATAAAGGGAAATATAAAAAGGAAATATTTAAAAATGATAATCCTATTCATTTAGAAATAGGAATGGGAAAAGGTAATTTTATAATTGATAAAGCTTTAAAGAATCCAGATGTGAATTTTATTGGAGTAGAAAGATATGAAAGTGTTTTATGTAGAGCTTTAGAAAAGTTAGAGAAGCAAGATATTAAAAATGTAAGAATAATATGTATAGATGCTATAGAACTTGGTAATGTGTTTGAAAAAGAAATAGAAACAATATATCTTAATTTTAGTGATCCATGGCCTAAAAAAAGACATGCCAAAAGAAGATTAACTTCACATTTGTTTTTACCTGTTTATGATAAAATATTTGAAAAAGATAAAGTTATAATTCAAAAGACAGATAATACAGGATTATTTGAAAGTTCAATAGTTAGTTTAAGTACTTATGGATATATAATTGAGGAAATATCATTAGATTTGGCAAGTACAGGTTGGGAGAATTCTTTAACTGAATATGAAGCTAAGTTTATGAATGAAGGTATAAAGATAAATTACATGAAAGCTACAAAAAAGTAATTTAAATTTAATATTATAAATGATATAATACATAAGGAAGATGTAGGAGATATTATGAAGAAAAGATTTATATTACTACTCATTTTTATAAGTATTATTTTAACTGGATGTGTATCAGTACAAGAGATGTCACTTGAAGAAGTAATAAATACTGGCACAGATAGAAAGATATCTGTATATAATAAATATCGTAAGGGATATAAGTATAATTTACCTAAAGGATTAGATGTTGTTGATAGTACTGAATATAATGAAATTATAATGAGTAAAAATTATAAATATTATTTGTATGTTGATGCAGTTAGTTATTATAATAAAGTTATTGAGACTTACGAAATAAGTGATGAATCGTATGTATCTAGGCAAATTAGTTATGAAGATAAATATGGTTATTTGGAAATTAATGATTTAGATAAAGATAAGTATTTTATTGAAATTATGTATAATTATGCTAAAATAGAGGTAATAGTAAAGAAAGAAGATATTAATGTTGTTGTTGCTAATTCTTTGAGTATTTTAGCTTCAGTAGATTTTAATAATAATGTTTTGAAAGCTTTACTTGATGAGGAAACTTCACAGTTTAAAGAATTTGAATTTAATATATTTGAGACAACTTCTACTACTGAAAGTTCATATTTACAAGCTGTTGATGGTGATGTATATGATGATACAAATGAAGTTCATGATTCTGATTTAATAAATTAAGGTGGTGTTATAGATGGGATTATTTAGTAAAATAAAAAATATTTTATTTGAAGAAGATGATGAAGTAGAAGAAATGCCAGTCTATACAAAGGAAGAGGTAAAAGAAACTACTAAAAAAACAGAAGTAGAAGATAAACCAAATTCTGTTATAGAAGAACCAATAACGACTTCTTCAAACTCAAGGTTTAGAAATGTAAAAAGAGATATTGATTTATCGTTTGATGAAAGCGATGTATTGGGTGAGATTCCTGGAGCGAAAGATTTAATGAGTTCAACTCAAGTAGAAGAAAAAAAAGAAATAGTTGAACCAGTTAAGGAAGAAAAAAAATCTCCATTTTTATCTTTTGATGAAGATGAATTTGAACGACTTAATTCAAGAATTAATAGAAATGAAAGTAGAGTAAAAAAAGAAGTTAAGAGTGTAGGAATTCCTAATAATACTGCTAGAAAAGCTAATAATAATTTTTCTTCAACTTCAACAAATAAAGATACAAGAATAGAAAATGTTGATAAATATAAGTTAAATAATAATTCTAGTTTAAATGGAGGGAAAAAACCATTTACTCCATCACCAGTTATATCTCCTGTATATGGTATTTTGGATAAAAATTACAAAAAAGATGATATAGTAGATAAACAAGGTGGAATGAAAAGAGAAAAAGTTGTTAAGCCTATAGTTCATAAAGAAGAAATAGAGGTTACTAAAGAAAATGTTGATGTATATGAAGTTGACATTGATAAAGTTAGAAGAAAAGCATATGGCGAATTAGAAGGATTAGAAAAAAATTTAACAAATATGCCAGCTTTAAAAAATGAAATTTCTGATGAAATAGCAGAAATAGAAAAAGAAGAAGAACATGTTAATATAATAGAGACTCCAGTTGTTGACTTGGATATTAAGGAAGTTGAAGAGCCTAGTATAGAAGAACAACTTGAAGATAGCTTTGATACACCTGTTTTAGAGGATAATTTAACTAATGAATCTACTTTAGATGAAGTGGTTGAAGAAGTAATTGAAACTCCTAAAAAAGAGGAAGATAAAAAAGCAAAGATACTTAATGAATTAGAAAAAACTAGTACATTACAAATACTTGATGATATTGAGAAAGAGTTAAATTCTATTAAACCAATATCACGAAGTGTAAATGAAGATTATGAAGAAGAAAAAAGAAGATTAGATAATGGAGATACATTAGAAAATGATTTATTTAATTTAATTGATTCAATGTATGAAGAGGGAGAGGAGGAAGATGATGATTAGTTTTTTACAAACATTTTTACCAATAGTAATCTATTTTCTATTAATAATTTTATTAATTATAGGCATAATATTAGGTGTAAGATCTATTCAAACATTAAATAAAGTTGATAAAGTAGTAGATGATGTTAATGATAAGGTACAATCATTAAATGGATTCTTTAATTTAGTAGATTTTACTACTGATAAAATAGTTTCTATTACTGATAAAGTAGTGGAAGGTGTAAGTGGTCTTATAGGTACTGTGTTTAGACGTAAACGTAAAAATGATGAGGAGGAATAGAAATGTCAAAAGAAAGAAAAAATAATGGTTTTGGAAAATTTTTAGCTGGTGCAGCTCTTGGAGTTGGATTAGGTGTGTTATTTGCTCCTAAATCTGGTGCAGAAACTAGAAAAGAATTAAAACAAAAATTTGATGAAATGGTAAAAAAAGTTAAAGAAATAGATTTAGATGAAGTTAGAGAATCATTTCTTAATAAAATAGAAGAAATTAAGCAAGAATTAGCTGATTTAGATAAAGAAAAAGTAGTTAGTATTGCTAAAGAAAGAGCTGAAGCTATAAAAAATAAATTAGATGATCTTGTTAAAGAAGCTAAAGCAAAAGCTACACCAGTTGTTCAAAAAACTGTTGAAGATTTAAGATTGAAAACTATTGATGTATTAAAAGATACAATTAAGAAATTAGAAGAACCTAAAGATACAAAAAAAGAAAAAGATTCTAAAAAGAAAAGTTCAGATGAAAAATAATCCATTTAGTGGATTATTTTTTATATATAAAATTATTTTTTAATCTTGATAAAAAGACTAGTAAATGGTATGATTGATAGTAGGTAAGGATAGATTAATATGAGAAATAATCGTTTAAAATTAATTATAATATTTATTCTTTTTATTGCGAGTTCAGCATTGATAGGTATTTTATATAATAATGCTCCATTAAAAGAACTTGAGAATATAGATAAAAGTTTTTTTGTTAAAAATGATTTATATGTAGACCAGATTCAAGATGATTCTTTAATTGCTGCAACGGATAAAATTACAGCGACAGTAAATCAAGATTTTGTTTCTCTTAATTATACAAAAGGAAATGGATTTAGAATTAATAATACTAATAGTTATAGTGGTTCTGTTGATATTAGAAATTGGGGTGGAGCTGTATCTGGAGCTAATGGGTATATCAGTTTACCTAATGGAACATATTATATCTTTTCTACTAATGTAAGTAATATGTCGACTACAGGGATAAGGGTCGATATAAAAAATTCTTGTAATAATAGCCATGAAAATTTAACAAATCAAACAGGTACTAATTTTACATATGAAAGATGTTTTACTAGATCTTCAAATAATAATGTATCTATAGTTGGAAAAACACCTACAATATGTGCCGCAGGTTATAAATTTGTACAAAATAGTGTAACTAATGATTGTAATCAAAAAACTTTAACTAATGGAGTATCTAAAAGATATTGCAAAGTTGTATATAATATTTCATGTGTAAAAGATGGCGGAGGAACAACTAATCCAGACAAACCTACGAATCCAGATCCTGTACCAGCAGCAAAATTGTCTTCATTGTCAGTAAATAATGGTAGTTTATCTCCTGGATTTAATCCTTCAACATATAAATATACAGTTAATGTTGATTCTAATGTTTCTTCTATCCAAGTAAATGCTTCAGCTGCTTCAGGGTCTTCCTTTGTTAGTGGTTCAGGGCCTAGAACAGTAGATTTAAATTATGGATCAAATTCTATAAAGATTAAGGTTAAAAATTCAGCAGGTAAACAAACTACTTATACTATTACAGTAAATAGACCAGATAATAGAAGTACAGTTAATACTTTATCAAATTTAAAATTTAGTAAAGGTACTTTAAATCCACCATTTTCAAGTGATGTTATGAATTATACTTTAGATGTAGATAATAATGATGCAACAATTACAGTTGATGCAACATTGACAGATAGTAGTTCAATGTTTGTTGCTGGATATGGACCTGGAACAGTTACTTTAGAACCAGGTGTTAATAAAGTATATATTAAGGTTACTAGTCAAAGAGGAGAAACAAACGTTTATAATATAACTGTAAATAGAGCAACAGAACCAAGTGAATGTACAACTGATACTGAGAATTTGGCTTTGTTAAAGGGATTAGAATTAAGTGCAGATATTAGTGATGTTGAGTTAGATCAACTTGAGGATTTCGATCCTAAAATATTCACTTATAGTAATATAAAAATACCATATAAAGTTGTTAATTTTGAAGTTAAAACATATTTTGTTGATGAAACGGATTATGCTGAGGTAGAAGGTAACGAAGATTTAGTAGTTGGAGAACCAAGAGAAGTAAAAATAACTGTTCATAGTAAGAAATGTTCAAACTATACTAATATCTATACTTTAAATGTAGAAAGACAACCTGAAGTTACATTAGGCGATAATGCTGATTTAACAGCTTTATCTATAAAAGATCATGAGGAATTTAAGTTTGAACCTAATACATTAAATTACAATTTGGTTTTGCATAAAGGAGAAGAAAGTTTAGCTCTTTCTTATACTACTAAACATGAAAAAACAATATGTGAAGAAATGGGTAATGAAAATTTATCTTATGGTAGTGTAGTTACACTAAAGTGTATATCAGAAGATGAAGAAGATGTAGTAGAATATAAAATTACTATTGATGGTATTGAAAAAGGTACTAATGTATTTATTATAATACTAGTTGTAATTATTATAATATTGTTATTAATATATGTTGTTTTAAGATTATTGGGTTACAGAATTTACTTTAATTTCTCTGTATTTGGAGCATTCTTTAGAGGAATTGGTGAAAAATTTAATAATATGTTTGACAAATAATTTTGAAATGATATAATTGATTTTAATTAGTGATGAAGGAATTTACGACTCTGGAGCTAAAACGTTACTCGCGTTAAGAGATAAAGTGTATGATAAAGATTCATAAACTAAGGTGGTACCGCGCAATTGCGTCCTTAGAGTTATGAATCTTTTTTATTTTATTAAGAAAGGAAAAAGAATATGGAAAAAATGACATTATATGAAGAATTAAAATGGCGTGGACTTGTACAAGATATAAGTAGTCCAGAATTAATTGATAAGTTAAATGAAGGAGGTCTTACTTTTTATATTGGAACAGATCCAACAGCTGATTCAATGCATATAGGACACTATTCATCATTTTTGATTAGTAAAAGACTAGCTAAACATGGTCATCATCCTATTTTATTAGTTGGTGGAGCTACTGGTTTAATTGGAGATCCTAAACCTAATGCAGAAAGACCAATGATTACTAAAGAAGAAGTTGAACATAATATTCAAGGATTAAAGAAACAAGCCGAAGATATATTTGGATTTGATGTAGTTAATAACTATGATTGGACTAAAGAAATTAATGTTCTAGATTTCTTAAGAGATTATGGAAAATTCTTTAATATTAATTATATGTTAGCTAAAGATAAAGTAAAAAGTAGATTAGAGACAGGTATAACTTATGCTGAATTTAGTTATATGATTTTACAAGCTTTAGATTTTATGTATTTGTTTGAAAACCGTAATTGTACATTACAAGTAGCAGGTAGTGATCAATGGGGGAATATTACTTCAGGAATAGAACTTATTCGTAAGAAACTTGATAAAGAAGCTTACGGAATGGTAATGCCATTGGTTACAGATTCAACAGGTAAAAAGTTTGGTAAAACTGAAGGAAATGCTTTATGGCTTGATAAAAATAAAACATCAAGTTATGAATTATACCAATATTTAATAAATCTAGAAGACTCTATGATTATACAATATTTGAAAATGCTTACTTTCTTAACTCCTGATGAAATATTAGAAATAGAAAAACAACATTTAGAAGCACCTGAAAAGAGAATAGCTCAAAAAGCATTAGCTCATGAAATTATTACTGATTTACATGGAGAAGAAGAATTTAATAAAGCAGTTCAAATTAGTGAAGCTTTATTTAGTGGAGATTTAACAGGTTTATCTGCAGATGATATAATTGTAGGAATGAAGATGTTACCATCAGTTAAAATTAATGGTGAAATCAAACTAATTGATTTACTTGTTGATAATCAAATATGCTCTTCAAGAAGAGAAGCAAGAGAAATGCTAAGTTCTAATGCTATTTCAATAAATAATGAAAAATATACAGATGAAAATGCTCTTATTAATTCTTCTATTGCAATAGATGGGAAAGTTATAGTAATTCGTAAGGGTAAGAAAAAACAATATTTAGGTATATTTGAATAATAAAAAATTATAAAATTGATACTGAAATGTATTAATTTTATAATTTTTTTGTTATTATAAATTTTAGAGAGTTGGATGGGATATGAAAGATAGACTTAGTAAGATAGTTAAAAGTAATATTTTTAATTACATATTTAATATAATATTGATAATATCTATATTTCTTTTAGTGTTAATTATAAAAGATATTTCTCCTTTTGGAGATAAATTGTTAGGTAAAGGTGATGCTTTAGTTCAATATAAACCGATGTTATATGATTTTATTATGGGAATTAAGACAGGAACTTTAGAAGCTTATTCGTTTAATAATGCACTTGGTAATTCATATATGTTTAATTTTGTTTATTACTTAATAAGTCCTTTTAATTTAATTGCTTTATTATTTAAAGATGCAGATATGATGTTTTTAAGTGTTATATTATTAAAAATGGCAATAGCTGCATTTACTATGACATTTTATGCAAAGAAAAAGGGAGCAAGTAATTTTGTTTCAACAATAGCGACTATCTCTTATGTGTTTTCAGGATGGTTTTTAGCTTATTGGTATAATATAATGTGGTTAGATACATTTATATTGTTTCCATTACTTCAATATGCCTTAGATAAGTTATTAAAAGAAAATAAAAGTTTATTATATATATTTGTACTAGCTTTAATATATATAACTAATTTTTATCAAGCTTTTTCAATACTAATATATAGTTTAGTATATTTTATTATTTATAATTTCTTTTATAAAAAAGACAAAATTTTAATAAAAATGAAAAGCTTGTTATTGTTTTTAGGAAGTATATTTATTGCTGTAATGCTTATATATGTATATATATATACTTTAGTAGTTGTTAAAAGACAGATGGGATTAGGATTTTCAGATGTTAGTGAAGCTGGATATGTCGTATCTGCTATTGATTTTATAAAATCGATGTTTTATGGAGTTGCTAAGGTAACTACAGAGAAGAGTGGTCCTACTTATCCAAATATTTGTGTTAATATAATTGTTTTTATTGGAGCAATAAGTTTCTTCTTTAATAAAAAAATATCAGTTAGAGATAGACTATATGCTTTTATAGGATTAGATTTATTAGTTTGTTGTGTATTCTTTAAAGAAATAGATTATGTAATGCATATGTTCCATAATGTAATTGGATTAACTTTTAGATATTCATATATTATGTCATTTTTAATGATTGTATTATTTATAAAGAATGCTAAATATTTTGAATTAAATAAAAAGAAAACTTTTATTATTATAGGTATCTTGTTAGTTATATTGGGGATATGTTATAAACATATTGAATTTAATATATTTGTTTTTAATGTTGTTTCTTTATTAATTTGTGGAATATTTATCTTATTTTATTCTAAAAATGAATTATTTAAGATATTGGTATTATTAGTAGTTATAATTCAATCTATATTTATTGGAACTTATAATTTTATTGGAGATGAAGGAGATACTACTTTAGAAGGAAATAAAAATAGTTATACTCAAGAAAAAATAAAATGGAGAGTTAAATCGGTAACTGGTAAAGATTATTTAAATCAGAACTTATACTATAATCAGAATGTTTTATATCAATATACTTCTATGACTTATAATGATGTATTAAATATGGTTCCTTCTTTAGGTTGTACTAGTGGACCAAATGCAATGAATTGTAATAGTGAAGATAAATTTATTAATATGATTTTTAATGTTAAAGATGAATATTACTTGGAGAGAATTTATAGTGTTAATAAAGATATATTAAAGTTAATTATGAATGTAGATAATGTTAAATATTCTCAAGAACAAGTAATAGAAATGATGACAGGAATTAAAGATATATTTGATAAAGAGACTCTTATTGGTCAAGAAGAAGATGATAGAATAACTTTTAAAACAGATAAAAAGTATTATTTGGTAGATTACTTAGATAATGGTAATGTTTTTAATTATCCACAAACATATTCTAGTTTTTATTTAGAAAAAAATTTAGGTATTAGTGAAATAGATATATATACTTTAAATGAAGAAAAATTAAAAGAAGTATATGATTATTTAAGTAAAAATCAAATTAATTATACTTATTTTAGTGATTCACTAATGGAGGGCGAAATAGAAGTTGGAAAAGAACAATTAATATTTACATCAATTCCATATGATGAAGCATGGCATGTATATATAGATGGTAAAGAAGTTGAAACTATTAAAGTGTTGGAAGATGCTTTGTTAGCTATAGATTGTGGAGAAGGCAAACATAAGATAAAACTAGAATATAAAGTTGATTATAAGAAACCTTTATTGATATCAATTTCTAATTTTATATTATTATTATTTTATATGGTATTTAAAAGATTTAAATTACATATTGAAGAATAGAATTAATTGACATTCTATTCTTATATATTTAAAATATGAATAAATTCGGGGTGTTGTTATGTTAAGAGAAAATATTGAAAATGTTAAAGTTATTGGAGAAGTAAAGAGATGTGATTATTCTAAAATATTAAGATTAGATGATGGACGTTTAGCAAAAATTATTTCTCCATTTATTATTATGATGTATATTAGAGCAGGGGCAAGTTTAGAAAGAAAAGTAATGGATGCAGATAGTATTGTAGGAATGGATGAATTATATAAACCAACTAGTGCGTTGTATTCATGTAATTCTTTTGTTGGATATACTATGATGGAGAATAAAGGAATAGATTTTAATTCTCACGATGAAAGATTAACATTGATGGAAAGAGCTGATTTGTATAGATATGCTAATATACATTCACAATTAGAAAGCATTGTTAGAAAAGGGCATAGACAAGAGAAAAAAATAGTATTCCCTGATATTGCAACTTGTGATAATATTTATATTGATGAAAATGATAGAATTAGTTTAATAGATTATGATGGATTGCAAGTTGGAGATAATATTACAGTATCTTATTCAACTAATTTAGGTCCAGATTATAAGTATGAAGTTGCTAAATATAAAAGTAAAAATTTATATACAGAAGAATTAGATAAAACAAGCTTGATGATACTTTACTTTTTAGATGCTTTTAATGTTGATCTGAAAGCAGTAGGTCAAAGAGATCCAAATAGTGGTAAGGTGATAACACTTAAAGATGTATTTGAGATTATGGGTTTTCCTGATGATAAATTAATAAAAAAAGTAGAAAAAGTTCTTTCCAAAACAGAAGAAGGAGAATTCTTAGGCGATGATTTATTCAGATTAGCTGAACAATATCGAATGAGCGTTTATCCTCTTGGTTCTGGATATTATGTAAAAAGATTAATACATAAATAAACACTAAAAAAATACTCCTTCATAAAATATTATGAAAGGAGTATTTTTTATGTATTATAGAAATTTATATCAACCGATGAATAATGACGATAGATTTGGAGGGTTCTTTGTTCCTTTTTTATTAGGAGGATTAACTGGTAGTGCAGCTGTAGCAGTTTCTAGACCTAGACCAGTTTATGTAAATCCATATCCACAATATCCACCATATGGACCTAGACCATATCCTTATTACTAGAATTAACTTTAAGATTAATGGAAATACCTATTAAAGCATATAAAGTTATTAAATAAGATCCACCATAACTTAAAAATGGTAAAGGAATACCTATAATAGGTAATAAAGATAAATTCATTAAAATATTATAGAAAATTTGAAATAATAACATATTTAATATTATAAAATTAAAAATATTAGATATGTTTTTTTTCTTAGATATATATTTTATGTAATATAGGAGTATTGATGCAAAACATATAATTATAGTAATAAATATTAGTGGATTATATTTACTTATAATAGAAGCAAAGATAAAGTCATTATGGTTTTCTGGGATATAGATAAGATTATGTGATCCAATAGATATTAAAGAATTTATTGTTTGAATATTATTTTGTTCTTTAAAGGATATTAATCTATCAATACGATAGAATAGTTTAGTACCATATATATTTATAAGTAAATCTTTATTTATAAAATATAAAGATATATTTATACCTATAAATAATAATATTATGGATATACCTATAATTAGGTATTTCTTTTTGATATTAGAGTATTTTATAGAAGATATAAGTATTATTAGATAGAATATGATTGCTCCAGTATCTGGTTCTAAAAATGTTAAAATACTAGGTATTATTGTTAATATTATTAGAAGTATTATGTTTTTGTTTTTATAAGTTAGATAAGCTAAGTATATAGTTAAAATTAATTTAGTTATTTCACTTGGTTGGATAGAAAATCCAAATAAGTGAAGCCATGCTTTAGCACCATGGACTTCTCTTCCTACTAAAAGAACAAGTATTAGAAGAAATATAGAGAATATATATAAATATCTAATATATTTAAAGATATATTTAGTTTTTATTTTACTAAAGATAAATAGTATTATGTAACTTAAAAATAAATATAATAGTTGTTTATTAAAGTAAGAGGTTGAATGAAGGTAGAATAAACCTATTATATTTAGTATTAAGATTGGGATTAAAATAATATATTTGTTTTTTAATAAAGTTTTCATATTATTATGATGTTCAGAATAATTATTATTATACATATAGTTAAAGGGGAGGAATAATATGAAATTACCTAGTGTTTATGCAAATAAAATAGAAAAAGATATAAGGAATAATAATGATTATTATTATGGAGATAGAAATAATGTTAAAGCAAAGGATTTAAGAGAACTAAAAAATGAATTTGATAATAAGGGCTATGTTAATAGATTAAGAGTTATTTTTACAATGAAAGATGGTTCTAAGAAAGATGAAAAGTTAGTGTTACTTAAGAATGATGGTTTTATTAATTTAAATAATGAAAAGATATATTTTGATGATATTATTAATTATGAAATAAAAAAATAAACATTTTTATATGTTTATTTTAATATACCTTTAATACATTCTTTTAATTGTTTAGCATCTTTACCAAATATTATTTTTAATTGATTATCTATTTCAACAATACCTTTTGCTCCTAATTTTTGAATAGAAGCTTTATCTACTTTAGATACATCTTTTAAAATAACTTTAAAACGTGACATATTACATTCAGCATTGATGATATTGTCTTTGCCACCTAAGTATTTAACTAATTTATTTGCTTCTGAAGAAAAATCTTTTTGATTTAATTTTATTATTACTAATACTATTAATACTAATATTACTGCGATTATTATATATTGTATCCATTCCATTTCTTTATCACCTATTTGAAATTATACTATAAGTTTAAGAAAAATAAAAGTATAACAAGTAATCACTATTTTGGGAGTTTTACATAAATTAATAGTGAGATATATAGGAAAGGGTGAAAAATATGTGTAATGACAATAATACTAACTCTTTAGCTGAAATATTAAGTGTTATATTAGTGTTACAACAAAATGCATGTGTTGATTCTTGCTTAGATTCATGTGATAGACCAATGTTAGGCGGAGGACCAACTTGTTTAGTATGTAATACACGTCCTGTAATGATTTATACTTGCGGTAATGGTAGTATTCCTTGGAGTATGCCAGTAACTAAAGATTCAACAGCTACTTGTGAAGGTAATAGTACTACTTGTTCAACAGTCTTTAGAGTTGAAAAAATAGAAGGTACTTGTTGTACATTTAGAGTATTACAAGATAATCCTGATACAACAAGCTTATATCCTTATGTTACTACTAATTCAGTATTTACAATGGATTTAGGTTGTGTTTGTGCTCTTAGATGTTTAACTGATACTTATGTAGAATGTGTATAGAAGAGAAAGTTAGTTATTTTCTCTTTTTTCATGTATTAAAGTTTAATGAAAAAGAATCCAATAGTTAGTTGGATTCTTTTGTTTTATATAAACGATATAAGTTAAATGAAGGGAAGTTATTAAATCTAGCATTTATTCCAGATGTTCCTAAACCACTAGATACAAATAATTTAGTTTCATTTATATTATAATAATCTTCATAATAGTTTTTTGAGTTGTCTTGTAAGAATAATGGTTTTAAGAATGGTATTTTTATTAAACCACCTAATGAATGACCACTTAGAACTAGATTAGGTTTATATAGAGTAAAATTATCTATACTATCTGGTTCATGAGTTAATACTATTTTATAATAATTTGTTGTGTCTGTATTATCAATCATATTAGATAATAAAGTATAATTAGGATTAGTTTCTATAGAATTAAAACCAGTTATTTGGATAGGGGTATTTTCTTTATAAAATAATAGTTTTGATTCATTATCTAAAAGAGTGAAATTAGCATATTCCATTATTTCTTTATATTTATCATTATTATAATCTTCGTTTCCATATATGGCATATTTATATAGGGAACATTCTAATTTTGCTAAAGAATTTTTTAATTCTTCTTCTATTTCAGATGTAGTTGTAATATTTTTATCAATTAGATCACCAGTAAAAAATATTAAATCAGGTTTTAATTCATTAATGTTTTTTACAACTTTTTCTAATTCTTTTTTATTAATTGTAGTTCCATAATGTAAATCTGAAAAGTGAATTATTTTTAAACCATGAAATGAATCTGGGATAATTGTAGAATCTACTTTATATTCTTTTACTTTAATTAAAGAAGGTTCTAGTAAACAAGAATATGAAAAAATAAGAATTAAGAATATTATTAATATTAATATAATTTTTTTTAAAAGAGGATGATTACGTTCTTCCTCTTTATCTTCTGAGTTTTCTATATCGATTGTCTTTATATTTTCAGTATCTGAATTGTATTTTTTTACTCTAGTATTATTTTCTTTCATAATAGACCTCCTAGAATTATTAATTCTAATAATGAAATTGCATTATGGATAGAATGAGCACAAATTGTACCATATATATTATTTGTTTCTTTGTAGGCATAACCAAATGCTATTCCTAAAGAACTATATGGTATTAAGTATACTAACATTATAAGACTAGAAAGACTATCTAGGGAAGATGTAATATGAACAAAAGCAAAAATTAGACCACTAGTTAACGCAAATAAATGTTTATTGGTAGTAAAATTTTTTAAACCTCTTCTAAAAACTAATTCTTCAGTTATGGGGGCAAATATAGTTGCACATATAATTTCTACAATAGGCATTTGTTTAAGTAATTCTATATTTGCTTCTTGATTAGTATTTTCAGATATTTTAAACATACTTATAATAAAAGAAGATGCAATCATAATAAATAATCCTTTTATCCAGAAGTTTAAAGTTACTTTTAAAATACTTTTATAATTTTTTTTAAATTCTTTAAAATCTTTAATTAAATCTTTGTGATATATACAGATAAAAAAGATAGTTAAAAATAAATAAAGTAAGAGGTTAGCGGCTTTTAAACTTAATTTATTTTCATTGATTAAAAAAGAAAAAGGTATAGATATTATACTTCCTACTAAAAAGTAAGAAAATATAATTAAAATACCTTTTATTAATTCTGTAGTATTAATTATTTTTTTCATTAATAAATCACCTTATTATTCTTTTATGTATCCCATTGCTTTAAGTCTGCTTACTAATTTAGATTCACTAACTGTACCAGCTAGACGGCTTGCTGTATTTTTTTCAACACCATTTTCTATAAATATTGTGTGAGGAGTTCCGTCGATATTAGCAATAGATTTTAATTTTATATTATCTTCTTTACTTATTTTATCAATTTCTATTTCATAAGCAGTAATGTCATATTCTGTTAAAACTTTTTTTAAAGTAGGTTTATATTCAATACAATGAGAACAATCTGTTTTAGATATTAGTAGAATAAAAGATTCTTTATTATCTATTTTGTTTTGTAGTTCTTCAAATGTTAATCCAATTAAATGGTTGTCTTCTTTAACTTCTTTTCCATGTAATATAGAACCTGCATAAATTAGTCCAATTACTGCTGCTAAAACTATAATAATTCCTATAATAATCATAATATTTTTTTTCATAAAATCACCATTAATAATATATCATAATCGAAAAATATCTGCAATTTATTATTGTTATTTTGACAACTTAATGATAGAATTATATTTAGAAAATAAGGTTGGTGCTTTTATGAAAAAAAGAAGTTTATTATTTATATTATTTATAAGTGTATTTATGTTTGTGGGAGTCGCTAAGGCTGATGAAGATAAAACATGCAATGCTGTTAGTTTAAATGAACTAAGAACTAAGGCAGCGAATATAAAGGTTACGTATGAGGCTGGAATTAAGCTTAGTGGTTTTGATGGTTCTGATGCTGAACTTGATGAAGATGGTGGTATTGGATCCTATATAAGATTTATAGATATAAAAATATATAATATTACTAGTGATTTGTATGTTTTAGTTGAAGGAGATTTTGTTGATAAGAATACAGCAGTAGCAACTTTAAAAAATGTAGGAGCAGATGGCGCTGCTACTATAAGAATAAAATTATTGGATGAAATAAGGACATATAATTTTACAGTTTTTTCTGATGCATATGGTTGTTCTAGCCAAACATTAAGAAAAATAAAACTTACTGTACCAAGATTTAATTACTATTCAGATTTGGATATATGTGAGGATATACCAGACTATTATTTGTGTCAATCTTTCGTTACTTATGATATAGATGGTTCTACTTTTTTTAAAAAAGTGGAAGACTATAAAGCTAAATTATTAGTTAATGATGGAGATAAAGAGGGAATAAAGACAGATGATAATACAGGAATAGTTAGTAAAACTATATCTTCTGTTTCAAAGAATAAATATATTGTTGTTGGAATTATTGTTGTGGTTGGTGTGATAGTTACAATATTTGTTTTAAAAAGAAAGAAGAGTGATTTATAATGAAAAAAAGTAGTATATTAAAATATGCTTGTTTATCAGCAATTTCTTTTTTATCATTTTTAGGAATAACTAATGCAGCAACACCACTTGCTCCTGGTAGTTCTGTTAATATTCCAGGTGGAACGAAAACAAATTTTACCTGTGATACTGGAACTATATCTGGTTTTTCTGTAGTTAAAAATGGTACAGATTACACAGTTACTTATGATGGAAGTGCTGGTGCTGGGCAAACAAATAAAATAACTTGTACTTATGACGGATTTATAGGAATTGGGGATGTTACTGAAAAACAAACAGAAACTTATACGTTCACAACTACTGATAGTGTTTCAAATAATATTAATGTTAATCCAGAAACTGGAGAAACAGTGATTCCTCCAATAATGTCAAATATTGTAATAGATTCTGTAGAAGCAAATAATGAATATATTGATTTGAGTAATTGCAAGGTTGGTACAGATACTTGTACTGTTAAAGCAAGTCCAGAAGCTGCAAATGCTGCTCAAAATCATAATCAGAATATTACAGGTACTGTTATAGTTAAATATAAAATTTTAGGAACAGATCCTGTGCAAATAATTACTCGTGAAATTTCAGTTAATATTTCTACTAGAAAAGAGTCTATAGCTAAAGCTTATCCTGGTGGAGTTGGTGTATGTCATTTTGATTCTAATTGGGAAGCTGCTCCATGGGAAGATAGTGGTGGAACTCAATTTAATGCTATGAGAGCTTTTGAGGGAGCTACTTTACCTAATTGTGAAGTTCAAAATTCTGTTATTCCTGTTACTTTTAAAGGATGGGTGAAAGCTCCAAATAGTAATAACTCTGTTTTACATGCTGTAGGTGAATGTTCAGGTGCTTTGAGTCCAGGTACTTCTGTATCAGGTGGAGGTTCATACACTAATTACTATGCATGTTATGAAGCAGATCCTTTTGTACAATTGGCTGTTGAAGAGGGTAATATATCTGATTTAGATAATTGGGAATATCAAAGTGGAAGAGGATATGTATATATAAATAAAACTCATGCAACTAGTGCAACTTTGCCAGAAGTTAATCTTGTTGGTTCTCATAATGCTAATCGTAAATTTGAAGGGTGGTATAATAGAGCTACTGGTCAAACTCTTCAAGCAGGAGCTTCTGTTGAATTAAATGGTGATGTATGGGAAGCTCAATATAGCAGAACTGTAGTTGAAAGAGATTATCATGCGGCTGTATATGTTGATAGTGTTTCAGCTAAAAAGCCAGGAGAGACTGTTACAGGTTGCTCTAGTAATTCTGATAAGGTAAAAGCAGAACTTTTAGGTGGTGAGTGTCAAGTTACTGGACTTGAACCAACTGGAGAAGGCGAATATGCTGATGTTGTAGTGGAATTTGATGGTATGACTATAACATATAAGTATGTTGTGTATCCTAAAGATAGTCAAAATGGCGGAGAAGATTTTGTAATAGATACGTCAGAAAATGTTATATATGATATGGAAGTAATTAACGAAGCTCATGAGCAAATTGAAATTCTTGGTGGTGGTTTTGGAGTAAAAACATGTTCTGCATATAGAGTTTCTAGAGATGGTACTTATTATTGGGGTGAGAGTGAGAAGACAAGTGGTCGAATAAGATATCATGTCGGTGGAGCCTCTGTTTATAAAGTTACTCCTGGTGGTGATTGCTCAAATACTGCTTCCTTCTACGCTTTATGCTTAGATCCAGGACGCCCTGGACCTCAGTCATATAATATTGGACAAGTTGATTACAAAACTACAACAGAGTTATCTAAGGAATTGGATTTATATAAATTAGTTAATTATATGTATGAGAGTTCTGATTTTGATATGAATAGATTTGGTGAAGTTAACTACGAGGGTAGAATTGCTGCACAAATTCTTGTACGTATAGTTGGCATAGGTGATAATTTTAGTGCTGTGGATACTACATGGGGAAGAAATAGTGATTTAGTAAGACACTATAATACTTTTAATAACGCTTATAATAAATGGATTTCTGATGGACCAGATGCAGCAGTAGCTGAATTGGGTTTAAATAATCCTGAACATAGTTCTACTCCTGATTTCGTAAAAAATATTGGTTCACTGGTATCTAAAGCTTTATCTGAATACAAATCAACAGATGTTGCCGATGGTGAAGGCTCAACATCTTTAGGATTAGAAAAAGAAGTTGAGAATGTTGATGCGGAAGCTATTAATGGTGGTAGTGGTTATTTAATTAAATATACAGGAACAATTTCACTTCCAAATACTGTTGATAATCCTCAATTAACTGCATGTGGCTCTAATTCATTTAATGTAACTTGTAATGTTGAAAGTTGGTCAAAAAATGGAACTTCATCAATCGATTCAGGATTAGAAGTATGGAATTATGTTGTTTCTTATACCATAAATGATGCTAAGAGTTTTAAAGTTCCTGAAACAAATGAAGAAAAGTATGAGTTGTCTTTTTCACTAACTTATGGTGGCGAATCCATGGTTGGTAATGTATATATTTTGTCACAATATGCTCATAATCATGACATGCAACGTATGCTTGCTTTTGATATAGAGGGTCGAAATAGTGATTTGAAAGTTTACTGGGATATAATTCCTAAGCCTAACGTAGGTAATGTTTGTGAAACAGTAGTTGCTATGAATCCAAATGATCCTGGATTTAATGAAGAATTATTTAAAGCTTCTGGATGTTGTGATTTTATTGATGATTATGGATTTGATGATGAGACAAAAGATCGTATTTTAAATGAAATTTGTAGTTCTGATTGTGCAGTTTCTACATTACCTCAAGTTTGTCGTATTAACGATGGAGCAGATCCAGAGTCTGCAGATTTATATGTTATTAGAGAGGGTTCAAAAAGAACATCTTCTGATGATAAAGATCCTCAAATTAAAGATCAAATTGGTATGTGTATAGTAAATACAAGTCAACCATATTATAACCAGAATCGTACTACTTCTATAAATGCTAGTTTCCTTAAAAATGATGATATTGGAAATAAAATAAATGTAGATAATTATAAACAAAATAAATATTGTCAAGTTACATGCAAAGAAGACTGGGCTATATCAATGGATTCTTTTGGTAACTATGTAGGTGTTAATGCTGTTGCGGCTGGTTCATATTTTTCAATATTAAATGATATATTTATTGGCGGTAAGCGTACATGTTATACTACTTATTTAGATTACGATAAGTATATGAATGATCTTGAAAAATTATCTAAAGACGTTGTTGATCAATATAATATTTATTCTACGAATTCACATCAATATACAAATATTGATAATAGAAGTGAAAGTGATATTACAATAGAAAAATCTGAGAAGAAGTGTGCTATATGGAAAGATGCTCCAACTGGATTCTCTGATACTGATTATGATTCTAGTACTGGTAACTTTGTTCAAAAACATACAGTAGAATCTGACGGATATGAAAATTGCTCATCTCCTGATACTTTAAATTCATCTGCAGGCAAATGCGAACATGATAAACCAGCTTCTGGAACATGTGAAACAGGGTATACTGCATCTGGGTCTAAGTGTCAAAAAGATGCAACGCCTAAATATAAGTGTCCTGATAAAAGCTCTACATTAAAAAAATATGATGGTACAGGAGTAGATGGTGTTAAACCAGATAATGCTACTGCTACATCTGAATGTACTTATACTGTTGCATTAGAGTGTAAATCAGAAGGGTATGCGTTTAATTATGGATTGAAAACTAGTTCTTCAGATGTTGAAAATGGGAAATATGTAAAATATAATACTGCTCCTAATGCTGCAAAAAAAGTAACTACTGTTTTTAACGAAGCATTAGATACTGAAAGAAATATAACTAGTAATCCTCAAGAATCTTATTATAGAAAAGATTTAATTGAATGTACGATAGATGAAAATAAGGGACCTGGAAAAAAGGCAAATGTAAGTTGTGATTTTAAAAATGATGAAAAGAACGGAACTGAACCTGCTAATATTTCAGGTAATGCTAAAGGAAAAGCAATATGTTCAACTTATCATTCTGAAAATGATAATATTTGTGCTGATAGTACTACTGCTTATAGTAAATCTGATGCTTTTGATTTATTAGAAACAAAAGTAAAAACTGCTACAGAGGAAAAAGCAAATAGTGCAAAAGCTATTGCAGAAGCTAAATATGTAGAATTTTATCGAAATGTCGAAGATTTCTATGATTGTCAACATTTTGAATTATATAATACTAGTGATGATGAAAATGGCAAGGCAAATAATACATTACAATCTGAGAATGTTCTTGGACCTACAAGAGAATTTATTAAGATTAAAACAGCATTTGATCCAAAGGTTTCATATACTTATGATGAACCTGCATTTATGACAATATTAGGAAAAGATAATATTTTGGTTGAAAACGAGGAGAAGAATAATTCAATAATTTCTAATTATAAAGATGTAACTAATCAAAAAGCCGAAGCTCAAATCCAATTTGTTGATGATGAGAAAAAACTTGGATATTATGATGAAAAAGTTAATCTATCTAGAAATTATCTTGAATATAAATATTATAATCCAACAACTTTATGGACAAAGACTGGAACTCCTGAAGCTTTTGAACAATATAAAGATGATACAGAGGTTAAATCTGAAAATAAAGCTTTATCAACTGATGATGCTAATTCTAGTGAATCTAAATATGTTGTATTATGTACAATTGGATCTGATCATATGGATTATCATCACGAAGATCAAGACAATAAATCTGATAGATATAAATTTACTGGAACTGTTTCTGGTACTACTTGGAACGAAGGCTCTTGTTATAAGGTTAAAGTAACTTATAAGAAGAGTAGATATATTTCTTCATCTATTGAAAATAGTAGTTTCTATAAAAATAAAGGATCATGGTTTGTTAGAGGTGGAGATGTAAAAGAGCATGGTGATGATTTGAAAAATGCTATATCAAATGCTAATGCTCGTGGTGCTTCTTATACTACTTCTTTAGAGGAACTACGTTTATGGTCACCAATAGGAGCTGAAAAAGATGGTTATGTTAGTTATAATACATTCCCAATTAGTTTAAATGCACCAAGAAATCTATATCAATATACTTATTGGTTTGCTGATATTGGATCATTTAGTGATGGTAAACTTGGAAGAATAATGGGAAATACTGAAGGTGGAAAATCAATTATAAAACTTAATAATAGAACATGTTTCTATGAAGTTTATGAAGAAGTATGTTTATGCTGTGGTTCTGAAATTAACTCATATACTGAGGGGTCAATTACTATTACAGAAAATTTCTTAGATGAGAATGGATCATATAATTATGATTTGGTTCAAGACGAAGACTTTAATGGTACAAATCAAGGTAGGTTAAACATTAATACTTCTACTGTAAGTTTAAATGATATAAATAGTCAGTATGGAAGTGGAAGTAGAAAGCTTCCAAGTAACTGGAGTAGTGAGTCACCTTTCTTCTACGCTGGAAAAACTTATTTAACTAATAAAGGTGAAGTTGCTAAAAAAGAAATAGAGGCATTAGGTGAAAATGCATATGCTGCCAAAGCAGAATATTCTTATCATTTAACTCCTTCTACTATGATAGCAATTAAAGAATACAATAATGGTGTTGGATATGATATTAACTTTAGTAGATTAAAAGTTTATGGAAGAGTTCCAATAAAATCTATTAGTGGAACTGATGGATGGGATGCAACTGATGATGAATTAAATGATAAATATCCTAACTTCCAACATTATGGTAGTAAGTTCTTAGAAGATTATATGACTGATTTAAATGCCGTTTATGGCGATACAATAACTAAATTAAAAGATTATAAGACTAGTGTATGCTATGCTACTGATGAAACTGATTTAAAAAATAAAATTCAAAGTGGAAATTGCCGTTGGATAGATTATGTTCAAACTATAGATGGTAATACATTTAGATTGGCATTTAAATAGGAAGGAGTGAAATAATATGAAGGAATCGTACTGGGGTTATTGGTTAGTATTACTTGGAATATTTGTTGCAGTTGTTATGTTACTTGCTAACGACGCAACAACAACAAATACACAAGATTACTATCAATTAAAAGAAGTTGCTAATAGTGCGTTATATGATTCAATAGACTATGCGTATTATTCTCAAACTAGACAAGTTAGAATCTTAAAGGAAGTTTTCGTTGAAAACTTCCTAAGAAGATTTTCAGAAACAGTAGGTATTACTGATACTTATGATATTAAATTTTACGATTTATATGAGTCTCCTCCTAAAGTTAGTATAAAGATAGCTACAGAAACAGCTGGTTTTGTTGTAGGCCGTGATACAAAAAATACTGAAGGTACTGATGATGGAGTAACAAGTTTAGATGTTGTTAACTCAATTGACTTAATATTAGAATTTGATGCTGATAAGAGAGAAAATTGTACTAATAATGGTCTTGAATGTAAATTGACAATACCTATAGATAATGAAGCCTGTGAATATTATAGTTAGTTTAGGAAAGAAGGAATAAAGATGGGAAATTTACTTGTACCTTTTAAAAAGTTTTTAAGTAATAAAAATACAATTACAATTCTTGGAGTACTAGTCGGTGTTGTTGTATTATACTTAGGATATAATTGGAGAGTTACTAAATCTGTTCAACCAGTTAGAATACCTATGTGTAATGCAACACTTCTTTCTGGTACAAAGATTAATGAAGGATACATTGGTTATACTAGTGTTCCTAAAGATATGATTTCTAGTATGGGTAATATTGTTACTGATGTAAGTATGATTAATGGGATGTTGGTTTCTTATGATAGTAAGATACCTCAAAATGGATTCTTCTTTAACGAGAATTTAATTAGCGAAGAAGATATGCCTGATTCAGTTTTTTCTAATATTCCAGATGGTTATACAATTTACGATATGCAGGTTAATATGTCTACTGCTTATGGTAATTCAATAATGCCAGATGATAGTATAGATATTTATATGTCTACAAGTGCAGAAGAAGATGAGGGTAAACTTGTATATGGACGTTTTATTAAGAGTATTCAAGTTTTAGCTGTTAAAGATGGTTCTGGTAAGAACGTTTTTGCTGATAAAGATAATCCTACTGAAACAGCACACTTATTGTTTGCTGTTCCAGAGAATTTGTTCTTATTATTAAAAAAAGCTGAAAAATTAGGTATTAATTTGGAACCTGTTCCTAGAAATAATGCTTATTCTAAGAATGCTTCTGCAACTGAATTAACAAGTGATGAATTACAATCAATGGTAATAAATCAAACTCATATACTACAAAATGAATGTACTGATTTAACTGTTTGTGGTTAATCAAATTGAATAAAAAGAGGGTGATGTTATGGATGAAAAGAACATATTCTCCCAAATGGATTTTGGCCCATTATCTGAATTTTTGGAAGATGATGATGTAACCGATATTTCGTATAGTAATAGTGGTCAAGTATGGCTAAAAACATTGTCAAAGGGAGTTTATCAAGTTGAAAGACCAGATATAAATAATCCTTTTATGGAAAAACTTGCATTTCAATGTGCTAATGTTATGGGTAGAACTTTTAATATGGCTCATCCATTTCTTGACTCCGAAAGTGCAGAATTACGTATGAACTTTGTACACGATTCCATTGCAACAAATGGAATCGCGTGCTTGATACGTAAGACTCCAGCAAAGATAAGATTAAATAAAGATAAATTATTAAGTGAACAATATATTACTGATCAAATGCATGATTTTTTGATTAAATGTGTTTGGGGACATTGTAATATTATGGTTGCTGGAGAAACTGGTTCTGGTAAAACAGAGCTTGTTAAATATTTAGCAAGTAATGCTAAAGAAGATGAAAAAATTATTTCTATAGAAGATACATTGGAGCTTCACTTAGATAAAATTTTCCCACATAGAGATATTGTTGCGATGAAAACTAATAATATTGCTTCTTATACAGAAGCTTTGGTAGCCTGCATGAGACAGAACCCTATCTGGATATTACTTGCCGAGGTTCGTTCTGCAGAAGCAGTTATGGCAGTTCGTAACTCAATTTCTTCTGGTCACCACGTTATATCAACAATCCATGCTGATAAAGCAGCCAGTATTCCAATGCGTATGTACGCCTTGTTGGAAGGTAGTCAAGATATTGAACAATATTTGTCTTCAATACATAGATACGTACAGATTGGAATATATGTTAAGGGTTATTATTCTAAGGCATTGGGAAGATTTCAACGTGAGATTATGGAAATATGTGAGTTTTATGTTGATGACGAAACAAATAGGCCTTTGTCTAGAACTTTATATCAAAAGACTTTGGATGGTAAGGTTACATTAAAAAATCCATCAAAGAAATTGATAGATTATTTAGCTATAGGTAATGTTTATTTCGAAGATGATGATATTTTTGGTTTGGGTGATGCTGAGTCTAAAGAAGATTTATCTAATTATAGACATGGTTCTTCTGAGGATAATCTAGCTTTAAAGGAAACTAGTTCTGAAGCTTTAGGTGATGCTTTAAATGAAGGTAAGATAAATGCTGATACTTCAAAAAGTAATACCAATGCTCCAGTTCAAGCGCCTGTTAGCCAGCCAAGTGTTGCACCACAAGTGGCTTCACAACAGCCAGTTGTTCAACAACCTGTTCAATCTCAGGTTCAACAAACAGTCTCACAACAGCCAGTTGCTCAGCCTCAAGTTCAACAGCAACAACAGGTGGCTAAGGTGGCACCTGTACAATCTCAAGTAAGTCAGCCAGTTGTACAACCACAAGCTGTGGTTCAACAACCTGTTCAAGCTCAGCAACCTCAAGTTAGTCCTTTTCCAACTGTTAGTGCTCCTACTTCTGTTAATGCGAATGCAGTGCAACAACCAGTTGTTCAACCACAGCAGGTAGTTGCAACAAACGATGTACTATAATAAGAAGGTGAATGTTTATGGAATTGATAATTTTATTAGCTATTGCAATATTTGTTTTAGCTTATCGTTACAATACTGGAGATAATGTATATAAGTTTTTTGCTGATACTGTTTCTGGTGTTTATAATACGTATGCACCTTATAGTTATAGAGAAGTAAAAGAGAAAACTAAAGAGTTGGGATATGAGTATACACCTAGACAATATATGACACAAGTTTTGTTAATAGGTGGAGCTGCTGCTGGTATAAGTTTCTTATATTTTTATAGTATTTTAGTTACTTGTATTTATACTGTTATAGCTATATGCTTTGTTCCGTATTTAAGTTATTTAAGAACACAAAGATTATATAGTGAATATATTTTTGAACAAATACAAGTTTATACTACTAACGTTATAATGGAATTTAATACTACACAAAGTTTTGTTAAGTCTCTTGAAGGTGTTAGAGATTCTGGTATCTTACAAGATCCAGTATTAAGAGATGTAAAACGTATGATTCAAATGTCATATGAAAATGGTACTATTGATCAATCGATAGACTTCTTTAATGAAGCTTATCCATATTATATGGTAAAAAATATGCATCAATTGTTCTTACAGATTACAAAAGAAGGTGCTAGAGATTCAGGTGAGGCGCTTGAACTTATGTCACTTGATATAGATGCCTTAGTTGAAGGAGTTTATAGAGATAGAATGGATAGACAAGTTTTCCACAAAAAGTTCTTAACTTTTGGTTGTGCTTGTTTCTTATTGGTTTTGGTTATGCAATTATTATTTGGTAGAACAGAGTATTTGCAAATGCTAGAAAAAATTTATGTAAAAATAATTCTTCATGCAATTATTATTATATTATGTTATTTCTTGGTAAGTGGAGAAAAATATTATAATGAAGATGTGGGGGTTGAGTAGATATGTATTTTGAGATTCTCACAGTTGGTATTGTAGCATTTGTTGTTCTTACAGTTAATGGTTATATTAAACCAAATAAATTTATTCAAGATAACCAAGATATTTTTATGAAACTAAAAGAAGAGGATTATGAATTCTTAGTAAAAGCAAAATATGGTGATGGTCTTGATGCAGATGTTTTATTCCAAAAAAGAATAAAAAATGCTTTGATAATTATTGTATTATTAATATTTATAATGTTATCTAGTTTATCAGCAGTAAAGATTGTTTTAGCTATAGCTGCTGGATATGTTTCATTTAAAATGGATTATACAAATTTAAAAAACTATTATAAAAGGCATTTATTGATTATTGACTCTATGTTGCCTTATTATTTAAAAGGCTTAGAGATTTTAATTCAACACTATACTGTTCCAGTTGCAATTGGTAAATCAATTCCAGATGCTCCTGAAATATTTAGAGATGGATTAGTTGATATGATTAATAAGATAAATGCTGGTGACTCTACAGTTACACCATATATGGAATTTGCACAAACTTATCCTGTTCGTGATTCAATGCGTATGATGAGACTTCTATATCGTCTAAGTTTAGGACGTCAAGAAAGAAAACAAGAACAGTTGATTACTTTCTCTAAAACAATATCTAACTTGCAACAAAAGGCGAGAGATAATCGTTATAAAGAAAGACTAGATAAGATGGAAAGTAAAACAATGAGTATGCTTGTTTCAACAGGTGTAGGTGTTATGATTTTATTAGTTATTCAAATTATGAATATGATGAGTAGTTAATAATTAGAAAAGACGATTTTGTTCGTCTTTTTTGTTTGAAAAGTTAATAGCTTTAATGATATACTTTTTTTATAGTAAGTTTATGATTCGGGGGCAGTAAATATGAAAATAAAAAGTAATTTAAAAAATTTAGTATTCTATTTTATTGTTGTGGCGTTAGTATCTTTTATTTTTTTTCTATCTTTGAAAATTATGAATGTTTTTCCTTTTGGAAATATAGAATTGGCTAAATGTGATGGACTTTATCAATATAAAGCAATTTTATATAATTTTGTTATGTCTATAAAAGAAGGAACTATTAAATCTTTTAATTTTTTTAATGGTTTAGGAAATCCAACAATATTTAATTATTTATATTATTTGGCTAGTCCAATTAATCTTGTTGGAATTTTCTTTAACAATCCTGATTCTATTTATCTTTCAGTGATATTTGTAAAAACATTATTTACTTCAATTTGTGCTTTATTTTATTTTAAAAAAAGATTGAATAATAATATATTGTCTTTAATATGTTCATTATCTTATACATTTTGTGGTTGGTATTTAGCTTATTATTTTAATATGATGTGGCTTGATTCATTTATGATTTTTCCATTACTTCAGTATGGTCTTGAAGAATTAATGGAGAATAATAAGTGTTATGTTTATATATTTTCACTAGCTTATATCATGATATCTAATTTTTATATGGCTTTTATGGTATGTATATATATTTTTATTTATTATATGTTTAATATTATTATTAAAAAGGATAAATACATAAATAAGATAAAGAATTTTCAATTAATAATGTTTTCAACAATTATAACTTGTCTTTTATGTTCGTTTACAATTTATGCAACATATTCGAGCTTTTTAAAGATGGGAATATATGTAAATAGTCCTGATATTGATTTGACTTATTTAACTGTTTTTGGTTTTATAAAATCATTTTTTTGTGGTAATGTTTCAACAAATATTTCTTTATATGATGAAGTTGTTCCTAACATTAGTGTTAATGTTATATATTTAATTAGTTTATTATATTTTTTTATTAATAAAGATATTAGATTAAAAGATAAAATTACTACTTTTATTTCATTAATTTTTATTATTATAGTTATTTCTTCTAAACAAATGAATTATTTAATCAATTGCTTTCATATGCCAGTAAGTTATAATTTTAGATACTCTTTTATAGTATGTTTTTATATTTTGATGATATTTATAAAAAACTATAAAACTTTTAATGGTATGATTGATTTTAAAGTTTATTTTATTAATTTTTTATTAGCTATTTTATTAGTTATAAATTTTTGTTTAGGTAATATATCTTTGAATATTTTTATTTTTAATATGGTATTTTTGATTTCTTATACAATTTTAATTGTTTTATATAGTAAAAATGTTATATATAAGGTTTTATTTTTAATGGTTACAGTTATAGAATTAATAGTTGGTTTTTCTATGGTATTAGATAATAATCATGTTATAAGAGAATATGAATTTAACCATAAAGGTAATATAGAAAATAGAACATATTTATCAAGTGGTTTGTTAGTAAATGATAATTTATATTCTTTTACTAATACAATAGAGACATTTTCTTCTATGCAATATAATAATGTAATTCCTTTTTTGGATAATATTGGATGTTATACAGATTTAAAAGCTAATATTTATGCTTGTAATGAAAATCCAGTATTTTCAATGTTATTTAATGTTGAAAATGATTATACATTACCTAAAATTTATGCGGTTAAGAAAAGTATTTTTGATTATGATTATTCTTCTAATAATTTTGTTGATAATTTAAATAACTTAGTTCTTGGTATGTCTGGGATAGATGATATAATTATCGAAGAAGTACTAGAAGGAAATAATGATGGATTATTAAAGTATTATAATATAAGAGAAGATAGGGATTATATTGTTATGTATCCAGAAAATGTGAAATATATTAAGATAAATGATAATGTTTATGCTTATTCTTTAAGTGATATTCCTGATAAGTATAGGGGACTTAATTTAACTACAGAAATTAATAATATAAAATCTGGGTATATGACTCTTTCTGTCGGTGATGAGATAGAGATATTATATGATGACAATGATGATAATTTTAGTTTATATTACGTTGATATATTTAAATTAGATCAACTTTATGATTATCTAAAAGGAAATTCGATTTATTATGATAAATATTCAGATAATTTTTTTGAAGGAAATATTGAAGTAGATGAAGACGAAATTATATTTAGTACTATTCCTTATGACAAAGATTGGAGTATATATGTAGATGGTAGTAAAGTAGAATCATCTTCATTAGATTTGGCTTTATTAATTTCTAATTGTAATGCAGGAAAGCATAAAATAAAGGTTGAATATAAAGAAAATTGGACTATTTCAAATATAATATCAATTGTAACTTTATTTGGAATATTAATAGGGTTTAAGATTAGAAAATATAATATTGGAGGTTAAGATATGAAAAAAAATGTAGTAATTTATTATATTAAAGCTTTTTTTACAGGGATTATATTATTGTTGATAATGTCAACGATATCTAATTGTGTCCCATTTGGAAAGTATTTATATAATAATGTTGATTCCTTTTATATGTATCCACAATTACTTGTTCATTCTATTAGAACATTATTTGATGGTAATTTCTTTTATAATTTGAATTCGTTTTTGGGAAGTGATTTTTATAATGTTAGAACTTTATATATGAATAGTCCTCTTAATTTACTAATTATATTTTTTAAAAATTCAAATGTTTTTAGCTTTTATACTTTTTTAATTTATTTAAGAACAGGACTTTCAACACTTACTATGTGTGTGTATTTAAATTCTATTTCTAAAGATAAATATAAATGGAAACAAATTTTGTTTGGCTTATTTTATACTTTTTCAAGTTTTGGAATTGCATATTCGGTACATATTATGTGGATGGATTGCTTTATTTTGTTACCATTAGTTATATTGGGATTAGATAGACTTATTGAAAAAGATAAAATTGGAGTTTATATTTTTTGTTTAACTTTATCAATATTAATTAATTTTTATATAGGTTTTACAGTATGTATTTTTTCATTTTTATATTTTATTTATAAGTGTTATGTAACTGATAATTTTAAACTTAAAGTTATAAAAAGTTTTGTAATAAGTAGTTTATTGTGTGGTTTAATGTCGTGTATAGTTTTAATACCACAAGTCTATAGTCTTATGGCTGGTAGAGGTAATACATTTAGTTTAGAAGCATTAAAAGGAATAAACTGGTTTACTCTTTTAACCTTACCTGTAAATTTTGTAACAGGGACATTTTCAAGTTATGATGTTTTAAGTGATGGTGGAGTTTTAGTTTATTCTACAGTATTGGTATTAGTAATGAATATACTTTATTATTTTAATGATAATATTGATAAAAGAAGTAAAAAAGGAGCTTTAATATTTACATTATTTTTTATTATTTCATTTAATTTGAAGTTTATTGATTATACTTGGAATATGTTTCAAAAACCCGTATGGTTTGCTCATAGATATGCTTTTGTTTTTGTTTTCTTTTTCATTGTAATTGCGTTTAAAAATTTGGAAAAATTAAGTGGTGTAAGGATAGATACTAAAAAAATAAATATTATATTAATAATATTTTCTTTATTGATATTTTTATCATTTACATTTAAAGCAAAAACAATGGAAGTTAGTAGACATTATATTTATTCTTTATATTTTAGTCTCATTTTATTAATTGTGTATTTTCTATTTTTTCAAAAGAAGTATTTTAAATATTTAATGTTAGTATTTGTTTTATTGGAACTTGGTTTTAATGGATATAATATATTTTGTGAAAATACTTCTTATACTATGGATGATGTTAGAGATTATACAGAAGCTGGTAATTATATTCAAGATTTAAAAGAAATTGATAATACATTTTATAGAACAGTAATTCCTAATACAGGAGCAAATGATTCTATGCTTTATAATTATTATTCTACTTCAATGTTTTCTTCGTCATATAATGAAAATACTAGATATTTTTTAAAAGAAGATGTTGATTATATTACTGATAATATAAATAATATGTTTAGTACTTATGAAAATCCTAGTTTATTATCTTTATTTGGAATTAAGTATGTTGTTGGTAATAGTGAATATTATGAAAAGATTGATGATAATATATTTTATAATGATAAAGTATTAAGTATAGGATTTGTAGTTCCTGGTAAAATAGATAATATAGGATTTGAAGAAAATAATCAATATTATAATATTAATCAAATCTATAGTTTATTGTTAAAAGAGAATGTAAATATATTTGAAGATGTTAAAGTTGATGATTATGTTGTTGAAGGGTATTTAGATGAATTTGATACTGAAAAATATAAGATTACTTATTCTTTTGTAGTAGCTAGTGAGGGAGTTATTGTTCCTAATAGAAGTGACTTGTTTGAGTATTTTGTTATAAAGATAAATGATGATGTGTATGACAATAGAAAAGATAAAGTTACTATAAAGTATAGTGATTTATTATATTATTTAGAGGAAGGTGATAAGGTAGAAATTGAAATTAATGTTTTAAAGAGAAGGGCTGAAGATTTTAAAGATCTTTCCTTTGATTGTTTTGGAGTTAAGATATTAGATGAAATTAAATTTCAAGAAGCTATAAATAAATTACAAAGTTATAGTTGCTTAGAGAATATTACAACTGATGATTCAGTTTTATCTGGTAGTGTTAAGAGTAATGGTGGAACTTTGTTTATTTCGATTCCATATTTAGATACATTTAAGATATATGTGGATGGAGAAAAGGTTGATTATTATAAAATTTTTGATACCTTTATTGGTATTGATATACCAGAAGGAGAACATAATGTTGTAATAAAATATATACCAAAAGGTTTTATTTTTGGTATGATCTTAAGCTTAATTGGTTTGTTAATTACTTTAGTTTATTTTAAATTAAAAAAGTGTAATATTAAAGTATAAATACTTGAAATATTATTTTTGGGATAGTATAATTAAACTATAAAATAAAATAGAAGGAGAAATGATAATATATGAAAGAGGCAACAGGTGAATTAAATATGACTGTTATTACAGTTGTTGCTATTGCAGCTGTAGGTTTATTATTTACAATATTTGTATGGCCAAATATTCAAGCTAACTTAGCATTAAGTACTGCTTGTTCAAATGTTAATAGTAAAGGAAACTATAATACAGCTAGTGGTGCTTTGACTGGTTCTGGAACTGAAGGTCAAATTAACTGTGCTAACTTTACTTGTACAGTATTTTATGAAGGTAAATCATACTCTAGAGAATGTAGAGGATAATTTTTAAATTAGAAAACAGGTGATATAATGTGAAAGAAGCTATGGGAGATTTAAATACATCTGTAATTGTTCTTGCGGCCGTTGCATTGCTATCGGCTGTTTTCTTTATGGTTATATGGCCAATGGTTAGACAAGGCTTTAAAGAAGAAGCAAGATGTTCAGATGCTGTATGTGATTCTGGATATATAAGTGGTGGAGAAAATGAAGGAATGGCTTCATGTTATAATCCACAAGATAGCGGTAAAACTATTTTTTACTGTCCTTTTAGAGGGTAGGTGTACTAATGAAGGAAGCTATTGGTGGGGCTTGGATTTATTTAATCGTTTTGGTTTTTATTGCTGTTTTTACTTGCTTTGTAAGTATTACTACTAATTATTCAAGGTGTTATCGTATTAAAGATGAAATTATTAATACTATTCAATATTATAGAGGTGTCAACGAGGATAGTATTGGTAAGATAAATGAATACTTGAATGGAATAGGTTATTCAGCAACAGGAGATTGTCCTGAAGATGCATCTATAAATAGTGCTTGTTGGCATAGATTTAATACGGGATCTAAAGATATTGATAGGTATGGTTCAGGAACAAATTATTGTATTGCTAAACATTCACTTGTTAATACTGGTGTTACTTCATCTGATGGTACAGTTAGTTCAACTATTAAAGGACCAATTGGACATGTTAATAGCGCTTATTATTATGTTGCTGTGTTTTTTAAGTTAGATTGGCCAGTATTAAGATCAATTTTTAGAATAACTATAACTGGAGAAACTTCTTTAATTTATCTTCCAGAAGATGGTTATGATATTATGACAGATGATGTATGTTAAAAGAATGAGAGTGGTGTAGATGAAAAATAGTATATCAAGCATATGGTTACTTGGAATAATAATAGTATTTATTTTGATTTTTGCATGTTATATTACAGTAACTATAAGTTATACCTCTTCATTTAAAATGAAAAATGAAATGTTGCATATAATTGAAAAACATAAAGGTTTTACTGATAGTGTTGGTTCTAGTCAGTCTTCTAAAGTAGGTAGTGGTAGTGTTATAGGAAATGTTGGAGCTTTTCAAACAATAAATCTTTATCTGCTTGGAAACGCTTATACTGCTAAAGGAGAATGTCCTAAATCTGATGAGGGTATGTGGTATGGTGTTAAAGATTTAGTTTACAAAGAAAGTTTGAGCTCTGGTAACTTTGAAGCAGCTAAAGCAAGTGAAAAATATTATTATTGTGTAGCTAAGTTTGAACAAAAAAATGAAACTTATTATAAAGTTAGATTATTTTATAAATTTGAGTTGCCAGTATTAACTGAATTCTTATCGGTTAGAGTTGATGGTATGACTAATGGAATTAGAAGACCAGAAACAGATACGCTTACAGCAAATTCTGATTTATATTAAAAAGAGGGGAGAAATATTAAATGAATGTTATTGTATCGAATAAATATTCAGCTATGTTATCTAGTTTAAGTACTAAAATAGATTTGATAAAGACAATTGATGGAGAATTTCAAGTAGATGATTTAATAGCACAATTTGATAATTTCTTCTTTAATAAGATGATTTTAGATATTACTGCGGTATCAGGATATCAAGATATATCTCAAATTCAAAGGTTATCCTTTGGAATGGATATGTCAAAAATAATATTATTATTAGATGATTCTCAGGTTGTAAATTCACCACAATATTTGTCTGAATTAGTATCTATGGGAATATATAATTTTACAAGAAATATAGATGCTATTGCATATTTAATAGATAATCCAAATACATATAAAGATGTTGCACAATTCCATTTACTTGGTTCTTCTGCTCCTATGGGTGGAGGGCAGATGCAACAACCACAAAGTGGTGGAAGAGGTATGTTTGGATTTAATCAACAAGCTTCTAATGAAAGATCATTTATTAATACTAGTGCAATGATGCCAACAATGGGTGGAACAAGGGTAATAGGTATTAAAGATTTAACTGATCATGCAGGTGCAACGACTTTACTTTATATGTTAAAAAAACAATTATCAGAGCATTACTCAGTTTTAGGATTAGAATTAGATAAAAATGATTTTCTGTTTTTTAACGATCCTGATTTAAAAAGTGTAAGTAGTAGAGAGTTGTCTTCAATTATTAATAATCCTATTAATAATTATAATATTATTTTAATTGATATAAATGATAGTGCAGAGGAAGCTAATTGTACTGAAATGTTATATTTGATTGAGCCTTCTACTTTGATGCTTAATAAATTAATTAGAAGAGATAGAAATATTTTAGATAAGATGAGAGGAATGAAAGTAATACTTAATAAGAGTTTACTAGATGCTTCAGATGTAAGAGATTTTGAGGGGGAAGCAAGATGTAGTGTTTTCCATAATATTCCTCCTTTAGATGATAAGAAAGACAAACATAGAGTGTTAGATGAATTGTTAAATAAGCTTGGTTTTGATAAAAATAGACCTTCTGGTGGAGAAAATAGGGCTGCTAGATTGTTTGGTATTGTAAAAGAATAAAGAAAAACTTGACAGATTTAATAAATTTAAATACAATTATATTATGAAACGAAGGAGATGTGGATTTTTATGTTATTAGGTGCAATAAATTTTTGTACTAAAACAAAGTCAATTTGGATTTTAGTTGGTAAGATTTTAAGTGTTTTTAAAATAGTTATACCTATTTTAGTTATAGTATTTGGTATGATTGATTTAGGTAAAGCAGTAGTTGCAAGTAAAGATGACGAAATCAAGAAAGCCGCTAAAGCATTGATGATGAGATGTATTGCAGGTGTAGTAATTTTCTTTATTCCTACAATTGTTGGTTTTGCATTTAGTTTAGCAGATGGATTTAATTCTGATGGTGATTATTCTGTTTGTGAAGCATGTATTACTAAAGGAACTTGCTAATAAATTAAAATTATTATAAAAAGATGATATTTGTTTTAATATCATTTTTTTTGTGTTATAATTTTTGATATATGAGGTGTTTTTATGTATAAAAAAATATTGCTTATGGTTATAGTTGTTTTAGGGGCTTTTTTTATAGTAAATACTAGAGTTGAGGCTTATAGCAATGATGTAATTTATAGTTTATCTGAGCAAAGTGATTGTAATAGTTTATTAGGTGATCCTAAAAAAGATGGTACTTTTGCTAATTTTTTGCAACAAATTTTTAAAATAATGGGGTATGCTGCTCCTTTGTTGTGTTTTGTTTTATCAGTGTTTGATTTTGTTAAAGCTACTGCTAGTCAAGATAAAGATGCATTAATGAAAGCTGTTAAAAGAACAAGTAAGAGAATTGTACTTGCGATTGTGTTGTTCTTTTTACCAACTTTAATTAATTTCTTGTTCCCATTACTTGGTTGGTATGGTACTTGTGGAATAGAATAGGGTGATATACTATGGTTAGTACGTTATTTCTTTTGGGAGATGTTTTAAAAGAGGGATTTGTCGGTATTATTTTGACTTTGGATACTTTGATTTATGGTTTAGTATCTTCATCTTTTAAAGTATTTATGGCAATAGCTGGGGCTAGATTATTATCTTCGTCAGCTTATACTGAAATTGCAAATAAACTTTATGTTATTGTTGGTGTATTGATGCTTTTTGTTCTTTCATACGCTATTTTAAGAGCGATTATTGATCCTGATCAATCAACAAAAGGTGAATTTGGACCTAAGATGATAAAAAATGTTATAGTTGCTGTTGTTGGTTTAGCTATAGTACCTTTTTTATTCAATCTTATGTATCAAGCACAAGGTTTAATATTAGAACAAGATGTATTAGGAAAATTGTTTTTTAGAATTGATAATACAGATAAAGTTGCAACTGGTGGTAGTATGACTACTGAAGATGGAACAACTGTTACTTTTGATCCTGAAGTAAATCCTGATGAATATGTTAAATCTATTGGTGGAGCTGTAACAGCTACAAGTTTATGGCAAGCATTTTTTTATCCAGCTGAGGATAGTGGAAAGTCTGCAGAAGAAATAGTAGCTGATCCTTCAAGTTATTTTGTTGCTGGTGGAATAAGTGCTTTATTGTGTGCAGGTAGTGTTGCTTTGGCTTTTGTACCCGGATTACACTTGCTTGGAATAGGAGCAGCTGTTGCAACTTGTGCTTCTGCTTATATGAATATTTCAGGAGGAATTCAAGCGTCTCAATTAAGTGATGGAAAGATTACTTTACAAGAAGCTTATTCATTAGCTGCAGCAGGAGAGAGTTTTGGTATTTTTACAGTATTTTTAGATAATTATGTAAATGATGGTGAAGTAACCTACTTGTTTGGTATTTCAACTATTGCTGGTGCGTTTGCTTTATATGCATTTATATCATTTAGTATAGATATGGGTATACGTGCTGCGAAATTAGCTTATTTGCAAATCGTTGCACCTGTACCACTTGTAATGCAAGTTTTACCTAAGTTTAAAGATAATTTTAATAAATATACAAAAATGGTAACATCTACATTTATAGAGGTATTTATAAGAATTTCTATAGTCTATATAGTAGTTTATATAATTTGTCATTTAACGGAATTATTCTCATCTGTTTCAATGTGGAGTGCTAGTAGTGATTTGAATTTCGCTGAGAAGACATTAGCTTTAGCTTTATTAATTTTGGGATTGATTGCATTCTGTAAGCAAGCACCAAAAATTATAGCTGATTCACTTAATTTAGGCAGCGGAAATATGGATTTGGGCTTTAAAGGTTTTAATAAAAAACTTGCTGATGGTGGATTCTATGCTGCTAAAAGTATGACAGGTGGTGGATTTAAAGCTGCTACTCGTAATGTTAGAAGAACTATTGAAGATGGTGGAAATAAGAGACAAATTTTCACTTCTGCTTTAGGTGGATTTGGTTCTGGATTTGCACGTGCAACAATGATGAATTTTGGACCGGGACATAAGCCTGCAGAAACATGGCGACAATCAAATGATATAACTGAAAACGCTGCACAAGCTGCAAATGATGCACACGATAAGCGTTGGGAACGTACTGAGAGAAATAAATCTGATATGGAAAGAGCTAAAAAAGCAAGAGCAGCTTTGGAAATGGCAGAAGCAGCATACAATGGAGCAAAAGGTACTCCTCAAGAGGCTGCAATGTTACAGAAACTTAAAGAAGCTCAAGAAGCTTATACAGAAGCAATGTCTGCTGCTTTCAAATCATCTGCTGTTGGTGCAGTTGCTGATGACTTAGAAAAAAGAGCAAGAGCTTGGACTACAGGTACTGTTAGTACAGCTAAAGAAGAAGCAGCAATGAAATTTGGTGATGCTTTAGATGGCTTAAAAGGAAAACTACGTGAAGAAGCTTATAAAAAAGATTCTGTTTCACGTCGATTACATGACCAATATACTGCATTAAAGAGTCAACCTATAAATCAATATGCTGATGGTTGGGATGAACAATCATATAATGCTGAATATAGAAGACGTTTAGCTGAACTTAACTCTATAGCTGCAGATCCTAATCTACAATCAAAATTAACTGATGTTAATAATGCACGTATTAGAAGAGATAATGCAGAAGCGGCTTTAAAATCACTTGAAAGTGCTGGAGTTGCTAAGACTGATGCTAGATATCTTGCAGCAAAACAAACTTTAGATGCTGAAAGGGTTTCATTAGAGAATGCTACTAGTGCATTAAATAGCCTTGTTAGTACAAGTAAAGGTTTTGATATTACAGTAGATGCAAATGGTCAAATGCAACTTGATATGAGTGATATAAAAGTTGATATGCAAACTGCTATGGCAAAACGTGATAAAGAAGTTGAGTCTATAAGAATTGCAATGGAAGCGGCTGCAGATGCATTCGTTCAAGCAAAAGCTCAAGAAAAAGATTCAAATACTGCAAGAGATATTCAAAACTTCATTTCTCAAAATGCCGATTATATTCATGATAATGCAAATGTAGAGATTGTTGTTGGATATGAAAAAGATGCAAATGGAAATACAGATTATTCTAAACCAATTAAAGAATTACTATCTGCAGCGATTGCAAAAGGTTTTGGAAAAGATGCTGTTGATAAAGGTAAATTTAATCCTGGTTCAGACTTTAAAGCACAAGCTGCGTTTGAACTTGAGACAACTCATGATGGCAAGATTACATATAAATTGGAAGGCGACGAATATGTTCCATATGATCAAAATAACAACCCAGTAAACTCTGCTGATTATCCAAGATATAGTATCGAAGACTTCTTCGAAAAAGCAATTCAACGTGGTGTTGAAGCTGGTAAGATTAAGAAAGCTAATTCTAAAACTGCTGTTGCACAAGCAGCTGATAAAGGAAAATCATCTTCTACTTATGTTAGAACAAATGATTATGCTGATAAAGTTACTCGTCAACGTAAAGCTCAAGAAGATAAAGGTGGAAAAAAATAATTTGAATAAGAAGGTGTTTAATGTATGAATAATAACTTTTTGATTCCTGCTAACTCGAAGAAATCCCAATTAATTTTGGGTTTCTTCAATCCATCAGATTTAGTTATATTTCTTGTTGGTGTTGGAATATCAGTGTTACTATTAATGTTTATAAAATCAAATAATATAACAATTATGTTAGGTTTGGCTTCCCCTGCAATTATTGCTGCTTTCTTAGTAGCACCTGTGCCAAATTATCATAACGTTAGAACATTATTAGGTAACATCTATAGATTTTATAGTGGAAGGAAAAAATATTATTGGAGAGGTTGGTGTGCAAGAAATGGCGAACGTAATAAGTAATTCACCTAATGTTTCGGTAGAATCACAAAGTAAATATACTGAAGATTGGGTACCTATAAAAAATATAATGAATGGTATGATTCAGTTAGATAATGGACAATATGTAACTGGTATTAAGATTTCGCCTAAGAATATCTTTATATTAGATAATGCAGAAAGAGAAAATATATTGTTTAATTTACAAAACTTTTATAATATGATTGATTATGAGTTTTGGTTAGTTGTTGCTGATAGACCAGTAGATATTAATCTTTATTTATCTCAATTACAACTTTTATATCAAAGATGTACAAATGGAGCTATAAGAAAGTTAATAATACAAGATATAAATAAGGCAAATGCTTTTATGGGAGCAGAATATAGTGTTGTTGATACTGAGTATTTTATAATATTTAAAGAAAAGAAACTTGAAATTGTACAAAAGAAAATTCATAATCTAATTGCTGGACTTGCAAATGCATCAATAAATTCTACACAAGTATCTAATTCCGATTTAAGAATGATTTTAGATAATTTCTTAAATGGTGGAATGACAACAACTTTTGGGACGGTGAGAGTATAATGAATTTTAAAAGTGAAATCGCTCCTAAAGGGTTACAATTTAGACCAATGGAGTTTGTTATAAGTGGAAAAAACGCAACTATATTAACAGTAATCAGTTATCCTAAATTTATAAATCCTGGATTTTTAGCAAATCTTACAAACTTAGCGGGAGTTAAGTTAGTTGCTAAGCATATTCCTATTGAATTTTCTACATTACAATCAATGTTAAATAAAGAAATTGCAGATTTAAAAATGAGATATCAAACTGAACATGATCAAACAATTCAAGAGAGAATAAGACAAGATTATGAATCGTTAGAAAGTTTTATTACAATGCTTGCTTCTACTCAAGCTAGAATATTTGATTTTCAATTACATATAATGATTACTGCTGATAATCAAGAAGAATTAGAGCTTAAAAAGATGCAAGTACGTAGTTGGATTGATGGATTAGGTATGAGAGCTATTCCATTAATGTTTGAACAAGAAAAAGTACTTAAATCTATTATTCCTATATTTCCTAAACAAGATATTGAAAATAGAATTGGAACACCAATTCCATCAGTTACTATTTCAGCTATGTATCCATTTGTTTTTGATAGTATAAAGGATCCAGGGGATTCAGCTTTATTTGGAGTTGATTTTTCTGGAGGAGTAATATTATTTAATCAATTTTTATTTAAAATAAAAAAAGAACATAATAGAAATAATGGTAATATGATTATATTAGGTACTTCTGGTAGTGGTAAATCTACAGCTGCTAAATTACTAATTAGGAGTCATATTAGAAATGGATATAAAGTTATTTGCGTTGACCCTGAGGGTGAACTAGAAGATATGTGCAAAAATGTTAATGGTAGTTATCTTGACTTAGGTAAAGGTGGAGAATTTGGTATGATAAATCCACTTGAAGTTGTTCCTGATGCAGATCAAGAAGAATTAGAACAAGGATTAGGATATACTGTTTTAACTCGTGCTTTACAGTCTTTAAAAGCTTTTATGAAATATTTATCTCCAAGTATTGAAGATGACGTTTTAGCTATGTTTAGTGAAGTTGTTCAAGATACATATAAACGTTATAAAATAGATTTTGATACAGATTTTGGAAAGTTAACTTCTGATGATTTTCCAACATTTGATGATGTTTATGCAACTATAAAGGGACGTCTACTTTCTATGCCTGATAAGACAAGAGAAAGAGATGTTATGGAAAGACTTGAATTAAAAGTTAGACCATTAACTCGTGAATTAAGATATTATTTCTGTGGACATACAACATTAAATATTGATAGTAATATAATAGTATTTAATATAAAAGAACTTATGAATAGTGATGAAAATATTCGTAATGCTTTATTCTTTAATATCTTAAAGTATGCATGGGGATTGAGTTTAGATAAAAATCAAACGACAGTATTATGTGTTGATGAAGCTCATGTTTTATTATCAACAAGAAATGAATTAGGAGCAGAGTTCTTAGCACAAATGCAAAGACGTGCACGTAAATATAATACTGGTACTATTATAATTACACAACAACCAACAGATTTTGCTGCACCAAATTTGATTATGCATGGTAAAGCAATATTTGATAATGCTTCTTATTATTTAGTTATGGGATTGAAGAAGCAAGCAGTTGAAGATTTATCTTTACTTATTGATTTAAATGAAAGTGAAATTGATAGTATTAAGTATTATAATCAAGGTGAAGCTTTGTTTGTTTGTGGTAGTAGACGTATGAGAGTAAGAATATTATGTACACAAGAAGAATTGGATTCTTTTGGTGTAGGTGGGGGATTATAAAAAGCTATTTAATAGCTTTTTTATTTTGTAAATATATGTTATACTTTTTGTGATGTGAACGGGTGGTATTATGGCACAAAATACTGATGATATTAAGTTAAAAAGTAGACAAGATGCTGATAAAGCAGTAGATGAATATTTAAGAAAATTAAGAGAAATTGAAAGTGATTCAACTCTAGATATACCTAAGACTGTTGTACCAGATTCAGATTATCCAACGATTGTACCACCAACAGGGGCTACTACTTCAACAGATGCAGTTACAGCACCTGGATATGATCCAAATTATAATATTCCTTCTGGTAATACTTCTGTACCTACTAGTCAACCAGTAAATTCAAGACAGAATTTAAGTGAAGGAAGTATGCCTAAAAGTCCAAGTGAAGCTCCAAAAGATGTACAACCATCAACTTATCCTGATAATAGGGAATCAGCTCCTGATTTAGGAAAAGATTATGGGGATGGTTTGGGAGCTCCAGGATATAGACAATATCCTGATTCTGAACAAAATAAATCTCATAAAGTTGATGATAGAGCTGATAAACGTGATGAAGGTATAAGCTCACTTCCTAATCAGAATCAAGTGGATGGAAATCCTAAGGGACTTGAGAAAAAGGATGGCTTAGAGGATAAACAAAATAAAGGTTTAGAAGATAAAAATTCAAAATTAAATCAACCAGATTCTCAAAAAGGAGATAGAAAAAATTCTGATCAAGAAGATGAGTTTGTTCCACCTATGGGACCTCAAAATGGATATGGAGCATTAAATAATAGAAAAGGCTCTCCACAACCTGGAATTAATGATAGTACTTCAAGAGCTAGACGTAATTTAGAACATAGTAATAGAGTTCGTCAGGGTGAACAAGGTGAAAGTCCTAAAAATAGTAAAGCTAAGCAAAGCACTCCTCAAAAAGGAGCTGGAGTTGGTAATAAAGCAAAAGTTAATGCTAATTCTGGAATTGGTTCAAAAATAAAGAATAAGATTAATAGTTTAGGTAAAGGTAATGGAACTTCATCAACAACAGAGAAAAAAGGACAAGCAAGTGATAAATTTAAAGCAGCTGTTAAGAAAAAATTATTAGAATTTTTAGCAGCCCATCCTTTTTTAGTTATTGTAATTGGAATTATTTTGTTATTTATAATAATATTAATTGCATCTAATTTAGAAAATAGTGCTAGTCGAGGTAAAGGTGCTCATTGTACATATAATCTTTCAGGAGTAAGTGCATCAGGAGAAGTAAAATTAGAAGGTTTACAAGTTGAGTTAATAAATTGTGATGGAACAGCTAGTAATTATACAGTATTAGAAACTGTAGATTTTGAAAAATATGTTTTAGGTGTTGCATTAGCTGAGATTGGTGCAGAGTCTCCAGATGAAGCCATTAAAGCACAAATTGTTGCAGCAAGAGGATTTGCATTAACAAGAAATAGTGGAATGTGTCCTGGTAATCAAGATGGATGTTTTTATGGATATAATGTTTCTACTGGAAAAATAAGAATGAGAGCTTGTGAAGCAGATCAAGTTTATTGGGATTATGAGAAAGATATATATAGACAAGATCGTGGTTCAATTTCAATATATTCACCAGAAATAAATACAGGAACTTTATGGAAACCTGTATTAAATGAATCTAGAAAAGCTCATGTTTTAGAACTTGCTAATGAAGTAAAGGGTAAAGTTTTAATTGATTCTACAAAGAGAGTTGTTTCAACTAATTATGTAGCTTCTGTTTCGCAACAATTTATTGATTTAGCTAATCAGGGAAAAGATTATGAACAAATACTAGCAACAGTTTATACAAATAGTGATGGATTTAGTAGTGGAGAATGTACTAGTTACGGAAATATTGATTATGGTGATTATGTTTTATCTTCTGATGGTGATGAAATATTACATGAACCTTTAGATGGATTTTTACGAAAAAATGGTACTAGTATTGAAGAATTTAATAGTTTAATTTCATCAAATGTAGAAAAAGCTGGTTATGGGACAAGAGCAGGTGTAGTAGCTGCTGCTGTAACATTAATTGCAGAATTAGGTAATAATTATGATGTTAAAATTCCTTACTTCTGGGGTGGAGGCCATGCTGATGGTGTGGTTGATGGTTCTTTATCATATTGGGGAAGTACACAATGTCATACTTATGCTAATAATACATCTTATAATTATTGTGGCTTAGATTGTTCTGGATTTGTTCCATGGGCAGTAAAAAATGGTGGATTCAATATGTCACAAATGTTAGCTGGTGATTTTAAGAATCTACCTGGTGTTAGAAAAGTTTCTTTAGGTAATAGTCCTGTAATAGAACCAGGAGATTTATTAGAATCGTCTGGACATATAGTATTAGTAATTGGTATAGAAGAAGCCTCAGGTAGTTATATTTGTGCAGAAGCAAGTGGTAATTCATCAGGAGTATTATTTACACGTAGACCATTTAATTCTAGTGGTTATTGGGGTGTTGATATGACTGGTTATTATGAAACTCATGTGAGAGGAAATTAATATGAAGAAGAAAATAATTTTATTAATAGGTTTAGTCTTTTTGTTATGTGGATGTACTGCTGAAGTTGATATTGATATTAATGGTAATACAATAAAAGAAAGTGTTTCTATAGAAGCTTTTGCTAATGAATATTTAACTAAGGATCAACTAAAAAATACATTTAGAACATACGTTCCTGCATTTGCTAAAGATCCTATAGTTGATACTATGCCAGATAGTGAAGTTAAAGGAATATCATATTATGATAGAACATTAAAAGATTTAGGTACTGGGTATAGATTTAATTATAAGTATAATTTTAATTTGAATAATTATAAGAATTCTCGTACTGTTAAAGAGGGATTTAAATCTTCTAGTTTTATTATTGATAATAAAGATAAAACTATATTATTTTCTACAGATAGTGGAGGATTAATGTATTTTAATCAGTATCCAGATTTATTACAAGTTAAAGTAAATATTACTAGTTCATATGAAGTAAAAGATTGTAATGCTGATTATAAAAATGGTAATGTATATACTTGGATATTTAATAAAGGTGAAAACAAGAATATATATTTATTATTAGATAATGATTTAGAAAAAGAAGAATCTCCTTCTAAAGAGGAGGAGGATAAACAAACTTCAATAAAAAAAGAAGAAAAAGAAGAAGAAAGTGTGTTTGTTAAGTTTTTAAATGAACATCCTTTCTTAATTGTTGTATTAAGTTTATTATTGTTTATTATAATTGTTTTAATAGTGTCTAAGATGACAAAAATTAAATATAGATAAAAGGAAATAAACTCCTTTTATTTTTCGTATGTTATGTAGTATAATATATTTAGGTTTGGGGTGATTTCGTTTGAAATTTCGTGTATCAAGTAAAGATTTAATTATGTTTGGTATTTTTGCTGGCTTTTTACTTTATTTATGTGCTATTACTACAACAAATATAAATTATTTTGGAAGAACAGGTTCTTTCTATGGTTTAAATCCAATTCCTGGATTTACAGAGTTTTTTGGTGCAACTATTGTATTATTTATAATATTTGTTGTTTTAATTTTTTCTAGTGTATCATCAGTTGTTTTCGATAGAAAAAAAGGTATTGGTATCGAAATAGGTGAAAAGGAAAATAAAGGATATTCTAGATGGTGTAAAGAAAAAGAGATGAAAAGTGATAAGGGTGTTGAAGTAGTAGACCCTTTAGTTAAAGATTCTCCACATGCTGGTATTCCTTTAGTTAATGATGGAAAACATTTATGGGTAGATAATGGTGAATATCATAATCTTGTTATAGGTTCTACTGGATCAGGTAAATCACAAACTGTTGTTGAACCAATGGTTGAATTGCTAATTAAAAAAGGCGAAAGTATGATTATTACCGATCCTAAGGGAGAACTTTATAAAGCAGCTAGTGTTTATATGAAAGAACGTGGGTATAACGTTGTATTGCTAAACTTTCGTGAACCACAAAATGGTAATGCTTGGAATCCATTAACTTTACCATATCAATATTATAAAGATGATAATTTTGATAAAGCAACAGAGCTGTTAGATGACGTTGCATTAAATATTTTGTATGATCCTAATAATAAGAGTGGAGATCCATTCTGGGAAAAATCAGCAGCCGATTATTTTTCTGGTTTGGCTTTAGGATTGTTTGAAGATGCTGATAAAGATCAAATTAATCTTAATTCAGTAAACTTTATGAGTACTGTAGGAGAAGAAAAGTTTGCAGCTAGTACTTATATAAAAGAGTATTTTACTTTAAAGGGAGAAGCTTCAAATGCTTATGTATTTGCTTCTAATACAATTAATGCTCCAGCTGATACAAAAGGTGGTATTTTATCAGTATTTAGACAAAAGATAAGATTATTTGCATCTCGTGAAAATTTATCAGAAATGTTATCATATAGTGATTTTGATATGAGAAATATTGGTAAAGAAAAGACTGCTGTATTTATAGTAATTCACGATGAAAAAACAACATATCATGGCCTTGCAACAATATTTATTAAGCAATGTTATGAAACTTTAATTGATGTTGCACAAGCTAATGGTGGTAAGTTACCATTTAGAACTAATTTTATTCTAGATGAGTTTGCTAATATGCCTCCTTTAAAAGATGTTACAACAATGGTTACAGCTGCTCGTTCACGTGATATTAGATTTACATTTATTATTCAAAACTTTGCTCAGTTAAAGAGTGTTTATGGTAATGAAGATGCTGAAACAATTAAAGGTAACTGTGGTAATTTAGTATATTTAATTAGTACAGAACTTGCAGCTTTGGAAGAAATTAGTAAGATGTGTGGTGAAGTAAAATCAAGTGATAAAGATAAAACTGCTTCAACTCCATTAGTTACAGTTACTGATTTACAAAAATTGAAGTTGTTTGAAGCAATAATAATTAGATGGCGTTTATCACCATTTAAGACTAAGTATACTCCAAACTTTAAAATGGATTGGGGACATCCTAAATTCGAAGCTGAATATCCTACTAGAAAGAAAAGAGAGATTAGGTTATTTGATGTAAAAGAATTTACAAAAAAGAAAAAGAGTGAAAAAATAAAAAACTCTTTAAATGATAAGGGACCTGGATTAAGTGGAGGTAATCCGTTTAAAAATCCAATGGATAGTGATCCATTTGCATCACCTAGAAAACCTAATGTTGATCCATTTGGTGGAATGAGTTCTAATGCTCCATTTGGTGCACCTAAAAATGATGGTGGAGGTCTGTTTGGCGGTCTTGGTGGAGGCATAGACTTGGATGCTATGATGCGAGATATTGATAGAAAAATAGCTGAGTTAGATGCAGAAGAAGCTCGTCAAAAAGAAGAACAAGCCAAGATGAAGGATGCTGAACAAAAGAAAAGTGAGCAAATTTCTAATAATGATTTACCAAGAATTGATGTAACAAGTAATCATCCTAGTGTTTCTAGTATACCTAATAACATTCCAGTAAATAATACAAATAATATGTTTAATGATAGACCAATTTCAAATGTTAGTATTGAAAATGATATGCCAAGACAAAATGTAAAGGATGTTAGTCCTATTATTGAAAATAATTATAATAAAGAACAATTATCTATGGATAGTACAATGAATGTTAATAATTCAGTAAATAAATTAGATGATACATTTAGTTCAATTAATAAGATGGATAATAGTTTTAATATATTTGGTTCAAATTCAGCTGTATCAAGAAATAATACTGAAATATCTATTGGTAATGAAAAAGCAAATATTGCAGTTGCTACAAGTAGTCCAATAGAAGAAGAAGATTTTAATTTTGAACCACTTCCGAAGGTAGAAAAGGCTTCTGTTATACAACCTAATTATAATAGTGGAGCAGTTGTTAAAACGAACGATAATCATGATTATAATATTTATAACTCAGTACCTAATATTATGGAAACTGTAAAGCCAGAAGTTAATCAATCTATTACTGATAGTTTTGAAATACCAAAGGAGAAACTTGGTAATGTAAATGAAAAATTAAATGATTATAATATATATAATCAAAAAAATATTTCTACTCAAGTTAATTCTGTTCTTGAACAAAGAATTGAAACACCAAAGGCAATAACTTTGCCTGAAGAAAAAACTAACGTAAATATTGATCCTGATAAAATTGTAATAAATAATAATAGTGCAATATCAGATGATGAATTTTTTGATGATTTTTTTGGAGATGATTAATATACATCTTCTTTTTTTGTTTCATAAAATATATTAGGTGATTATATGAAAAAAATATTATTAAAAGATTATCATTCTAATATGGGAATATTTATTGATGTTAATAGTAATGATAATCATGTAGTAAGTAATAGTGTACATATTCCATATGAAAAATTATTAATTAATCATAGTGAATTATTAGATAAAAGTAAAAAGTATTATTTATATTGTAATGGTGGAATTAAAAGTAAGAAGGCTGTTAATATATTAGAATTCTATGGATATGATGTTACTTTAATAGTTAAGAATTAATACCATATGGTATTTTTTCTATTGTAAGTTTACATATTTCTACCTTAGGTTGATTGTATTTACATATATCTTAAATTATAATAATGTTGTGATGTATATGGAAGTTACAGAGATTATAAACGGAATAAAAAATATGGGAGACTTTTTGAATGATTTTTTATTAAGTTTGGGAGTTTGGGCTCCTATATTAAGTTCAATTTTAATACTTTTAGAAGGAATACTAGCATTTTTACCTCTGGTAGTATTTGTTACAATAAATATTTTGATTTTGGGACCTATTGTGGGTGGTTTAATATCATGGATTATGACTACTATAGGAAGTTTTTTAACATTTTATTTATGTAGGAAAGGATTTAATAATTTCTTTCAAAATAAAGTATCTAATTCAAAGAAATTATTAAGTTTTATGAACAAAGTAGATAATTTGAAATTTAAACAGTTAGTTTTGTTAATAGCCATTCCTTTTGCACCTTCTTTTTTTATTAATGTAGGAGCTGGATTATCAAATATATCTATTAAAAAATATTTCTATTCATTAGTTGTAGGTAAGATATTTGTAATAATATTTTTGGGTTATATTGGATGTAATATAGTTGAGTGCTTTACAAATCCAGTAGTTTTAATAAAAGTTGTTGTTTTAGTTGTTATAGCTTATATTGTGGCACAAATAGTTAATAAAAAATTTGATTTAGATGAGAGGTTTTAAGCATGGAGTATGTTTTATTAATATTGTTAATAATTTTAATAATATTATCTTTTTTGAATTTAATGAAAAAAAATGATGATAAAGATTTCGTTGAAAGATTGGGTAAATTAGAGAAAAATGTTAGTAATGATTTAGCTGATTTTAAATTTGATATAAATAAATATTTAATGGATGATTTTGATAAGATAAATAATAAAATTGAACAAAAATTGATGTTAATTAATGATAAAGTAAATGAAAGAATTGATCAAAATTTTGATAAAACTAATAAAACTTTTAATAATATTTTAGAAAGATTGACTAAAATAGATGAAGCTCAGAAGAAAATAGATAGTTTATCAACTGAAATTGTAGGATTGCAAAGTGTATTAACAGATAAAAAAACTAGGGGAATTTTTGGTGAAGTAAATTTGAATTATATATTATCATCAGTATTCGGTGAAGGGAATAAAAATGTATATGATATTCAACATACTTTAAGTAATGGAAGTATTGCAGATTCTATTTTGTATGCTCCTTCACCTTTAGGAACTATATGTATTGATAGTAAATTTCCTTTAGAAAATTACGAAAGAATGACGGATAGAAGTTTATCAAATATGGAAAGAGAAAGTGCTACTAAATTATTTAAAAGTGATGTAAAAAAGCATATTGATGCCATTAGTAATAAATATATAATTCCTGGAGAAACAGCAGATGAAGCTATAATGTTTTTACCGGCTGAGGCAATATTTGCTGAGATTAATGCATATCATCCTGAATTACTTAAATATTCATATGAAAAAAGAGTGTGGATAACTAGTCCAACAACACTGATGAGTACTTTAACAATTATACAAATGATACTTAAAAATATGGAAAGAGATAAATATGCACAAATAATCCATGTTGAATTAAATAAATTGAGTAAAGAGTTTAGTAAATATAGAGAAAGATGGGATAAGTTATCTCGTAGTATAGACACTGTTACTAAAGATATAAAAGATATAAATATCACTACAGAAAAGATTACAAAAAGATTCGATTCTATAAATAGTGTTGATATAGGTTTAATAGAACATGTTAATATAGATGAAGAAAATTGATATCTTTTGTAAAAAGAGGTAAAAAAAATGAAACAAATAAAGGATTTTATAACTAGCAAGAAGTTTATTATTGTAATTGTCTTAATTGGTTTGATAATATCTGGATTTGCTGGAAGTTATTATTATATGAAAAAATCAGAAAAAGAGAGGCAAGAAGAATTATTTTTGTTAGAACAAAAGAAATTGGAAGATGAACGTTTAATAAAAGAAAATATTATAAATAATGCACAAAAAAATGTTGCTAATTTATATGATGAAGCTGATATTCCTAAAAATGATATTTCTGATGAAGAAATTAATCAGGTTATTATAGATGTTAATTTAGTAGAAGATGAAGAAATTAAAAGTACTTTATTAAAACAAATAAATGAAGTTAATGAGTATAGGAGTGTTTTAAAAAATATAGATAGTTTGTTTATAGATAATGTTTTAATATCTACTACGAATGATAATGATATAAAAATGTTGCAAGATAGTATAGATAAATTGCAAGATAAATGGAAAAATGATTGTAATGAAAAATTAAATAATATGAGAAAGCAGAGAAGTAATATTTTAGATGCTGATAAAAAAGTAAAAGCTTTATTTAGTGATTCTAAATTAACGATAGTAAAAACAAATGTTACAAGGAATAAGTATAATAGTGTAAAAAATGTGGTAAATAAATTACCACAAAAAGATTTAAAGAAAAAATATAATGAAGATTTAGATAAGGTATTAAAAGAAATTGAAGAGAGAGAAGAAAAAGCTCGCAAGGAAGCTGAAGAGAAAGCTCGAAAAGAGGCAGAAATAAAAGCTTCGTGGGTAAAACTTGATGTTCCTTATATAAGTCAAAATAAAAATCAAATATATAATGGTTGTGAAGCAGCATCTCTTTTAATGGGATTACAATATAAAGGTTATTTAAAAGATGCTAGTTTAAAATATATTGCTGATGAAATGCCTAAAAGTGAAGATGATCCACATATTGGTTTTGTAAGAGATATTTATGGATTTGAACCAAGAGATGTACCACATTGGATTGCTCCTGATGCTTTAGCAAAGTTTGGTAGAAGTATAAGTGGCAATAATAAAATTAAAGATATAACTGGAACGAATGTTGAAGGATTAAAGAAAGAAATTGATAAAGGAAATCCAGTTATTATATATGCAACTGGAGGTAATTTTGATGATCCAATTAATTGGGTTGAAGAAGTACCTAAAAATGTTCATGTAATGTTATTAGTTGGATATAATCCTAAAAGTAATCAAATGTTAATAAATGATCCGTGGACTAAAACATCAACAGGACAGGTTTATATTTCCTTAGATAGGTTTACGACTATTTATAATGAGATAGGTAAAAAAGCTGTTGTTGTTGGTTAATTTAGCGGAACCAAATTAAAAGGAATATTGTTAAGAAAATACAATAAAATGATAATTTATACATTTTATTTGAATAATATAGTTTTTTTAGATAATTTAAAAAATAAATAGATAGAAAAGTAGAAATTATTAGACTTATACTATAATCTAAGATGTAGGTTTGGTTATTTAATAAAAATGTTATTCCTTTTATAGAATTTATTAAAAGAATAGGTATATAGCATAAAGTAGAATAGATGAAAGAAAGACTTTTATCTATTTTTCTTTTTGAACAGATAAATATATTTGAACATAGAGGAGATATAGTTGGTATTATTGATGTTATATTAAATAATCCAATTATAAAGGAGTCTTTTAAATTTAAGTCAGTTATTTTTCTATTACCTTTTTTATTATTGGAAAATAGTAAAATTATAGATGTTAAAAGATAAAATATGGCGATTAATTTAATGTTTGAAGGACATTTATTAAATGGAATAAAGAAGATACTAATGAATGAAGAAATAGTTAATATTTTTAGAAAGTGATGTTTTTTCTTTATTTTTTGTTTTTTTAATATTTTTTTTGAAAAATTTATTAGTTCTTTGTAATTAATTATTAAAATAGCAATGATTAAAGAAATATTAAGAAATGAAGTTAAATATTGATCATTAAAAATTTTTGTATTAAAAATATTGTCATATATTTTTATATGAGCATTATAGGATATGGGAAGAGAGTTTGTAAAAGAAGATATTATACCTAAAATTATATATTTTATTTTACTCATAATTTCACCTTAATTAATAATATAATTTTTGTTTATAAAATATACTTATTATATGAGAAGATTTTTTTATTTAATTTTAGGAATTATATGTTGTTCACTTAGTTTAAGTATTGTAGTTATATATTTTAATTTATTGATATATGGATTTAGTTTTAAAGAGTTTTTATTGGCAATATTAAAGACTTGGGAATTTTATTTAGTTTTTTTAGGAATTTTTTTTATTATAAAAAGATAGATTACTAATAATCTATCTTCATTGCATGTTTAATTTTTTCCATTTGTTCTATAGCTTTTTTACGAGCTTTTTCTGTACCTTCGTTTAAAATCTCATCTATAAGTTCAGGATTATCTTCATATTTTTTTCTTCTATCTTTTATATCTTTTAAGAATTCATTCATTTTTTCTATTAGTTCTTTTTTACATTGAACACAACCGCGAGATCCGCATTTACATTCAGAACATATTTTATTTAAATTTTCTTCATTATTTATTAATTTATGATAGTAGTAGACCATACAAATATCTGGATTTGCAGGATCATCTTTTTTAATTTTATTTGGATCAGTTACTGCACCCATTATTTTTTTCTTTATTGTTTCTTCATCATCAATTAAATAAATTGCATTTCCTAAGCTTTTACCCATTTTATCATTACCATCTAAACCTTTGATTCTTGTTGTTTTAGATAAATATGGCTTTGGTTCTTTTAATACTTCTCCATATATTGAATTAAATTTGCGAACTATTTCACGACATTGTTCAATTAATGGTAGTTGGTCGTCTCCAACAGGAACTAATTCACCATTAAAGCAAGTAATATCAGCAGCTTGAGATACAGGATATCCTAAAAATCCGTATGTAATACTTTCACCATCATTACCAAATAATTCCTTTTTTTGTGCAATCTCTGATTTAACAGTTGGATTTCTTTGTAAACGAGCAACTGTTACAAGATTTGAATAAAAAACAGTTAATTCTGCAATTTCTGGAATTTTTGATTGAATAAAAAAGTTAACTTTCTCTGGGTTTATGCCAATAGCTAATAAATCAGCAGTTATTTCTTTAACATTTTTTCTAACTTTTTCAGGATTATCAAAATTATCTGTTAATGCTTGTACGTCAGCGATTTCTAAATAAAACTCATAATCATCTTGTAATTTAACCCAGTTTTGAGCAGCTCCAAATAAATGTCCTAAATGAAGATTACCTGTAGGTCTTAAACCAGTAAGAATTGTTTGTTTCATCTTAATCACTCCTTTAAAGTATTTTAACATAAGATGTATAAAATGTTAAATAGAAACAATACTAAAAATAGAGGAGAAAGTTTTATGAAAAAAAAGATATATATATTATTAATTATAATTAGTGGAATTCTATTAGTTGGATGTACTAATTCTATGACTGCACGTGAGGCTGTTAGAGATTATTTAGAAATGTATGTTACATTAGATAATAAGGTAATAGAACAAATTGATGAATATGTAGAAAATGAAGAATTTAATGAAGAACAAAAAAAGATATATAAAGAGATATTAAAAAAAGAATATAGTACATTATCATATGAGATATTAAATGAAACTTATGATGGTGATGTGGCTTATGTAAAGACTAAAGTTAAAGTTATGGATTTATATAAAGTTCAAAAAGATAGTAGTGATTATTATGAAAATCATAAAAAAGAATTTAATGATGAAAAAGGTATATATGATAAAAGTAAATTTTTAACATATAAATTGAAGCAAATGATGGATGCAACTGAAACTACTACTTATGAAATAGAATTTAAAGTAATTAAAGAAGATAATAATTGGAATGTTTCCCAATTATCTAATGAAGATTTAGAAAAAATACATGGAATATATAAGTATGAAGAATAAAATATGACAATTAGAAATAATCTGTTAAAGATTATTTTTTTCTTTATGGTATAATTATTCTTGGAGAGATATGTATGCAGTATAATTTATTAGAAAATATTAAACAGATTTTTATGAAATATAGATTAATATTTACAATAGTTTTATGTATTTTTGTTTTTTTAATATTGTTTTCTTTATTTAAAACAGGATATGCATCAAGAAGTTATACTAGTGAGTTTGAAGAGATACAAGGATATTTAGAAACAATTAGAAAAAAGGATAAAGATATTTATAATAAGTTGAAAGTTAAAGAAGTACAAGAAACTGTTAAAGGAATTGATGTTTCTAGTTTCCAAGGAGATATTGATTGGGATAAAGTTAAAGAATCGGGAATAGAGTTTGTAATGATTAGATGCGGTTATAGAAATTTAAGTAATGATGAACTACACGAAGATAGTAAGTTTAGATATAATATTGAAGAAGCTAATAGGGTTGGAATTAAAGCTGGAGTTTATTTTTATTCAACAGCAATAAATCAAAAAGAAGCTTTAGAGGAAGCAACTTATGTATTAAATTTAATTAAAGATTATGACGTAACATTTCCAGTTGCTTATGATTTTGAATTGTTTAATCAAAAAAGAACGATAGGTGTAGATGATAGTATCTTAAATGAAAATGCTAAATATTTTTTAGATTATATAGAAGATCATGGATATGTTGGGATGATGTATAGTAACTTGAGTGCAATAAATTATCATTGGAATATAAATGATTTTAAATATAAGTTATGGTATGCACAATATATTGATGTTGTAACATATGAAGATAATTATGATATGTGGCAATATGCTGATAATGGTAGAATAGAAGGAATATTGGGGAATGTTGATTTAAATGAATCTTATTTTAATTATGAAGTAGTAGGTTGATTATATTTTGAGGACTTAAAAAGTCCTTTTTTTCATATGATTATGTAGGTGATTAGATGAAGAAGTTATTTTATTTAATATTGTTGTTATGTCCTTTTTATGTAAGAGCTATTAGTGCTAATGCTTATATTGTTATGGATATGGATAGCGGAAGAGTTTTAGAAGGAAATAATATAGATAAGGAAAGTTTAATAGCTAGTACAACTAAAATATTGACTGCAATTACAGCAATTGAATATGGTAATTTAGAAAGTGTTGTAAGAATTAATCAAGATGTATTAAAAGCTTATGGTAGTGGAATTTATGTGCAAGTTGGGGAAGAATTGTTATTAGATGATTTGTTATATGGTCTTATGCTTAGAAGTGGAAATGATGCAGCTTTAGCAATTGCTTCTCATGTAGCAGGATCTAAAGAAAGTTTTGTTTTTATTATGAATGAAGTGGCTCATAATATTGGTATGAAGAATTCTAATTTTGTAAATCCTTCTGGGTTAGAAGAAAATGATGGCAGTGCAAACATGTCAACAGCTTATGATATGGCTCTTTTAATGCGTTATGCGATGCAGAATGAAGATTTTAGAAGGATTACTAGTACAGAAGAAATTACAGTTAAGTCAAGTATGAAAACATATAAATGGTTAAATAAAAATAAGTTACTTAGAAGTTATGAATATTGTACTGGTGGTAAGACAGGATTTACAGAGAAGGCAAGACGTACTTTAGTTACTAGTGCAACAAAAGATGATATGTCATTAATAGTTGTAACTTTTAATGATGGTAATGACTTTGATGATCATAAAGAATTGTATGAAAAATATTTTAATAATTATGAAAGAGTTAAAGTCTTAGATAAAGAAGAGGATTATGGAAGTGAGTATAAGCTAAGAAATGATTTTTATTTGGTAAAGAAAGATGAGGATAAAATAGAAACTAATGTAATAAAGAATAGTACTAGTGGAGCAGTAGATGGAAGTATTGTTGGAAAAGTAGAAGTTATTCTTAATGGAGAAGTTATAGGAAGTAGAAATTTATATTATGAAAGAGCAAGTGTTACTAAGAATAAAAGTTTTTTAAGTAAATTAGTGGACTTCTTAAAATTTTGGTGATATATGATAAATAAAATATGGTTTTTATTGATTGCATTAGGTATTGGTTATTCTTTTATTAGTGGAAATACTAATATGGGAGATGTTATTTTAGATAGTTCTTTTAGTGCTTATGATTTATTATTATCTATTGGGCCTTTAATAGTTTTATGGTCAGGTGTTATGAATATTGCTAGTAAAAGTGGATTACTTGGGAAGTTTAGTAGATTATTAAGTCCTTTACTAAGAAAGATAATGCCAAGTGTTAAGAATGGTAAAGCGATGGAATATATATCTTCTAATATAGCAGCTAATATGTTGGGATTAGGGAGTGTTGCAACACCAGCAGGTTTAAAAGCTATGAAAGAATTACAAAAAGAAAATAAGGACAAAGCAAGAGCAAGTGATGCGATGATAACTTTTTTAGTTTTAAATACTAGTGGTGTTACTATTATTCCAATGACAGTTATAGCATTAAGAAAAGCTTATGGAAGTGTTGATCCAATGAGTATAATTCTACCTAGTTTAATTGCAACGACAGTTAGTTCTGTATGTGGGTTACTTTTAGATTATGTGATAAGGAGGAAAAATGCTAAATAATTATATTGTTCCTATAATCGTTATAGTTATTTTGTTGTATGGTTTTATTAAGAAAAATGATATTTATGATGATTTTATCGAAGGTTGTGTTGATGGACTCAAAATAATAGTAGATATAATACCAGCAGTTTTAGCGATGATTTTTGCCGTTAATATATTTGTTGGGAGTGGTTTACTTAGTATAATTGGTGGTAAGTTAAAAGATATAATTCCAATGATGTTTTTAAGACCAATTAGTGGTAATGCTTCTTTGGCTATGTTAGCTAATATATATAAAGTACATGGTGTGGATTCTTATTTAGGTTTTTTAGGTAGTGTATTACAAGGAGCAACAGATACAACGATATATGTCTTAGCATTATATTTTGGAAGTATAAAGATAAAGAAAACAAGATATGCTTTGTGGGTTGGATTATTTGCTGATATATGTGGAATGTTAACAGCTTTTATTGTTGCAGCTAAGTTTTTTTGATATAATCAATTATAGGTAGTGATAAGATGAAAGATATTGAGAAAATTAAATGTAGTAAATGTGGTTTTTCTAATGTTTTGGGAACAAAAAAGTGTGTAAAATGTAAAACTAAGTTAGAGATACCAACAAAAAGTTGCCCAAAGTGCGCAAAGATTAATAAAAAAGATGTTAATAAATGTGTAAGTTGTGGATATAAATTTAATGGAAGAAAAAGAGGAATGTTAGCTAATTTAATTATTTCTTTAGTTATTGTTGGTATTTTGATTTTTTTAGTTGTGTTGGAACATAATGGAGTTGTTTCAAGTATTACTAAAGGTTTAAAGGTTTTATCACTTTTATTTGTTGTGTATATTGTATATAGTAGTTTAAGTTATGGTTCTAAAGAGATTGCAAATTATGAAAGTGCAGAAAAAGATTTGATAAAGGAAAATAAGAAATTTTCTAAGATGAAGAAAATTAGTAATATTGCAGTTGTTATTGGAGCATTAATTGTTTTTGCTATTTTGATATATTTTTATTTTTTTAAGTAATTGGGTAAAAAAGGATAAGAAAATTTCCTTTTTTTTGTTTTTTGTTTTATAATTAGATGCAGGTGATTTATATGGAACGTTTACAAAAAGTTATAGCTAATATGGGGTATTGTTCAAGAAGAAAAGCAGAGGAGCTAATTTTAAAAGGTGAAGTTTATGTTAATGGTGAAGTAGTTAATGAGCTTGGGACTAAAGTTTCTCTTAATGATAAAATAGTTGTTGAAGGTGTTACTTTAAATAAAAAAACAAAATATGAATATTACTTACTTAATAAGCCTAGAGGAGTAATTTGTAGCGCTAAAGATGATAAGGGTAGAAAAGTTGTTACTGATTTAATTGATACTAAAGAGAGAATTTATCCAGTTGGTCGATTGGATTATGATACTACAGGTTTACTTATATTAACTAATGATGGAGATTTGGCTAATTTGTTAATGCATCCTTCAAATGAGGTAGAAAAGACTTATTTAGCTGTTATTGAAGGAATAATGACTACTGAGGAAATTTATAAATTAAAAGATGGCGTTGTAATTGATGGAGTTAAAGTTGTTCCTAAGAGAGTAAAAGTAAAAAAACGTGATGAAGTTAAGAATAAAGAAAAAGTTGAAATTACAATAATTGAAGGCAGAAATCATATTGTTAAGAAGATGTTTGAAGCAGTAGGACATCCTGTTGCAAAATTAACTAGAGAAAGATTAGCTTTTTTAGATGTAAAAGGTTTACAGTCTGGAGATTATAGATATTTATCAATGAATGAAGTAAAAAGATTAAAAGCTATGAAAAAATAAGTGTAAAGATACACTTTTTTTAATTGAAAAAATAAAAGAAGTTTTATATATTAAATTTATAATAAGATAGGATAGGTGTGATTAATTTGAAAAAAGTGTCAAAAAAATATTTATGATTTTCTTTTTATTCTTTGGTTTTGTCGCAATAACAAATGCAGAGAGTAGAAATTGGATTGAGTATGATTGGTCAATAAAACAGGGATTATCATCTAATTGGTTATATTATGATCATACAATTGAAGATACAGATGGTTATGTTACTACTTCAGTAGATGATTATGGTAGTGGGGTTTTGCGTAAAATATCAAAAGATGGTAAAAAAATTATTTGGGAAGAATATGATTATAATGCGGTTTTTTTAACTGTTGCTTTAGATGATAGTTATTATTATATTGTTCTTTATGATATATCTAATGATAATTATGGAGATATTTATTTTTATCGTTATGATAAGGAAACAGGAGAGGTTGATGAAGGAGTTTTCTTAGAAACTAGTGATAGAGAAATATATGATGCAGAAATTTATGTACATGAAGATAAAATATATGTTGCTTGTGAAGGAAAATTACTAGATGAAGATTATGGACTTTCAAGATTTTATACAATTAATTCTAATGATATTAAGTTAGAAGTAGAAAAATCTGAAGATTATGAAGATGTTTCATCAGAAATGATAGAAAAATTAACTTATAATCGTGATACACTTCTTACATATGAATGGGAAGAATTGTTTTCAGATGAGGATTATGAAATTTTTGTAAGTAGTCAATTTATAAGTGATAATGCATATTATTTGGTAGGAGATGCAACTAATGAAGATGAAACATATGGCTTTATAATGAAGACAGACTTAGATAAAAATGTTATTTGAGTAAAGAAAAGTGATGAAGGATTACATTATTTTGATGTTGATGGTCCAAGTTCAGAATATGTTGTAGTATCAGCTTATAAGGATAATGTTTCAAATGGTTCTCATAGAAATCCTGATAATGTAGAATCATATATTTATGTATATGATAAAGATGGAAATGTTTTGGAAACACACGATATTGCAAAAGAAATTGGTGTTGAAAGAGCAGATATTACTGATTTGACTAGTTGTGATAATGCGATTTTAGTTCAAGTATTCGCTTATGATGAAGATGATGAATTTTCTTCATATTTGGTTAGATATTTGCCAAGTTATTCAATAAAAACAAAAGTTAATGGAAATGGTAAAATTGATGTAATAAATAAAGCTTATTCAGGAGAAAATGTTACGTATACTATAACTCCAGAAGATAATTATTTATTAGATAAGGTAAGAATTACTGATGTAAATGGTAATGTAATAGAGATTAGAGACAATGTATTTACTATGCCATCTACAGATGTAATAATTGAAGCTAATTTCTTAATAAAAAATCCAGAAACAAATGTGTTCTTATCATCAATATTCTTTATTATAATAATTATGTCAATAATTTTGTTTGTATGTACAAAAAAATATAAAAAAGAAAGATTTTATAGAAATTAAAAAAGTTATTCTAGGTTAAAGAATAACTTTTTTTGTTAAGCTGCTTTTTCTTCAGTTTCTTCTTCAGTAGCTGAAGGGAATTCAACAATTTTAGATTCAGTTTCTACAACTTCTTCAATAGATGGTGCAGTTTCTTGTGTAGCTTCTATAACAATTGCTCCAACTGGGCAAGCTCCACAAGCTTCACGAGCAGAATCAGTTATTTCTTGTGAAATAACAGTAGATAATCCTGCGTCATTAAAATCAAAATTCTCTGGAGCTATTGCCATACAAGCTCCACAACCAATACATGTATTTTCATCAACTTTTATCATAATATTTCCTCCTTCATAAATAATAACAACTATGGTGTAAAAAAGCAAATAAAATATTTTAAAAATTGAATTATCTATGTTATCATTATATATGATAGGATGTGAAGTTTTATGGAATCAAGACAATCACGTATGAATAAATATTATGAAGAAAATGGTTTGGATAATGTAGAAGAATTTAGACCTTCTAGATCTCAGAAGAACAAGGATCTTTATAAAGAAGTAAGTAGTTTAGAATTAGAAGATTTTGATTTAAATAGTAATGCTTCAGTTATTGGAAATAATACGGATAATATTAGTCTTGATGAAATAAAAGAGATTTTAGATAAGAAATATCATGAAAAACCTCGTAAAAGAAGTTTTGGTGATACAGATGAAATATCTTTACCTAAGATTAATTTGGATGAGACTAGGGAGTATGATATAAATTCTATATTAGAAAAGGCCAAAGAGAAAAAGGAAGTAAACTACGAAGAAGATAGATTAAAAAAAATCAGAAATACACAATATGATATTTTAAAAGATTTGGATATCATTAACAACGAAGAAGAAATAGAAGAGAAAAAAGATATTAAACCTGATCAAATTAAACAACCAGAGAATAATAAAGAGACAGAAAAAAAATTATTGGATTTAATTAATACAATTACAGCAAAAGAACTTATTGATAATGAAAAATCTTTGACACTTACAGGTAATTTAGATCCACTAGATATTTTAAGTGATTTACGTGGAGATGATGAAGCTACAAAAGTAATGGGAATGTTAGAAAAAGAAATAGAAGAAGCCGAAAAAGAAAATGAACGTAGCAAAGAGGCGGAAAAAACTTTAGAAATTGATGCTGGAGATACTGAAGATGAAGAATCAGTAGAAAATACTGAAGAAAAAGAAAAAACAGCTGAAAATAAGAAAATAGAAAATTCTTTTATAGGAAAAACAACAACATTTACACAAAGTGATTTTGATGATTTTGATGATTTAAAAGAAGATATGCATATTACTAAGATAATAATTAAATTATTAGTATTTGTGGTAGTAGTTTTATTTATAGTTGGCTTAGTAGTTTTTCTTAATAAATATTTAAATTTAGGACTATTTTAGGATAGTTCTTTTTATATGAAAAAAATGGTTTTATAACCATTTTTTAAAGATTATCACTAGTTGTATTAATTTCTTTTATTAAATTTGAGACATTAATTGTTAATTCTTCAATATTTCTATTAGTACTATTTATGTAATCTAATATTGCTTCAGAACTATCAACATATTTTTGAGAAAAATTCATAACAATTTCATCATATCTTTCTGCTATATTATATATTTTTTTGGCTAGAGAAAAATTTTCTTTACTTATAATGTCACCAATTCTAAGTAAGCTAGGAATAATTACTTTATATTGATCGAAAGTCATTTCTGATATATGTCTAATTTTTATAGATTCGTCTTCGAATTCATTTAAGTTCATTATTTCACATCCTATTCATTAGAAGTAGTTTCTTTATAAAATGTAATATTTTTTATTTCTTGAAATATATCAATAGTATCATTTTCTAAAATTTGCATATCTTTATTTATTTTATTTAATTTTTCACATTCTATAGTAACTGAACTAATATCTGGAAAAGAATTTTTTATTTTATTACAACTTTTATTCAATTCTTTAACAAAATTATTATTTAGTTTATCTTTTATTTTTTTTATTTCTAAATTTATTATATCTAATTCTTTGTTTGTTAAATTAATCATATTAGACCTCTTTATCTTATATATTTTATTATATAATATTAGTTGTTTTATTACAATAAAAGAAAAAAACTGAGTTGACTCAGTTTTAGTTTATATTATAAATTTTCTACTGCTTGACCAATTTGATTAATATCTTTTGTCAATTCTGTAATGTTATTTAGTAAGTTACTTGCATAAAGAAATAAGCTCTCAGAAACTTCATTATAAATTTTTTGAGATTTTCCTTTATAAGATTCTAGATAGTTATATAATGCAGATATTTGTTGACAAAGTTCTGGACTATAATTTTTCATCATAGAATTCATTTCATTTAAATCTTGATTAACACTATTTAGAATGTTTGTTAAACAAGTTAATTGTTCTTTAACTCTATCTGATTGTCTGATTAATTCTGCTGGTATTGTATCAGCTTCTGTTCTTGATGCTGCCATTTTATGTCTCCTTTCTAATATTGTGATTGTTTATTTGCTTTTTCTTGTTCTAAACAGAATAATTCAACTGCTTTTTCTAGATTACTTAAACAAGACCATAATTGACTTAATACATCACTTGCAGCAGCACATTTAGAGGATAATTCACTTCCAAATGTAGTACCAGTTAAATTGTAAGTATCTAGTGTTTTCTTTACGTAATCAAAAGTTACTTTTATATCGTGAAGATTATTTCCATTTCCATTAACAGTATTGTCACGAAATTGTTTAAAATGTTCACAAAAATCTTTTAATTTTTGAATATCACTATCTGTCATTTAGAATGCTCCCTTCTATTATACAAATATATTTTATCATAATGTATAAACTAGAACAATATATATAATTTGAATTAACGAATATTCTAAAATATATGACTATTAGCATATTATTAATTATGAAAATAAAGAGATTTAAAACAGTTAAAAGAAAAATTAAGAATAATATAATTTTTCTAATTTTATCTATAATATTATGTACTACAATAATAATAAACTATATTGGTAATAAATTAACTCCTGTAGTGGAAAAGATTATAGAAATAAATGTTGATAAGACTATTCATAATTATCTTTATAATATGTTTAGTGTAGATGTGTTATCTAATGAGAACATGATGGATTTAGTAAATATAAATTTTAATAATGAAGGAGAAGTTGTTGCTGTAGATTATAGATTTGATTTAGTTTATAAATATCTTAGTAGTGAGATGACTAATGTATTTAATGGAATTAGAAATATGAATATAAAAATGGAATATTATGATTATGAAAATGATTTATTTTTTGTTCCTTTGGGAATTATAAATAAGGGAAATATATTAATTACAGATTTTGGTTTTAAGCTTCCTTGTAAAGTTGTATTTTTTTCTGATTTAAGGATGTATTTTACAACTAAAGTTAGTTCTTATGGAATAAATAATTTGTTAGTTGAATTATATTTAAATGCTAATGTAAAAAATACAATTTTAGGTCCAAGTACTTTTAATGAGTTTGGAAATAATTATGAAATAATTGTTGCTTCTAAAGTTATAGTTGGTAGTATACCGATGTATTATGGGGAAGGAATTACAAAATCTAGTGCAATTGTATCTAGTTAAATATAACTTTTTGTGATACTATTTATATAGTAGGTGGTTTCTGTGCAAGAAGAAAATAATTTATTTATAAATCATTCATTATCAGAAGCATTTAGATTATATGTAACTAATAAAGATAAAAAAAATTCTTTAGATTTTAATAAATTTCTATGTTGTATAGTTAGAATGCTTGTAATGATATATGGAGAAGAGATAGTTGAATTATATAAAAAAAATGATGGGGAATCATTTGATAATGTTTTAGCTAAATATGGTTTTGATGAAGAAAATATCGATAATTTTGAAGTTATATGTGAAAAATTTTATTTATTTGATAATAGACAAAGTACTAGGGCTATAAAAAAGAAAAATAAATATTTTAATTTTATTCAAAAATATTTAATCGATATGATGGTAAAGAGAAAAGCTGTTTTGCCAGTTGATTCAACAACTTTAAATGATTTTTATAATATGTTATTTACTGCTAATAATGATGATTTTTATAGAAAGAGTACAGCTGTTTTATTAGCTTATAATCCTTATGAAATAGATGATTATGCTAAAAAGCAGGGGATAGTTGTGGGGTAAGGTATGAAAAGTATAACTATAAAAAATGTAGAGTATGAAGTTAAAAAAAATGTTAATGATGCAATAGATAAAGAATTGTTAGAAGAAAAGATTACAGAATATTTTGATGATTATGACTATATTGTAGGGGATTGGGCTTATGGTAAGTTAAGGTTAAAGGGATTCTACGATTCTAAAAATAAAAAGTGTAAAAAAATAAATGATATTGCTAATTTAGAAGAATATATAGAAAATTCTTGCGCTTATGGTTGCAAGTGGTTTCAAATAAAAAGAAAAAAGAATTGAAAAGAGAAAGTTATTTTGTTATAATAAATAATAGAATAGAGAGGGATTGTCATGCCAGAGAAAATCTCAATTTTGAAGGAATCTGGTGAAACACTTAGTTCAAATGTAGTTTCAGTTTTTATGATTCCTGATACGGGTAAAAAGTATATAATTACTACTGAAAATGCTGTGGATCCGCATGGACTCACTGTTTTGCATGTCAGTGAAATGAATAATGGGACTTTGCAAAGAGTAGCAACAGATGAAGAATGGTCTTCTATAAAAACTATAATGCGTGCAATAATTTCTGGTAATGTCGGTTCTTATCAATACTTGCCAACTGTTGAAAATATTAGTGCTTTGAGTCAGTATTCAAGAGATATTTCAGTTAGTGCTTCTGCTTCGAAGCAAATGATTGATAATTATGCAGCTGGAGATAAAAATGAATCTCCAACTGGTGGAGAGACTCCAGCACCTGATTCAAATAATGTGGCTATGGGAGTAAATCCTAATGTTGCACCAGCTAATACAGAAATGGTACCTCAGCCAAGTTCTATATTTCCTGCTGAGAATACCCCTGTTAATAACGAAGATGAGTTAATACCAGGAATTGCAGAAGTTTCTTCTGAAAGTCCAGTTAGTCCTGTAGTGTCACCAACTGTTGAAGTTGCACCTTCGACTAGTGTTGGTGTACCACCAATTTCGCCAATTGATCCAGCTATGAATATTAATCCAGGACTTGATCAAAATGTAGCACCTGTGCCTAATATGCAAGGAATAGTACCTCCAACTGTAGGTTTGGATGGAACAGGTTTGATGAGTCAACCTGAAGTTAATAATGTTCCAACAACTTTAGAAGTTGCGTCACCAATTGGGATTGGCGAGCCAGCTATTGCGCCAGTTGGATTAAATCCTGAACCAGTAGCAAGTGAAGTTCAAAATGCAGGAATTCAAATTGCAGGTCCAACTCAAATTGTACCAACTGCACAAATTGTTCAAGAGGCTCAACCAAATGATATAAAATTTGATCAAAACGCAACGCCAAGTTTTAATCCAAACGCTACATTAGATGAAGTTGTAATCGGTGCACAAGAAATGTTTATGGAAGGCGTTAAAAACCTTGTTCAAACTATTCAAGAAAAAGTTTATAGAGATTTATATAATAAAGAAGCTGAATTGAAACAAAGAGAAGCTGATCTTTTACAAAAAGAACAAATGATTAATAGTCAAATGATGTTAATGATGAATAATTTTGCGACTTCTCAAATGAATAATCAGATGACAATGATGCCTCAACAACCAACACAAACTGTTCCAATGGGAGTTCCACCTGTTTCAACAGTACAAACAACAACTCCAGTACAATCAGTAATTCCGCCTATCATTTCAGGACCTACTGTTGTATCTGCTGCTAACGATGTTATTTAACCTTAAGAATAATCTTAAGGTTTTTTCATATAATTTAATATGAAAAAGAGATTAAATAAATATTATGGAATAGATATAAATGAATTTAAAGAATATAATGATGGTATTATTTTTTTTGTTGGTGGAGATTATTACTATTTTGTTAAAAGTTTATATGATGAAGAGTATATTAATTTTTTATTTAATATTTGTAATGAATTAAAAAATATTAAGTTACATAGTTTTGTTTTTAATAAAGAAAATAAATTAATCTCTGATGGATATGTTTTATTTAAATTAAATAATTTAATAGATGATATTACTATACAAGATATTTATAGTTTTATTAATGTTGATTGTTCAAAGTATAAAAATGATTATATTTTTATGGATAAGTTTTGGGAAGATAAAATTGATTATTTAGAGATACAATTAACAGAGTTATCTAATAATAAACTTATAAATAATAGCTTTGATTATTTTGTGGGAATAGCTGAAATATTAATTGGTTATTTAAAGGATAATTTTGATAAAGAAAGTCTTAATTTATGTTTGTCTCATAGATGTTTTAATTCTTTAAGTACAATTGAATTTTATAATCCTTTAAATATAAGTTTTGATATTTATTTAAAGGATATAGCTTCTTATATAAGAATAACTAAGAATAGGGAATTATTACTTGATGTTATTGATAAAGAGAGTAGAAATTTAAATTATTTGAAATATTTTTTTGTTAGAATGGTTTTTCCTTTTAGTTATTTTAGAGAAGTTAGTAATGTTTTAATAGATGGAAAGAATAATGAAGGATTAGTAAAAATAGTTAATAATGAGTATGAATATGAGTGTTATATTTATGAAATGGAAAAGATTTTTGGAATATATATTTTTTCATGGATAAAAAAAGAGTAATTAATTTTCTAGATTAATTACTCCTTCAATTTCAGGTATATCTACTTTTAAAGTTTCGTATAAACCATTTTTGATAGTTTCGTCAGAAAACATACAAGCTTGACATGCTCCTGTAAGATGTACATAAACGATTTTATCTTTATATTCAATGAATTCAACATCTCCACCATCCATATTTAAATATGGTCTTAGAGAGTCTAAAATCTCTTTTATTTTAGTTATTGTATTATCTTCATTCATTTGAATCACCCAGATAATTATACATTATAAATTATTTTGTGTAAATAAGTTGTTGTGGTATAATAATTTCGAGGTGGAATAATGTCGAAGTATAAAATAGGTGACATTGTTAAAGGAAAAGTTACTGGTATAGAAAATTATGGGGTTTTCCTTTTATTAGATGATGAATATACAGGATTAATTCATATTTCTGAAATATCTGAGAAGTTTGTGAGAAATATTTTTGATTATGTGCAGCTTGATGAAGTTATTAATTCTAAGATATTAGAGATTGATGATGTTAATAAGAAAATGAAATTAACAATTAAAAATTTCGATTATAGAATTGAAGATAAGAAAGAGTTTGAGGATAAGAATGGTTTTTCTCCATTAAGAGAGAAACTTCCAAAATGGATATCAGAATATAATGAGAGAACAAAGATTTGATTGAAAATCTTTGTTTTTTTTTTTTTTTTTTTTGTGCAAAGAAAAAAACAAGGTTTAAACCTTGTTATTATTTCAATGGTGCCCAAGGCCGGACTTGAACCGGCACGAGGGTTAAATCTCGCAGGATTTTAAGTCCTGTGCGTCTACCTGTTCCGCCACTTGGGCAGCACCACGTCTTTCCATAAGACTTCTTGAGTATATCGCATTTTTCTTTCTTTTGCAATACTTTTTTTGAAAAAAATTAAAATTTAGAAAAAATTATATATTATAGTTGTTTTTTATGGATAAAGTATTGTTTTTTATAATGGAAAAATGGATAAAATAAATTTTTTTTAATTTTTGTGTTGACATGTTTTTTTATATTGTGCTATAATCAACTTGTCGCTGAAAGAAAAAGCGAAGTGTGGAGGAATACCCAAGTCTGGTTGAAGGGACCGGTCTTGAAAACCGGAAGGTCGTGTGAGCGGCGCAGGGGTTCGAATCCCTTTTCCTCCGCCACTTAATAATTTTTATTTATCGCGGGATGGAGCAGTCTGGTAGCTCGCCGGGCTCATAACCCGGAGGTCGTTGGTTCAAATCCAGCTCCCGCAACCAAATGGTCCGTTAGTCTAGAGGCCTATGACGTCTGCCTGTCACGCAGAAGATCACGGGTTCGAATCCCGTACGGACCGCCATTTGGCTCCATAGCTCAGTCGGTAGAGCAGAGGACTGAAAATCCTTGTGTCGCTGGTTCAATTCCCGCTGGAGCCACCAGTTAATAAATTACTCGAAACTCTAGTTCGAGTTTTTTTGTTGTCTTAAGTATATAATTTGTTATAATATGATATATTCTTGAGGTGATATTATGAATTTTATTAGTATTGTTGATGGTAAGGTTTTTATTGCCTCAAAAATTAACGTTGATGAATATATTGATGATGTTAATTTTAATATAAGATATTGTTCTCAAGATAGAGCTAATAATTTTCAAATTATATGTGATTCAGAAACTATTATGGAGTATGTTTTGGCAAGATTGAAGAGAGATAATCCTGATTATGAATTATATGATTTGTCACAAAATAAATCTTCTAGTTTATTAGAATTTAATAAGAAAGCTTCAAATACACCTCTTTTAGTCTATGGTTTTGATAAATACTTACAATATTTAAATAGCAATGAATATGATGGTAGAGTATGTAGTATTTGCGGTAGAGAATATACTGAAGCACAAAAAAGGTTTTATACAGCGATAGAAATGGGAAGAGATTCTTTTTTTGATAAGTATAAAACAAGGTTAATTTTTGTTATGACAGATTCTGAATATAATGTGTTTTTGTCTTTGGCTGATGATTTTGCATCTTATTATCCTGAAGTCTTTGATTTTAATAAAACATTGATAAGTAAAGAAAATAGTGAAGAAAGTTTGTTTTCTTATTTGAATTATACAAAAAAAGGTTTGAAAGTTTATGGAAAAATAAAAGAAGATGAAAAAAATTAATAATTTTTAAAAAAAGTATTGGACTTTTTGAGATTTTAAGTTATAATATGAATGTCTTTGAGATTTATCAGAGATAGAAGATTAAAAAAATAATATTTTTTAGAAAAAAATTATTGACAATTAAATATTTAGTTGGTATACTTAGTCTTGTCCAGAGCAATTTCGGGCGATTAGCTCAGTTGGTTAGAGCACCTGCCTTACAAGCAGGGGGTCATAGGTTCGAGTCCTATATCGCCCACCATTTTTTTTGCCGACATAGCGTAACTGGCAGCGCAACTGACTTGTAATCAGTAGGTTGGGGGTTCGACTCCCTCTGTCGGCACCATTAATTGTGGGAGGATAGCGAAGTGGTCAAACGCGGCAGACTGTAAATCTGTTCCTTCGGGTTCCATGGTTCAAATCCATGTCCTCCCACCATTTCTGTATTGCCTTGTAGCCAAGTGGTAAGGCATCAGACTTTGACTCTGACATTCCGATGGTTCGAGTCCATCCAAGGCAGCCATTCTTGATCCGCTAGCTCAGTCGGTAGAGCATTTGACTTTTAATCAAAGGGTCATGAGTTCGAATCTCATGCGGGTCACCATTTGAAAGTTAAAGATTCGATGATTTCGAATCTTTTTTCATGTTTTTGTTAAAATTACTAAGAAAAATTAATATTTTATGCAAAAAACTCTTGCATTTTGCATAAAATAAAGATATAATGGACTTGCGTTTATGAAAACGATCCGGTTGAATGCGCTCATAGCTCAATTGGATAGAGCGTTTGACTACGGATCAAAAGGTTAGGGGTTCGACTCCCTTTGGGCGCACCATTATTAATCGAGAAGTAGCACAGCTTGGTAGTGCACTAGTTTTGGGAACTAGGGGTCGCAGGTTCGAATCCTGTCTTCTCGACCATTGTAAAAGAGCTTCCAAAAAATTGGAAGAAAATATATAGGAAACCGTTATAATCAAAGGGATTTGACGGTTTTTGTTTTTGCTAAAAATAAGGAGTAAAAAAATGAATATTTTTAGTGAAAATTTAGCAAAATTCGAAAAATTGGAGAAATCCATTATAAATATTTGTAGTTTTAATAATCTAAAATGTGAGTTTATTCAAGGTAAAATTCTAAGTATAGAAAATACCAATATTAGTTTTATTGAACCACATAGAGTTATTATTAAAATCAAAGAGAAAAAATTATTGTTGATTTATTATGATCAAGAAAATTTATTTTTGTATAATCGTTATATGCCATTAGAGATTAAAAAATTAGATGCTTTATTATAATTAGTGGAAAAAATGATAAAAATAAGATATAGTTGTATTGAAAAGAATATTGAATTTTATGAATAATCTGCGATTATAAGCGATTTTAATGCGATTTAACAATGGTTATAATAAAATCAATATATTTATATGATTTTGCTTTTTGAATTGTTATATGCGAAGTATGAAAGGATTTAATATATGGCTAATCAAAAAGGTTTTATGTATGAAAAGTTATCCACTCTAACTATAGATAATAAAGTGGTTACGGAAAAGCAAAAGAAATAATTAAAGAAAAGAATAAAAGAAATTCAAAGAAAAGTTAATGAACGATTAAAAGAATTAGAGAAAATAAAGAATATGAATATTTAATAAAAATCACATATAAGATATAATTATATTGGGTGATTTTATGGTGGATTTTATAAATTATGTAATTAAAGGAATATTACACTATTGTACATTGTTGTTTGGAATGCTAGATTTTAAAGAATTAGGATTTATGTGGATTATTATAATTATTCTGCTTGTATGTGCAATAGTAAATAAAGGCGTAAGAAAATCAATATTTGGAGTAATAAAATCATTTATTGGGGTTGTGAAAACTATACCTGGATTTTTATTTTTAATATTACTAATTAGTTATTATTCGTATATTGCAATATTCTTTGAGGAAAAAATAACTATCATTGTTTTAATTTTATCTACATACTTATTTTTACAGACATTTGCTACAGTCAATTTAGATTTATTGGCAGAAAGAGAAAATTCAGTATGGAAAACAATAAAAAAATTTAGCTTTCCTGTTATACTATTGTGTATACAGCAAATAACAATGATGGTAGAGAGCAATAATTTTACTAATTTAAACATGGTTTTGTATTCGTTACTGATTATACCAATATTTTCTATATTATTTTTTGTGTTTAAACATTATTGTACTTATATTGATTTTTATAAAAGGCATAAAAAATATATAAAAATGAGTGATTTTGACTTTTTTAAAGTATTTAATGAAAGTCTTATATTATGTAATAACTATAAAAAAAATAATATTCTTTTATCAGAATTTGTAAAGGACAATTCAAACTTAAATGCTATTGAAATGAAACAGAAAATAAATGATATTTTTCCTAAAGTAATATCTTATACAATACAAGAAGAAAATCAAAAGAAAAAGTTAAATTCCAAAAAGGAAATGCCAACTAAGTTATTTGTATTTTTCAATTATATATGGTTATTTAATATATTAGGAGTAGTGGTTTCTGTAATTTGGAAAAGATTTTTTGACACTAATTTTGACTTTTGGTATTATTGGAGTTATGTTATTTTACTAATTTATTTTTTATATGATTTATTAAGAATTAAGGAAATCGAAAATCAATGTGATTTTGTAACATATTTATTTATATATATGGTTGCAATAGGATTATTAGTATTCTACTCTTTTAACCTAAAAGAAATTAGATTAACTGAATTAGGTTTTATGATACCTATATTTATTTATGCTCGTTATAAGTCTTATTATAACCCAAAAATTGACTTTTTACGCTTACCAATAATATCAAAGAATAATTTTTTCGGCATAGACCCGCATAATTTTAAAACAACATTAAAAAAATAATTATTAAAATGTTTTTGAGTTTTAGGTTAAACTATAATAGTTATTAAAGTATACATTTACAAACACTTAAATTAAATATGATTTTGGTGTTTTTTATTGTTTGAAAAAGTATTTCTTTTAATTTATGAATATTTGAAAAAATTTAAAATTTTTTCAAATAAACGGAGCGCTTTTAAATTTTGACGATTATAAAATATTTATGGTAAGGAAGTGCCATAATGTAAGAAAAGATATTTCAAAAGCTAATAAGTGTTTTATCCAAAAATTTACCATACACTTTTAAAATAGTTGTTAAGAATTATGTAAAATGTGAAAAATATTATTTTAATGATAAGATATTTAAATGAATAAATTTTGTAGCCAAAATAGTAAAATAAGTCATTATTTATTTCGATAGATAATTAATAATATAGATTTTAAAATTTAAATAAGATATAAATAATTACCTAAATTTTAATATATCAATTAAAAATATTTAGTATAAATGATACAATAGTTTTGGGTGATTATAATGTTTAATAGTAGGAGAGAGTTGAAAGTATTATTTTTAGGTCAAACTTTTAAATACGAGTTTAATAGTGAAAAAAGTGAATTGAAACTTTTGATTGATGAAGAAAAAAATGATTTTTTCATAGCAAAAAGCTTAAATATTAGCAAAATTATGTCTATAAAAAATGAGTTAATCATTTTGGAAGATAAATCGTTAATATGGCATATCAAAGATTGTGAATATTGTTTTGCAAATGAAATCAAGTTTATAATAGATTATACTATTGAGTTGTATAGTGAAAACTTTGAAATTACTACTGTTGAATTAAAATCTACAGCATTAGATTCAGTGTTACATCCCGCAAATTATTTCTATCATAATCGCAATTTAGCAAAAAATGATATATTGTACGATATAATTGAGATGAAAAAATTTAATTTTTATTTTGAAAAAACCAAGATAAATGTTTCTGTATATGTAGGGAATTTGCTAAAAAGGGGTATTTGTTCTAAATTGACAAACAATATCACTTTAAGTTTAAACTTTCAACCAACTAATGATATTAAAAAAATTTGCAACTTAATTGATTATGTAAGGAATGCATTAAAGATTTTATTATATAGTAATGATTTGGAATTTAACAACATAGAGTTAAGAGATTCAAAAAATAGTTATACTGGAAGAATTTTTGAAATGCAAAGATATATTAGTGAACCGGGGAGATTAGCTAAATCAAATAAACTATATTTTAATGATATTATGAATAAGATATTTAACAATATAGATAAGTTAGATGTCTCAAAATTAAGCCTTATTAAAAATAACTACGATAATAAAGATTATTGTATGAAACTAATTAATCTATTTGCTATGTTTGAAAGCAATTTTAAGTTAAAATTTAAGAAATTTAAAAGTCCTAAAATAGACATTGAACAAGCAGAAATTATAGATAAATGTGTAGAATTTTTATCTAATTATTATAGTAAAGATAATAACGAACAATTTATTGAATCTTTAAAAAATAGAATTAAAACATATAATAATTCATCATTTAGTAAATTAAGATATGCAATGCATTATTATTGTCAAAAGTTAATAATAGAAGAAAAACCTTCATTGACATCGTCTAGGTTAAAATGGCTATATTATAAAGGCTGGAATGTTAATGATAATATCAATGAAGACGATATTGAAACATCTGCAAAAAGATTACAGGCGTTGAGAAACACAATAGTTCATACTGAAGAAATACCCTTAATCGAAAAAATAGATGAATTTTGGATTGATGCATTTGAACTAGTTATCTATGCAATGATGTTAGATAATTTAGGGTTAACTGATAATGAAATTTTAGAACATTTTAATACATTTTTTTGAAAGGAGAATTGTAAGATGAATGAAGAAATAGACGTAGTTATTAAAAATACTAAAGAAATAGCAGAAGTATCTATGGCAATTAGTGATTTGAATTGGTGTAAGCCTCATTTTGGATTATTCAATGTTATTGCTGAATTCTCAGAAAGAAATAGTAATTTAATAAACACTATGATTACTCAGGTTTTAAATAATTTTGATGGTAGCTATCTAAATAAAGAAAAAATGTTTTTTATAGATGACTTTATTGATAATAGAATAACATTATTTTTTGTTATGAGAGATGTGATAGAGAATATAGAAATAATATTTTATCTACTGTTAAATAATTCAAAATTAATTAATAATGATTTGACTATTAATGAAACGTATTTAAATAAACTTGAAAAGCTTCGTGGAAAACAAAAGATGAAAAAACTACCAATTTCAAATACTTTAAGTGATAGCTTATTAGAAAAAGAGTTATTAAAAAAATATGGAAAAAAAATTTTACCAGAAGAATTCAAAAAAATATATAATATCAAAAATGAATGTAATAACTATATTCATAAAAACGGTATTAAGTATATAAATGCGAAAGAAAAATCATATCATATATTTATGATTGATTACTTAAAGGATTTGTTATTTGTATTCAAATTTAATTTTAAACTATTATTTCTCCTAGAAGGGCATATTTTAGCTTCATGTGATTACGTAGATTATTTGGATATGGGAATGACACCTCCTGAAAATTCTCAATATTGGATAGCTCCTATATTTAGTGATTATATTCAAAATCAATTTAATAAAAGTGAAATTGATTGGCTTAAAGAAAACAATTATTATGGAATGAAAATCCATGAGTTAATATAAAAAAAGAATGCAAAAATAAAAGTTGTAAATCCCTTATGATTTCTGAACATTAGTTTATAAAGCCTCTTTTTAAGAGGCTTTTATATAATTTGATATTCATCTTCCTAAAAAAATTCTTAATTATTTTGTTTTTTTCTTATTTGATTTATAATTTCGACGTCTTTTTCTTCGTCTTTAGGAATCATATGTAGGTGTTGAGTGTCATCATAATATCTGAATAATCTAAGCGTTCTGAAATTACAGTTATATGTACATTCATTGATAATGATAGGGATGCATGACTATGTCTGAAGTCGTGTATCCTTATTTTTTGATTTTAGTCATTTTACAATGCTTATCCCTTTTTCTTCCAATCGTGGTTGATGCAAGTGATTTTATTTTACCAAAGATAAACCAAGAGTCATTAAAATCAATAAATTTTTTGTAAAATCTTTTAAATTATTTAATTCTTTAATTAATTCATCATCAAGAGTTACGTCACGTATTGAATTTACTGACTCTTTTTAATATAATTTAATTGTCATCTTGGTAATTGTCAATTGTTAGGATAGGAGAGTGATATATATAAGTTAATAGTTACAAATATATAAAATTTAAAGTAATAATATAGAAAAGGAAAGTAAGAAATGAAAAAAAATATTTTTATGTATGTTATCTTTATACTTGTTATGACATTATTTACTTCAAAAGTAAGTGCTTTAGAGTATATTAACGAAAAATATGTCAATGCAAACGGAATAGAGATAACGGAAAAACAAAAAGAAAATCTAGAAAATTTAGGTTTTACAGAATTTGAAATTGAAACAATGGATCAAGAAGAGTTCGATAACAACAAAAATTTAGATGCAGTACTAGTTGCTCAAACAGATAAGTATTATAAAACTATTGTAATTTATCCGTCTGAAATTAGTACTTATTCTTTAAATAAGAACTTTATTTCAACTACTACTGAAATATCAAAAGAGGAATATGAAAATTCTGATGAAAATTTGATATCACCATTAGCTAATACAAACGGTTATACGGAAACAAATTATAAAAAAATGACTACAACGATTGCTAAAGTTAACAATAGCTATTTTAGATATAAAAACACTTTAGCATGGAAGAAATTACCTGCAACAAGAAGTTATGATATTATTGGTATAGGTATTGATAGTACAGTTTCTGGTGTATCATCATCAAAGTATTATCGAACAACGGCTGAAATTGACGATTCAGCTCAACAACTTTGTACTTTTGAAACATATAGTTCTGTTCAGGCATGGGAACTAAGTGGATCTGGGTATGCTGCTACTTTTAAAGTACCATCTGATACTACAACAAGAAAGGTAACATCACTAACTACAGAAATGTATTTTAATGTACAGAAATTAACAAATACAACAATAAAAACACTAAATGCTTATGGAGATTATAAACATTCTCAGTTAACAGTTGACGCATCTGTTGGAGCTGGTGTAAGTATAGGGACTGGTGGAATTAGTTTTGATGCTTCTGTATCCGCTTCAATTGTAGAAAAATTTGATTCTATGAGTACTGCTCAAGCCACTTGGACAGGAACTTGGTAATAAAATTTATAAATTAATAAATATTTATTTAGATTAAGTCTTGTTTACAGAAAATTATAATTAAAAAATTTTATAAAATGAAAGGGATTTATGGAAAAACAAATTGAATTTGTTCGAGTAAAATCATCATTGAAAGGTTTTGGAGTAGGTAAGGGCGTCAAATATAGATTTGATGAGACCAGAAAAATAATAGAATTAAAAGCGAAAGAAGGATTTTCTTATAGAGGATTTGTACCAGTTGAACAACGAGGTACAGGTGACATAACTATTATGGATTTAGTATTTGAAAAAGAAAATTAGTATGTTAATAAATTATAGATGAGATGTGCTTTTTATGATATCCAATTCAAAAAATATTTTATCGAAAAGAAATAGTTTTATGATTATTAATCAAGTTTTTATTATACGTGGTATAATGATGGAAAAAAATAGTAATTTGGTGCTATAAGAGTGTAAGAAGTAAATCTAGTAGTTAGATTGAAAATTACACTTTTTTTATTATGATTGTAGTAGGATTTGTTAACGTATAGTAATTGGAGTTAAAGTACTCGTACTACAAAGTGTTAACTAACCTCTACATTCAATATTCGATTAAGCAAGTTAGAAATGAAATAATGCTCGTGTAAAGAACCAAACTGAGAAATTATAGAAGAGCTAGAACCAATCATAAATAAAAGAATAAGATTATGAAATGAAGTATAGAGTTGGAATTGATGTATCAAAATGTAAAAGTATGGTAGTAATATTAAGTATTGAGGAAGAAGTAATAGAAATGCCATTTGATGTAGTTCATGATATTTAAGATTTAGAAAATCTAGATAAAAAATTACAAAAGTTTTTTTAAGAAGATTTAAAAATAGTTATTGAACAAACAGGAACATATCATTTACCAATATTAACTTATCTACTTGATAAAGGTTATTGTGTAATAGCAGAGATTAAAGATATAAAAAGGTTTGAAAATGCAAATAGTTTAACTGCTTATGTAGGTATAGATTCTCCACCATATTAGTAATGGAAATATGAAGCAACCAATAGACATATTTCTAAACGATGCAATAAATATTTAAGGAAAACATCATTTGAAGTAATGCAGTCAATAAAATCATTTTGTAGAGTTAATTGTGAAGTGTATGATTATATAGTAAAAAAAGAAGCAGAGGGTAAATGTAATAAATCAGCAAAAATAGCATGATTAAATAAGTTTTTAAGGCAATATTATGGTATACTAAAGAAGATGTATATAGAATTAGGTATTTGGTAGGTCTTAAACTGAAACTGTTAAAAAAAATAGCAATATGTCTATGTTAGCATTCCTAAATTTTTATTTAATAAATTTCAAAAAAGTACTTGATTTATATTAGCAAGTTTGTTGAGATGGAGGAATAATTATGAAAAAATGTATAAAAATGGTTTTAATAGTGGTTGTGATATTAGTAGGATTAGTTTTTTTAGATACATTATGTGCAAAAATTCTTAATAATAGTCCTATTATTAGTAAAAAAGAATATTATGATTATGATAATTTGGTAACAAAGGGAGTTCTTATAAATACCTATCATTGTATTGATCAAAATAATAATTTAACGATGGAATATAAACTAAAAAATACCAAATATATGTGTCCAATTAAATTAAATGATTTTGAATTATCAATAAATGTTCATAGTGATAATGAAAGAAAAAAGATATTTGTTGGTAATTATAAAGATATTGACTATTATTTTGGTAATACACAATTTAATGTCTTTTTATCCCAAAATGGAGGTAAATTTGATATTAAAACAGCTTTAATTAATGAGATGGTCGAATTTAATGATATATTAGAAAAAAGTAATTCTACAGAAAAGTCATCTGTTGACGATAGTATGATTTATCATTTTCCTGGTTATTTAGATATTATTGTTTGTGACAATAATTCAAATAAAAAGAGTGTAATATTTGCAGAACCAGAAATTAAGTTAGATGATATAGAGTATTTTTGCAAATAGAAAAATATTGCATCTTATAAAACAACTTAGTAATTTGAAGAGTTGTTTTTTTATGAAATGATAAAACGATTGTGCAAAAAATGAATATAATAAATTAGATGAAGAAGTATAAGGGGTGGTAGTCTTATCTCTTAAATGAAAGTTTTCCATAACTGTATAATTCTTCGTTTTATCAATTCTTACTACTGACATTTTTTAATTTCTTTCTAGCCCTTAATTAGCCCTTAAAAATTTTAGAATTAAAAGTTTTTTATAGAAATAGGCAGTAATGAAAAGTAAAATAACTGCTATTTCATCTAGGTTTCGTATATTTTAAGTTTTTCCTGTCTTCTCGACCATTTAGCTTATAAAGTCCTTTTAAGGACTTTTTTTCATTTGTAAAATATAAATAGTTAGAATGATTATTTGATATAAAAATTTACTTATAGACTTTCTGATAAAAAAACTATATAATATTTGAAATTTAGAGGTGATTGTTTTGATTAAAAGTTATGTTTATGTAAATGGAAGTGTTGTTACTAAAGGTGAAGATGAAATTGAAGCAGTTGTTCCTTATTACGATAATATTGGTACTAGACTTAGTGTTCAAAATGAAATTGAGTTTTTATCAACATCATTAAAAAAAGATGAAAAAAGTTATAATGATAAGATTTCTCAACGTAAGTCAAGTTGGAAGTTATATAAAGTAATGGCTCCAATAACAGGTGCAATTTCTATTGCAACACCAATCGTATTAAGTGGTATAACTTTAATAGGTACTAGTGCTTCATATGTTTCAACCTATTTAGGAGATTTAGATCCTTATACTGGAACTGTTGTTACTTTATTACCTGTTACTATAACATTAGGTCAAACTCTTGCAGCTTTAGAGTTAGTATTTCGTCCTTCTAAAAAAGAAATAGCTGGAATTGGTGAGATGGTTAGGTATGAAAAAGATACATTAAATCAAAAACAGATAGAATTAACAAATTTAGAAAAGGATACAAGAAAAATTAACAGTCAAAATTATAATGGTTATAGAATTATGCAAGTGGATGATTCTCAAATTAAGAGACATAAGGATAATTTTAAATTAAGGTATGCGTTTGGTGCTTATAAGAAAGAAATATGTGAAATGTATGAAAAAGGAATTTTATATGAAGAAATGAAAAAACATAAATTTTGTGAAGAAGCTATGGCAGATTATATGATTTTCTTGGAACAAGAGTTATCTAAAATAGTTGGTAATGATTCTCTTTCTAAAAAGAAATTACCATTTAGAAAAAGTTAAAAGATAATAATTGATGATTTTAAAAAGGAACTGTTAGAGGTTCTTTTTTTGTTGCTTTTTTGTTAAAATATATTTAAGGCGATTTTATGAAAAAAAAATTAATAAAGTTAATAGAATTATATCAAGTTACACCATTACATTGTCATTCTTTGTGTAGATATACACCAACTTGTTCACAGTATATGAAAGAGGCAATAAATAATTATGGAACTTTTAAGGGAGTAGGACTTGGAATAAGAAGAATTTTAAGATGTAATCCTTTTGGTGGATATGGATATGATCCAGTTAAAAGAAATGATATTAAGATAAAAGATGATATAATAGAATAGGAGTTGAAGATTATGAATAAAGAAAAAATATTAGATAGTTTTAGTTTTATAATAGTTATTTTAACACTAATTTTGATGCTTATATTCAAAGATAATATTATAATAGTTGGAATGATAGCAGGAGCAGGTTCTTTTTTATATGGTATGTGTAATATAGTAAAGAAAAATTCTTTAGGTTGTATTTTTTTTAGTCTAGGATTAAGTTTGTTAATAACTTTATTACTTTATAAAAGAGTACTAGATAAAGCTGATTCAGTAACTTTTATGATATGTTTAAGTACTTTTTTAATAACAATATTTACTTTAATATTTATGTATTTTAATGATAAAAAAATTTTTAAGCAATATGATATAGTTGTTGATGGTAAAGTGGTTGATTTAATAAAAAATCCGAATACTAAGCAAGAGTTTTATCAAGTTATATATGAATATGAACTTAAAGGCAAAGTATATAATGTAGCAACACCTGGGTATATGGATAGAAATATTCCTAGTATTGGAGATACTATAAAAATATATGTTGATTCAAAAGATTTAGAAAATGTTTATTTTGATAAAACAAAGAAACAAAAAATTTGTAATGTTTTGTTATGCCTTTTGTTAATGGTTGTTTCTTTAATTATTTTGATTAATCTTTTTAGGTGATTTTATGAATGATAGATTAACTAAAGTAATGGATGATATAGATACAATTTATGAAAGGGTTTTGAATGATGATTCTGAAATATTTAATGATTTGGATAAAGTATTAGAAGGATTAGCTAATATAGATGATATTGTTTTAATAGGACATGAAGATTTATTAAATGAAATTAGTACTAAGTTAAATTGTATAAATAATTTGTTAAATTTAGATAAAGAAGAACTTGCAATTGAAGAGTTAAGAAAAGAATTTGAAAGTATAGAAAAAGATAGATTTAATATAGTTAATAAATATATTATGGGTATTGTTTGTATAACTGATATAGATAGATTTAAAGAGAAGTTATTTACTTTTCGTAAAAAGCTCTATGCTATATCAATTAGTGATAGCAATATATTAGAAGTTGCAAAAATGAAAAGTAAAGTTCAACACTTTAGGACAGAAGTTTTAGAAGATGAAGAAGTGTTGAAAGTCGCATACAGCAATACATTTTAGGTATATAGAAAAGTTATATCAGAATAATTTTTCTTTTTTTTTACCATAATAGTGTTATAATTAACACATTCCCTTTTAAGAAAGTAGTGAAAAATTTTATGAAAAAGAGATATTTGGTAGTTGCTTTACTGATACTCTTTATGGGTATTATTAATGCTAAGGCATTAACAGTTGGTGACTGCAAAGTATTAGTATCATTTAAATTAAACTCAAGTTTAGATGAGGAAAAATATATTTGCAAAGATACTGCATATGGCAATAGTAATGATGATATTTATTATTCAGGTGAAGGTAATACAATAGTTTTGAATAATTTAAATGCATATTACTTTACTAATTATAATGAATATGAAGTGACTTTAAATATTAATGGAAAAAATAATATTTCATTGTTACATATAAGTGATTCAAAAATTAAAGTAACTGGTAGTGGTTCTTTAAAGTTTAAACAAAATTCTTTTGTTAAAAAAGTAATAAATGGAGAATCTGTATATCAATATGTATATGGAAGTAAAACAATCTTAAATAAAGATAAAAAAATATATGAGGGAACAATATTAGAATTTGAAGAAAACTATGAATTACTTAGAGATGATAATAAATTGCCAGAAGAATTAAATATGGATGATTATACTTTAGTTCAAGTTGCTGACTATTTAAAAATGTCGTCAGTAGTTATAACAGAATCTTGGATAGGCAAACATATTGAAACTGAACTTAGTACTTCAATTAATGATGGATATGGTTTGATAGAATATGTAAAACAAAAAGAAGAAACTAAGACGGAAGAAAAAGTAGATAAAAAAGATGAAAATAAATTAGAAACTGATAATGTTATTTTAATATCAGATAAGAAACTGGATAAAAAATATAAGTTAAAAGAAGAGGATTTGCGTGAGAAAGAAGTTGCTTCAAAAGTTTCTGATTTAATTACTGATAAAGATTTATTAAGTTTCTATGATGTAAGTGTCTATAATGGTAAAAAAGAAGTTTCAATGAAAAATGGTAAATATATTATAAAAATAAAAATAGATGAATTAGTGGATAGATATGAAAATTATCAAATTATTTATGTAAATGATGATGGTGAAATAGAAGAATATCTTGATGGAACTATTGAAGATGGCTTTATAGTCTTTGAAACATCACATTTAAGTCAATATGGTGTAATAGCTAATCAAATTGTAGAAGAGGCTTCAGTAACCATAAATACTCCTAATATAAAAAATAATATTAATTTAGGAAATATATTTAAAGTATCTATTTTATTAATTATTGTAGTTATTACAATAGCTTTAATTAGTTTTATATTAATTAAAAGTGATTTATTAAAAAATAAAAAAAGAAGAAGAAAAAGAGCTTAGAAAAGCTCTTTTTCTGATTTTGGACACTATACGTGTTATAATAGAAGTGGTGTTAAAATGAAATATTTATTATATTATTTAATAGGAGTAAATATAATTAGTTTTTTGATGTATGGGATTGATAAATATGCAGCAAGAAAGAGATTAAGTAGAATAAGCGAAAGATGGTTAATGTTTCTATCTATTATTGGTGGATGTTTTGGTTCTATAATTGGGATGTTTTCTTTTAGACATAAAACAAAGAAGGTAAAATTTTATTTATGGAATATAATTAATTTAGGGATATGGTTATGTTTGCTTTTTAGATATATGAAATGATTATAAAAAGGAGTGATTTTATGGAGATGAATGTACATTTGCATCCAGATGTTTTTGAAATAGTTAAATTAGGTATAAAAGATATTGAAGTAAGAGTTAATGATGAAAAAAGGAGAAAACTTAATATTGGGGATACTTTAGTATTCTTAAAAAGACCACTTGAAGATGAGTCTATTAGAGCTAAAGTAGTTGGTTTAGAATATTATGATAATTTTTCTCAATTAATAAATTGTTATGATATGAAAAGAATATACTTAGAAGGTTATACTAAAGAAAATTATTTAAAAGAGATGTCTAGATTTTATACAGAAGAAGAACAGAAAGAATTTGGTGTTGTAGCCATTATTTTTGAAAAGGAGTAATGTATGAAGAGAAGTGCTGGTATTTTACCATATAAATTTGAAGACGGATATTTAATGGTTTATTTAGAACATCCAGGAGGACCTTTTTGGGAAGGTAAGGATTCTTGGAGTATATGTAAGGGTGAATATACTACTGAGAAAGCTATTGATGCTGCTTTAAGAGAATTTAATGAAGAAACAAGTTTTACTGTATGTAAAAAAGATTTATTTTTTATAGGCTCTAAAAAGATGGAATCTTCTAATAAACTTGTAACAGTTTTTGGAGTTGAAACAGATTTTGATGCTAGCAAGATGAAATCAAATACATTCAAAAAAGAATGGCCACCTATGTCTGGTATTATTCAAGAATTCCCAGAAATGGATGAGGGTAGATGGTTTAAAGTAGATGAGGCAATGAGTAAAATTTTTAAAGGACAAGAAAAAATACTACAGAAGCTTAAAGATAAACTATCTTATAATAAATAAGTTATATAAGGAGAAATTTATGAAAGAAATTAGTATTTTGTTTATCTTATTTTTGATATATTCATTTTTAGGATGGTGTATGGAAGTTTGTGTTGCATTACATGATGAGAAAAAACTGATAAATAGAGGATTTTTAATTGGACCTATATGTCCTATATATGGTGTAGGATGCTTATTGATGATATTTTTGTTGAATAGATATTTAGAAGATCCTTTAGTATTATTTGTTATGGCAGTTTTATTGTGTTCATTTTTAGAATATTTTACAGGTTATTTAATGGAAAAATTATTTAAAGCAAGATGGTGGGATTATTCACATAAGAAATTTAATATTAATGGAAGAATTTGCTTAGATAATTTAATTGCTTTTGGTATACTAGGTTTATTAGTGATGTATGTATTAAATCCATTCTTTATTGGTATACTAAAAATGGTAAATGGAAATATTCTGCTAATTTTTTCTGTTATAATGGTTACAACGTTGATAGTAGATTTATCAATATCATTTAAAATAATTAGTGGATTTAAGAATATTACTAAGTCATTAAAAAAGGATAATACAGAAGAAATAACAGAGAGAGTTAGAGAATTGTTATTTGAACGTGGAGGACTTTATAAAAGACTTGTATCAGCTTTTAATTTTGAAGCAAGTGAAAAATACTTAAGAGAAAAAATAGATAAAGTAAAAACAAGTGCAAGTAAAGCAATAGAAATATTGGAAAGAGAAAAGAATAAAAAGATAGAACAAATTACAAGTGAATATAATAAAAAAATTAATGATTTAAAGAAAAAAATAAAGAAATAAAGTAGATGGTAATATGTTATTTAATAAAGATAAGAAAAGTGTTTTTGATAAAATAAATGATTATTTGGTAAAAAGAGGACATGAACTTGTTATGTCTATATATTTATCCAATTATAATGGTAATAATATATATGTTAGATTTGATTATATAAAAAAGTTGGCAGTTTATAAAATTGTGTGGGTTGATTTAAACTTTTTTGATGAAAAACATATAGAGGATTTTATAAATGTACAAATGGTTACTAAATTTTTATCTTTGAAGATAGTTGATAAGATGATGGCAGTATCTTATGATAATTCATATTTGTATGATGATAATATAATAGGAGATAGAGTTGAGATATTAAGTTACTTTAAAGAAGAACCTAAAGAGTATATTTTTGATAGATTTTTGCCATTAGAATGGGAAGAATTAATAGATCCTTTGGCATTGATTTTTGCTTACTTACCAAGAAGTATGGAAGTTTTTTTGAATGAAATATTTGGTAAATTTGATGGAACTGATGAAAAATTCAATTATACTAAACCTATAAAGTTTGATTTGTTTGAAAGTGATTCAATAAAATTATTTAGACCAATAAGTATTGAAGCAGGAACGAGACTTTATGATGAAGGACGAGTGGTGTTCTTAGAAAAAGTAAAAGATAAATATTTAGCAATTGTTGAAGATAAAAGTCCTCAATTGGTTATATTAGACCAAGTAGAAGATGAATATGCAATAATGTGGTGTAATTGCAAAGCTAATTATTATTGTAAACATACTTATGCAGTATTATTGGCCTTAAGAAAAAAAGAATATAAGAATTTTTATAAAGTTAAGTATACTGGTAGGGAAGAAACGATATTAGAAAAAGTTACAATAGGTAGTTTTTATTTAAGTTTTGGAGTTGATGGAGATAAAATATTACTTATTACAGAAGATGGAAAGATATATCCTGCAGATATAATGCAGAAAGGTAAATGTGTGTTTGAAGTTATTGAAGATGATGATGAGTGTAGTTTATCTAAGATATTAGCAGATTATAAAAAGTAAAATATTAAAGTATTAGTGATAATACTTTTTTATGTGTTATAATTTTTTTAGGTGATTATATGTTTAGCTTTGAAATGTTTATAAATAAAATGCAACGATTTAGTGAAGAAAAGGTAAAGAGTGTTGTTTATGCAAATTCGTATGGTAATTTTGGAATAGCATTTATTGTTTCTTTAGTATTATTAGATTTACTTAATTTATTTGTAGCTAGATTAAATGTATATTTATATTATTTTTTATTTATTGTATTTGTTTTAGCTTTATTTGTATTTATAAGTGGACGCAAGGTTGGGTTAGCAATTACAGAAAATAGAATTGTCTATGTAAAGTTTAATTTTATAGGTTATAAAGAAAAGGAGATTTTTGAAGTACCTTTCGATAATATAAAATATATTACAGTAAGAAAAATTTTATTTATGCGATTTTTAAAAATGTCTTTTATTTCTAATATGGGTAAGTTAGAAAGAATAAGATTGGTATTTAGTAGTGTTATGATAGGACCTGGATCTAATAAATTTAAAGAAAATAGTAAAGAAGTTTATAAAAGATTAGTAGAAGTACAAAAAGTGGTTGATAGAGGTGATTTTTAATGTTACAAATAAAAAATTATAGTTTAGAGTATATAAAGGATAAAAGAGTTATAAATAATCTTAATTTATCTGTAAGAGAAGGAGATATTTATGCTTTTGTAGGTAGAAATGGTGTTGGGAAGACAACAACTATAAAATCGATAGTTGGAATTAATCATATTACTGAGGGAGATATATTACTTGATAAAGTTAGTATTTTAAAAGACCCAATAAAATATAAAAGTAAGATGGCTTATGTACCAGATAATCCAATTTTATATGAACATTTAACAGGAATACAATATCTTAATTTTATAGCAGATATTTATGAACTTACTTATAATGAAAGAGAACTAGCAATTAAAGAATATGCTAATAAATTTGAATTATATGATGATTTAAATGATTTAATAAGTAGTTATTCACATGGTATGAAGCAAAAACTTGTTTTAATTGCGGCATTTATGCATAATCCAAAACTATATGTTTTAGATGAACCTTTTGTTGGATTAGATCCGAAGTCAACATTTGTTTTAAAAGAAACACTTAGAGAAAAAGCTAAAGAAGGAAAAATTATTTTCTTTTCAACACATGTTTTAGATGTGGCAGAGAAACTATGTAATAGAATAGCAATAATAAAAGATGGTAAATTAATTGTTGATGGTGATATGGATAGAATAATAAAAGATAAAACATTAGAAGAAACTTTTATGGAGTTAGTTGAAAATGAATAAATTGTTTAAACTAATTATTGTTAATATACTAGGGCTTTTTGATGTAAATAAAATAATAATTGCTCGTCAAGATGGAATTAAAAGTAATTTAGAAAAAAAATTGATTCTTACTGGAATTATTGCTATTGTTTATACTTATTTAATTTATAGATTATTTAACTTTATAGATATTGAGGATAGTTATTTAATATTAGCTTTAGGTTTTATTGTTAGTAGTTTTTTATGCTTTTTTATGGATCTTTTTATTATTGATCCTATTATATTTAAGAATCCAGATAATGAAATGTTATTTTCTTTGCCTGTTACTAGACAACAAATATTATTTAGTAAACTATTTATTATATATTTAAGGAATTTGGTTTATGTTGGTATTATAATGATTTCTTGTTTTATTAGTTTTAATAAAGTTATAAGTAATATAAATGATGGTTTTGGTTTAATATTCATTATTAGTAGCTTATTTATTCCATTATTACCAATAATATTAGCATCTGTTATTTCTTACTTTAATGATTATATAAAGATAATTAGTAATAATAGTTTAAAATATAGAATTGGGAAGGTAATTTTAATTTTAATTGTTTTTATAATATTTATTTTAATCTTTAATGGAATAAATAGTAGTAATATAAATACAATTATGGTTGATTTAATAAATAGATTTTATTATATATATCCTTTAAGTTATCTATTTATATATAGCTTAAAAAATGAAAGTTATGTAACTTTTGTGGCATTAATTGGAATATTAATATGTTTAAGTTATTTATATAATTTATTCTTATCTAAAAAGTATCAAAAAATATGTTCTTTATTGAAAGGAATACATAAAAAAGAAGTTTTTAAATATCCTAAAACTAAGGCATTAAAAAAAATAGGTGGTCTTATAAGAAAAGAATTTAAACAATTATTTAATAATAAATTTTATTTGTTTAATTCATATAGTGCAATGATATTTTTTAGTTTTTTGTTACTAATTATTTTAAATATTTATGATTTTAATAGTTTATATAAAATAGAAAATTTTGATATATATATAAATTTGTTTTTACCAACATTTTTAAGTTTATTTGTAACAATTAGAGGATCTGCTATATCAGCAATGAGTTTAGAAAAGAAGAATATGCAAATATTAAGAACAATGCCAATAAAAATGAATAAGATATTATTTTCTAAAATATTAGTTAATATTATTATAGGTAGTATATTTGTAATAATTAATGGTAGTTTAGTATGGTATTATTTGGATTTAGATAAAGTAAGTATAATTTATTGTTATTTATTACCTTTTATTTCATTATGTCTTATTACTTTAACGTCTATAATATTAGATTATAGATTTATTGAAAAAAAAGAAGATAATGATAATGCAATAATTAAACAGAGAATAATTGTTATGGTACCTTCTTTTTTAGCTATTATAATTAGTTTTGGTCCATTATTTATTCCAGTATATAGACAATATAAATTATTATTAGGAAGTTATGTATTAGCAATGTTAATTATTATATTTATAGAGTTTATGTATTTGGTGATATGTAAGAAAAAATTATTACAAAATTTATTTAATTAAAAGAGCAGTGGAAATGCTCTTTTTTTGATGGTATAATAATTGAAGAATAGAGGGTGTCTTATGAACAATTATGATGTAATAGTGGTTGGGGCAGGTACAAGTGGATTAGTTAGTGCTTTATCTTTGCTTAAGGAAGGTTTTAAAGTATTGTTATTAGATGATCATAATAATGTTGGTGGATTATCTAATAGTTCTAAAATGGGAAGATTTGAGTTTGGTAATAATATTCATAATATATATTTTAATGGTTACGATGAGTGTTATAAGTTAGAAAATATTCTTGAATCTTTAGGTGTAAAAGAAAAAGTTAGTTTATCAAGTGTTTCTAATTTATTTAGAGTTATTACACATGATAAAGATATTGTTTTACCATTTGGACTTGAAAATTATATAAAAAAAATAGAAGAATGTGTGCCAGGTTCAGAAGATAAAGTCAGAACTTTTTTTGAATTAGCTTTAGAATGTAGAGAAGCTCTTGATTATATAGTAAAAAATAGTGGTAGTATAGATTATAATTATATAATAGAAAATTATAAGAATTTTGCTAGAATAGGTAATAACTCTGTTAGTAAAGTTATGGATGCTTTAGATATACCTTTAGAAGCACAAGAATTAATAAATGTAATGTGGATGCTACTTGGTAATAGTGAAACAAAGACTTCTTTTGTTACATATGCAACTTTCTTGCTTAATGTTGTAGAAGGTTATAGTGTACCATCATTTAATAATGCTGATATTTCATTATCATTATCTAATTGTTATTTAGAGAATGGTGGTGAACTTAGATTAAATAGTAAAGTAGTTAAAGTATTAGTAGATGATAATAAAGTTAATGGTGTTAGATTAGAAGATGGAACTATTTTATATGCTAATAAAGTAGTAGTAAACTCAAGTTTAAATAACTTGTATGAGTCTTTGATTGATTCTACTGATGTACCAAAAGATGCTTTAAAAAATATAAATAGTCGTCAATTAGGTGGAAAATCATTTACAGTTAATATTGGACTTAATAGAAGTGCTTCTGAATTAGGATTAAATGATTATATGTCTTTCCTATATCAATCTTTAGATAGTGATATAGAATATAATAGAATGAGAGAATTGTTATCAGGCAATCAAATTGCAATTGTTCATAATAATGCTAATTCTGATATTAGTCCAGAAGGAACTTGTGAAATAAGCTTAACAACAGTTTACTTTGAAGATTGTTTTGGAGATTATGTAGAAAAAGAGAGATATTTTACAGATATTAGAGAAATAGCTCAAAGATTAATTTCGGTTTTTGAAAAATATACTAAAGTTAGAATTTCTAATTATATTGAAGAAATAGAAATAAAAACACCTTTAAATACAATTTTTAGTTGTAATAGTCCAGAAGGAACTACATATGGTTATAAACTTTGTGATTTAGATGATACATTACCAAGATTACTTAATAGACATAAAGAAAAATATATAGATGGATTATATAATTGTGGTGGCTTTGATGGAGATGCTTATGGGTATAATTCGTCTTTTATGTCAGGTATTTTTTGTAAAGATGAAATAATGAAAGATATAAAGGAGAGTAAAAATGAAAGGTAATGAAATAGAATCTTTAAAGATATTTAATGAAAAGAAAATAAAGAAACTTGCTACTGAAAGAAATCGATGGTTATATAATGGAGAAGATATTGTTACTGATTTAGATTATAAAACTAATGATTTAGCTAAAAAGATGAATCCTGTAAAAATAATTGCTTTAGTTAAAGAAGTAATTGAAGAAAATGATAAATTTAAAACAATTGTATTAAATAATATAAAAGAGCTGGAGTTACCAAATTTTAGAGCAGGACAGAAAATTGCTTTAACAATTACTATAGATGATAAAGAATATACTAGACCATTTAGTTTATCTAGTAGTCCTAATAGAGGATTAAATGGAGAATATGCTATTACTTTTTCTAATACAGAAGAAGATATGGTTGTAGATTATTTATATAACTATGTACAAGAAGGAGATAAAGTATTAGTATCTAATCCTTTTGGTGAATTTTATTATGAACCTTTAAGAGATGAAAAAAATGTTATTGCGATTGTATCTAGTGATGGAATTGTTCCGATTTATTCAATGGCTCAATCTATAGCAGAGGGAACTGATGATTATAAATTAACAATATTGTATAGTGAAAAAAATGAAAAGAATTTTATTTTTAAAAATAAATTATTAGAGATTAATGAAACTTCTAATAAAGTTAAAGTTCTGTTTATTTTAAGTGAAGAAAAAAAAGAAGGATATTTAAGTGGATTTGCCTCTTTAGATAAAATAAAAAAATATTATGATGAGGGAAATACTAGTTTTTTTATAGCTGGTAGTGAAGGATTATTAAAATACTTAGATAATGAATTAAAAAGTCTTAAACTTCCTAAAAAATTTATTAGATATGATAACTTTTTGCCTAGATGTAATATAAAAAAAGTTGTTATTTATAAATTATCTTTGTTTATTGGTAGTGAAAAATATGAATTACCATGTTATAATAACAAAACAATTATGAGAGCTATTGAGGAGAGTGGAATACATATTCCTATTATGTGTCAAAATGGCAGTTGTGGTTTTTGTCGTAGTGAACTTATTAAAGGAGATGTGAAAATTGTAAATGATAAAAGAACAATGGCAGAAAAAAATTATAATTTTATTCATCCTTGTTCTACTTATCCAAAAAGTGATATAGAAATAATTGTTAGATAGAGATGATTTTATGAAAGAAAAAATGCAAAATAAATATGTTGCATGGGGAATTACAATATTTTGTGTCTTTGCTGCTTTAATTTTATTGTTTTTTTCGATTTATAGATGGGATTATATATCATCATTTGTTAAAACGATATTTACAATATTAATGCCTTTTGTATATGGACTTGCTATTGCATATATTATGAATCCTGTAGTTAGATTTTTGGATAATAATGTATTTAAAATTATATTAAAAAAAATATTTAAAGATAAAGATACTGGTAAAATATCTAGAGTACTATCTTTATTTACAAGTACATTAATATTTTTGGGATTATTAGTTACATGTATAAGCTTTTTGATTCCTGAGATTTTAAAAAGCTTACAGATGCTTGCTACTAATATAAATGTGTATTTGAGCAATAGCAAAGAACTATTAATTAAGTTTTTTGGTGGAAGTCCAGAGTCTAGAAAATTTATTAATGATAATTATGGTAAATTTGCTGAATTTTTAAGTACATGGCTTAATAATGGTACATTTAATGATATAATGACTATTTTAGGCAATAGTATATTTGGTACTTTAAAATTCTTATATAATTTAGTTATAGGTTATATTATTTCAATATATGTATTATTTGATAAAGAAAAATTTAAAGCTCAAACAAAAAAGTTATTGTATACGTTCTTTGATAATGAAAGAGTAAATATTATTATAGAGAATTCTAAGTATACAGATAAAGTCTTTGGGGGATTCTTTTCAGGAAAACTTATTGATAGCTTAATAATAGGTATATTATGTTTTGTATTTATGGTTTGGTTAAAAATGCCTTATGCTTTAGTTGTATCTGTTTTAGTAGGAGTAACCAATATAATTCCTTATTTTGGACCATTTATTGGAGCTATACCAAGTGCTTTTTTAATATTGTTAGTAGATCCTGGTAAATGTATTGGATTCTTAATATTTATATTTATTTTACAACAAGTAGATGGTAATATAATTGGTCCTAAGATATTAGGTGGTAAAACTGGTTTAAGTAGTTTTTGGGTATTATTTTCATTATTAATCTTTGGAGGATTATTTGGAATGGTGGGAATGATAATAGGGGTTCCTATATTCTCTATACTTTATTCTTTTGTTAATGGATTAATAAAGAAAAAATTAGAAAGTAAGAATTTACCTGTTGATAGTAAAGATTACGAAAATATAGATTATATAGATGAAAAGACAGGGAAGCCAATCTATAATAATGTAAAGAAAGTTAAAGAAAGTTAGAAGTTCAAAATTGAACTTCTTTTTTATGTTCAAATGCAAGATATTATTTTTTTGTTAAAAACATATTGACAAACAAAAATGTTATTAATATAATGTTAGTAACAAGAAAATATTTTTTTGAAGTGTGATATTACTAAAATGATAATAAGAAAGAAGAGATAAAAATGTTAAAAGAAATTAAGTCAAGAAAGTTTGCAAATGGAATAGTATATGCCCTAAAGACAGAAGATGATTTTCCTTTAGAAGTTACTGATACTTTTTTACCTTATTATACAAAAGATGCAATTGGTAAAAAACAAAACAAGTTAGCTAGTTATGAAATAGGTAGTCGTGATGAAAGATGGATGATAGGTGTATCTTGTATGAGTGGATGTCCAGTTAGATGTAAATTTTGTGCAACTGGTCAATTAAAGAAATATAGAAATCTAACTGCTCTAGAAATAGTGGAACAGGTTCAATTTATTTTAGATAAAAATCCTAACTATGATCCAAAAAATTCACAAGAGTTTAAAATAAATTATACAAGAATGGGTGAACCATTCTTAAATATAGAAGAAGTTAAGAAAGCAATAAAAATTATTGATGAAATGTATCCTAATGTTCATCATTATATTTCAACTATTGGAGTTAAAGATAGTGATTTTAGTTTTATTAAAGATAATATAACATTACAAATATCATTACATTCATTAGATGAAAATAAGAGAAACTGGTTAATTCCATTTGTTAGAAAGCTAACTATAGAGGAATTAGGTCAAATTAGAACAAAGAGTAATTTAAAGATAACTATTAATCTAACTTTAGTTGATACAGATGATTTTGATATAGAAAAGTTAAATAAATATTTTGATAAAGATTATTTCTTTATTAAATTATCTCCAATTAATGAGAATGCAGTATCAGATGGTAATAATCTTGGTAAAGGGATAATTGAAGGAGTTAATCTAGTATAATGGCAACAAGAGATAATATATTTAGATATAGAATTATTACTAATTTGAATTGTAATATGAATGAATCAACAGGACCAAATGGAAATTGCTATTTTTGTTATCAACCTAATAAAACGCCATTACAGTTAGATATAGAGAAAATGAGAGAAACAATGAAGCGTGTTGGTATGCTAAAACGAGCTACTATAATGGGTGGTGAAGCGACGATAAGAAAAGATTTAGTAGATTTTATTAAGCTAACACGTGAACATGTAACAGATGATGTTTGTTTAGTTACTAATGGTATTCTACTTGATGAAGAGAGAATTAAATCTTATAGCGATGCTGGACTTACAGAAGTAGCTATATCTATTTCATCACTTGAACAATATATGAGAAGAAGAAATCAAGCATTATTATGTAAGAAATATATACCTAATACAAGAATTAATATTCCAAAGTGTAAAGAGTCAACTGGAGATAAGCTAGTGGAATTATTAAAAGTTATACTAAGTGATAATTTTTATGTAATTGTGTGTGAAGACTTGATGGGGAGATATGGAGACTTTGATTTTCAAATAAAATTAGGAGCAGAAAAAATATTAGATGATGGATGTAATTTTTATGATTATGTTTGGGAAGGACATCAATTTGGAGTATTTGGAAATTATACGGGATATGATGATACAGATATTATAATTACACCAATAGGTAATTTTTGTAAATGGGAAACTTATTGTGAACATGTAGGTAATTGTTCTTTAAATAAAAAGAGAAGTAGTGTTGATACTGAGGAGATAAAAAAACTTGGAAAAGTTAAAAATTGATTTTGGTAGTGGGTATAATCCGAATTCAGATTATAAAATTTGTGATATAACTTATCTGCCTAATTTAGATTATGTTTATAATCAAGATGATAATGTAATAGTTGGATGTGAATATTGTTCAGTAGATGAATTTTATTTAAGAAATGTTGTTCATCATTTACCTGATATGAAAAAAACATTTTCATGCTTAATTAAATATTTAAAAAGTAATGGAGAAATTAAAATTATTGATGTAAGAAAAGAATATTTTAAACAGAATTTAATTTTAGATATTTTATGGTATCGATATGTAATTCCAAGATATGAAGTATGGTTTAGTAAATGTTATCGTGATTATTTTAAGATTCTTGAAAGTTTAGGGATGGAAAAAATAGATTACTATATACAAGATGAAAAGGAGGTGTCAGTATGGAGAAAATCATTGAAGAACTAGAGATGAATGGCTATGATTATGCTATTGCTATTGCAACTAAAGCAGAGATTGAAGCTGGGGCAGCTTGTGGACAACTAAGTATTATTACAGAAGACTAAAGGTAAGTCAGACGATTAATGTCTGACTTTTTAACTGTCTTTTTTTATAAATTATTAATCAATAATGATATAATAGATGAAATGGAAAGAAGAGATATAATGATTACTAATTATTTTTTAATGCATGGTAGTTTTGGAAGTCCTTATTCAAATTGGATTCCTTGGTTAAGAAGAGAAATAGAAAATCGTGGTGGTATAGTTTATACTCCAGATATGCCAACTGGAGTAGGTTTTCAAAACTATGAAAATTGGGAAAAAGTGATGAAGTGCTATGTTGATGCTGGTTTAGTGAATGAAGAAACAGTAATATTTGCGCATTCTATAGCACCAGTATTTATAGCTAAGTTTCTAGTTAATAATAAAATAAAAGTTAAGAGAGTTATTTTTGTATGTGGATTTAATAATTATTTAGGAATAAATGAAGAATACGATACTGTTAATAAATCTATGTATTTTGATAATTTGAATGATATTAAAAATTATGTATCAGAGATTATTTGTTATTATACAGATAATGATCCTTATGTTAGATATGATGAGGAGAAGAGTTTTGCTGATGCTATTAGTAATAAACAATTTGTTATTAGTGGTGGTGGACATTTAAATAGTGAATCTGGTTATGATGAATTTAATGAATTATTAAGTCATATTTAGGTGATAGTATGAGTAAGCATGAATTAGAATTAGTTGAATTAACTAATATGTGTATGGTATTTGATGAAAAAAATAATAAAGTTTTAGTACAAATAAGAGATAAAAATGATTGGGATGGTATTTCTTTTCCAGGCGGACATGTTGAAGTTGGTGAAGCACTAGTTCCATCTGTTTTGAGAGAAGTAAAAGAAGAGACTGGTCTTGATATTTCAAACGTTTTACCTTGTGGTTTTAAAGATTGGTATGACTTTAAAAAGAAGAAAAGATATATGGTAATGTTTTTTAAAACAAGTACATTTAGTGGAAATTTAATACCTAGAAGTCATGAAGGAATTAATACATGGATGAGTGTTGAAGAAATAAAGCAAGCTAATACAGCCGATGATTTTAAAGAAATGCTTGAGATATTTTTAGATAATTCTACTAATTGTGAATTTTTCTATAGTGATAATGTTAGTGATGATGAAAAAAGTCGTTGGGAGAAGAAGTTTTACTGATGAGTGATAGTGTTATAGAATTTGAAGAATTAAAAGAAGAAGATTTAAAAATAGTAGCAGAATTATATGACAATGATTCGTTAGTTAAAACAGATTTAATAAAAATGCATAACGTTTATAGAGAAATTAAAGATAATGAATTTTATAAAATGATTGTTGCAAAATTAAATAAAAAGATTGTTGGTTTTGCTTATGTTAATCTTCATAAAGATATATTTGAAAAATGTAAACCATATATGACTATTTGGAGTATTAGAGTTAAAAACGATTATAGAAGACAAGGAATAGGGACAAAATTATTTAATTATATAGAAGAACTAGCTAAAGATAAAAAATGTAGCTTTATGTGCTTGATAGCAGAAAATGATAATATAGGAGCTAATGAATTTTATAAAGCTATAGGTTATAATAAAGAAAATGGCTATGTTAAGATTTTAGGAAGGTGAAGTTATGAATAAAGTAGTTATAGTTACTGGAAGTCAAAGAGGAATAGGACGTGCGACAATAATTGAATTTGCAAGTCGCGGATATGATGTTGTAATTGATTATATTGAAGAGGAAGAAAGAGCATTATGTTTAAAAGAATTAGTTGAAAAAGAATATGGAGTTAGAGCTTTAGCTATAAAAGCAGATGTAAGAGAAGAAAATGATGTTGATAAAATGGTTAAAAAAGTAATTGACGAGTTTGGAAGAATAGATGTTTTAGTAAATAATGCAGGAATAGCTATTGATAAAGAATTTGCTGATAGAACTATTAGTGATTTTAGAGATACAATTAATACTAATTTAATAGGACCTTATATTGTAGCTAAAAGAGTTGGGGAAGAAATGTTAAAAAATAAAAGTGGTAAGATTGTTAATATTTCTAGTACTAATGGAATAAATGCTTTTTTTCCAACATCATTAGATTATGATGCATCAAAAGCAGGTTTAATAAATTTAACTCATAATTTAGCATTACAATTTGCTCCATATATAAATGTTAATGCAATTGCACCAGGATGGGTAAATACTGAGATGAATAAAGATTTACCACAAGATTTAATTGATGATGAAACTAGTAAAATATATTTAGGTAGATTTGCTGAACCTGAAGAAATAGCTAAAGTAATTGCATTCTTAGCTAGTGATGATGCAAGATATATAAATAGTGAAATTATTAAAGTAGATGGTGGATACTAAAATGAAAGTCTTAAGCATTAGACAGCCTTGGGCTTCAATAATTATTAATGGTTATAAAATTTATGAATTCCGTAGTTGGAATACTAAATTTCGTGGCAAGGTTTTAATACATGCTAGTAAAGAAGTAGAAGAAGAATATTTAGAAAGATTTAAATCTTTAGGATTAGAATATCCAACAAGTGCGATTATAGGTAGTGTGGAAATAACTGATTGTGTAAAAGTTACTAAGGAATTTGAAGATGAATTAATTAATAAAAATGAATTAATTTATGGAGCGACACAAGGTAGAGCAGGCTATGGTTTTAAAATGGAAAATGTTATTAAGTTTGAAGAAGCTATACCAGCTAATGGTAATTTAGGTTTTTGGGATTTTTATGAACCAAAAGAAGTATTAGAATTGATGGATAATATTAAATATGGTTGGAATGATGAAAGTGGTAATTTTTATGATGATTTATGTGTAACAAATTATGCTAAATATAAATTATTAAAACCTAAAGAAATTATAAAAAGAGGCACTGGAGTTTGTTGGGATCAAGTAGAGGTAGAACGCTACTATTTAAAAAATAATAAATTAGATATAAAGACAATGTTTATATTTTATGAAGATGGAATAAATGATGAGTCACATACTTTTTTAACTTATAGAAAAGATGGTAAATATTATTGGTTTGAACATGCTTGGAAAGATTTTAGAGGTATTTTTGAATATACAACAGAAGATAAACTTATACAAGATGTTAAAAAGAAATTTGTTGCAACTTTAAAAAGTAAAAATATTGATGATAGTTTAATGCATTGTTATGTTTATGAAAAAACTAAAAGAGTATTAACAGGCGATGAGTTTTATGAACATTGTAAAAATGGAGAAGAAATTAAATTATGAGAGATGAAATATTAATTAACTTAGAATCTCAGTTAAGTAAAGAAAAGTTTAAAGAGATTAAGAATAAAAATATTCATTTAGGTGTTTTTAGTGAACCTTGTTTAACATATATGTTAGATGGTAAAAAAACTATTGAATCAAGAATTAGCAAAAATAAAATTGCTCCATATGATAGAATAACTAAAGATGATATTGTTGTAGTGAAGAAATCTGGTGGAGGAGTAGTTGCTTTTTTTACAATTAAAGAAGTTAAATTTATTGATTTAAGAGATAATAATATTAGTGAGATAAGAAATAAATATAATAATGAATTGTGTGTAAGTGATGAATTCTGGATGCAAAAAAAAGATGCTTCTTATGCAACTTTAATGTTTATTGATAAATTAATTAAATTAGAAGAATTTAAAATAAATAAAAAAGGAATGCAAACTTGGATAATTTTATAAAAAATAATAAAAGTAAAAAATTTTTAGAAAGAACTTTAGATGAAAAGTTCTTTTTTTTTAATAATTAGATAAAAAAGCAGTTGCTTTTTTGGTTGCCCAGTTGCGCAACTTAGCAACTGTCAGTTTCTTTTTTTGTTACAAATTTTGACTTTTTGCTGGTTTTATAAGGGTTCTTTGCTAGAA